>CAYYXS010000022.1:54430-73381 GCA_964475635.1 uncultured Rhodocyclaceae bacterium
CGGATTGTAGCCTTCCGGGGTGAGAGAGGGAGCTACAACCCGGAGATGCGGCTCCTGCAACTGTCGATCGATTGTAGCCTTCCGGGGTGAGAGAGGGAGCTACAACCGAAACCGGCGCGGCCCTGCGGCGGGGCCGGATTGTAGCCTTCCGGGGTGAGAGAGGGAGCTACAACGGACAACGACGCGCACTTCATTCTCGTGTTGATTGTAGCCTTCCGGGGTGAGAGAGGGAGCTACAACAGGCTACATGCCGGTGTCAAGAAAGCCAAAGATTGTAGCCTTCCGGGGTGAGAGAGGGAGCTACAACCGCGCGCTTTCGATGGCCGGTGGCGATCTTGATTGTAGCCTTCCGGGGTGAGAGAGGGAGCTACAACCCACCCAGAGTCACCCCGCCGTAGGCGACAGATTGTAGCCTTCCGGGGTGAGAGAGGGAGCTACAACAAGCTTGAACGTGAGCCGAACGGGGACGCAGATTGTAGCCTTCCGGGGTGAGAGAGGGAGCTACAACTACATCGGCAGGGCAATCCTACTGCCGGAGGATTGTAGCCTTCCGGGGTGAGAGAGGGAGCTACAACAAGGCCGGTTTAATCACCGGCTTTTTATGTGATTGTAGCCTTCCGGGGTGAGAGAGGGAGCTACAACATCAAGCGCACCGATCCGTCGGCGCAGCCGGATTGTAGCCTTCCGGGGTGAGAGAGGGAGCTACAACGCGCAATCGGAAACGGCGCCGACCGTTACTGATTGTAGCCTTCCGGGGTGAGAGAGGGAGCTACAACCGACAGGAACAGCATGCCGCCGGGGAAATCGATTGTAGCCTTCCGGGGTGAGAGAGGGAGCTACAACAAGGCCGGTTTAATCACCGGCTTTTTATGTGATTGTAGCCTTCCGGGGTGAGAGAGGGAGCTACAACATCAAGCGCACCGATCCGTCGGCGCAGCCGGATTGTAGCCTTCCGGGGTGAGAGAGGGAGCTACAACGCGCAATCGGAAACGGCGCCGACCGTTACTGATTGTAGCCTTCCGGGGTGAGAGAGGGAGCTACAACCGACAGGAACAGCATGCCGCCGGGGAAATCGATTGTAGCCTTCCGGGGTGAGAGAGGGAGCTACAACGTGGCCGGCGGTTGCCCGCGCTTCGGCGCGGATTGTAGCCTTCCGGGGTGAGAGAGGGAGCTACAACGATCAGCACCGTGTTGTCGATGGTGGTCGGGATTGTAGCCTTCCGGGGTGAGAGAGGGAGCTACAACGCCGAGGACGGGGGGGGCTTCCTCCTCATCGATTGTAGCCTTCCGGGGTGAGAGAGGGAGCTACAACGCCGCTGGGCGTGGCGATGGCGCTCACGGTGATTGTAGCCTTCCGGGGTGAGAGAGGGAGCTACAACCACCAGGTCTACAAGCTGCCGGTCAACTCCGATTGTAGCCTTCCGGGGTGAGAGAGGGAGCTACAACATTGGCGACATCGTCCCCTCGATCGAGCACGATTGTAGCCTTCCGGGGTGAGAGAGGGAGCTACAACCTTCCTTGCTGCGTGTGTGGCGTGCAACCGGATTGTAGCCTTCCGGGGTGAGAGAGGGAGCTACAACCGCCCTGCATCCACCTGTGCAGGGCTTGCCGATTGTAGCCTTCCGGGGTGAGAGAGGGAGCTACAACTCACGTTCGCCAACATAGACGACCCGAAGGGATTGTAGCCTTCCGGGGTGAGAGAGGGAGCTACAACAGGATGGATGCGCATGCACCACAGGCCAGAGATTGTAGCCTTCCGGGGTGAGAGAGGGAGCTACAACACCCTGGGCGCCGCAACGACTGGGTGCGTGATTGTAGCCTTCCGGGGTGAGAGAGGGAGCTACAACGCAGTGCATGCCGCTGTTGCATTTTGGGCAGATTGTAGCCTTCCGGGGTGAGAGAGGGAGCTACAACCTCATGGACGCCGGCCGCGGCGGCGACGCAGATTGTAGCCTTCCGGGGTGAGAGAGGGAGCTACAACCCCATGCACGGCTGAAGGAACGATCCTTGAGATTGTAGCCTTCCGGGGTGAGAGAGGGAGCTACAACCCGCGAACGGCCGCCCCTTCGCCAGTTCGTGATTGTAGCCTTCCGGGGTGAGAGAGGGAGCTACAACAGCATGGAAGTGCGAAAAGCATTAATGGAGGATTGTAGCCTTCCGGGGTGAGAGAGGGAGCTACAACCGGCGCCGGCAGCGCCTCTTCGGCGAGGCGGATTGTAGCCTTCCGGGGTGAGAGAGGGAGCTACAACGCTGCCACAGTTCGATGCTCATACGATCCCGATTGTAGCCTTCCGGGGTGAGAGAGGGAGCTACAACGCTCAGGCAGATGGCCACAAGGGCCATCTGCCTGAGCGTGTCGCTATCGCGACGTCTATAGGAGCGCCGTCACGCTTCGATTGCAGTCGCAACGCTCGGCGCCGCTCACCGGTTGCGAGGGCTGCTCAAGCCAGGGGCCGGCCTGGGCGGTAAGTGGCGAAGGCGCGCAGGCTGCCGTACTGGCGAATCTTCTCCCGCAGGTACAGTGCGCCGCCGAGGGTGGTAAACAGGAAAAGCAGAACCGTGGGCGACCAGTAGCCGATGGGAAGAAGCAGGCCCCAGCGCAGCAGAGCCGGGCAGCGTGCCGTTTGTGCTTTCAAGATTCAGGCCGGTTCGGGCGATGCGATGAGCGGCAGCACCTTCGCCATCACGCGGGACAGCAGGCACGCGGGACAGGGCATGGTTTCTCCTTGCGTCGAGGCGGCCGCACACACCGAAGCTGATGCGTATCAGGCGCCAGATGCGATTGTAGCCTTCGGGAGAAGGATTCCTGGGCCGTTTATCGCCTCGGCACGGGAACACGGCTGCCGGCCGCACCGTATCGCAGCGACTGACTTTTCCTTTCGATGAGCGTCGCCATCGGCCGGGAATCCCGATCGGTTCCACGGTTCCTTCTCCGCTTCGATCGGCCGTGATCGGATTCCCTGTCCATCCGTCCCCGATTCGGCTTGAAAACTTCCCGAATGGACACTATTATCTTCCCAATCATACGAAATTATCTTCCCTATTTTTAGCACACAGAAGCCATGGCCGGCACCCCTGCGAACGTCTCGCTGTACCCACGCTTCCTTGTACCGCGCATCGAGGAAGCGCTGGCCGATACCCCGGTGGTGCTGATCGGCGGGCCGCGCCAGTCCGGCAAGACGACGCTGGCGCGACAACTCGCCGCCGGGCGCGCCTTCCTAAGCCTCGACAACGAGGCGACCCTGCTGGCGGCACAGGCCGATCCGGTCGGGCTGGTGCGCAGCCAAGACGCCATGGTCATCGATGAAATCCAGCGGGCGCCCGGCCTGCTGCTGGCGATCAAGGCGTCGGTAGATGCCGACCGGCGGCCCGGGCGCTTTCTCCTGACCGGGTCGGCGAATCTGATGACCTTGCCCCTGGTGGCCGACTCCCTCGCCGGGCGCATTGAACACCAGGTACTGCTGCCCCTTGCCCAGAGCGAGATAGCCGGAGAGGAGGGCTGCCGGGACTGGATCGATCAGGTATTCGCCGGCCGGGTTCCCCATCCCGCCGCCGACCGGGACGATGTGATCGAGCGCGTCCTGCGTGGCGGCTACCCTGAGGCGCTGGCCCGCGCCACGCCGCGCCGCCGCCAGGCCTGGGCAAAACAGTACGTGGACATGTTGCTCCGGCGCGATATCCGCGATCTGGCTCGCCTCGACAAGGTCGAGCATCTCCCCCGCCTGCTGACGATACTCGCCCATGTATCGGGTCAGTTGTGCAACTTTTCGCAACTGGGCGGTCAGATCGGCCTCGACCACAAGACGGTCGGCAAATACCTGGCCGTGTTCGAGCAGATGTTCCTGATGCAGCGCGTTCCCGCCTGGTCGGGCAACCGTCTCAGCCGGCTGGTCAAGACGCACAAGCTCCAGTTCATCGATTCCGGGCTGCTCGCTGCGCTGCTCGAGATTTCGGAAATATCGCCGGTACACCACCGCGCACGCTTCGGCCAATTGCTGGAAAGTTTCGTGTTCGGGGAACTGCTGAAGTATTGCACTTGGTCCGACCGCCGCTACGCGATGTGCTTCTATCGCGACAAAAGCCAGCGCGAAGTCGATTTCGTGCTGGAAGACGCGCAGGGCAACCTCGTCGGCATCGAGGTCAAGGCAGCGGCCAGCGTCGGCAGCGGGGATTTCGCCGGATTGCGCCAGTTGGCCGCAGCGACCGGCGATCGTTTTGCGGCCGGCATCGTGCTTTACGACGGCGATACGACTTTGCCTTTCGGACCGAAATTCTGGGCCGTGCCGCTCGGCACCCTGTGGCGGGCCCGCTTCAGATAAGCCGCCTTGCCGCCGTCCTGCGCAGACTGACTTTAGCTGATCCGCTCGATGAACCCCGCCATCGCCTCCAGCGTGGCCTGGGGCTGGTCCTTGTGCGGGGAGTGGCGGCAGTCGGCGAGTTCGAGGATCTCCGCGCCCGGCACGCGCGCCGCGATAGCCTCGATCTGCGCCATGGTGCCGTACTCGTCGTCGCAGCCCTGGATCGCCAGCAGCGGGCAGCGGATGTCCGCCAGGTATTCCTCGATGTTCCAGGCGCGGAAATCGGGATGCAGCCAGATGTCGTTCCAGCCCCAGAAGGTCTTTGCCGGATCGCGATGGTACTTGCCGAGCTTCCGGCCGAGGTCGGTGGTCTCGAAGGCAACCTTGGCCTGGGCGATGCTGGCGATGGAAAGGTCCTCGACGAAGACGTGCGGCGCCATGAGAATGAGGCCGGCCACTGGCCGCCCCGCCCCGCCGGCGTGGATCAGGGCGATGGAACCGCCGTCGGAGTGGCCGACCAGCACCGGCTTGTCGATGCCCAGCTTGTCGAGGAGTTCGGGCAGCACGATCAGCGCCTCGTCGTGCATGTAGCGCACGCCGAAGGATTCGGTGAGGAGATCCGACTCGCCGTAGCCGTAGCGCGAGTAGACCAGCGTCCGGCAGCCGGTGGCGGCGGCGACTTTCGACGGGAAGTCGCGCCACATCGCCAGCGAACCGAGGCCTTCGTGCAGGAAGACCAGCGTCGGGCGGTTGAGCTGGTGGGCGGGAATGAGGCGGTATTCGAGCTGGTGGCCGGCGGCCTGGATGAAACCTGATTGCATGGTGATGACTTGTTTACCCTCACCCCAGCCCTCTCCCTGGAAGGGAGAGGGGGTGGCATGTGGCCCTCTCCCTGGGAGGGAGAGGGCGAAAAACGTCAAACGCCGAGGAAGCGATGCATCAGCTCTTCGTTGTCGGACAGCTCGTTCGACGAGCCGGCGAAGACGACGCGGCCCTTGACCAGCACCACGCTGCGGTCGGCCAGCGCCATCACCGCGCCGTAGTTCTTGTCGACGATCACGGTGGCGATGCCGGAGGCGCGGATGCTGCGGATGATGTTCCAGATCTCCTTGGCGATGAGCGGCGCGAGGCCCTCGGTCGCCTCGTCGAGGATGAGCAGATCGGGGTTGGTCATCAGGGCGCGGCCGATGGTGAGCATCTGCTGCTCGCCGCCGGAGAGCTGGGCGCCGCCGTTGTTGATGCGCTCGGAAAGGCGCGGGAAGGTGGCCATGACGCGGTCGAAGTCCCATTCCTTGCGGCCGTCACAGCCTGCGCGGGCGGCCATGACGAGGTTCTCGCGCACCGTCAGGTTGGGGAAGATGCCGCGCCCTTCCGGCACGTAGGCGATGCCGGCGCGGGCGATGGCGTGCGGCGCCGCCTGCGTCATGTCGCGGCCTCGCACTTTTACGCTGCCCTGCTTCGGCCGCACCAGGCCGAGCATGGATTTCAGCAGCGTGGTCTTGCCCATGCCGTTGCGGCCCATCAGGCCGATGCACTCGCCGCGGGCGACGCTGAAGTCGACGCCGTGCAGGATGTGGCTGACGCCGTAGAAGCTGTGCAGGCCCTGGGCTTCGAGCAACTGTTCAGCCATGGAGGTTGTCCTCCCCGCCGAGGTAGGCGAGCTGCACGGCGGGGCTGGCGCGCACCGCCTCGGGGGTGCCGGATTCGATCACCTCGCCGTTCACCATGACAGTCAGCCGGTGCGCCACGGCGAAGACGGCATCCATGTCGTGCTCGATGAGCATGATGGCGTGGCCTTCGCTGAGTTTCTTGATGAGTTCCACCATGCGGTGCGATTCGTGCGGGCCCATGCCGGCGAGCGGCTCGTCGAGCAGCAGCACGCGCGGCTGGGTGGCCAGGCACATGGCGATCTCGAGCTGGCGCTGCTCGCCATGCGAGAGCGTGGCGGCGACGCGCTCGCGGCGGTGGGCGAGTCCGGCCGCCTCCATCGCCGCCTCGGCCTGGCGGTTGATGTCGGCGAAGGACAGCGCGCGGCTGAAGGCGTGCCAGGCGTGCGGCGCGCGCGACTGCGCGGCGAGGCGGCAATTCTCGAACACCGGGAACGGCAGGAAGATGTTGGTCTTCTGGTAGCTGCGGCCCAGCCCCAGGCGCGAGATGCGGTGCGAGGGCAGCCCGGCAAGGTTGCCGCCGGCGTAGCGGATCTCGCCGGCGCTCGGCGGCAGGTCGCCGGAGAGCAGGTTGGTCAGCGTGGTCTTGCCGGCGCCGTTGGGGCCGATGACGGCGTGCACCTCGCCGACGTGAAGATCCAGCGTGACATTGTTCACGGCGATCAGGCCGCCGAAGCGGCGCGTCAGGCCGACGGTGCTGAGGATCGGATCACTCATCCTCGGTTTCCCCCGGTTCTTCCTTCCTGCGGCCGAACTTCTGCAGCAGCCCGGCCAGCCCCTGCGGCAGGTAGAGCGCGACGAGGATGATCGTGGCGCCCATCGCCAGTTGCCAGTGCTTGGCCAGGGCGCCGAACCAGGCCTGGTTGGAGAACAGCTCCTGCATCAGGACGAAGGCAAAGGCGCCGATCATCGGCCCGTAGAGCGTGCCCATGCCGCCGAGGATGACCATCATCAGCACGGCGCCGGACTGGTGCCAGGAAAGTATCTCAGGATTCACGAAGCCGAACTGCACGGCGGCAAGGTAGCCGGCCATGCCGGCCAGCGCGCCGGAGACGACGTAGGCGGCCAGCTTGTACTGGAAGGCCGGGAAGCCGAGCGCGCGCATGCGGTGCTCGTTCACCTTGATGCCGACCAGGGCATGGCCGAAGGTCGAGCCGAGCATGCGGCGCAGCACCAGGAAGGCGACGATCAGCAGGGCGAAGACGAGGTAGTAGAAGTGCTCGAGCCGGTCGAGGTCGAGCAGCGCCGTCCCGCCCAGCCTGAGGTGCGGTTTGTTGTAGATGTAGATGCCGTCGGAGCCGCCGCCGAGCTTGGTATCGTGGAAGACGAAGAACAGCATCTGGGCGAAGGCCAGGGTCACCATGATGAAGAAGATGCCCTTGGTGCGCAGCACCAGCGCGCCGGTGACGAGGGCGAAGGCGGCGCACACCGCCATCGCCGCCGGCAGGGTCCACCACAGCGAGGCGGCCTCGTACTTCGGCACCATCAGCGCCAGGGCGTAGCCGGCGAGGCCGAAGAAGGCGGCGTGGCCGAAGCTGACCAGCCCAGTGTAGCCGACCAGGAGATCGAGGCTCATGGCGAAGATGGCCATGATCATGATCTTGGTGATGAGCTGGGTGTAGAAGGTCGAGCCCGTCAGCGGAAAGGCCGCCAGCGCCGCGGCGGCAGCGATCAGGACGATGTTGAGCGTGCGGGTGGGCGCGTGCATCACAGTTTCCTGAAGAGGCCTTCGGGCCGCCAGATCAGCACGATGGCCATCAGCACATAGACGATCATGCCGGACAGTTCGGGCAGCACCTTGACGCCGGCCAGCTCGACCTCGATCACCTGGCCGAAGGTCTCCGCCAGACCGATCAGCAGCGAGGCCGCCATGGCGCCCTTCACCGAGCCGATGCCGCCGATGACGACGACGACGAAACAGATGATCAGCACCTGGCCGCCCATGTTGGGGAACACCGAGGAGAGCGGCGCGTTGATCATGCCGGCGAAGGCCGCCAGCGCCACGCCGAGAGCGAAAATCAGCGTGTAGATGAGCTTGATGTTGATGCCGAGCGACTGCACCATGTCGCGGTTCGAGCTGCCGGCGCGGATCATCATGCCCAGCCGGGTGCGGGCGATGAGCAGATACATGCCGAGGGCCAGCAGCAGGCAGACGCCGGAGATGACGAGACGGTACACCGGGTAGGAGAGGTTTTCCGTCAGCGGGATCGAGTGCGCCAGCAGGGCCGGCACCGGCACGCCGTGCACGTCGTCGCCCCAGATCACCGAGCGCATCTCCTCGAAGACGAGGATCAGGCCGTAGGTGAGCAGCACCTGGTAGAGGTGGTCGCGGTCGTAGAAATGGCGGATCAGCAGCCACTCCAGCGCCACGCCGAGCAGCACCGTCAGCACCACGCCGAGCAGGATGGCGGCGGCCAGGCTGCCGGTCATCGAAGCGAGCGACCAGGCGAGATAGGCGCCGACCATGTAGAAGCTGCCATGGGCGAGATTGATGATGCCCATGATGCCGAAAATCAGCGTCAGCCCCGAGGCGACGAGAAACAGCAGCAGGCCGTATTGCAGGCCGTTCAGCAGCTGGATGAGGAAAAAGGCGAAATCCATTTGATCGAGAATGATAGCCGGGCCGGTTCCCCCCCTTTGCAAAGGGGGGGTAGGGGGGATTTTGCAGCGGTCGTACAGAGCGCTGCCGGCCTTAAATCCCCCCCGGCCCCCCTTTTTCGAAGGGGGGAGTGTTGCGTTCCCTTAAGCCTTGCAGCCGCGCGCCGGATCGGCCAGCGCCTTCCAGGCCACGCCCTGCACCTTGTTCTCCTTGCCGACCACCTTGCGCAGGTACATGTCCTGCACCGGGTTGTGCGCCCTGGAGAGGGTCCAGGGCCCGCGCGGGCTGTCGATCTTGGCGTTCTCCATGGCCTTGATCATCTCCGCCTTTTTGCCGACGTCGCCCTTCACGGCGTCGAGGCCGGCGGCCAGCAGCTGTCCGGCATCGTAGCCCTGCACGGCATACACGTCGGGCTGCAGCTTGAAGGTCTTGGCATAGGCGAGGCGGAAGGCCTTGTCCTTCTTGATGTCGAGGCTGTCGGCGTAGTGCAGCGTGGTTTCGACACCCTCGCCGGCGTCGCCCACGGCATCCAGCACGCCGTCGGTGAGGAAGCCCGAGCCGTAGAGCGGGATCTTGCCCTTGAGGCCGGCCGCGGCGTAGTCCTTGAGGAACTTGGCGGCGCCGCCGCCGGCGAAGAAGGCCACCACGGCGTCCGGCTTGATGCTGGCGATCTCGGTCAGCAGCGCCTGGAACTCGACCTGCGGGAAGGGCGTGTACAGCTCCTTCACCAGCTTGCCGCCCTCCTTCTCGAAACCTTCCTTGAAGCCGGCCATCATCTGCTCGCCGGCGGCGTACTTCCAGGTGATGAAGACGGCGGTCTTGTGGCCCTTGGCCTTCAGCACCTTGCCCAGGGCGTGCGTCGTCTGCCAGTTGGAGAAGGAGGTGCGGAAGATGTTCGGCGCGCACAGCGGGCCGGTGACCTCGTCGGCGCCGGCGTTCGGGTTGATCCACAGGATGCCGGTCTCGCGCACGATCTTGGCCATACCCATGGCGACGCCGGAGTGCACCGTGCCGATCAGGACGTCGACCTTGTCGCGCTGGATCAGCTTGTTGGCGTTCTCGGGCGCCTTGCCGGGATTCGACTCGTCATCGACAACGAAGTACTCGATCTCGCGGCCGCCGAGCTTGCCGCCGCGCTCCTCGACCGCCAGCTTGAAGCCGTTGGTGATGGCCACGCCGAGCGGGGCGAAGGTGCCGGTGTAGGGCAGCATCAGGCCGACCTTCAGCTTGGCGCCCTGCGCCAGCGCCAGGCCGGACGTCGCGAGGGTGCCGACCGCCGCTGCGCCGGCAATGGCCGCGGACCCCTTCAGAAACTCGCGGCGGTCATATCCGTTATTCACGTCCTTCTTCATACACTCCTCCATTAAAGGATATTCGTTATCGGGCGTTGCCGCCCCGGGCATGTTTCCCTGCGGTAGCGAATCACAGCACTTCCGCCACCCTTCGTCAAGCAGCCATCGCCGGACATTCCTCAATAGATCAACTGGCAGTTGCGTCCGATGATGCTCATGTCCACGAAGCTCGATCCGTTGTGCCTGCCTTCGGAGAAATCGACGACGAAACCGCCCAGGTCGAAGTCGCGCATCGAATCCAGGGCGCGCACGAGCTTCTGCCGGCTCGGCGCCTTGCCGGCCCGGCGCAGCCCCTCCATCAGCACCTTTGCGGAAACATAGGCCTCGAACTGCATGAGCGAGGGCCTGCTGTCCTTGTCGCCGAAGCGGGCAAGATCGTCCTGATACTCCTTCACGATGCGCAGGGCGCGGTTGCGGATGTTCGGAAAAACCTGCGCCAGGCCTATGCCGACGGCCTTTTCCGCCGAGGCAACGCGGCAGATGGTATCGGCATTGCCGTACGACAAGGTCGTGACCGGCGCGGCCAGCGCGGCGGCGCGCGCCGCCGCGACGAATTCGCCCGCCCGCTTGGCGGGGCTGATCAGCAGCACCACATCGGCATTGCCGCGGGCAACGGCGGTCAGCGCCTGATCCAGACTCTCGGTGCCGGCCATGGCGATCGCCGCGCGGGCCGCGGGTTCGATCCCGCGCTCCCCGAGCATCGCCTCGACCGCCGCCAGTCCGGCCCTGCCGAACGGGATGTCCACATACACGACGCCGATCCGCCGCATGCCGACCGTTAGGGAATGCTCGACGATTTTCCGATACTGATCCAGATCGCCGGCCCGCACGTGGTAGAGCATGGCATTGTGCGGCTTGCGGAACGGTTCCGCGCCCGGCACGACGCCGACGACGGGCAGGCCGGTCTGTTCGAGGATGCGCTCGCCCAGCACCTTGGTCATGGCGGGCGAGCCGACCGGCATCAGGAGGGCCACCGCCTCCGAGCGCCCGAGGCGCCGTATAGCCGCCACCGTCTTGTCGGGGTTGTACTCGTCGTCCTCGGTCAGCAGCTCGATCTTCTGGCCGAGCACCCCGCCCCCGGCGTTCGCCGCGGCGATCGCCAGCCGTATGCCGGAATTGTATTCGCTGCCCTCGACCCCGATCGGCCCGCTCATCGGCGCCACCTGGGCGACCAGGACGTTCGCCTGCACTGCTGCCGCAGCCAGCGCCGGCAAGGCGAGGCACAGCCATTTCAACAAGCTCATCGCCCTTCCTCCTCCAGTCCATGATCCGCAGGTCGGTGCCGGCGGTTTATGGAGGGCAGTCTAGGCGGACGGACATTAAATCCAGGTCATGGACTCGTCAAATCTTCGTCAAATCAGGCTGCGAACATCAGCAGAACGCGGGTGCCGCCCTCCGGCCGGCGCTCGATGCCGATGCGCCAGCCGATCTGCTCGCAGATGCGCTTGACGATGGCCAGGCCCAGGCCGAAGCCCTCGCCGCTGTGGGAATCCCCGCGGCGGAAGCGGCGAAACAGCTCGGGTATCCGGCCCGGCTCGACGCCGCAGCCGGTGTCGGCGATTTCGACCGTGTCGGCGCTTGCCGCCAGGCGGATGCCGCCCGTTTCGGTGTAGCGCACGGCGTTGCCGAGAAGGTTCGACAATACCACCTGCAGTGCGTTGCGGGGTGCGCTCACGACGATGCCGGGCGGAATGTCCACCTCGACCGCCAGCCCCTTGGCCTGGGCACGCTCGCGTATCGACTCGACCGCCTGCTCCGCGCATTCCAACAGGTCGATGGCATCGCGCTCGCCGCCATCCTGTTCGCGCGCCAGCAGGAGAAAGACGTTCACCAGCCCGGACAGCCGCGTCGCGCCGCGGGCGATGCGCTCGACCTGCTCGCGGGCCTTCGGCGACAGCCCCGGCTCGTCGAGCAGCAGCTCGCTGCCGGTCTGGATCGCCGTCAGCGGCGTGCGCAGCTCGTGGCTGACGTCGGCCGTGAAGGCGCGCTCGCGCTCCAGCAGGCGGGCCGTGCGATCGTGGTAGCCGTCGAAGGCCGCCGCCAGGGCGGCGACTTCCCGTTCGCGGTAATGGCTCTCCAGCATGTCTTGCGAGGGCTGGCCGTCGAGCCTGCGCACCCGGCTCGCCAGATCGTCGATCTGCCGCGTCAGCCGTCCTGACAGCCACAGCCCGACCAGGGCCGTGAGCACCAGGGTCAGCCCGGCGCTGAGCATCAGCGCCCAGGTGAACTTGCGCCCCCGTTCAAGATGGAGGGCGACGGAATAGGCGATGTAGAAGCGGACTGCGCCGATTTCCCTCACTTCGACCCGGTACAGGTTGACGCCGCTGCCGACGTCATGAAAGCCCGGCTCCAGCTCGCGCAGCTCCTCAGGCAGCAGCTGCCGCTCCCCGGGCGCGCGCGCGACGTAGCCGTGCACCAGCCAGCTGGCGCGGAACCACTTGCGCAGGGAAAGCGCCTCGGTATCCGGCCGCACCTCGAAGCGCTGCAGGCGCCCGGAAGGCTGGTCGTCGATCGTGCCGTGCCGCTGGTACGACTGCAGCAGGTCCTCCATCTCGTCGGAGACGATCTGGTCGATGAGCTGCGCCTCCTGCTGGCGGTTGAGCTGGAGGATGGCGACCGCATGGGACAGCACCAGCACCAGGCCGGCCAGGGCGAAGGTCGAGGCAAACTTGAGACGGAGGCTACGCCTGAGCGACATCGGCGTGGGAAAAGCGGTAGCCGATGCCATGCACCGTCTCGATCGGCGAGTGGCCGCGCGAATCGGTCAGCGCGCGGCGCAGCATGTGCATGTGGCTGCGCAGGGTGTCGCTCATCGGCTGCTCGTCGCCCCACACCGCGTGCTCCAGCTCGGCGCGACTGTGCACGCGGTTGGGCGAGCGGATCAGCGTCTCCAGCAGGCGCAGGCACTTGCGCGACAGGTGTACCGCGCGTCCGTCCACCGTGACGGCCATGCCGGCCGGATCGAACTCGATGCGGCCGAACACCAGCCGGCTGTCGACCACCCGGCCGCTGCGCCGGGCGAAGAGCGCATTCAGGCGCGCTTCCACCTCGCGCAGGGCGAAGGGTTTGACCAGGTAGTCGTCCGCACCGGCATCGAAGGCCGCCAGCTTGTCGTCGAGCACGTCGCGCGCGGTGAGGATCAGGATTGGCACGTCGCGGCGGGCTTCGCGGCGCAGCTTGCGGCACAGGCAGAGGCCGTCCATGCCGGGCAGGCCGAGGTCGAGCACGATGGCGTCGAAGTCCTGCGAGACCGCCTGGTGCAGGCCGGTGATGCCGTCGCGCGCCAGGTCCGCGGCATGGCCGCGTTTCTCGAGGAAATCGCAGAGGTTGCCGGCGATGTCGGGATCGTCCTCGATGATCAGAACGCGCATGCCGGCCTCCGCCGATTCCGGTTCAACGCAGCTTGAAGCGCTGGATCTTGCCGGTCGCCGTCTTCGGCAATTCCGCCTTGAACTCGAGCCAGCGCGGGTACTTGTAGGGCGCCAGCTTGTCCTTGACGTGCTGCTTGAGCTGGTCGGACAAGGCCTCGGTGGCCTCGATGCCGGACTTCAGCACGACGTAGGCCTTGGGCTTGATGAGCTGGTCGGTGTCGGCGTGCGCCACCACGGCGGCTTCCAGCACCGCCTCGTGCGTCATCAGCGCCGCCTCGACCTCGAAGGGCGAGACGTAGATGCCGGAGACCTTGAGCATGTCGTCGGAGCGGCCGCAGTAGTGGTAGTAGCCGTCGGCGTCGCGCGTGTACTTGTCGCCGCTCCTGGTCCACTCGCCCATGAAGGTGTGGCGCGACTTGTCGCGCTGGTTCCAGTACATGACGGCCGCGGACGGGCCGCTGATCTGCAGCTCGCCGATTTCGCCGTCGGCCACCGGCTGGCCGTCCTCGCCGATCAGGCGGATGCCGTAGCCGGGCACCGCCTTGCCGGTGGTGCCGTAGCGCACCTCGCCGGGGCGGTTGGAGAGGAAGATGTGCAGCATCTCGGTGGAGCCGATGCCGTCGAGGATCTCGACGCCGAAGTGCTCGGTCCAGCGCTTGCCGATGTCCGCCGGCAGCGCCTCGCCGGCGGAAGTACACACGCGCAGGCGCAGCGTCTCGCGCTTCGGCAGCTCCGGGCTGGCAAGCAGCGCGGCGTAGAGCGTCGGAACGCCGTAGAAGATGGAAGGCTTGTGCTCGACCAGCCGCTTGAACACCGCCTGCGGCGTCGGCCGCTCGGCCATCAGCACGGCGGTGGCGCCCACCGACATGGGAAAGGTCATGCCGTTGCCGAGGCCATAGGCGAAGAACAGCTTGGCTGCCGAATACACCAGGTCGTCCTCGCGGATGCCGAGGATCGGCTGCGCGTACAGCTCGGCGGTCTGGATGAGATGCGAGTGCAGGTGCACCGTGCCCTTGGGCGAGCCGGTGGAGCCGGAGGAATACAGCCAGAAGCACATGTCGTCGCAGGTGGTGGCGGCCGGCGCGAACTGCGCGGAGGCCTTGGCCATCAGATCGGACAGCAGCAGACGGCCCTTGGCGTCCTTGCCGGAGACGATGACGTGCTTGAGATGCCCGTGCTTGCCGACGATGCCCTCGAACTGCGGCCACAGCGCTTCCGAGACGACGAGCGCGCGGGCGCGCGAGTCGCCCAGCATGAAGTCGTAGTCGCTGGCCGTCAGCAGGGTGTTGGCGGCGATCGGCACGACGCCGGCCTGGATGGCCCCGAGGAAGGCGGTCGGAAAGTCGATGGTGTCGAGCAGGCACAGCATGATGCGGCTCTCGGCTTCGATGCCAAGGCCGGCCAGCACGTTGCCGAAGCGGTTCGCCCGCTCGGCGACATCGTTGTAGGTATAGCTGCCGGCGTCGTCGATGAAGGCCGTCTTGGCCCCGCGCCCGGCCTGCAGGTTGCGCTGGATCAGGTCGTAGGCGGCGTTGTAGTCGCGCGCCACCGTGACGCGCGGCGGCGAAACGCTGTGGTCGGCCGTGGAAAGTTGCGGCATGTCTCCTCCTTTTATTTGGTGAATTCTATCGCCCCGCCCGGCAGCAGGTAGAGCACGATGGCGCGGCCGTCCGTCACGGTCGGATAGTGCGCGTGATCCGCCGGATAGACCAGCCAGCCGCGGCCGCGGCCATCGAATTTCGCAGCAGGATCGAGCGGCATGATCATGTCGATCTCGCCGTTGGGATGGCGGTGGTGCGGCCCGCGAATCGAGTCCATCACGACGACATCGACACTGAAGCCATGGATGGCCTCGCAGGGCTTGATGACGCGGCTGAACTTGATGCCGCCCGCCTCGCGGTCGCACATCCAGCCTGCGGCGATGGCATCCTTGCAGGCTTCGAAGATACGGTTGAACTCGGCGCTATCGGCCGGAAACTCGGCGTTCAGCCAGGCATCCAGCCGGCTGTCCAGCGTCTGGCCGGCGATGCGGGACGTGATCCCGGCGATCAGGCCGGTAAATTCCTCTATGGTGATATTTCCCATTTCGACTTGGCCTTTCAAAACTTATTGCAGTATAGTGCCTGAACTCCAGCTCACGGCGACGCTCTTTCAGGCATTTCTTTGCCAGTATAATGCATGGCAACAAGATGGCAAGTGCTATAGTGCATTGTCGTGTGCTAACATGCCTGCAGCGATAAACACTCTGAAACCCGGGGAAAATCAATGGCAGCCGAGCCCTCCGCAACAACCGCCGAAGCGGAAAGCGACGAGCAGTCGTATCTCCTGCAACTCGGCGCACGCGTGCGCGATGCCCGCACCCGACTGGGCCTCTCGCGCAAGGCCCTGGCAGGCAAGTCCGGCGTCTCCGAACGCTACCTCGCCCAACTGGAAAGCGGGCAGGGCAATATCTCCATTCTTCTTTTGCGCCAGGTGTCCTCGGCACTGGAAGCTCCGCTGACCGAGTTGCTCAGCGAGCACGACGGCCACCCCATCGAGCTCACCCTGCTTATCCAGTATCTGGAAAAACTCTCGCCGAAGAAACTGCTGCAGGCCAGGGCCATCCTGTCCAGCGCCTTCGGCGAGCAGGACCCGCTGGAACGACGCAACCGCATCGCCCTCATCGGCCTGCGCGGCGCCGGCAAGTCCACCCTCGGGCGCCATCTTGCGGAACATCTCGGCGTGCCCTTCGTCGAGCTCAACGAGGAGATCCAGCGCGAGGCCGGCGTGCCGATGGGCGAGATATTCTCGCTCTATGGCGACAACGCCTACCGACGGCTGGAGCGACGCTGTCTCGAACGCGTGCTGGAGCGCCACGACCGCGCCGTGATCTCGGCCGGCGGCGGCCTTGTCACCGAGCCGTCGACCTACGAACTGCTGCGCAACGCCTGCTTCACCGTATGGGTCAAGGCCTCTGCCGAGGAGCACATGCAGCGCGTCATCGCCCAGGGCGACCTGCGTCCCATGCAGGGCCGCGAGGAGGCGATGGCCGACCTGCGCCGCATCCTGGCGGAAAGAAACGAACTTTACGGCCTGGCCGATGCCGTAATTGACACCTCAAATAAATCAGTTGACGCAAGTCAAGAAGAATTGCAGAATATGTACAATATTTCGACTTAAAGCTTCGTTCTGCACTTTACTGCATCACTGTGCTGGCCGGAGCAACAACCCCACGGAGGCACAGAGATGATTACCTACGATACCGATCCATCCCGCTACGTCCATTGGCGCCTCGCCTTTGACGGCCCCATCGCCACCCTCACCCTGGACATCCAGGAAGACCGCGGCATCAAGCCCGGCTACAAGCTCAAGCTGAATTCCTACGACCTCGGCGTCGACATGGAACTGCACGATGCCGTGCAGCGCATCCGCTTCGAGCACCCCGAGGTGAAATGCGTCGTCATCACCAGCGGCAAGTCGCGCATGTTCTGCTCCGGCGCGAACATCTACATGCTGGGGCTGTCCACCCATGCCTGGAAGGTGAATTTCTGCAAATTCACCAACGAGACGAGGAACGGCCTGGAGGATTCCAGCGCCCACTCGGGCCTCAAGTTCCTCGCCGCCCTCAACGGCGCCACCGCCGGCGGCGGCTACGAAATGGCGCTGGCCTGCGACGAGATCGCCATGATCGACGACCGCTCCACTTCAGTCAGCCTGCCGGAAGTGCCGCTGCTCGGCGTGCTGCCCGGCACCGGCGGCCTCACCCGGCTGGTGGACAAGCGCCGGATGCGGCGCGACCTGGCCGACGTGTTCTGCACCACCTCCGAGGGCGTGCGCGCCGAGCGGGCGAAGGAATGGAAGCTGGTCGACCACATCGCCAAGCCGCAGCAGTTCGAGGAGATGGTCAAGGCGCGCGCCGCCGAGCTGGCGAAGCGCTCCGACCGCCCCGGCGGCCAGGGCATTTCCCTCACCCCGCTCCAGCGCAAGGCGGATGAGAAGGGTTACCACTACAACCACGTCGACGTGGAAATCGACCGCGCCGCCCGCACCGCGACGCTGACCGTGACGGCGCCGATGGGCCGCCAGCCGGACGAGCTGGAGGAAATCCTCACCCAGGGCGCGCGCTGGTGGCCGCTCGCCATGGCGCGCGAACTCGACGACGCCATCCTCATGCTGCGCACCAACGACCTCGACGTCGGCCTCTGGCAGATCAGGACGCGCGGCGACATCCAGGCCGTGCTGGAAGCGGACAGCACGATGGCGAAGTTCAAGGACAACTGGTTCGTGCGCGAGACCATCGGCATGCTGCGCCGCTGCCTGCGCCGGCTCGACGTCTCCTCGCGCTCGCTGTTCGCCGTCCTCGACGAAGGCTCCTGCTTCGGCGGCCTGTTCTTCGAGCTGGCGCTGGCCGCCGACCGCAGCTTCATGCTGAAGATCGAGGACGACTTCGCGCGCGCGCCGAAAGTCGCCCTGTCGGAAGCCAACTTCGGCCTCTACCCCATGAACAATGGCCTCTCCCGCTTGGCCACCCGCTTCGCCAATGAAGCCGCGCCGGTGGAGGCCGCCCGCGCCGCGTCAGGCAAGCTGCTGGAAGCCGACCGGGCCGCCGAACTCGGCCTCGTCACCTTCGCACCGGACGAACTCGACTGGGACGAGGAGCTGCGCATCGCCATCGAGGAGCGCACCGCGCTCTCGCCCGACGCGCTCACCGGCATGGAGGCTTCCCTGCGTTTCGCCGGCCAGGAAACCATGGACACGCGCATCTTCGGCCGGCTGACCGCCTGGCAGAACTGGATCTTCAACCGTCCGAACGCGGTGGGCGAGACCGGCGCGCTGAAGGTGTACGGCACGGGCGCGAAAGCCAAATTCAACTGGGAACGGGTGTAACCCCCTCACCCAAACCCTCTCCCCCGAGGGGGAGAGGGCTACAGACAGCCTGACAGGAGAGAAACCATGAGCATCGATTACAGCCAGAAAATCCCCAACAACGTCGACCTCGCGTCGAACAAGACCCTGCAGCGCGCGCTGGAGCACTGGCAGCCGGCCTACCTCGACTGGTGGAACGAGATGGGGCCGGACAAGACCACCAGCGCCGAGGTCTATCTGCGCACCGCCGTCAGCGTGGATCCTTCGGGCTGGGCGCACTTCGACCACGTGCGCATGCCCGACTACCGCTGGGGCATCTTCCTCGCCCCGGCGGAGGCCGAGCGCAAGGTGAACTTCGGCGAGTACAAGGGCCAGCCGGCCTGGCAGGAAGTGCCGGGCGAATACCGCTCGACGCTGCGCCGCATCATCGTCACCCAGGGCGACACCGAGCCGGCCTCGGTCGAGCAGCAGCGCCACCTCGGCATGACCTGCCCCTCGCTCTACGACATGCGCAACCTGTTCCAGGTGAACGTCGAGGAAGGCCGCCACCTGTGGGCCATGGTGTACCTGCTGCACGCCCACTTCGGCCGCGACGGCCGCGAGGAGGGCGAGGCCCTGCTCGAGCGCCGCTCGGGCGACGCCGACAATCCGCGCATCCTCACCGCCTTCAACGAGAAGACGCCGGACTGGCTCAGCTTCTTCATGTTCACCTTCATCACCGACCGCGACGGCAAGTTCCAGCTGGCGGCGCTCGCCGAATCCGGCTTCGACCCGCTCTCGCGCACCTGCCGCTTCATGCTCACCGAGGAGGCGCACCAC
>CAYYXS010000023.1:0-73148 GCA_964475635.1 uncultured Rhodocyclaceae bacterium
AGGCGTAGCGGCTGTAGTACCAGGACGAGTCGACGAAGGTGTCCATGGTGTCGGTTTCGCGCCGCGCGGGGCTGCCGCACTTCGGGCAGGTGCAGTCGAGGAAGTCGGGACGCTTGTTGAGCGGGTTGCCGGAGCCGTCCGGCACGCAGTCCTCCGGCAGCACCACCGGCAGCTGCGCGTCGGGCACCGGCACCGTGCCGCATTTGCCGCAGTGGATGAGCGGGATCGGGCAGCCCCAGTAGCGCTGGCGCGAGATGCCCCAGTCGCGCAGCCGCCACTGCACCTGCTTGTCGCCCAGCCCCTTCGCCTTGAGGTCGGCGGCGATGGCGTCCACCGCCGCTTCGTAATCGAGGCCGTCGTACGGGCTGGAATTGACGCAGCGGCCGGATGCCTTGTCGGCATACCACTCCTGCCAGGCCTCCAGCGAGAAGGGTTTGCCCGGCACGTCGATCACCTGCCTGACCGGCAGGCCGTATTTCTTCGCGAAATGGAAGTCGCGCTCGTCGTGCGCCGGCACGGCCATCACGGCGCCTTCGCCGTAGCCCATCAGCACGTAGTTGCCGACCCATACTTCCACCTTCTCGCCGGTGAGCGGATGGGAGACGAAGATGCCGGTGGGCATGCCCTTCTTCTCCAGGGTGGCGAGGTCGGCTTCCATGACCGAGCCCTGCTTGCATTCCTCGACGAAGGCGGCCAGCCGCGGGTTGTCGCGCGCGGCGCGCGTCGCCAACGGATGCTCGGCCGCCACGGCGCAGAAGGTGACGCCCATGATGGTGTCGGCGCGGGTGGTGAATACCCAGAGCAGGCCCTTTTCGGTTTGCTGGGCGCTGCTGCCCTCACCCCCGACCCCTCTCCCGTTGCCGGGAGAGGGGAGGTTAGTGCCGCCTGCGGCGGGAAGTTCGTAGGGGAAGGCAAACCGGACGCCATACGACTTGCCGATCCAGTTGGCCTGCATGGTCTTCACCCGCTCGGGCCAGCCGGGCAGGGCGTCGAGCGAAGCGAGCAGCTCCTCGGCATACTGCGTGATGGCCAGGTAATAGCCGGGGATTTCGCGCTTCTCCACCAGGGCGCCGGTGCGCCAGCCGCGGCCGTCGATGACCTGCTCGTTGGCAAGCACGGTCTGGTCGACCGGGTCCCAGTTCACCACCTGGGTCTTCTTGTAGGCCAGCCCCTTCTCCAGCATGCGCAGGAACAGCCACTGGTTCCACTTGTAGTAGTCCGGCCGGCAGGTCGCCAGCTCGCGCTCCCAGTCGAGGGCGAAGCCGAGCGACCGGAGCTGCTGCTTCATGTAGGCGATGTTGTCGTAGGTCCATTGCGCCGGCGGCACGTTGTTGGCCATGGCGGCGTTCTCCGCCGGCAGGCCGAAGGCATCCCAGCCCATCGGCTGCAGCACGTTGAAGCCGCGCATGCGGTGGTAGCGCGTCAGCACGTCGCCGATGGTGTAGTTGCGCACGTGGCCCATGTGCAGTTTCCCCGACGGATAGGGGAACATCGACAGGCAGTAGTACTTGGGCCTGGAGTGATCTTCGAGGGCGCGGAAGGCGGCGGTGCTGTCCCAGTGCTGCTGGGCGGCCTGCTCTATCGTCGCCGGGTTGTATTTTTCCTGCATGGGGGGATGCCTGACTGCCGTTGCGAAAGAGCGGATTATACTCTGCGCTCATGGCGCGCCGTTGCGCTGCGGAGAGAGGAGAACGGAATGAGGAAATACCTGCTTGTCCTGTCGCTGCTGTCCGTGCCGGCCTGGGCCGCGCCGCAGGCGATTGTCGATGCCGTGCAGGCGCCGGCCTGGCGCGAGCGCGACGGCCGCGCGGAGGCGCTCGCGCCCGGGATGGAACTGAAGAGCCGCGACCGCATCCGCACCGGCGAAGGATCCCGCGTCTATCTGCGGCTTGCCGACGGCAGCACCGTGAAGGTGGGCGAGAACGGCCTGCTGACGGCGGAACGGCTGGGACCCAGCACCCCCTCCTTCCTGTCGGCGGCGCTGGATGTGGCCAGGGGCGCCTTCCGCTTTACCACCGAGAAACTGGGGAGGCCGTTGCAGCGGGATGTCTCCATCCGCGTTGCCACGGTGACGGCCGGAATCCGCGGCACCGACGTTTGGGGCAAGAGCGAGCCGGAGCGCGATTTCGTCTGCCTGCTGGAGGGCAGGATCTCGGTCAGCCATCGTGACGGGGACGTGCGTGAAATGGACGAGCCCCTCACATTCTATGCGGCCCCGCGCAACCTGCCGCCGACAGGCATCGAGAGGGCCGATCCGGAAACGGTGAGGAAGTGGGCGGCGGAAACGGAGATTGCCCCGGGTGAAGGCGCCGCGCGGCGCGGGGGGAAATGGAAAGTGATGCTCGGCGAAGCGGACAGCCAGGAGGCCGCGCTGGATCTGTACGACCGCGCCGGCGCAGCCGGCTACGCGGTGACGATCCGTCCCCGCAGCGAAGGAGAACGATACCGCTACAGAGTGCTGGCCGGCCAATTGCCGAACAAGGCCGAAGCTGAAGCGCTGGCGGCCCGGCTCAAGGCCCGGCTGGGCGTCGCGGCGCAGCCGGCCTTATAAGGTCAGCGCGGCCAGTTTTCGCGCCCAGGCCACCGACCAGCTTTCGGCGATCAGCAGCGGCAGGTGGGCCATGCGATTCTGCAGGCGCACCCAGCCGCTGATTTCAGGCGTGGGCAGGCAATGTGTCCTGATTTCGCGCTCGATCAGGGCATGCAGGCGCGCATCGGCGGCTTCCCAGTATTCGGAAGTGCCGACCCAGCCGATTGTTTCGGTGGCATGGCAAAGGGCCTCGCGCCAGAGTTCTTCGGCGCGGGCTTCCGATATCCCCGCCTTGTGGGCGATCCAGGGCAGGATCATGGGGCCATTCATGTGTACTCCTTTCAATCGCATCGATTGCGCTTGATGCGGCGCATCAAACCAGTGCGCCGCATTCTATGCATGATTCGACATAATATTTGTTGATATGGTTCAAGAAAATGTCGCACCGCAGCATATTTTGGCAATATTGCCCAATAAATGTGAGCGTGTGCTCACATTTAGACAGCAGGGGCGGCGGCTTCTCCCAGGGTGAATTTGAACAGGGCGCCCTTCCCGGGTGAGGATTCGGCCCAGATGCGCCCACCGTGGCGCTGGACGACGCGCAGGACGGTGGCGAGGCCGATGCCGGTGCCTTCGAACTCTTCCGGGCTGTGCAGCCGGCGGAAGGGGACGAAGAGGCGCTCGGCATACTTCATATCGAAGCCGGCGCCGTTGTCGCGCACATGGAACACCCTTTCGCCGTTCTCCACTTCGCAGCCGAACTCGATGCTCGGCGCGGGCTGGCGGGCCGAATATTTCCAGGCGTTTTCCAGCAGGTTCTGCATCAGGACGCGCAGGAGCGCCGGGTCGCCATAGGCAACGCAACCCGCGGCGAGGACGGTCCGGACGCGGCGTTCGGGCGCACCCCGCGCCAGTTCGTCGAGAATGTCCCGGGCCAGTTCGCTCAGGTCGACGGAGGCGCGCTGCATCTCCTGGCGGGTGACGCGGGAGAGCTCCAGGATGTCGTCGATCAGCGATCCCATGCGCTGGGCAGCGCGGCGCACGCGCCCGAGGTAGTCGCGGCCCTGTTCGTCGAGCCGCTCGCCGTATTCCTCGGCCAGCAGATGGGAGAAGCCGTCGATGCCTCGCAGCGGCGCCCGCAGATCGTGCGAAATCGAGTAGGCGAAGGCTTCCAGTTCCCGGTTGGCGGCGGTCAGCTCGGCCGTGCGCTCGCGCACCCGCCGCTCGAGGTCGGTATTGAGGTTCTGGATTTCCCTTCGCGCCAGCACCTGTTCGGTGATGTCGAGGATGGTGCCGACGGAGCGGACCGGCTTGCCGGCCTCATCGCGGAACACTTCCCAGTGCTCGCGGACGTGCTTGACGCAGCCGTCGGGGGTGAGGATGCGGTGATCGGCCTCCGAGGCCCCCTCGGTTTCAAGCGATTTGCGATAGACCTCGCGGATGGCCGGCAGATCGTCTGGATGCACGGTTTCGAGAAAGGCGGCGAAGGTGCCGCCGAATGCTTCCGGCGTGCTTTCGAAAATCCGGTAAACCTCCTCCGACCAGAGCAGGCGATGGCTGAGCAGATCCATTTCCCAGCTGCCGATGCGGCCGATGCGCTGCGCTTCCCGCAGGCGCGCTTCGCTTTCCCGCAAATCGGCTTCCGCCCGCCTGAGCCCGGTGATGTCGGCGGTCATCATCAGGACGCAGGGCTCGTCGGCGATTTCGATCAGCTCGGACGAGAGCAGGACGCGGCGCACCTCGCCGCTGCGGGTGCGGAAATCGGCTTCGAGGTTGGTCACGCGGCCGTCGCGCCTCAGCGCAGCCGACCATTCGGTGCGCGCCTTGGAGGAGACCCACTTGCCCAGATCGAGGGAGGTGCGGCCGATCGCTTCCTCGCGCCGCCAGCCGAAGAGGCGGACGAAGGCGTCGTTGACGTCCAGATAGCGGCCGTCGGCGAGCCGGGCGATGTCCACGGCCAGCGGGCTGGAGCGGAAGACGCTGGCGAACTTGCGTTCGGAGCTGCGCAGTTCGTCTTGTGCATGCACGCTGTCGGTGATGTCCTTGATGACGGCAAAGAAGCCCTTGACCTCGCCGCATTCGCCGACCTCCGGCAGCAGCTCGATGTCCAGCGTGCGCCATTCGCCGCGCGCCGATTTGCGCACGCCATGGTAGGCCAGCCGCTCGCCGGCCAGCACCCGGTCCAGCCGCTCGTCCAAGCCTACGTAGGCCTCCTCGTCGACGATCTCCCGCACCGTCCTGCCGGTCGGCCGGCGTCCGCCCGGGACATAGAACTCGGCGTAGGCGCGGTTGGCATAAATGCAGCGCTTGTTGCGGTCGCCGTGGAAGATCATGGAAGGGACGCTTTCCATCAGCAGCGTGAGTTCGGCCTCGCGCGCGGCCAGGGCGATATGGCGGCGGCGGAAGCCGCGGAAGATGTGATAGGCAATGACCGCCGACAGCACCACGTAAATCGAGATCGCCAGCCAGGCGAGCGGCGGCGGCGAGGGCGAGACGACGAGGGGCAGCCGGCCGGCCAGCTCCGCCAGCGCCAGCGCCAGGCCGGCCAGGACGGTGGCGATGCACAGGACGATCGCGCCGCGCGGCGGCAGCAGCCAGCCGCCCATCACGATGACGATGGGCACGGCTACCAGGGTGCGGCTTTTCAGGCCGTTGGTGATGCCGACCTGCAGCAGTATCGACGCCCAGATGCCCCAGATCAGCAGCGCGACGGCGGCATTCATGCGGCCGTGCCGCATGTGCCAGAACGCCCCCAGGGCACAGAGGTCCACCGCGACGACGCCCATGGCGCGCAGAACCACGACGTTATCGTCCGAAAACGGCAGGGCGGCAAGGTAGAGCAGGCTGCTGCCGAGCACCAGCGCGATGAAAAACCGCAGCAGCCGCCGGGTGTTCTCGTCCTGGAGAATCGACAAGTGATAATCGGCCTGAGGCCTTGCATATCTGCTACTCAACCGCATTCACCCCCTGTTTATTTTTCTTCGGGACTGGATGGCGCTGCAGACAGTATAAAGCGGAACGTGGCCCCCTTCCCGGGCGCCGCTTCGGTCCATATGCGGCCGCCATGGCGGTTCACTACGCGCGCCACGGTGGCGAGCCCGATGCCGGATCCCTCGAACTCCCCGGGCTTGTGCAGGCGCTGGAAGGGGGCGAAGAGGCGGCCGGCGTACTGCATGTCGAAGCCGACACCGTTGTCGCGCACGTAGAAGACCTGCTCGCCGTGGGCGGCTTCATGACCGAATTCGATTTTCGGAGCGGCTTCCCTGGCGGAGTATTTCCAGGCGTTTTCCAGCAGGTTCTGCAGGAGCACGCGCAGCAGCTGCGGATCGCCGAAGGCGGAGCAGTCGGAGGCGAGACGGAAGCGGACCTTGTGTTCGGGCTCGGAGCGGGCCCGCTCGTCGAGGATCTCGCGCGCCAGCTCGCTCAGGTCGACGGGCACGCGGCGCATTTCCTGGCGGGTGACGCGGGAGAGCTCGAGGATGTCGTCGATGAGGTTGCCCATGCGCTGCGCGGCGCGGCGCACGCGGTCGAGATAGCCGCGGCCGGTCTCGTCGAGGCGCCCGGCGTACTCCTCGGCGAGGAGGTGGGAGAAGCCGTCGATGCCGCGCAGCGGCGCCCTCAGATCGTGCGAGATGGAATAGGCGAAGGACTCCAGCTCGCGGTTGGCGGCCTGCAGCTCGGCCGTGCGTTCCTGCACGCGCCGCTCCAGCTCGGCGTTCAGGCGCCTGATCTCCTCTTCCGCCCGGCGGCGGTCGGTGATGTCTTCCATCAGCGCCAGCACATGGCCTTTTTCTCCGCCCAGTTCGAGCAGCTTGCTGGAAATCCTCAGCAGGCGCCTTTCCCCGCCGGCGCGCGTGATTTCCACTTCCGCGCCTGCCATCTGCTTTCCCGCCAGCGAGCCGGCCATGCGCGCCATCGCCATTTCCCGCTGCTCCGGGTCGGGATAGATCGTCTGGTACCAGCCGAGCCGGTTGATCTCCTCCATGGTATAGCCGGTCAGCTCTGTCATGCGCTTGTTCCAGACGGTGAACCGTACGGTGGGAGGGGCGGATACGCGGTGCCAGACGCACAGCCCCTCGCTCGCCTCGCGGATGATGGTCTCGCGCAGGGCGCGATCCTGCGCCAGGGCAGCCACGATCTCCTTGGTCTGCGTGATGTCGATGCCGGCGCCCATCATCCTGATGGCCTTGCCTTCATTGTCGTACTCGGCATGGCCGCGGGCATGCAGCCAGCGCAGGCTGCCGTCGCCCCGATGGAAGCGGAATTCGTGGTCGTACAGCCTGTGCCGTTCCAGGGCTGACTTGAGAGCTTGACGGGTGTCTTCCAGATCCTCGACATGGATGGCGCGGGTGAAGTCCTCCTGGGTCATGCCGTTGCATTTCTCGTCAAAGCCGAAGATGCGCTTGAACTGGACGTTCCAGTGGATCGCGTTGCCGGCGATGTTCCACTCCCAGAGTCCGACTTCCGCGCTCTCGCTCGCCAGCCTCAGCCATTCCTCGCTGGCGCGCAGGGCGGCCTCCGCCTGGCGCAGGTCCGCTTCGATGCGCTTGCGCTCCGTGAAGTCGGCCACCATGACCAGGGCGCACCTCTCACCCGAGAGCTCGATGAGCTCCGAGGACAGCAGCACGTCGCGGGGGATGCCGCTCCGGGTGCCGAAGCGGACGTCGAGGTTGCCGACATGGCCGGTTCTGGCCATGTCGTCGGCCCAGGCCCGGCGGGCATCCGGATCGAGCCAGATGCCGAGTTCCTGCGAGGTCCTGCCGATCGCCTCGCCCCGCGCCCAGCCGTGCAGGCGCACCCAGGCCTCGTTGACGTCCAGATAGCGGCCGTCGGACAGCCGCGTGATGGCGATGGGCAGCGGGCTGGAGGCGAACACCTTCGAGAATTTATCCTCCGAGCGCAGCAGCTCCGCTTCGATGTTCTCCCTGTCCGTGATGTCCTGGATGAGGACGAAATAACCCTTGACCTCGCCCAACTCGGAACGCTCGGGTACGATGGATACCTCCAGATGCCGCCGGCCGCCTGCACCGGCCGCCTGCTTGACGCGGCGGTAGCGGGCGCGCTCCCCCGCCAGAACGCGGTCGAGGTGTCCGCGGATCTGCGCATAGGCCTCCTCCCCCACCAGGTCGACCACATGCCTGCCGACGATGCCTTCCTGGGTGAAGCCGAAGGCGGCGGCGTACTGGGCGTTGGCGTAGAGGCAGTGCTGCTCGCGATCAATGTGCGCGATCATGGCGGGCACGTTTTCCGCCACCAACCGCAACTGGGCCTGCTCGGCGGCCAGTTCGCGCACGCGCTGTGCGAGCGTCTCGCCCAGGCGCTCCGATTCGGCCAGCTGGGCCCGGTAGGCCCGCGCGGCCATGCGCGATGTGATGGCCGCCACGACCAGCAGGATGCACAATCCGAACCAGACGGCATAGGGCCGGGAGCCCGCGGGCGGCGGGAGCAGTTGCAGCTCCCCGGCCAGGGTGAGGCCGAGCGTGCCCGCCATTCCCAGCCCGGCGATGGCGAAGGCATGGCGCGGCCCGATCAGCCAGCCGCTCATGCCGACGAGGATCGGCAGGGAATATATCGCCGTGGTGCGGATGCCGCCGCCAAGCATGCCGCCCAGAAGGGCGACGCCGAACATGCCGTAGCTGAACAGCAGTCCTGCGGGCAGGGCCGTCGACCTGCGCTGCATCAGGTATGCCAACCAGGAGACGAGCAGGAACAGCGAGGGGGCGACGGCGCGGGTCGGCGTCTGTCCCGCAAGCCAGGGCATGGACAGCAGGTAGGCCAGGCTGCCGCCCGCGACGATGACGCAAGCCTGCCGAAGGAAGCGCTTCTTTCGTTCTTCGCTTCCGGGACTTTCCCGCAGTGTGGTCTCGGTCATCGGAAAACCCTCACCCGTTCCTGTAAACAAGGTTCGGCCGACCAATCGGTAGCGCGGCAGGAAACATATCAGAATTGCCGGGGATTGCGGACAAACCGGCTTCAGAGGTTGCCCGTGCCGCCCAAGGTGAACCTGAACGTGGCGCCGCAGTCCGGGGCGGCTTCCGCCCAGACGCGCCCGCCGTGACGATGGACGATGCGGGCGACGGTGGCCAGCCCGATGCCGCTGCCTTCGAACGCTTCCTGGCCGTGCAGGCGCTGGAAGGGGGTGAAGAGTCGGTCGGCGTACTTCATGTCGAAGCCGACGCCATTGTCCCGGACGAAATACACTCTTTCGGAGCCTTCCTGCGCACAGCCGAACTCGATGCTGGCCTGCTTGTTGTTCCGCGTGTACTTCCAGGCGTTCTCGATCAGGTTCTGCAGCAGGATGCGCAGCAGGCGCGGATCGCCCTCGGCCGGGCACGACGCCGCGAACGAGGCGCCGACCGCGCGTTCCGGCGCGTTCTGGCGCATCTCTTCCAGCAGTTCGGCCGCCAGCAGGCCGAGGTCGACGCGTTCGCGCCGCATGGCCAGGCGCGAAACGCGCGAGAGCTCCAGGATATCGTCGATGAGATGGCCCATGCGCTGCGCGGCAGCGCGCACCCGTTCGAGATAGCCCCGGCCGGTGTCGTCCAGCCGTTCTCCGTACTCCTCCAGCGCCATCTGGCTGAAGCCGTCGATGCCGCGCAACGGCGCGCGCAGGTCGTGCGAGATCGAGTAGGCGAAGGATTCCAGCTCACGGTTGGCTGCGGTCAGGTCGGCGGTTCTTTCCCTGACGCGCTTGTCCAGTTCCCGGTTGATCCGCTCGATTTCGAGACGGGCGCGCTCCTGCCGGGTGACATCGAAGAATATTCCGTAGAAGCCCCGCTCCCCGTCGGCTTCTCCGGCATTCGGGACCAGCATGAACATCATGTGGCTGCCTGCGTAAGCGGGCGAGGGGTGAGGCCCGCGGTAGTTGACCGGCTTTCCCGCCAGGGCCTGTTCGACATGGGGTGCGGCAAGGGCGAAGTGGGTTTCGCCGAGTATCTCGCGCAAATGCTTGCCGACGATCTCCTCCTCGCCGAATCCGCAATAGGCGGCGAGGCGGCTGTTGGCGAACCGGCAGATCCAGCCGTCGAAGGCGCAGATTCCCGCCGGCACGTTGTTCATGATGAGGCGCAGGTCGCGCTCGCGTCCGGCCAGCGCATGCAGGCTGCTCTCCAGGGCGCGCGTGGCCTGGCCCTCCCTGTCCCGCCAGCGCTTCTGTTCGCGCACCATGGCGGTGGCGACGATGGTCATGATCGCCAGCACCAGCACCAGAATCAGCACGAAAAGAAAGACCGGCACCTGCCGGGCGGACCGGGTCAGGCCCATCTGTTCGGCCAGGCCGAGGACGATCACGCAGGCGACGGCGGCGGCGCCGACGCGCGCCACGGCGCGCGGCCCCAGCGCCATGGCGCCCATGATCACGGACGGATAGGCAAACACGATCGCGCTGCGCAAGCCGGCGTTCAGAAGCGAGGAAAACGTGACGGCGCCCAGCGTGCCCCAGAGCAGGGTGTGGTAGGCGGCGACCGCCCGTCCGCGCCACAGCAGGAACAGCGTGCCCAGGCTGAGCGGGATCAGGATGGCCGAGCCGGCGAGGCGGCGATCGTCGATGCCGCCCGGGTCGGGTATCAGAGCCAGGAACAGCAGCGCGCCGGCGAGCGTGATGGCCGCCGCCAGGCGGACGACCCTCGCGCCGCCGGCCAATGCGAGCCATTCCGCCGCGGTGCCATGTTCGGCGGGAAGCCCCTTTGCAGCAGTAGCTTGTTTTTCGCGCACGGTCTGTTTGGCCGGAATCGAGCGGGCTCCGGCGTTCAGGGCAGTATAATTTCGCCTCGATGATCGGTCCGACTAATGTCCAGCTTCCTTAACGGCCTCAATCCGCCCCAGCACGCCGCCGTCACCCTGCCGCCGCAGCATGCCCTCATCCTGGCCGGCGCCGGCAGCGGCAAGACTCGCGTGCTCACCACGCGCATCGCCTGGCTGGTCCAGACCGGACAGGCCGGCCCGCACGGCATTCTTGCCGTCACTTTCACCAACAAGGCGGCCAGGGAGATGCTGACGCGCCTGACCGCCATGCTGCCGATCAATGCGCGCGGCATGTGGATCGGCACCTTCCACGGCCTGTGCAACCGCCTGCTGCGCGCCCACCACCGCGATGCCGGCCTGCCGCAGCTGTTCCAGATCCTCGATTCGGCCGACCAGCTGGCGTCGGTGAAGCGGCTGCTCAAGGCGCTGAATATCGACGACGAGAAATTCCCGCCCAGAGACTTGGTCAACTTCATTAACGGCCAGAAGGAGGCGGGCTTGAGGCCCGATGCGGTGGAGGCATGGGACGAATACACGCGCAAGCGCGTCGAGCTGTATCGCGAGTACGAGGCGCAATGCCAGCGCGAAGGGGTGGTGGACTTCGCCGAGCTGCTGCTGCGCTCCTATGAGCTGCTGGCGCGCAACGAGCCGATACGGCATCACTACCAGAGCCGTTTCAGGCACATCCTGGTCGACGAGTTCCAGGACACGAATGTCCTGCAATACCGCTGGCTGAAGCTCCTGGCCGGTGGCGGCGCCCATCTGTTCTGCGTCGGCGACGACGACCAGAGCATCTACGCCTTCCGCGGCGCCGAGGTCGGCAACATGCGCGACTTCGAGCGCGAGTTCCGCGTGGACAACGTCATCCGTCTGGAGCAGAACTACCGCTCGCACGGCAACATCCTCGACGCCGCCAACGCCATCATCAAGCACAACGCCGCGCGCCTGGGCAAGAACCTGTGGACCGACGCCGGTTCCGGCGAGCCGATCCGCGTCTATGAGGCCTTCAACGACACCGAGGAGGCGCGCTGGATCGTCGAGGAGATCAAGTCCCTCGCCGCCGAAGGCATGGCGCGGCGCGAGATGGCGCTGCTCTACCGCTCGAATGCCCAGTCGCGCGTGCTGGAGCATGCCCTGTTTTCCGCCGGGCTGCCCTACCGCGTCTACGGCGGCCTGCGCTTCTTCGAGCGGCAGGAGATCAAGCATGCGCTCGCCTACCTGCGCCTGATCGCCAATCCCGACGACGACGGGGCGTTCCTCCGCGTGGCGAACTTCCCGGCCCGCGGCATCGGCGCGCGCACGGTCGAGCAGCTGCAGGATGCGGCCAGGGCGGAAAAAGTCAGTCTCCACGGCACGGCGCAGCGCGGCGGCAAGGCGGCCGCCTTCGCCGCGCTCATCGACAAGCTGAAAGCCGCCTGCGAAGGGCTGACCCTGCCCGAGACCGTCGAGCAGGTGCTGGAGATCTCCGGCCTGCGCGCCCACTATCAGGCCGAAAAGGAGGGGCAGGAGCGGCTCGCCAACCTCGACGAGCTGGTGAATGCGGCCGAGAACTTCGTCGCCGAGGAAGGCAGCGTCGACGCCGAGGGCGAGCTCTCCGGCGACCTCGCCGCCTTTCTCTCGCACGCTTCGCTGGAGGCCGGCGAGCACCAGGCCGGCGAGGGCGACGACGCCCTGCAGTTGATGACCGTGCATTCGGCCAAGGGCCTGGAGTTCGATGTCGTCTTCATCAGCGGCCTGGAGGAAGGCCTGTTCCCGCACGAGAACGCGGTGCGCGAAGACAAGGGACTCGAGGAGGAGCGCCGCCTGATGTACGTCGCCGTGACGCGGGCGCGCAAGCGCCTCTACCTCTCCCACGCCCAGACGCGCATGCTGCACGGCCAGACGCGCTACAACCTGCCCTCGCGCTTTTTCGACGAGATTCCGGGGGGGCTGCTGAAGTGGCTGACGCCGCGCCTGAAGGCGTTGAGCAGTGAGCGCAGAGCGGTGAGCGGCGGACGCCTGCCTGCATCGCCGCTGGCCGTTTCCCGCTCGCCGCTGACCCAAAACGGCTTCCGCATCGGCCAGAGCGTGAGCCATGCGAAATTCGGCCAGGGCATCATCGTCAACGCCGAGGGTGCCGGCTCGGATGCTCGCGTGCAGGTGAATTTCGGCCGCGAGGGCGTCAAGTGGCTGGCGTTGTCGGTGGCGAAGCTGACGCCGGCCTGAAACTGGCGCCCGGCGCGCCATGCGGCTAACATAGCCCCCCATGCCCGCCCCCGCCGAAATCCGCAAGCTCGTCGAGCGTTTCGAAGCCAATCTCGACGCCTACCGCGGCGGCGGCTACAACGAGACCCTGCTGCGGCACGACTTCCTCGACCCCTTCTTCCGCGCCCTCGGCTGGGACATCGACAACTCGCAGGACTACGCCGAGGCCTTCCGCGAGGTCATCCACGAGGACGCCATCAAGGTCGGCGGCTCGACCAAGGCGCCCGATTACAGCTTCCGCATCGGCGGCCGACGCATCTTCTTCCTCGAAGCCAAGAAACCCGCCGTCTTCTCGAAAGAGGCGGTACTCAAGGGCAGCTTCGACCGCTACGCGCGCGAAACCCGGGGCAAGCGCGGCACCGCCACGGTCGACACCGAATTCCTCGCCCAGATCGAGCAATGGCGCGACCTGCTGGCGAAGAACCTCGCGCTGCGCAATCCCGGCATCGAGGTGCGCGAGCTCAACTTTGCCGTCCAGGCCACCATCGACCGCATCGTCTTCCTGCGCATCTGCGAAGACCGCGGCATCGAGCCGCTCAACCGACTGCAGGGCCTCACCAACGGGCCGGCCATCTACCCGCGTCTGGCCCAGGTGTTCCGCGAGGCCGACGACCGCTACAACTCCGGCCTGTTCCACTTCAAGAGCGAGCGCGGCCGGCCGGGCAGCCCCGACGCGTTCACCCTCGGCCTGAAGGTCGACGACAAGCTGCTCAAGGACCTGCTCAACGGGCTCTACTACCCCGAGAGCCCCTACGAATTTTCCGTGCTGCCGGCCGACATCCTCGGCCAGGTATACGAGCGCTTCCTCGGCAGCGTCATCCGCCTCACCGCCGGCGGCCAGGCCAAGGTCGAGGAAAAGCCCGAGGTGAAAAAGGCCGGCGGCGTCTATTACACGCCGACCTACATCGTCGACTACATCGTGAAGCAGACCGTCGGCCGGCTGCTGGAAAGTCAGTCGCCGCGGGACGCCGCCAAGCTGAAGATCCTCGACCCGGCCTGCGGCTCCGGCTCCTTCCTCATCGGCCCCGGCTTCTTCGACGGCCGCCTCGACCTCGACGAGGACGAGCGCCGCCGCATCAACGCCTTCGACTGGCAGGCCGAGTTTCCCGCCGTTTTCCCCCCTTTGAAAAAGGGGGGCCAGGGGGGATTTCAGGGCGGCTTCGACGCCGTGATCGGCAATCCGCCCTACGTGCGCCAGGAGTCGCTGGGCGAACTCAAGGACTGCTTCCAGTCGCACTACGAGGCCTATGACGGTGTCGCCGACCTCTACGCCTACTTCATGGAAAAGGGCGTCGGTCTGCTGCGCGACGGCGGGCTGTTCAGCATCATCGTTTCCAGCAGCTTCCTGCGCGCCAGCTACGGGCGCGCATTGCGCGAGACCCTGAAGAAGCATGCGGCGGTGCTGCGGCTGGTCGATTTCGGCGGTCTGCCGGTATTCGCCAACGCCAAGGACAAGCGCAGCGCCGAGCTGATCAAGCCGCTGCTCGGCGGCGAGGACATCCGCCGCTATCTGTTTCGCGAAACCGGGCAGTGGCTGATCTTTGCACGGCGCGGGGTGGACATCGCAAGGTATCCGGCGATCCGCGATCACCTCGCCCAATGGAAAGAGGAGCTGACGCCGAAGAAGGACAAAACGGCCAGGCGCGGACGCAAGCCGGGCCGCAACGCCTGGTACGAGATTCAGGACGACGTGGCGTATTTCGAGGTGTTCGACAAGCCGAAAGCTGAAGCTCCACCGCGATCTCGCCGCGGCGAAAACCGCCCACGACAAGACCCTCGTCGAGCGCCAGATCGCCGCCATCGACCGGCAGATCGACCTGCTGGTTTATGAGCTGTACGGGCTGACGGAGGAGGAGATTGCGGTGGTCGAGGGCGGGGCATAATATTCGTTGCAATCGGACGCAGGCATGAGATGACCGCAAGCAATATCGATGTTCCACGCGAGGAGATCGCGGCGTTTTGCCGCCGAAACCATATACGGTGGCTGGCCCTGTTCGGCTCCGTTTTGCGGGAGGATTTCCGGCCGGACAGCGATGTGGATGTGCTGGTCGAGTTCGAGCCGGAAGTCCGCATCGGCCTGATCGGACTGTCCGGGCTCGAATTGCAGTTGTCGGATATCCTGCGCCGCAAGGTCGATCTGCGCACGCCGGCCGACCTCAGCCGCTATTTCCGCGATGACGTGATGGCTGCCGCCGAGGTGCAATATGCCCGGCCCTGATGCGATCCGGCTGAAGCACATGCTGGACGCGGCCGAAGAGGCGCTTGCCTTCGCCGCCGGGCGCAGCCGTGCCGATCTGGACAGGGTGGATGAAGAATAGCCGATACGAAATGATCGTTTTGTGAAAACCCGCGCCAACGGCATCGACATCCATTACGAAATCTCCGGCAGCGGCCCCTGGCTGACGCTGTCGCATTCGCTGTCCTGCGATCTTTCGATGTGGGCGCCGCAACTGGCGGCGCTGGAAAAACGCTTCACCGTCCTGCGCTTCGACACGCGCGGCCACGGCGGCACGGATGCGCCGGCCGGCGCCTACACGCTGGAGCAGATGGCCGACGATGTGCTCGGCCTGCTCGACGCGCTGAAGATCGCGCGCACGCACTTCGCCGGCCTGTCGATGGGCGGCATGATCGGCCAGCACCTGGCGCTTGCGGCGCCCGAACGCCTCGACCGGCTGCTGCTGTCCTCGACCAGCAGCCGCCTGCCGTCCGCGGCGCGCGCGCTGTGGGCCGAGCGCATCCGCGTGGCGCAGGAGGAGGGCATGGCGGCGCATGTCGCGCCGACCCTGGAGCGCTGGTTCACCGCGCCCTTCCGCGCCGCGCACCCCGGGACGATGGCGTGGATCGGCGATCTCATCCGCGCCACGCCGGTGGCGGGCTACGCCGGCTGCGCCGAGGCCATCGCGCGGCTCGACATCACCGATCGCCTGCCCGCCGTGCAGGCGCCGACGCTGGTGCTTGTCGGCGCCGAGGATGCCGGCACGCCGCCGGCCATGTCCGAGGCCATTGCCGCGGCGATTCCCGGCGCGCGACTGGAAGTCATTGCCGAGGCATCGCACCTGGCGAACATCGAGCAGGCGGATACGTTCAACCGGCTGCTGCTGGGCTTTCTGACGGAGCAATAAATGGATCTCGGCATCGCAGGAAAACAGGCGCTGGTCTGCGCCGCCAGCAAGGGGCTCGGCCGCGGTTGCGCGCTGGCGCTGGCGAAGGAGGGCGTGCACGTGACCATCGTCGCGCGCGGACGCGAGGCCTTGGAGGCCACCGCGCGCGAACTGGAAAAAGTCAGTCTCCCCGGCACGGCGGTCTCGGTCGTCGCCGCCGACATCGTCACGCCGGCTGGGCGCGCCGCGGCGCTGGCCGCCTGCCCGCAGCCGGATATCCTGGTGACGAACGCCGGCGGGCCGCCGCCCGGCGATTTCCGCGACTGGTCGCGCGAGGACTGGATCGCCGCGCTCGACGCCAACATGCTGACGCCCATCGAACTCATCAAGGCGACGGTGGACGGCATGATCGCGCGCCGCTTCGGCCGCATCGTGAACATCACCTCCGGCGCGGTGAAGGCGCCGATCGACGTGCTCGGCCTGTCCAACGGCGCGCGCTCGGGGCTCACCGGCTTCGTCGCCGGCCTGGCGCGGAAGACCGTGGCGCACAACGTCACCATCAACAATCTGCTGCCCGGCTTCTTCGACACCGACCGCATCCGCGCCGTGGTCGGCGGCCAGGCGAAATCGCGCGGCATGGCCTACGAAGAAGCATTGGCCGAGCGCATCGCCACCATCCCGGCCGGCCGCATCGGCGACCCGGAGGAGTTCGGCGCCGCCTGCGCCTTCCTCTGCAGCGCCCAGGCCGGCTTCATCACCGGACAGAACTGGCTGCTCGACGGCGGCGCCTATCCCGGCACGTTCTGAGTCTTGCCGTCGGCGGGGGCCAGGGTGAAATAAAAGGTCGAGCCGCGGCCGGGCGCGGACTCGGCCCAGATGCGCCCGCCGTGGCGCCGCACGATGCGCGCGGCCGAGGCCAGGCCGACGCCGCTGCCGTCGAACTCGTCGGGCCTGTGCAGGCGCTGGAAGGGCTGGAACAGCTTGCCGGCATGCGCCATGTCGAATCCCGCCCCGTTGTCCGTCACCGAATACACGGTTTCGCCGGCGCTGTAGCGCGATTCGAATTCGATGCGCGCCTCTGCCGCATGGCGCGTGTATTTCCAGGCGTTGCCGATCAGGTTCTGCATGAGCACGCCGAGCAGTTCCGCGTCGCCCCAGGCGAGGCAGTCGGGCTGCACCCGCGTCTCGACCCGGCGTTCCCGCTCGTCGCGCCCCAGTTCGTCGAGCAGCTCCCGCGCGAGCCGGCTGAGGTTCACCTGTTCGCGCCGCATTTCCTGCCGCGTCATGCGCGACAGGTCGAGCAGGTCGTCGATCAGGTTGCCCAGCCGCTGCGCCGCCAGGCGGATGCGGCGCAGATAGCCGCGGCCGGTGTCGTCGATCCTGTCGGCGTACTCCTCGGCCAGCAGCTGGCTGAATCCGTCGATGCCGCGCAGCGGTCCGCGCAGGTCGTGGGAGATCGAGTAGGCGAACGACTCGAGCTCGCGGTTGGCGGCGGTCAGCTCCGCGGTGCGTTCGCGCACGCGCATCTCGAGGCCGCTGTTGAGTCGCCGGATCTCGGCCTCCGCGCGCTTGCGTTCGGTCACGTCGGAGAGCAGCGCCAGCACGCAATCCTCGCCCTCGATGTCGATGCGCTCCGCCGAGATCAGCACGTCGTGCACTCCGCCCGACCGGTCGGCCAGGCGGGCCTCGTATTCGTGCGTGCTGCCTTCGGCAATCAGGCGGTCCCGCCAGCGGCTGCGCTCGTCCTCGCTGCACCACAGGCCGAGCTCGACCGAGGTGCGCCCCAGCGCCTCCTCCCGGCGCCAGCCGAAGAGATCGACATAGGCCTGATTGACGTCGAGGTAGCGGCCGTCCGCAACGCGGCTGAGCGAGGTCGCCGACGGGCTGGCGCGAAAGGCCTTGGCGAAGCGGTCCTCGGAGGCGCGCAATTCGGCTTCGCTGCGCCGGAGCGCCTCCAGATGGGAGGCCAGCTCGCCGGCATGCCGGCGCGCCTCGTCGTGGCGCACGCGATGATCGTGCGCCACCATGTAGCCGAGCCCGGCCGCCACCGTCAGGACCACCGCTTCCGCCGCCCAGATCCAGACCTGGGGCGGCATCGACGCGGCCGGCAGCCAGCCGAGGCGCTCGGCCACGACGAAGCCGCCGCCGACGGCGACGGTCAGCACGGTCAGAACGATGGCTGCGCGCTGGCCGATCAGCCAGCCGGTCATGATGACGATCACCGGGTAGGCTAACGCGCCGGGGGAGCGCAGGCCGCCGTTGAGCAGGCAGCCGGCCGAGACGGCCACCCAGTCCGCGTATACGAAGACCTTCAGCGCCGCGGCGATCCGGCCGCGCCGGATCAGGCAGAGCGAGACGAGCGCGGTGAGGGCGAGAAAGGCGGGGGCGAGTCCGCGCGTCCAGCGTTCCGTTCCGAGCGCGGCCAGCACCAGCAGCAGCCCGAGGCCGCCGGCGAGCTGGATGCCCACGGCGATCCTGAGGAACCTGAGCGAGCCCTCGTCGATCGCAACGACGCGGCCGCTGTCCGCTTCCCGTTCCTCCGTCCGCAATATCGCTTCCTTCATCGCATTTCCAATCTAGCAGAGCCCGTGTTGCAGCGACAGGGAATTCCGGCACTCCGCAAGACGGATCGTGCGCGGCCTGCGGGGCCGGTGCGGAAATTCCGTTAGTCGCCTCCCGGACAGACAGGCCGGGCGATTCCGGCGATCATGCGCCCTGCCTCCGCTGCGGTTCTCCACAATGGAGTTGGCGCGCTTCGAGGCATAGAATCACAGAGCCGCAAAACATGCGGCAAGAAGGAGCCTCGATGGAAAACGATCTCGACGCGGCGGCGCTCGAATACCACCGCCTGCCCACCCCCGGCAAGATTTCCGTGGTGCCCACCAAGGGCCTGACCAACCAGCGCGACCTGGCATTGGCCTATTCCCCCGGCGTGGCGGCGGCCTGCAACGCCATCGCCGCCGAGCCCGCCACGGCGGCGGGACTGACCTCGCGCGCCAACCTGGTCGGCGTGGTGACCAACGGCACGGCCGTGCTCGGCCTGGGCAACATCGGCCCGCTCGCCGCCAAGCCGGTGATGGAGGGCAAGGCCTGCCTGTTCAAGAAATTCTCCGGCATCGACGTCTTCGACATCGAGCTGGCCGAGCACGATCCGGACAAGCTGGTGGACATGATCGCCGCGCTGGAGCCGACCTTCGGCGGCATCAACCTGGAGGACATCAAGGCGCCCGAGTGCTTTTATATCGAGCGGAAACTGCGCGAGCGCATGCGCATCCCGGTCTTCCACGACGACCAGCACGGCACGGCCATCGTCGTCGGCGCGGCGGTACTGAACGGCCTGAAGCTCCTCGGCAAGAAAGTGGAGGAGGTGAAGCTCGTCACCAGCGGCGCGGGCGCGGCGGCGCTGGCCTGCCTGGAAATGCTGGTGGCGCTCGGCGTGAAGGTGGAGAACATCTGGGTCACCGACATCCACGGCGTGGTGTACGAGGGCCGCCCGCAGGAGATGGACGAGATCAAGGCGCGCTACGCCAAGAAGACTGCGGCGCGCAGGCTCGCCGAGGTGATCGAGGGCGCCGACGTGTTCCTCGGCCTGTCGGCCGGCGGCGTGCTGAAAGCGGAAATGGTGGCGAAGATGGCGGCGCAGCCGCTCATCCTCGCCCTGGCCAACCCGACGCCGGAGATCCTGCCCGAGGAAGTGCGCGCCGTGCGCGACGACGCCCTCATCGCCACCGGCCGTTCGGACTATCCGAACCAGGTGAACAACGTGCTGTGCTTTCCCTTCATCTTCCGCGGCGCGCTGGATGCCGGCGCCACCACCATCACGGAAGAGATGAAGCTCGCTGCCGTGCGCGCCATCGCGGAGCTGGCCCAGGCGGAAGCCTCCGACATCGTGGCGACGGCCTACGGCGACACCGAGATGGCCTTCGGCCCCGAGTACATCATTCCCAAACCCTTCGATCCGCGCCTGATCGTCAAGATCGCCCCGGCGGTGGCTCAGGCGGCAATGGACTCCGGCGTAGCGACGCGTCCCATCGGCGATTTCAACGCCTACCGCCAGCAGCTCACCCAGTTCGTCTTCCACTCCGGCACGCTGATGAAGCCGGTGTTCGCCGCGGCGAAGAAGGCGCCCAGGCGGGTGCTCTACTGCGAGGGCGAGGAAGAGCGCGTGCTGCGCGCCATCCAGGCGGTGGTCGACGAGGGGCTGGCCCGCCCCGTGGCACTGGGCCGGCCGGCGGTGATCGAGGCGCGCATTCGCAAGCTCGGCCTGCGCATCGAGGTCGGCCGCGACTTCGAGCTGGTCAATGTCGAGCAGGACGTGCGCTATCGCGACCTCACCCAGGAGTACTACCGCCTGATGCAGCGCGACGGCATTTCGCCCGACATCGCCAAGAAAGAGGTGCTGCGCTCCAACACCCTGATCGGCGCCCTGCTGCTCAAGCGCGGCGACGTGGACGCCATCCTCTGCGGCACCTACGGCGAACTGCCGCGCCACCTCGAGCGGGTTTCCAACGTCATCGGCCTGAAGCCCGGCGCGCGCATCTTCGCCGCCATGAACGTGCTGATGCTGCCGCGCCACACCCTGTTCCTCTGCGACACCTATGTGAACGAGGAGCCGACGGCCGACGAGATCGCCGAGATTGCGCTGATGGCGGCCGAGGAAGTGCGCCGCTTCGGCCTGCTGCCCAAGGTGGCGCTGCTCTCCTACTCCAACTTCGGCAGCCGCAAGTCCGCCTCCGCCCTGAAGATGCGCGAAGCGCGCCGCCTCATCGCCGAGCGCGCGCCGCAGCTGGAGGTCGATGGCGAGATGCACGGCGATGCGGCGCTTTCCGTCGAGATCCGCAACAAGGTGTTCCCCGATTCGGTGCTCAAGGGCGAGGCGAACCTCCTCGTCATGCCCAACCTGGACGCCGCCAACATCGCCTTCAACCTGCTCAAGGTCACCGGCGGCGACGGCATCACCGTCGGCCCGATCCTGCTCGGCGCGGCCAGGCCGGTGCACATCCTGACCTCCACCGCCACGGTGCGGCGGCTGGTGAACATGACGGCGCTGGCGGTGGTCGACGCGCATCACCTGCGCGGCTAATTTCAAAAAATGGGATTTTAGGGGGAAGCCATGAAAACTAAAATCAGTAAAAATTTTTTTCTCAGGCTTATGCGTTTAGGGTTTTGCATGGTTTCTGTCATGAGCACGGGGACAGTCTTTGCGCAGAGTCATCCTTATGAAGGTGAAGTGGGAAATTGGACTTCGTATGAAGACGTGGCAAAGTGGCTTAGGTCAAATTTCAAATTTGACTTGAACAGACAAAGCCAAGTACAGCGCCAACTTAAGGAGACAGGGCCGGAAAATATCTTAACTAGAAAACCTGAGAATCTATATGCGATGAAAGCGGGTTACTGCCGCGACGCCGCAGGATTTGCACGGGATGCGCTTAACAGAATCAACCCTCGGTATGATGCCAAATATATCTTCATAAAGAATAAAACCGGGTTGCCCAACCATTGGGTTACTGGTTTTCATGTGAACGGCAGGATTTATGTGATGGATTATGGAGCCGGCCATCATTGGCAAGACATGATGGGAGTGCATGGCCCATACGATTCTCTGGAGGGGTATAAGAGTTTTTTGTCTTCCTTGTACCTGAAGGGATTCGCGGTGGGTGAAGTAAAGTGGCGCGACTTGCAAGGCACTCAAGACTGAATCCTAAGCGGTTGCGCCGCTTGCAGAGCGCCTGCGGTGTCACCCGCAAGCAGGGGTGACCGTTGCCCCTACCGCGATCCTTACGTATAGGGTGGAACTACTTCAAGTTGGCGTCCAAAAACGCCCGGATATCGTTCCAATACTCCTGGCGAACGGCATAAAACCATTTATGATCGCCCGGGTAGTGATTATTGAATTTAAAGCCCTTATTCAACGCCTTAAGGCGTGGGATGAGTGCATTATTGACCCCTTTTATAACGGGGCCGTCGTCGTCCTCCCCCATCGTGACCAGTATCGGGGCGCGAATCTGGCAAATTGGTCGCTTTGAGTGGCCGCGCCGATGCTGTGTTCCTCCGCTTGACGAAAAAGGGCTGGTGACATAATAACCACCGCTCGAAGGCGTGGATCGCTTGCCATCCAAGCGGTGATAAGCCCACCCTCCGAAAACCCCATCAACCCCAAGCGTTCGCCATCGACTGTTGGTTCGTTTTGAAGATAGCGCAGAGCCGCCAAGGTGGCGCGTCTGCCTTGTTCAACACCGCCAATGAAATCCTCAGCCAGGTTTTGCGTGACTTTTCCTCCAGAAGACCGTCCACCTTTGACCAAATCTCTAACTGGGGCAATAGCTACATAGCCGTCGGCGTTCAGCGCGTTGACGAAATCACGCACATCGTAGCCGTGCCGGTTGGCGGCTTCCGCGGCGCCCATGCGTCGTACCAGGGAGCCATGATGATAAATTACACCAGGATGTTTGCCGGCTCCGGCTGGTCGGCCGGCAAAAGCCTTGATCGCTTCTCCCTCACCAAGCTCCAAAGTTATCCACTCGCCGGCCCAGACTGGAAACATGTTTCCGTACACCGTTATCGTCACTACGACCAACATCAGGCGGGAAGTAAAAGTCATTACTACCTCTCTAAAGGTGAAGTCCTAAACTTGCCTGAAAAGGGTTGGGCCTCGCCACATCACCGAGCGCAGGCGGGCGCTTTCCAGCCATCCCTCAATGGTCTCAGGCGCGCAATGAGGCACGCACAGCACGCGTACTGCCGCCAGGTGCAGTTCATGAATACGTTGCGCATCCTCATTCGTCGCCGACCGGATGTTTATCGGAATTCCGATCATGGCTTTGATTATGCGCCTGTAATTCTTCGTAGAGCAAGGTCGGCTGCCCCCCTAGCCAAGCAAATCGCCGTATCACGGAGGCTGACTTTTCAAAGCACAGTTGCCTTATGATTCATCCATGGGCATGTTCGATCTGATCAAGGACAGGATAGACGTCGAGGAATTGCAGAAGCTCAAATCGGGAGGCGCGTCATGACGGCCGAAGAGAATTACCGCCTTCTGCTGGAAATTCAGGCGAATCGCGATTTCCTCCTGCAGGCCTATCGGCAGAATCAGGAGCTGCTCAGGCACGCCGAGCCGGGCATCCGGCTGCTGTTCGGCCTGCCGGAGCCCGAGCAGGATGAAATCCATCGCGTGCCGGCGGACTGACGAGGCCGCTCAGCGCAGACTGACGGTCTGCCCTTTCCACAGCGGGTCCTGCCAGCGATGGAAAGTGCCCAGATGCTCCGGCCGGTCGGCGCGCTTCTCGACTTCCAGGGTGGCCAGCCGCAGCACTTCGAAGCTTGGCCGGCTGCGGCCCGCGCTCCGGGTTTCCCGCACTGCCAGCACGCGGGTGTCGCCGGGCACCCAGCCGGCGAATTCGGCGTAGCCGAGATCCGGAGCGTCGCTGCCGGGCGGCAGCACGTCGACCTGCCAGCCCGCCGGCCCCTTGCGGAACACCCACAGCTCGCGCCAGGCGTCGAGCGGCTGCACCGCCAGGGCGAGGGCCGTGCCCTGGCGGTTGGCGGCGGCCGAGGCCGTCCAGACCAGGCCGAACGTGCAGCGCCTGAGCAGCGGCGTTTTGCCATCCTGCCGGGCGTCGATGAGATGCACGCAGGTTTCTCCCGGCTCCCCGGGACGGGTTTCGATCGACAGGCGGGCCGGCGCGCGCGCGCCGCCGGCGGGCGGCGCCGGCACGGCGGCCCAGCGCGAGGCGCCGACGCGGACGGCGGCCTCCTGGTAGGCGGCGGCATCGCCTTCCGTCAGTTCGCTCTTGTCGACGCCGGCCAGCTCGTCGAGGGCCCGCTGCGCGGCGGCCTGCGCCGCCGCCGGGCCGAGCTCCGGCCGGCGGGCGCGCTGGTAGGCGAGACCGGCCCAGACGCCGGCCTTGCGCAGGCGCAGGCGGTTTTTCAGTTCCGGCGGGAGATCCTTCGTGCCGACGCGCTCCAGCACCTCCGCCCGCCAGTTGTCGACGGCGAAGCGCTCCACCGGGGTCAGCGCCGGCGGGACGCATTCGTGCCGCGTCAGCGCCAGGGCGGCGGCCGCCTTCTGTGCGTCGCTCGCCGGCAGGGCGAGCACGCGGCGGTGGGCGTCGCCGTCGTAGCAAAGCTGCATGCGGCCGCCGCGCTCGAAGCTGACCATGCCGATGCCATGGCCGGCGACCACTTCGAGATGGGCGGCCGTGGCCTGGTCGCCGGCCGCGCCGCGGCCGGCCGAGGCGCGCCGGGCCAGGCGCTCGGCCATGCCGCCGATGGCATCGAAGGCCTCGGCGCCGATCGCTTCCGCCGGTGCGGCGCGCAGATAGGCTGCGGCATAGGCGATGCCGAGGGCCTCGGCGCCCGGCGTATCGCGCAGGAAGCGCACGATGGCGAGGAGCTCCGCGGCGTCCTCCGGCCGCAGGGAGTGATGGCGCACCTGGGCGGCGCGGATGTAGCCGGCGCGCTCCCGGCGGTGGTCGTAGACCTGCAGGTAGTCGCCCTTGCGGCCGCGTACTTCCAGGGCGTCTCCCTGCCACAGCACGGCCTGCTGGGGGGCGGAGGCGCGCGGAGCGGCGCGCAGGGCCGACTGGTCCTGGGTGACGATGGCGAGGGCGACGAGCGTGGCGGCCAGCATGGCTAGTTCCCTCCTTCGCCGCCGGCGTCCGCCGCCCGGGCCGGCCTGCCGCCGCCGAGCAGGTTGGCGCCGATGAAGCCGCCGTCGGCCGGCGGCGGCGCGATGATCACCGAGATCTTGTCGGAGAGCTTGTCGGCCAGGGTCTTCTGGATCAGCAGCGGGTTCTTCTGGATCAGCGCGCCGTCGCGCGCCAGCTGCTCGCTGGCGATCTTGCCGATGCGTTCCTGGCGGTAGGCCTCGGCATCCGCCAGCTTGCGGCGGGATTCCGCCTCGCCGGCCGCCTCGATCTGGCGCGCCTGGGCGGCCGCCTCGGCGTGCTTGATGCGAGCGATCTTCTCGGCCTCGGCTTCCAGCCCGCGCTGCTCGATCTGCTTCTGCTTGAAGGGCAGCACATGCTTCATGGCCTCCGCCTGCGCCCTGGCGGCGATGATCTGCTCCTCGGCGGCCGCCTCGGCGGATTTCTCGCGGCGCACCTTGTCGGCCTGGGCTTCCAGGTCGGTCTGCCTGACCTGCTTTTCCTTCAGTTCCAGGGTGTAGCGCATCTTTTCCGTGGCCAGCTCTTCGGCCAGCAGCCTTTCCATGCCGGCCTTGTAATCGGCCGGCAGCTCGACCTTGCCGATCAGCACCGCCTGCAGCCGGATGCCGTCCTTCTCCAGCAGGGGCCGCAGCGCTCCTTCCACGCTGTCCGCGATCTCCTGCCGCTTGGTGGAGAAGATTTCGCGCACCGTGTAGCGGGCGATGGTCTTGTAGAGCACGCCCTGCACGGCCGGCTGCAGCACGTCGCCGCCGATGTCTTCCGGCAGGGCGCGCGCCATGGCGGCGATGCGGCCCGGGTCGAGGGCATAGCGCACCGAGATGTCGATGCCGATGGAAAGCCCTTCCACCGTCTGGAAGGGGGCGGCCTCGGCGCCGGCTTCGGGCCGGTACACCTGGTCGCGCAGGGAGAAACGGCGCAGCTGATGCAGGCCGGGGATGACCAGCGCGGCGCCCTCGCGCAGCTCGACGGCTTCGCCGCTGAGCTGGTTGATGCGGATGCCGACCTCGCCGCGGCCGACGCTCTGCATGGGCGGACGGGCATACAGCGCGTAGGCGCCGGCGGCGGCGAGCGCGGCGGCGATGAGGGTCGCCCCGGCGCCGCGGCGCCGTTCGGCCAGGCGGCCGGCGGCGGTGCCGGCCGCGGTAGCGGCGCGGCCCAGCGGGCGGCGCAGTTTTTCAAGCAGATTCCTGAGGCGTTCCGACATGACGATATCCTTCCCTGGAGCGATCTTCCGTTGTTCGGCAGACGCGGCCGGCGCGGGAAGATCGGCGCCCGGCTGTCATGGCAGTCATGGTGGCGGAGCCGGCCGGGAAGACGCCATGCCGGCGCGGGGCGGCTTCGGTAAGGCGCCGCCGGCGCCGCTTCCGCGGCGTGAACGAACGCTCACGCCGGGGGGATGCCGGCTCAGGCAAAAAAAGCGATACTTCGGCCACCCCTGCAGCGGAGCCCGTCATGCCCAATGTGGCCGTCATCGAGGACGATGTCCCCACCAGCAACCAGATCCGGCAGTGGATTCTTGCCGCCCGGCCGGATGCCGCCGTACACCAGTGGTTCACCCGCGACGACGCCGAGGCTGCCATCGTTCGCGAGGACTATGCCGTGGTGGTGCTGGACATCGAGCTCGGCCGCGAGCGCCATGCCGGCGTGGCCATCATCAACGCCATCAACAAGACCGGGCGGGGCACCCCGGTGCTGGTGGTGTCGGCCATGCCGGCCGCCCTCTACCGCAGCATCATGAAGGCGCTGGATGCCTGGGACTACCTGCAGAAGACCGCCTTCGAGGAGGCCGACTTCATCGACACCTTTCTCGAAATCCTGCGCGCCTCGCGCGGCCGCGCGGCGGCCGGGCCGGCCGCCGCCGAGCTCTGCCTCGATCCCCTGCGCCAGAGCACCCCCCTGTGGCGCGGCAAGCGCGTCAACCTGCCGCTCACCGCCCAGCGCATCCTCGCCGCGCTCTACGCCCGCCGCGGCGAGGTGGTGTCCTACGACGAGCTGTTCCGTGTCGTGAAGAGCGGCCGCAACCGCGACAACATCCGCAAGCACATCAGCACCATCCGCGAAGCCTTCCGCGAGCTCGACGAGGGCTTCGACTGCATCGAGAACATCCCGATGCGCGGCTTTCGCTGGTCCGGCCGGCCGGCCGGCGGCGGCCGCGCATGAAGGCCGCGCAGGACTGGCTGGCGTCGTTCCGCCTGCGCATCCTCTTCCGCAGCGCCTTCCTGCTGCTGGCCCTGGCCGTCCTTGCCATGGCGGTCGCCGTGCTGCAGGAAGAAAAGCAGCGCAGCCACGACCACTACCGCGCCAACTTCGCCAGGACCCAGGCGCAGATCGTCGCGCGCCTGCATCACCCTTCCGGCCAGCTCGCCCTGCTCAATCCGGACTGGGATGCGCGGGCTGCGGCGGCCGGCCGTCCCGTGCTGCTGCCCTACTCCGCCCTCGACTTCGACGACCAGAACAAGGTGCGCCATGCCGTCGAAATGGCCGGCTGCCTGGTGCAGCACGGGGAGGCCGGCAGCCTCTGCGTCGCCATCGGCAACAATCCCTGGGCGGGCGGCTTCATCTATGCCGCCGGCACCTTCTCCGGCGGCCGGCTGGAAGCCCACGAGATCGGCGACGAGGCGCTCGACGGCGCCCATCGCCTGCGCGTCAGCGTCAGCCTGCGCGGTCGCAGCCATCGCTGGCTCGCGCCCTTCGAAATCCCGGCGGAACGCCCGCAAGCCGGGGCGGAGGGCCGGCGCGGCCGCTTCACCGGCTATGTCGAGCGGGCGGAGCGCAACTACAAGGGCGCCCGGCCGGTACGGGATTTTCGCGGCTGGGTCTGGCAGAGCGCCGAGTGCCTCGCCGGCGGCGGCGAAGAGGGGGCCGACTGCCGGCGGCAATCGTTCTTTTCCCTGCGCCTGCCCGTCGAGGTGCTGAGCGAAGCGCTGTTCCGGCGCGAGAGGCCGCTCTGGCCGCCGCCGGACCTGGCGCGCTTCCGGGTGCGCATCGAAGTCCTGCCGCCCGGCGACGGCCCGGCCCTCTTCGACAGCGCCGGCGCCGGCGCCAGCCCGGCCTTCGTCCTCGGCGATCTCGCCGGCCTGCTGCTGCCCGGCGAGACGCTTGCCATCCGCAAGCTCGGCGAAGCGGAAGCCGAGGTGGCGCAGCTGGCCGGCAGCGACGAGGCCATGGAACAGGCTTCGCCCCTGCTTGCCCGCCTCATTCGCTGGCTGCCGGTGGACAGCCCCGAGCCGCCGCTGGTCGAGCTCGCCGACGAGGTGGCGACGCCGCTGGGCAGCTACCGGCTGCTGCTGCGCGGCGATGCCCGCAGCGTGAACCGCAGCCTATCCGCCGTCGCCACGCGGCTGTCCTGGTTCGTCGGCGCCATGCTGGGGGCGATCGGTCTGGCCTGGCTGGTCATCGAAATCGGCATCGTCAGGCGCATTGCGCGCCTGACGCGGCGCGCGCGCGGATTGTCGAGCACGGTGCAGGGCGACGGCGGGCTGGAGCACTACGATTTCGCCGACTTGCGCGGGCGCGACGAACTCGGCATCCTCGCCGCCGGCCTCGACGATCTGCTGCGCCGCGTGCGGGAGGACGCCGGCCGCGAGCGCATCCGTGCCGAGCAGGAAAAGGACATGTGGCATGCCGTCGGCCACGAGATCATGTCGCCCCTGCAATCCCTGCTGGCGCTCCACGGCAGCGCCGAGGATGCCAGCCACCGCTACATCAGCCGCATGCAGCAGGCGGTGCGCATCCTTTACGGCAGCGCCAGCCCGAGCGAGGCCTTCCGCTCATCCGCCCTGCAGCCGCAAGTGCTCGACATTGCCGGCTTCATGCGGCACGCGGCCGACAACGCCGGCATTGCCGATGTGCGCTGCGACTGCGCCGTCGAGCCGGTGCCGGTGCGCGCCGACGAGTACCCGCTCGAAGACGTGTTTTCCCATGTCCTCAAGAACGCCGAGCGCTATCGCCGTCCGGGCACGCCCATCCGCCTCGGCCTGGAACTGTCCGACGCCACCGCCACCGTGACCATCCACAACTGCGGCCCGCAGATCGCCGAGGACCTGATCGAGCGGATTTTCGAGTACGGCGTATCCGACCAGGCCGAAGCCGGCGCCGCCGGCAATCGTGGCCAGGGGTTGTTCGTTGCCAAGACCTATCTGGCGAAGATGGGCGGCACGATTGCGGTGCGCAACGTGGCGGACGGCGTGTGTTTCCGCATCGCCCTGCCGCGCGCCGGCGGAGAGCGGGCGGTTCCGCGCTAGCCCCGGCCGATCTGCTGCCGCACGTATTCCGCCGCCGGGCCGTTCGGCGCCAGCTCCAGGTAGGTGCGATAGGCCTGCAGCGCCTTGTCCCTTTCGCCGGCCCGGGCCTGGGCGTCGCCCAGGTTGAGGTAGGCGACGGCGCGCGAAGGATCGATGCGGATGGCATTGTCGAACCAGCGGGCGGCTTCGCGGTGCTTTTCCTGCTTGTAGTAGACGAAGCCGAGGTTGTTGGCGGCCAGGGCGAAGTCGGGGCGCAGCTTGAGCGCCTCGGTGAACTGGGCCTCGGCTTCGGCATAGCGCTTTTCCCGGTAGTACTGCAGGCCGCGGTCGTTGGCGCGCTGGGCGAGCTGGCGGCGCGAGGTGGGGACGGCGGCGGGCGGCACGATGCTCTGCTCGCCGCCCTGCAGGTCGCGCACCCGCACCGGAGCCGGGGCCGGCGGCGGAGCGGGTGTCTCGGCGGCGGCTGCCGGTCGGCCGGCGTCCAGCCTGCCGTTGAGGGCGATGGCATCGCCGGCAAGCTGGCTGCTCTGGGCACTGAGGAATTCGACTTCGGCGGGAAGCTCGAAGACGAAGTCGCCGCCCTCCGATCCGGGCAGGCTGCCGAAGGCCGGCGTCTGCAGCGAGACCGCGGAGACGGCCGGGGCGATGTAGGCCGCCAGCTCGGTGGCGGTGATGATGCCGTCGCCGTTGAGATCGCCCTTGCCGCCCAGGCCCTGCAGCAGCGCCCAGGTGAATACCGAGTGGCCGTTGGGGCCGCCGTCGGCGACCAGCTGGTCGGCGCCGCCGGCGGTGAGCATCTGCCGGCCGATGCGCCCGGCATTGTCGCGCAGGAAGTGGCCGCCGCCCCCGCCGCGGGTCAGGCCGAGGCCGCTGTAGCAGGCATCCATGACGAAGAAGGCATGCTTGGCGGTGACGCTTTCGGCGATGTTCTGCAGCTCGGTCATCGGGATGGCGTCGCTCGCCAGCTGGGCCGGATCGGCATCCGCCGGCACGATGTAGCCGAGATCGCGGCCGGAGCTGAGCCGGCGGGTGGCGCCGTGACCGGCGAAGAAGACCAGCAGCCGGTCGTTCTTGCGCATGCCGGCATGGGCCAGCTTGTCGTGGAAGGCGGCGAGGATGCCGGCGCGCGTGGCTTCGCGGTTCTCCAGGGCGACGACGCGCCCGGCGTCGAAGCCGAATTTGCCGATGAGGATTTCGCGCACCGCCCGCGCATCGCGCACGGCATGCTGCAGGCGGGGCCACCTGGCGTAGTCGTCGATGCCGATGACGATGGCCCAGGAATCGCCGTAGCCGGCGACGGATGCGGTGCCGGCGGCCGGCGGCGCCGCACCGCCCGGGGTCGCGGCAAAGCCGCTGCCGTCCCAGCCGGCGAAGCGGTAGCCCGCCGCGATCAGGCGGTCGAGGATGCCGGGCAGCGCCTTGACGGTGCGTTCGTGGATGTCGTGGAACAGGATGATGCCGCGACCTTCCTTGTCCACCGTCCTGAGGACGCGCTCGGCGATGGAGGCGGGCACCGGATCGGCCCAGTCGAGGGAATCGATGTTCCACATCACCGAGCGCAGGCGGGCGCTTTCCAGCAGCCGGAGGCCTTCTTCGTTGCGCGCGCCGTAGGGGAAGCGGAAGAGGGACGAGCGGCGCGGGTCGATCGCCTGGAGCAGGGCGTCGGTGGCGAGGATTTCGGTCTTCAGCGCCTCGCCGCTGCGCTTGGAGAGCTGGGCGTGGGTAAGGCTGTGGTTGGCCAGCGCGTGGCCGGCCGCGAGCAGCTTGCGGCTGACCTCGGCGCGCGGCGCCAGCCGGGCCCTGCCTTCCGCGTCGATCGTGCCGAGGTTGCTGCCGACCTGGAAGAAGACGGCCGGCACGCCGTATTGCCGGAGGATGGCGGCGATTTCCTGGGTGTAGGTGCCGTGCGGGCCGTCGTCGAAAGTGAGCACCAGCGTCCTGGCCGGCAGGCCGTGGCCGAACACCTCCCCGGCGGCTTCCCCGCCCGGCTTGCCGCGACGCACGGGCGCGGCCGGCGCGGCGGCATAGGGCAGGACGATGCCGTGGTCCTTGAGAATCTGCTCCCGCGTGTAGCGGGTCTTCAGCCGGGCGACGTAATCTTCCCAGCGCTCGCGCTTCAGCTCGATGGCGCGCGGCTCGAAGCGGCCGAAGACCTGGCGGATTTCCTTTTCGTAATTGCGCTCGATCTCGGCCAGCGCCTCCAGGTCCTCGCCGATGCGCTTGTGCAGCTTGATCGCCGGCAGCGTGCCGTCCTTCGCCACGGCCGCCTGCAGGGTGCGCAGCAGCTCGCGGAAGGCGAGGCGGTCGGCATCGTACAGGTCCGGATCGCTTTCGACATAGTCGAGCAGGCCGGCCATGGCCTCGAAGCGCTGCGGGTGGGCCGCGGCGGCCAAGGCTTCGAGATCGGCCTCCAGCTCGCCGATGCGCCGCCGGTTTTCATGGAACAGCGCCTGGCCGGCCTGGTTGGCCAGTTCCCTTTCCGCGGGGGCGAGGCGCTGCTCGTCGGCAAACAGGACAATCAGCTGGCGGTGGGCTGCCAGCGCCTCCGCGAAGCCGCGCCGGGCGGCGGCGGTATCGGGTGGCGCGGCGACGACCGGCTCCGGCCGCTCCCTGCCCGCCAGGAACGGCAGGCCGGCGGCGAGCCCCAGCCCGCCCAGGATCACGGCCGCGAAGAGAAGCGTTCTGGTTTTCATATTCGTGGGATTTCATGACCGGATGCTTGCGTCGGGCATACGATATCATCCCTTTTGCCTTGCGGAATGAAGCGCCCTGCTGACGTATGATTGCCTTCTGAAGCGATACGCCCCAAACAGCAACCCACCGAACCGGAGGTCATGCCATGCCCCACGCCATCCGCTTCCACCAGCCCGGCGGCCCCGAGGTACTGAAATGGGAAGAGGTCGCCGTCGGCGATCCCGGCCCGAACGAGGCGCGCGTGCGCCATCATGCCGTCGGCCTCAACTTCATCGACATCTACCATCGCACCGGCGCTTATCCGCTGCCGCTGCCCTCGGGCATCGGCCTCGAGGGGGCGGGCGTGGTGGAGGCGGTCGGCGCCGAGGTGAAGGACCTCAAGGCCGGCGATCGCGTCGCCTACGCCGGCGGGCCGGTCGGCGCGTATGCCGAGGTGCGCCTGATCCCGGCCGACCGGCTGGTGAAGCTGCCGGAGGCGCTGACCTTCGAGCAGGGCGCGGCGATGATGCTGCAGGGCATGACCGCGCAGTACCTGCTGCGGCGCACCTACCGCGTGCAGCCGGGCGACACCATCCTGATTCATGCCGCGGCCGGCGGCGTCGGCCTGATCGTCTGCCAGTGGGCCAAGGCGCTCGGCGCCAGGGTGATCGGCACGGTCGGCTCGGACGAGAAGGCGGCGCTCGCCAAGGCGCACGGCTGCGACCATCCGATCGTGTACACCCGCGAGAAGTTCGCCGAGCGCGTCAGGGAGCTCACCGTCGGCGAGGGCGTGGCGGTGGTGTACGACTCGATCGGCAAGGACACTTTCATGGATTCGCTGTCCTGCCTGCGGCCGATGGGCGTGATGGCGCAGTTCGGTGCCGCCTCCGGCCCGGTGCCGCCTTTCGATCTGGGCCTGCTGGCGAAAATGGGCTCGCTGTTCGTCACGCGGCCGACGCTGTTCACCTATTCGGCCAAGCGCAGCGACCTCGTGCAGATGGCGGACGAACTGTTCGGCATGGTCACCTCGGGCAAGGTGAGGATCGAGGTGAACCAGCGCTATGCCCTGAAGGATGCGGCGAAGGCGCAGGCGGATCTCGAAGCGCGCAAGACGACCGGCTCGACCGTCCTGCTGCCCTGAGCCTCGCCGTATTCCGGAGACTGACTTTTCGGCGTTGCCGGGCCGGTGGGGCGGTGCTATGGTCGAAATGACCATTTGGAGCAGTTAAATGACCACTAAAGCCGTCAGCGTCACGGAATTCAAGGCGCATTGCCTGGATGTGATCCGCCAGGTCGAGCAGGCGGGTACCACCGTCGATCTGGTGCGTCGCGGGCGCGTCGTCGCCCGCCTGGTGCCGACCGCGCCCGCCGCGCGCGAGCGCAACGAGTTGGACCGGCTTGCCGCTGGCCACGCGCGACGGCAACATCCGCCGTTCGCGCGCCGCCAAAATCTGGAAGTCCTGACGGCTTCTACGGCGCCGGCCGCGGCATGACCGGTGCCCGCCCGCGCTTGAACACCATCACGGTGCGGATGAAGGCGATCACCGTCTTGCCGTCCTGGTTGAAGCCGGTGGTGCGCACCCTGACGATGCCGACGTCCGGGCGCGACTTCGATTCGCGCGTCTCCAGCACTTCCGACTGCGAATAGAGCGTGTCGCCCTCGAACACCGGATTGGGCAGGCGCACCTCGTCCCAGCCGAGGTTGGCGAAGACGTTCTGCGAGATGTCGGTGACGCTCTGGCCGGTGATGAGCGCCAGGGTGAAGGTGGAGTCCACCAGCGGCTGGCCGAACTCGGTCTGCGCCGCGTAGTGGCGGTCGAAGTGGATCGGCGCGGTGTTCTGCGTGAGCAGGGTGAACCAGGAATTGTCCACCGCCAGCACGGTGCGCCCGAGCGGGTGGCGGTAGAGGTCGCCGACCTCGAAGTCCTCGTAGTAGCGGCCCTGCCAGCCGTGTTTCTCTGCCATGTCAGCCTCCTGTTCGGCTTATTCTAAGCGGCCCTCTGTGATAAATTGAATCCCATGCTGCATTCATTCCTGATCGCCAACCCGAAGGGCGGCTGCGGCAAGACGACGCTGGCGACCAACCTCGCCGGCTGGTTCGCGCGGCAGGGCCATCGCGTCATGCTGGGCGACATCGACCGCCAGCAGTCGGCGCGCGAGTGGCTGAAGCTGCGGCCCGACATCCTGCCGCCGGTCCGCAGCTGGGATATCGCGCCGGGCGAGCCGGCGCGCCCGCCGAAGGATACCAGCCACGTCGTGCTCGACACGCCGGCCGGCCTGCACGGGAAAAAGCTCGACGTCGTGGTAAAGAGCATCCACCGCGTCCTCGTGCCGCTGCAGCCCTCGATTTTCGACATCCTCGCCACGCGCGCCTTCCTCGACGTGCTGCTCGAGGAGAAGGCGGTGCGCAACCAGAAGACCTTCGTCGCCGTGGTCGGCATGCGCGTCGATGCGCGCACGCGGGCGGCGCACGAGCTGGAACGCTTCGTCGCGGCCCTCGGCGTGCCGGTGCTCGGCTTCCTGCGCGACACCCAGCTCTACGTGCAGCTGGCCGCCCACGGCATGACGCTGTTCGACTTATCGCCCGCCCGCGCCGAGAAGGATCTGCCGCAATGGCAGGGCATCATCGACTGGGTGAGCGCGCCGCACGAGTAGCGGTTTTCTTCGGCGGCGCCTCGCCCAGCAGTCGCGCGCACAGTTCCGCGTCCTCCAGCTTGCCGAGAAACCATTCCAGCGCGCGGCCCTCGTGATCGCTGCGCCAGGCGATGGACAGCGGCAGGTCGGGTAGCGCCTCCGTCGTGCGCCTCGCCACCAGCCGGCCGGCGGCGATCTCCGGGGCGGCAAGGCGGCGCGGCAGGTGGCCCACGCCCAGCCCGGCCGCCTGGGCGGAGAGCTTGGCGGCGAAGTCCGGCACCACCAGCATGTCCTGCCCGGTAAGCAGTCCCGCCGTGCGCGCCAGCAGTTGGCGCGAGGTGTCGGCGATGACCACGGCGCGGTGCTTCATGATCTCCGCGCCGGTGAGCGGCTCGCGCGCCCGGGCCAGCGGATGCGTCGGCGCCATGACAAAGACGGGCTGCGAGCGGCCGAGCGGGCGCGTGCGCAAGCCGCCGCCGGCCGGCATGTCGCCGGGCGCGCCGATGGCCAAGTCGGCGCGCCGCGTCGCCAGCGCGTCCCAGCATCCGCCGAGCACCTCGGCGGACAGGCGCAGGCGCGTGCCGGACAGCTCCTTGTAGAACTCGTCGATTACCGGCCACAGCGCGGAGAGGTCCAGCACCGCCTCGACGGCGATGCGCAGCTCGTGCTCCCAGCCGGTGCTGATGCGCTTGACGCGGCATTCCAGCTCGCCGGCGGCGTTGAGCAGGTGGCGGCCCTCTTCCAGCAGCAGGCGCCCGGCCGGCGTCAGCACGGCGCGCCGGCCCTGGCGCACGAACAGCGTCACCGCCAGATCGTCCTCCAGTTTCTGGATGGCATGGGTCAGCGCCGAGGGTACGCGGTGCAGCGCGGCGGCGGCGGCGGCGAAACTGCCGCGCGTCTCGATGGCGTCGAGAACCTGCAGGGCGTCGAGGGAAATGCGCATGGTGAATTATTTTGAACGATAAACTCGAAATAATTCGCTTTTCGAGCAGTTTGATCCTGAATTACCATAGCGTCAATTCTTCAATGGAATTGAACAGGCAATGCTCCTCCTGCGCCCCGCCGCCGAACGCGGCCATGCCGATCACGGCTGGCTCGACACCTGGCATACCTTCTCCTTCGCCGATTACCACGACCCGGCGCAGATGGGCTGGAGCGCGCTGCGCGTCATCAACGAGGATTTCATCGCGCCAGGCCAAGGCTTCGGCATGCATGGCCACCGCGACATGGAGATCGTCACGTATCTGCTCGGCGGCGCCCTGGAGCACAAGGACAGCATGGGCAACGGCGCGACGATCCGTCCGGGCGAAGTGCAGCGCATGAGCGCCGGCCGCGGCGTGCTGCACAGCGAATTCAACCCCTCCGCGACGGAGGCCTCGCACCTGCTGCAGATCTGGATCGAGCCGAACGTGCGCGGCGTCAGGCCGAGCTACGAGCAGACCTCCTTCCCGCCCGAAGTGCGGCGCGGGCAACTGCGCCTGGTGGCTTCCGGCGATGGCCGCGATGGCAGCGTCACCATTCATCAGGACGCGGCCCTGTACGCGGCGCTGCTGGCGTCGGGCGAGACGGTGCGCCATGCCCTGGCGCCGGGCCGGCGCGCCTATCTGCAGGTGGCGCGCGGCGCCGTGACGCTGAACAGTCAGCCGCTGCAGGACGGCGACGGGGCGAAAATCGCCGAAGAAACCGATTTGGAGATTTCCGCGACACGCGAAGCGGAAATCCTGTTGTTCGACCTACCTTGAAAGGAGTGACAGCGTGAAGAAAGTAGCAGTCGTTTATCACAGTGGCTTCGGCCACACCGAGCGTCAGGCCAAAGCGGTGCAGGAGGGCGCGGCTGCGGTGGCCGGCGTCACGGCGCAACTGGTTCCCGTGGCCGATGCGGACCAGCATTGGGACAACCTGGCCGCGGCCGACGCCATCATTTTCGGCGCGCCCACCTACATGGGCAGCGTCTCGGCGGACTTCAAGAAGTTCATGGACGCCTCCAGCAAGGCCTGGATGGGCGGCGCCTGGAAGGACAAGCTGGCCGCCGGCTTCACCAACTCGGCCAGTCACAGCGGCGACAAGCTGAATACGCTGATCCAGCTCATGGTCTACGCCAACCAGCACAACATGCTGTGGGTGAGCCTCGGCCTGCCGCCCGGCAACAACCACAGCAAGGGCTCGGTGAGCGACCTGAACCGCCTCGGCAGCTTCTCCGGCGCCATGTCGCAGTCGAACGCCGACCAGGGCGCGGAGGCCATGCAGGAGAGCGACCTCGCGACCGCCGCCCATCTGGGCCGGCGCGTGGCGGAGATGGCGCTGCGCTATTCCCGCGGCTGATTAAAGGGAACCGCGGCGGGCCAGCCGGATGCCGGCCAGCACCGCCGCGCCGCCGAGCCATTGCAGGGCGCCGAGGGCTTCGCCGAAGAGCATCCAGGCGAAGGCCGCAGCGGCCACCGGCTGCAACAGCAGGCTCACCGAGGAGAAGCTCGCCGACAGATGCGCCACGGCGTAGGCGATCAGACTCTGTCCGCCGAACTGGCACACCACGGCCAGCCCCAGCAGCACCAGCCAGCCCGCGGCGCTTGCTGGCAACAGGGTTTCGCCCGAGGCCAGCGCCGCCGGCAACAGCGCCGCGGCGCAGACTGCGCCGGACACCAGCATGATGCGCACCGTGGACTGCGTATCGCGCAGGTGCTTCACGCACAACTGGTAGCCGGCGTAGGACACCGCCGTCAGGATGCCGAGCGCGTCGCCGACCAGGCGCGACTGCGCGCCGCCGAGATTCGCCCCCATCAGCAAGGTCGATCCCGCCAGTGCCAGCACCATGCCGGAGAAGAAGACGGGCCGTGCGCGCTCAAGGAACAGCGCCCACGCGCCGAGCGTGACGACGATCGGCGCCAGGTTGGCGAAGAGCGCCGCCAGCGCGATGCGCTGATCCGGCCTGGTGGAAATGAGGGTCTCCTTGCGAAGCAGGTGAGCAGTATAGCCTCGGCGCGATATCCCTTTGCGCGACACCGCCCATTTGCCATATGGCATAATCCGCCCACCCGCGGCGGCGCCCGCTTCGGGCCCAGGGAGAACAAAAATGGCTTCGAACGATACGGGCGTCACCCAGAAAGGGGAAGCGCTGAAGCGCCTCATAGGCAACATAGAGCAAGTCATTTTCGGCAAGCGCGAAGTCGTCGAACTGGCGGTCATAGCGTTGCTGGCACGCGGTCATCTCCTGCTTGAAGATCTGCCGGGAACGGGCAAGACGATGCTGGCGCGGGCACTGGCCCGCTCGGTCGACCTTGAATTCAAGCGCGTCCAATTCACCCCGGACCTGATGCCTTCCGATATCACGGGTGCATCGATCTTCAACCAGAAGAACGCCAGCTTCGAATTCCTGCCTGGCCCGGTATTCACCAACATCCTGCTGGCGGACGAGATCAACCGCGCCACGCCGCGCACGCAATCGGCCCTGCTCGAATGCATGGCGGAGGGCCAGGTGTCTGCGGACGGACAGACCTTCACGCTGCCGGACATCTTCATGGTCATGGCAACCCAGAACCCGATCGAGATGCAGGGCACCTACCGATTGCCGGAGGCGCAGCTCGACCGGTTTTTTCTCCGCGCCTCGCTCGGCTATCCTGCGCCCGACATCGAGGCAAAGATGCTCGAGGCCCAGGCGCTGGCTCATCCGATCGTCGCGCTCAAGCCGGTGCTGGACCGCGCCGCGGTGCTTGGCCTGCAGGCCGCCGCCGCCGCCATTCATGTCGCTCCGGCCGTCAAGCGCTATATCGCGGACATCGTTGCCGCCACGCGTGCCAGCCCGCTGCTGCGGCTCGGCGCCAGCCCGCGCGGCGCCATCGCGCTGATGCGTGCCAGCCAGGCGCGGGCGCTGCTCTCCGGGCGCGAATTCGTCGACCCGCCCATCGTCAAGTCGATGGCGACCCCGGTTCTCGCGCACCGCGTGCTGCTGCAGACCGACCGTCTGAGCAGTCCGGCCGCTGCCGAGACGGCCATCTCGGAAATCGTTGCCAGCGTCGCGCCGCCCGTGCGCTGATGAAGGGACTGGTTCTCGATCGCGGCGTGCTGATCGCCGGTCTGGCGATCGCGATCCTGTATTTCCTTCTCGTCATGACCGCGGCCGGTCCGGGATCGTTTTTCCTGTTTGCGGCGCTGGTGGCGGTTGCGGGGTTGTTCGCGCTGTCCGCCGGACGTGCCGGAAAGAACGTGCGCGGCCCGGCCCTGTTCCTGACGGCGGCCATCCTGTATCTCGTCGCCTGGTATCGCGGCATCCCCCTTCTATATGCCTATGCCGCCGCCTTCTTTTCCTGTGCGTCGCTGGCCTACGCCATTCCGCGCCTGACCCTGCGCAAGCTCACGGGCGAACGCTGGCATCCCGCGAACTGCGTCGAGGGCACGCCGGTCGACATCAGCTTGTCGATACATAACCCCGGGCGGTTCGCCATCCGGCTGCTGGAGGTCTACGATGACTTGCCCGAGCGGCTGGCGCAGCATGATCCGTATGCCGTGATGCCGCGATTGCCGGGCGGCGGCAGCCGCACGCTGAGCTACCGGATCAGGGTGCCCTTGCGCGGGGTCTACAGCATCGGGCCCGCGAAGGCCGCCACAGGATTTCCGCTTGGCCTGGTGCGCGCGGAGGCCGATATCCAGGCCGTCGACACCCGCCTTTGGGTATACCCGCGGCTGTTCGCCGTGGAAACGTTTCCCTATGCCGGCGAAACGCGCCGCACCTGGATGCGCGCCATCAGCCCGCATGCCGGCGGCGAGGACGACTTCGCCGGCGTGCGCGAGTACCGTCACGGCGACAGCCCGCGCCATGTGCACTGGCGGGCCAGCGCCCGCCACGGCGAGCTGATCGTGCGCGAATACCAGCGCGTTGCTGCGACGACGTTGACAGTGCTGATCGACCTGTCCGCGGCGTCCGTGCACGGCGAGGGGGCCGGGACAACGCTGGAGTACGCCGTGCGCATCGCCGGCTCCTGTGTCAGGCATGCGCTGGCGCAGGGGCATGCGGCGCAGATACTCGGCCTGGCCGAAGACATCCGGCAGGGCGGACCCTGGCGTTCGGTCGACGAGATGGAGGCGGTTCTGCGCTTTCTCGCCGAACTGGAGGCCAATGGACGATCAGCATTCGGGCAAGCCGCCGCACGCCTGTCCGATGAGGTGCCTGCGCATTCCACGGTGCTTGCCATCTGCGGACTGCGCGAGGCGGAGCGATGGCAGGGTGCCAGGCAACTGCTGTCGGAGCGCGGGGTGAGCTGTCTGGAAATCTTTCTCGACGAAGCGACCTTTGCACACCGGTCGCCTGCCGCAACACCGCTGGGCGATGCACGGGTGCTGCGGCGCGGCGAAGACCCGGCGGGGCTTTTCCATTCATGAGGCCGCTGTCCTACGGCATGCTGTATTTTTTCTGGGGTTGCGCGCAGACGGTGGCCATCTCCGCCCTGCTCTGGACGATGTCCCCGGGTTTTGCCTGGCTGCCGTGGTCGCTGCTGTGCGCGGTCGCCGTGCTGGTGGGACTGACTTTCAGTCATCGCCGTGCCGGCCCGGCAGGACTGGGCGGCATGGCGATCATGGGCGCGTTTATTGCAGCCGGCTTGTTCGCCGTGCTGACGCGCGGCACCGGCGCTTTTCCCTTCATGGGCATCGTGCTGCTGCTGGGACGCAACTTCACGCTGTCGGCAAGGCGGGATATCTACTTCAACCTGGCGATCTGCGTGGCGTTGTTTACCGAGCCGCTGTCCGGCACGCCCAGCAAGACGCTGTGGATATTCGGCCTGGTTTTCCTGGGGGGGCTGGTTGCCGTCCTGGTCGCGGACTATGCCGACCAGCGCATCGGCCACTCTCAGCCGGCGGATGCCATGCGGATTCCGCGGGAATTGATGACGGCGGGCAACCTGACGTTTGTCTCCCTTGCCATCGTCGGTTTTGGCCTGCTCGTCTTCATGTTTTTGCCGCAGCCGCGGCCTTTCGACGTGATGGCCTGGCGCGAATTGCGCTCCGCCTATACCCACATTTCGCCTGAGATCGGCAAGGGGCGCCCTGCCGCCTCCGCCCAATCCGGCGGCGGCGCGATACAGGGCGGAAATGCAGGGGAGGGTCGGGCCGGGGCGGGCGGAACGGCGGGGGACGCCGCGGGGACGGCTGGGGCATCGGACGGATCGGGCAAGCTTTTCGAAGTGGTGTCCGATCGCAAGCTCTATTTGCGCACCGGCACGCTGGACCGCTACGAAGCCGGGCGCTGGACGAAGCAACAGGGAGATGCAACCGTTCTCAAGGGCGTGGTCCGTTTCAACTTGCCGGGCGGGGAAACGAGGGCGATGGTTCCCTACGGCATCGAGATTTTCAGCGAAATGCCGGAGACCATACCGACCGCCATTCGCCCGCAGTTCCTGCGTACGGATACGCAGGAACTGCGCATTGGCGCCGACAGCACGGTTGCCTTGCCCGTCCGGCTCACGCCGGGGCGGGTCATTTACGCGGAATCCGCCGCGAGCTATCGCGGCAAGCGCCCGGCCAGCGATGCGATGCCGCTCGGGAATTTCGAGGCATTGCGCGCGCTGCCGGCTGACAAGGAGGGCCTGCTTGTCGAACAAGCCCGCCGGCATGGGCTTGGACGTACTTCGGCACTGCACCGGGCGGAGGCGATGGAGGAACATTTCAGGACGTCTTTCCGGGTCGATCGCGGCGCTGAATTGGAAGACCCGTTCGAACTGCTTGCGCGACGATCCGGCCCGCCGCGCGCATTCGCCTCGGCGTTAGCCCTCTTGCTGCGCGCCGACGGCATTCCGGCGCGAGTCGTCGAGGGCTATCGTGTGCGCCGTTTCGATCCGTTCTCGCAACGCTACATCGTGGAGTCCAGGGACCGCCACTTGTGGGTCGAAGCCTATCTGGACAGCAGGTGGGTGGTGTTCGAGCCCCTGCCGGGCGCGCCTTTGCCGGGACAGGACAGCGCCCAGTCCCTGTTTGAAACGCTGAAAGACTGGGTCGAGATCTGGCTGGACGATATTCGTGACAAGCGTGCCAGACTGAAGGAGGATGATTGGTGGGACAGCGTGCTGCTCGCCATTGCCGAGGCGCTGGCCGTCGCCTTGCTTGCGCTGCTCGGATACGGCCCCTGGATGTTCCTTGCTGCTGCCGCGACGTATCTGCTGATGCGGCGGCTGGGCAAGTCGTTCGCTCGCCTGGTCGACCTTGCGGACCGTTTCCGCCTTTGGCGTCACCGCCATGACGACGCGGCGCGACAGGTACTGCTGGCCCATGACATGACGGAGCGTGCGTGCCGGCGCCGCGGCGTACCTCGGCGTCGGACGGAGAACCATATGGAGTATCTGTCGTCGACCTCAGCGCGCTTTCCGCACCTGGAGTCGCCGCTGTCCTTGCTGGGCAGCCTGTTTGGCGAGGCTCGCTACGGCAGCCGGCAAGTCTCCCCGGAGGCCGCGGCACGTGCCCGCAGCGCCTACCTCGACGTTTTGCGCCACATAGATATGAAAATACCCAGGAAGTCTGCCTGAACGTCGCGCAGTTCAGGAAGCCACTGCCCTGACGATGGCCTATGCGGAAGTGAGCCGCCCTAGCCTACCAGAAGCGAGCGCGTGACCCGGTTGCGTCCCCGCCGCTTGGCTTCGAGCAGGGCCTCGTCGGCGGCGTGGGTGAGGTCGTTGCCGGTGGTCCACTTCGGGTAGCTGGCCAGCCCGGCGCTGAAGGTGGCGCGCAGCGTGCCGGTCGAATGCGCGTGCGGCAGGGTGGCGAAGTCGGCGCGAATGCAATCCAGCACCGCCTCGGCCTCGCCTAGGCTGGCGTTGCGCAGGACGACGATGAATTCCTCGCCGCCATAGCGCCCGACGATGTCGGAACCGCGCAGGCGGCCCTTCAGCAGCCAGGCCAGGCTGCGGATCACCTGGTCGCCCACCGGATGGCCGTAGAGGTCGTTTACCGACTTGAAGTGATCGATGTCGAGCATCGCCACGCAGAGCTGCTCCCGGGAGTCCTCCAGCGATCTCACCAGCAGGTCGAGCCGGCTCTTGGCCGCGGAATGGTTGAGCAGGCCGGTCAGGCTGTCGTGCTGGCTGTGGCGCTGCATCTCGCGATAGCGCTCGATCTTGGTCTTGACCACGGCCGCCAGGAGGACCGGATTGAACGGCTTGGTGATGAACTGGTCTCCGCCCAGGCGCAAGGCCTCGACCTGCATGCCCATGTCGGTCTCGCTGGAAAGATAGACGACCGGCAGCGACTGGTAGGACTGCAGCTGGCGCAGGACGCGCGTGGCCTCCACGCCGGTGCAGTGCGGCATGTACATGTCCATCAGCACCAGGTCCGGGCGGTAGCGCTCGACTGCGCAGAGCAGTGTCTGCGGGTTGCCGATGGGATGGCTGTCGATGCCGTGCTGCGAGAGCGAGCGCCGGATCATCGCCACCGCGGTCGGCGAATCTTCCACCACCAGCACGCGGTACGGCTCCTGCTCCTGGGACTGCAGCAGATCCAGCACGCGCCCGAGCACCGTGACGGTTTCCTGCTCGGCCTGGATGGCGGCGTCCGCTCCCGCGCGCAGCAGGGAGACGGTGACCTCCAGCGACTTCGGCACGGAGAGGCAGAACAGCTGGCTGGTCGGATGCTCGTTGCGCACGCGCTGGACCAGTTGGAGTTCCCCGGCGGCATAGCCCCCCTCCGGCGGGATGAACAGGGCCACGAGCGGCGAGGCATCCGCGGACGCCGTTTCCTTCCAGTCGAAGCGATGGACGTGAAAGCCGAAGAAATCCAGCTGCTCGATGAGGCCGGCCACCCAGGGGTGATTCTCCTCGGCGATCAGCCAGATTGCGCGTGGCTTGGCCCATTCCGCCCCGGTTGCAACCAGGGAAGGATGGCGGCGCAGCTCCTGCCCCTGGACGGCCGGCGCCAGGACGCCCTCGATGGCATTCACGATGGTCTCGATCTGGCGATCGAGGGCGGCGGCATCCTGGGGATTGACCGGGTGCGTCGACTCGTCCCCGAACAGCGCCAGGGCCATGTTCTCCAGGCCCTCGCACTGGCGCAGCAGTCCGGGCAGCCTGAGCCGGTTGAGTTGTTCCGTCAGGTTGTCCAGCGCCAGGGTGAATTCGACGAAATGCTCGAAACTGCTCTGCTGGCGATATTCCTTCCAGCGGGCGCCGAGGGATTCCAGGCAGGCCACCAGCGAGCGCCGTTCTGGCGAATGCACGTTTTCGGTTTCGTTTTTCATCGGGGGACGTGCCGCATTATGGGGAATTGGCCTGGCATCGGCAATGCTTCGGAAAATCAATCGCATGAACTTGAAGTTTGAAGCAAGTGTTCGGCCTTAAAATACGCCCATGCCACCCCCTGCCTTCATCCACCTCCGCCTGCACAGCGAGTACTCCATAGCCGACGGCATGGTGCGCCTGGACGAGGCGATCGCCGGGGCGGCCGGCGATGGCATGCCGGCGCTGGCCCTGACCGACCTGGCCAACCTGTTCGGCATGGTCAAGTTCTACAGCGGCGCCCGTGCCCGGGGACTCAAGCCCATCGTCGGCTGCGACGTCTGGGTGGAACCCGCCACCGGCGCGGGCGAGCGGGACCGTCCCGTGCGCCTGCTCCTGCTGGTGAAGAACCGCTCGGGTTTCCTGCGCCTGTGCGAACTGCTGACGCAGGCCTATCTCGGGCCGCGCAGTCGTGGCCGGGCCGAGATTTCACGCGCGGCGCTTGGAGATGGCGACAACGCGGGCCTGATCGCGCTCTCCGGCGCCGCGCTGGGCGATGTCGGGCAGGCCCTGCTGATGGCGAATGCCGCCCAGGCCGAGGCTGCCGCGCTGGAATGGGCGCGCCTGTTCCCGGGCAGCTTTTATGTCGAGCTGCAGCGCTGCGGTCAGCCGCAGGCCGAACCGCTGGTGTCCGCCAGCGTGGCGCTGGCCGCCAGGCTGGATCTGCCGGTGGTGGCGACGCATCCCGTGCAATTCCTCAGGCGCGAGGATTTCAAGGCGCACGAGGCGCGCGTCTGCATCGCCGAGGGCTACGTGCTGGCCGACCCGCGCCGGCCGAAGCAGTTCACCGAGGAGCAATACTTCAAGACCCAGGCCGAGATGCGGTCGCTGTTCGCCGACCTGCCCGAGGCGCTGGAGAACTCGGTCGAGATCGCGCGCCGCTGCAACCTTTCCATCGAGCTGGGCAAGAACCGGCTGCCGCAGTTCCCCGTGCCCGAGGGCATTTCCCTCGACGACTACCTGACACAGCAGGCCGAAGCAGGGCTGGAGCGGCGTCTGGCGCAGCTCTATCCCGATGCGGCCGAGCGCGGGCAGAAACGGCCGGAATACGCCGAGCGGCTCGCCTTCGAGTGCCGGACCATCCGGCAGATGGGTTTCCCGGGCTACTTCCTCATCGTCGCCGACTTCATCAACTGGGCCAAGCAGAACAACGTGCCGGTCGGCCCGGGGCGCGGCTCCGGCGCCGGCTCGCTCGTCGCCTATTCGCTCGGCATCACCGACCTCGACCCGCTGCGCTACGAGCTGCTGTTCGAGCGCTTCCTCAATCCGGAGCGGGTGTCGATGCCCGACTTCGACGTGGACTTCTGCCAGGAAGGGCGCGACCGCGTCATCGACTACGTCAAGAAGAAGTACGGCGCCCATGCCGTCTCGCAGATCGCCACCTTCGGCACCATGGCGGCGAAGGCGGTGATCCGCGACGTCGGCCGCGTGCTCGACCTCGGCTTCAACTTCGTCGACCAGTTCGCCAAGCTGATCCCCAACGAGCTGGGCATCACGCTGGCGAAGGCGCGCGAGCAGGAGCCGGCCCTCAACGAGCGCGCCGGGCGCGAGGAGGAGATCGGCGAGCTGCTGCAACTGGCGGAGAAGCTGGAGGGCCTCGCCCGCAACGTCGGCATGCATGCCGGCGGCGTGCTCATCGCGCCCGGCAAGCTGACCGATTTCTGCCCGCTCTACTCGGCCGGCGGCGCCGAAACCGCGGTGAGCCAGTTCGACAAGGACGATGTCGAAAAGGCTGGCCTGGTGAAATTCGATTTCCTGGGGCTGCGCACGCTGACCATCCTGGCCGAGGCGGTGCGTTTCGTGAAGGAGGTGGAAGGCGTCGACCTCGATCTCGATACCCTGCCGCTCGACGACAAGCCGACCTACGACCGCATCTTCAAGACCGCCAACACCACGGCGGTGTTCCAGTTCGAGTCGCGCGGCATGAAGGAAACGCTGCTCCAGGCGAAGCCCGACCGGCTGGAGGACCTGATCGCGCTCAACGCGCTCTACCGGCCGGGGCCGATGGACTTCATCCCGAACTTCATCGCGCGCAAGCACGGCCGCGAGCGCGTCGTCTATCCGCATCCGCTGCTGGAGCGCGTCGTCGGCAACACCTACGGCATCATGGTCTACCAGGAGCAGGTGATGCAGGCGGCCCAGGTGGTGGCCGGCTACTCGCTCGGCAACGCCGACCTGCTGCGCCGCGCCATGGGCAAGAAGAAGCCCGAGGAGATGGCCCAGCAGCGCGAGATCTTCGTCGCCGGGGCGGAGAAGAACGGCATCGGCGCCGACAAGGCCAACGAGATCTTCGACACCATGGAGAAGTTCGCCGGCTACGGCTTCAACAAGTCGCATGCCGCCGCCTACTCGCTGGTCGCCTACCAGACGGCGTATCTGAAGTGCCACCACCCGGCGGCTTTCATGGCGGCCACGCTCTCGTCCGAAATGGCCGACACCGACAAGGTGCAGTTCTTCGTCGCCGACGCCGTCTCCTGCGGACTGACTTTCCTGCCGCCCGACGTCAACCGCAGCCGCTACCGCTTCACGCCGGTGGACGCGAAGACCATCCGCTACGGCCTCGGCGCCATCAAGGGCACCGGCGAGTCGGCCATCGGCGCGATCCAGCGCGTGCGCGAGGCGGGCGGCGACTTCACGAATCTCTTCGATTTCTGCAGGCGCATCGACAAGCGCGTGGTGAACCGCCGCGTCGTCGAGGCCCTGGTGCGCGCCGGCGCCTTCGATTCCGTCGAGTCGAACCGCGCCTGCCTGATGGCCTCCGTCGGCGTCGCCCTCGAAGCCGCAGAACAGGCCGAGCGCGACGCCCTGCAGGCCGGCCTGTTCGACACCGGCGCGGCGCAGGAGCCGCCGCTGCGCCTGCCCGACACACCGCCCTGGAGCGAGCGTCAGCGCCTGCTCAACGAGAAACAGGCGCTCGGCTTTTTCCTCTCCGGCCATCCCTACAACGAGATCCGCGCCGAACTGTCCGCCTTCATCCGGCGCCCCCTCTCCTCCCTGGAGCCGCAGAAGGAACCGGCGCTGCTCGCCGGCATCGTCACCGCCACGCGCACGCAGATGACGCGGCGCGGCAAGATGATCGTCGTCACCCTCGACGACGGCACGGCGCAGGTCGAGCTGACGGTGTTCAACGAACTCTACGAGGCCGAGCGCGCCAAGATCCGCGAGGACGAGCCGCTCATCGTCGAGGGCAAGGTGAGCCGCGACGACTTCAGCGGCGGGCTGCGCATCAACGCCGACAAGCTGCTGACCCTGGCCGAGGCGCGCGGCCGCTACGCCAGGGCGCTGCGCCTGGGGCTGAACGGAAAGGTCAGCCTCGGCGACACGGCGGCGGCGGAGAAACTGCGCGTGCTGCTGGCCCCTTACCGCAACGGCGCCTGCCCCGTGCGCCTGCGCTACCGGAACGATCGGGCCGAGTGCGAGATTCCGCTGGGCGAAGCCTGGCGCGTGCGCCTCGACGACGAGCTGCTTGCCGCTCTGCAGCAGTGGCTGCAGGCGGAGAACGTCGAATTGGTCTACCAGTGAATCGCAGGAGCTGACGCCGGCATGGCCTATTTGCTCGCCCTCGACCAGGGCACATCGAGTTCGCGTGCGATCGTTTTCGATTCCGCCGGCAGCGTCGTCTCGGCGTCGCAGCGCGAATTCCGGCAGATCTACCCGCGACCCGGCTGGGTCGAGCACGATCCGCGCGAGATATGGTCGAGCCAGCTCGATACCGCGCGGGAGGCCATCGCCGGAGCCGGCATCGATGCGCGGCGGATCGCCGCCCTCGGCATCGCCAACCAGCGCGAGACGACGCTGGTCTGGAACCGCCGCACCGGCGAGCCGGTGTACAACGCGATCGTCTGGCAGGACCGGCGCACGGAACCGCTTTGCGCAACGCTGAAGTCGCAGGGGCTGGAGGCCGCCGTGCGGGCCAGGACGGGGCTGCTGATCGATCCCTATTTTTCCGCCGGCAAGATCCGCTGGATACTCGATCATGTCGCTGGCGCCCGGCAGAGCGCCGCGCGCGGCGAGCTTGCCTTCGGCACGGTCGACTCCTGGCTGGTCTGGCAGCTGACGGGCGGCGCGCTGCACGTCACCGACGTGAGCAATGCTGCGCGCACCCTGCTGTTCGATGTGCGCCGCAATCGCTGGGACGAGGAATTGCTGGCGGCGCACGACATCCCCGCTTCGATGCTGCCTGAGGTCGGGCCCTCCAGTTTCAGATTCGGCGCCGCGCAATCCGGCCTGCTCGGCGCCGCCGTGCCGATCGCGGGCATTGCCGGCGACCAGCAGGCCGCCCTTTTCGGCCAGGCCTGCTTCTGGCCCGGCCTGGCCAAGAATACCTACGGCACCGGATGTTTCATGCTGATGCACGCCGGCGAGGCCTTCCGCTTGTCGGACAACGGACTGCTGACGACCTCGGCGGCGCAGACGACGGCACGGCCCGAATTCGCGATAGAGGGCAGCGTCTTCATCGGCGGCGCCGTGGTGCAGTGGCTGCGCGACGGCCTGCATGCCATCGGGGGGGCGCCGGAAATTCAGCGGCTCGCCGAATCGGTGCCGGACTCGGGCGGCGTGGTGTTCGTGCCGGCCTTCGCCGGCCTGGGCGCGCCGTACTGGCGGCCGAACGCAAGGGGGGCGATACTGGGGCTGACGCGCGGCTCGACGATGGCCCACATCGGGCGCGCCGCCCTCGAATCGATCGCCTTCCAGAGCGCCGCCCTGTTGCGCGCCATGAGCAGCGATGTGTTCGAGGGCGCCTCGTCATCGCTGAAGGAGCTGCGGGTCGACGGCGGCGCCTGCCGGAACGATTTCCTCATGCAGTTCCAGGCCGACCTCCTCGGCATGCCCGTCGTTCGGCCGCAGGTCACCGAAACGACTGCCCTGGGCGCCGCCAGCCTTGCCGGACTGGCCGTTGGGGTCTATGCCGGTCTCGACGAACTGTCCGCGCAATGGAAGGCGGAGCGCGTGTTTCATCCCGCGATGGCGCGCGATCAGGCTGCGACGCTGATGGAGGGATGGGAGGCCGCGGTCAGGAAGGTCGTGGCGGAATAGGCCGCAGGCAGCCCCCTTCGTTTCAGACCAGATCGGCCACCAGCGATTCGCGCACTGCCGCCGGCACGGTGATGCGCTCGCGGCAGTGTTCGTGGTCGATGCCGGCGCGGATCGTCACGCCGGCCTTGGCCGCGGCGATCATCTCCGGCGTCAGCTCGAAGCGCAGGAAGTGCACCGAGGAAGTCTTTTCCTCGGTCTCGCGCTCGAGGTCCTCGTTGGCGATGGGATAGACCTTCTCGCAGTCGCCGACCTGCAGCCAGACCTTTTTCTCGATGCCGAGCAACTGCGCCAGGGCGCGGTCGCGCTCGGCGGGATCGACGTGTTCGATCATGAAGGTGGCCTTCCAGTTGTGGCCGTCGGGAATCAGCGGGTTATAGACGTCGAGCTCGTCCTGGATCGGCTCCGGCTCGAACAGGCGCTCCAGGCGCAGCATCTCCTGCACCTGGTACTGCATGGTCAGGGCGTCCTCGAAGTAGAGCGTGGCGTGGGGGCCGAGCGGCAGCCGGCGATTGTTCTTGTGCGCCATCACGCGGGCGCGGAACTCGGGCCGCAGGCGGGCATATTTCTCGAGACTGAACAGGTCTTCGTGGGTCAGCATGATCAGATTCCGTAGGCTTTTCTCAAGAGGGTGATGGGATGCTCGGGCGCCGAGCCGTCGCCGCGGAGGTGACCGAGGTGGTGGCCGGCCATGGCGCAGTCGCTGCCATAATGGTCGGGCTGGGCCTGGTCGATGCGGCTGGCCACCGGCTTGCCGATCTTCACGGCGCATTCGTGGAATTCCTTCTTCACGGCATAGGTGCCGTCGTGGCCCGAGCAGCGCTCGATGGTTTCCACCGCGGTGCCCGGCACCAGCGAGAGCACTTCGCGCGTTTTCGGGCCGATGTTCTGCACGCGCTGGTGGCAGGCGGCGTGGTGCACCACCTTGCCCAGCGGCTGGCGGAAGTCGGTCTTCAGCCTGCCCTCGCGGTGGCGCAGGGCAAGGTACTCGAAGGGATCGTAGAAGGCGTTCTTCACCTTCAGCACGTCCGGATCGTCGGGGAAGAGCAGCGGCAGCTCCTGCTTGAACATCAGCACGCAGGAAGGCATCAGGGCGGTGAGGTCCCAGCCGGCATCGACCAGTTTCGCCAGCTGCGGGATGTTCGCTTCCTTGGCGGCCTTGACGGATTCCAGATCGCCCAGCTCCATCTTGGGCATGCCGCAGCAGCGCTCCTTTTCCGCCAGCGTCAGCGGGATGCCGTTGTGGGCGAACACCGCGGCGAGATCCTCGCCCGGGCCGGGCTCGTTGCGGTTGATGTAGCAGGTGGCGAAGAGGGCCATCTTGCCGCGCGTGATGCCGGCCGGCTCGCCGGGCGCATCGAGCGGCAGGCGCTCCAGGCGGCGGCGCAGCGGCCGGCTGGAGAATTCCGGCAGCCAGGCTTGAGCGTGGATGCCCGCCACCGCCTGCAGCGCCTGGCGCGCCGGGGCAAGCTTGTTCACCGCATTCACCGTCTGCGCTACCACCGGGATGCCGGCCAGCCGGCCGACGGCGTCGGTGCTGGTCAGCACCCTGTCGCGCAGTTTTGTCGCGCCCTGCCGGAACTGCACCGCCTTGGCGCGCAGCATGAGATGCGGGAAATCGACGTTCCACTCGTGCGGCGGCACGTAGGGGCACTTGGTCATGAAGCACAGGTCGCACAGATAGCAGTGCTCGACCACCTTGCCGTAGTCCGCCTTGGGCACGCCGTCGACTTCCATGCTGGGCGAGTTGTCCACCAGGTCGAACAGCGTCGGGAAGGCATGGCACAGGCTGACGCAGCGGCGGCAGCCGTGGCAGATGTTGAAGACGCGCTCCATCTCGCGATGCAGTGCCGCCTCGTCGTGGAACTCGGGATTGTTCCAGTCGAGGGGATGCCGGGTGGGGGCCTGCAGGCTGCCTTCGCGGATGGGCGCGGTCATGTTTTTTTGAGTCTCTGTTGGCGTCGGGGTGAATTACGAACCCATCTCGTTGATGGCCCTGGTGTAGCGGTTGGCATGCGAACGCTCCGCCTTGGCCAGGGTCTCGAACCAGTCGGCGATCTCGGCGAAGCCCTCCTCGCGCGCCATTTTCGCCATGCCCGGGTACATGTTGGTGTACTCGTGCGTCTCGCCGGCGATGGCCGACTTCAGGTTGTCGACGGTGCCGCCGAAGGGCAGGCCGGTGGCCGGGTCGCCGCACTGCTCCAGGTACTCCAGGTGGCCGTGGGCGTGGCCCGTCTCGCCTTCCGCGGTGGAGCGGAACAGGGCGGCGATGTCGTTGTAGCCCTCGACGTCGGCCTTGGCGGCGAAGTAGAGGTAGCGGCGGTTGGCCTGCGATTCGCCGGCGAAGGCGTACTTCAGGTTCTCTTCGGTTTTGCTTCCTTTGAGTTGCATGGTTGACTCCTCTCGCGTGGGTTGAAGACAAGGCGTTGCCGCCCTGACGAGGACAAGATATTCCCCTTCGATGAAGAAGGGAAATTGGTTTTTTTAAAGAATTCGATAGCCGATGGCTATCGCGTGGGAACCGGGCGGGTGCCGGGCAGCTTGCACTCGAGCAGGCAGCGGAAGATGACCTCGACCGCCTGGTAGCGCGGGTAGCTCTCGCGCCAGAGCAGGCCGACGCGGCGCGAGGGTTTCGGCTCGCGGATCGGCAGCACGCGCAGCAGCGGGTCCTTCGGCTTGATGTCGTCGACCGCCGCGGCCGGCATGACGGTGATGCCGACCCCGCTGGCAACCATGTGGCGGATGGTTTCCAGCGAGCTGCCCTCGATCACGTGCGGCGAGATGCCGGCCTGGCTGCTCGCCGTGGCGCACAGGTCGAGCACCTGGTCGCGGAAGCAGTTGCCCGGGCCGAGCATCAGCAGCGGGGCGTCGAGCAGGGCGGCGGCCTCGACCGACTTGTGCCTGGCCCAGGGGTGGGCGACGGGCACCAGCGCGCGGAACTCTTCGTCATAGACGGGTTTCACCACCAGCCAGGGCTCGCTCACCGGCAGGGCGAGGATGGCGATGTCCAGCTCGGACGATTTCAGCTTCTCGATCAGGCGGTGGGTGAAGTTCTCTTCGAGGATGAGCGGCATCTCGGGCGCGCGCTGCTTGGCGAGCGGCACCAGCCTGGGCAGCAGCCAGGGGGCGACGGTATAGATCACGCCGATGCGCAGGGGGCCGACCAGCGGGCCTTTGTCGGCGGCGGCGATTTCCGCCACCAGCGCCGCCTCGGCCAGCACTTTCTCGGCCTGGGCGACGATGCGCCGGCCGACGGCGGTGACGCGCACTTCCTGCGGCGAGCGCTCGAAGAGAATGACGCCGAGCTCTTCCTCGATCTTCTTCACCGCCACCGAGAGCGTCGGCTGCGAGACGAAGCACTTCTCGGCCGCGCGGCCGAAGTGGCGCTCGCGGGCGAGGGCGACGATGTAGCGCAGATCGGTCAGGGTCATTCGGTCGGACGTTGCTCGAAACCCGAAAAGTCACCGTTGCCCAGCTCGACCTCGACGCGGTCGACGTGCGCGGCGCGCGGCCCGTGCCGCGCCCAGGCGATCAGGGCGGCCACCGCTTCCGCGCTGCCGCAGATCAGGGCTTCCACCGTGCCGTCGTGGCGGTTGCGCACCCAGCCGCTGACGCCCTGCCGCTCCGCCTCCCGGGCCAGCGCGGCGCGAAAGCCGACGCCCTGCACCAGGCCATGGATGAGCAGATGCCGTTTTTCCACTACTTCACTTTCATGCCCGGCTGCGCGCCGCTGTCGGGAGACAGCAGGAAAATTCCCGGACCTTCGCCCGAGGCGGCCAGCACCATGCCCTCGGATACGCCGAACTTCATCTTGCGCGGCGCGAGATTGGCCACCATCACCGTCAGGCGGCCGGCCAGCGTCGCCGGATCGTAGGCCGACTTGATGCCGGCGAACACCGTGCGCGTCTCGCTGCCGAGGTCCAGCGTGAGCTTGATCAGCTTCTCGGCGCCCTCGACGTGGGAGGCCGCGGCGATGCGCGCAATGCGCAGGTCGACCCTGGCGAAATCATCGATCCCGATCGCCGGCGCGAACGCGCCGCCGCTCTCCCCCTCTCCCCCCGGGGGAGAGGGCTGGGGTGAGGGGGAAGCCGCCTTCGCTCCGGCGACATGCTGCTGATGTTCGGCGTGGCGCTGCTGGGATTGCGGCGGTGGCGCGGGCGCCAGCGATTCCCGGTTGGCCTCGATGAGCGCATCGATCTGCTTGCGCTCGACGCGGGTCATGAGATGGGCGTATTCGTCGATGCGATGGCCGGCCGGCAAAGGCGCCCAGGCATCCTGCCACTCCAGCGGCGGGATGTTCAGGAATTGCTCGACCTGAGCGGCAAGCCTGGGCAGCACGGGCTTCAGGTACAGGGTCAGGTCGCGGAACAGGGTGAGCGCGGTGGAGCAGACGACGTGCAGGCGCTCGGCTTGGGCGGCGTCCTTGGCCAGCTCCCACGGCTTGTTGTCGTTGACGTACTGGTTCGCCACGTCGGCCAGGCGCATGGTCTCGCGCAGCGCCTTGCCGTATTCGCGCGCTTCGTAGAGCCGCGCGATTTCTCCGGCCTGCCAGGCGGATTCATATTCGGCCGTCGCCGAAAAGTCAGTCTCGCCAATACGGCGATCGAAGCGCTTGGCGATGAAGCCCGCGCAGCGGCTGGCGATATTCACGTACTTGCCGACGAGGTCGGCATTCACGCGGGCGATGAAGTCGTCGAGGTTGAGGTCGATGTCCTCCATCGTCGCGTTGAGCTTGGCGGCGTAGTAGTAGCGCAGCCACTCCGGGTTGAGGCCCTGTTTCAGGTAGCTCTCGGCGGTGATGAAGGTGCCGCGCGACTTCGACATCTTCTGGCCGTCCACGGTGAGGAAGCCGTGGGCGAACACCGCCGTCGGGATGCGGTAGCCGGCATGCTCCAGCTCGGCCGGCCAGAACAGGGCGTGGAAGTAGAGGATGTCCTTGCCGACGAAGTGGTACATCTCGGTGCCGGCCTGCGCCGCCGCGTCGCGCTCGACGAAGGCGGCGACGTCGATTTCGGGCGTGCGCGCGGCGAGATTCTTCAGGCTGCCGAAGTAGCCGATCGGCGCATCCAGCCAGACGTAGAAATATTTCCCCGGCGCACCGGGAATCTCGAAGCCGAAATAGGGCGCGTCGCGCGAGATGTCCCAGTCGGTGAGCTTGTTCCCGCCCGGCTCGTCTGCGTCGACTCCCAGCCATTCCTGCAGCTTGTTCACCGCCTCGGGCTGGGTCTTGCAGACCTCGCGCGTGGCGCGGCGCAGGAATTCCTGGCAGCGCGGGTCGGACAGCCTGAAGAAATAGTGGTCGGAGGATTTCCGCACCGGCACCGCGCCGGAAACGGCGGAGACGGGGTTCTTCAGGTCGGTGGGGGCATAGGCGGCGCCGCAGGATTCGCAACTGTCGCCGTACTGGTCGGCCGTGCCGCACTTCGGGCACTCGCCCTTGATGTAGCGGTCGGGCAGGAACATCTGCTTCACCGGATCGTAGAACTGCTCTATGGCGCGCACCTCGATCAGGCCGGCGGCCTTGAGTTTCCCGTAGATGTCGTTGGCGAAAAAGCGCGTCTCCTCCGAGTGCGTCGAATGGTAGTTGTCGAAGGCGACGTGGAAGCCGGCGAAGTCGCGCGTGTGCTCCCGATGCACCCGGGCGATGAGTTCCTCTGGCGCGATGCCCTCCTTGTCGGCGCGCAGCATGACCGGCGTGCCGTGGGTGTCGTCGGCGCAGACATACCAGCAGCGGTGGCCGCGCATCTTCTGGAAGCGCACCCAGATGTCGGTCTGGATGTACTCGACGAGGTGGCCGAGGTGGATGGCGCCGTTGGCGTAGGGCAGGGCGGAGGTGACGAGGATCTGGCGCGGCGCGGACATTGCGGAATTTGCCTGATAAAACAGCAATTTTAGCAGTTGGTGCGAGATGCCGGCGAAGTCGCTGCCGGGTGCGGGGTTGGCGTCCTCGCAGATGTTGGCATATCATGCGCATGCACACCCAACACCTCAAGCAGGATGCCGACCCGCGCCGCCGTCGCCAGAAAGGCGACCAACATCACCCTCTCCGCCGATGTGCTGGCCGAGGCCAAGGCGCTCGGCATCAACATCTCGCGCGCCTGCGACGATTCCCTGCGCGCGCTGGTGAAGGCGGAGCGCGAACGCCGCTGGCGCGAGGAAAACGCCGCGTACATCGCCGCCTACAACCGGCTGGTCGAAAAGGACGGGCTGCCGCTCGAAGGCTGGCGCACTTTCTGATGGCCCGTTTCGATGTTTACCGCAATACGGGACCGCTTGCCCGTGAGGTACCTTACCTGCTCGATGTCCAGAGCGACCTGCTGGCCGGGATGGAAACCCGCGTCGTCGTGCCGCTGCGCCGCCGCGACAAATTCCCCGATGTGGCCATCCCCGGCGACCTGGCGCCCTTGCTCAAGGTCGATGGCGTCGAATGCGTGATGCAGTCTTCCCTGTTGGGCGCGGTGCCGGCCCGCATGCTCAGGAAACCCGTGGCATCGCTGGCGGCCGACCGGCCGCGTATCGTCGCCGCACTCGATTTTCTCTTCGAGGGAATTTGATTTTCTGATCCCGGCCAGAGCGTTGGCAGGTTATACTTTACAAAATTACTCAACTACTCCCGGAGTCCCCCATGAGCATTTCCGAGCTGCAGGTGCAGACGGCGCTGAAGGAAATCACCGACCCGAACACCGGCAAGGATTACGTCAGCACGCGTTCCGCCAAAAACATCAAGATCGAAGGGGCCGACATCGCGGTCGACATCGAGCTGGGCTACCCGGCGAAGAGTCAGATCGACGGCATCCGCCGCGCCGTCATCGACAAGCTGAAGGCCATCCCCGGCGCGGGCAATGTTTCCGCCAATGTCTACAGCAAGATCGTCTCGCACAGCGTGCAGCGCGGCGTGAAGCTGGTCCCGCAGGTGAAGAACATCATCGCCGTCGCATCGGGCAAGGGCGGCGTCGGCAAGTCCACCACCGCGGTGAACCTGGCGCTGGCGCTGGCCGCCGAGGGCGCCAATGTCGGCCTGCTGGATGCCGACATCTACGGCCCCTCCCAGCCGCAGATGCTGGGCATTGCCGACAAGCCGGAGTCGCGCGACGGCAAGACGCTGGAGCCGATGCAGGCCTATGGCTTGCAGGCCATGTCGATCGGCTTCCTGATCGACCCAGAGACGCCGATGGTCTGGCGCGGCCCGATGGTGACCCAGGCCCTGCAGCAGTTGCTCGGCGACACGCAATGGCGCGACGTCGACTATCTCGTCATCGACCTGCCGCCGGGCACCGGCGACATCCAGCTCACCCTGGCCCAGCAGGTGCCGGTGACCGGCGCGGTGATCGTCACCACGCCGCAGGACATCGCCCTGCTCGATGCGCGCAAGGGGCTCAAGATGTTCGAGAAGGTCGGCATCCCGATTCTCGGCATCGTCGAGAACATGAGCATCCACATCTGCACGAAGTGCGGCCACGCGGAGCACATCTTCGGCTCCGGCGGCGGCGAGAGGATGTGCAAGGACTACGAGGTCGAATTCCTCGGCGCCCTGCCGCTCGACATCGCCATTCGCGAGCAGACCGACTCCGGCAGGCCCACCGTGGCGGCCGACCCGGACGGCCGCGTCGCCGAGATCTACCGCGGCATCGCCCGGCGCGTCGCCGTGAAGATCGCCGAGAAGGCCAGGGACATGACGGCAAAGTTCCCCAACATCGTGATTCAGAACACCTGAGGGGGTAGAATGCCTCCGATCCAGCGGCATCGGAGGCATCCATGGCCCTCGCCCAGCGCGACCAGCAGCACCACACTTACGCCGACTACCTCGGCTGGCCCGAGGACGTCCGCTACGAGCTGATCGACGGCATGGCCTGGCTGATGGCGCCGGCGCCCGATCTGGCCCATCAGGAGGTCGCCGGCGAGGTGTTCCGCCAGCTCGCCAACTTGCTGGAAGGCCAGCCCTGCCGCGCCCTCATCGCACCGGTCGACGTGCGCCTGCCGCGCGCCGGCGAGGCCGACGAATCCATCGATACCGTAGTGCAGCCCGACGTGCTGGTGGTGTGCGATCCGGGCAAGCTTGACCGCCGCGGCGTGCGCGGTGCGCCCGATTTCGTGGTCGAAGTGCTCTCGCCCGCCACGGCCGCCCACGACCATGTGCGCAAGCAGCGCATCTACGAGCGCGCCGGCGTGCGCGAATACTGGCTGGTGCATCCCAACGACCGCATGGTCACCATCTACCGCCTCGCAGGCGCCGAGTACGGCAAACCGGAAGTGTGCGTGCTGGCCGGCGAGACCGCTGTCGGCATCCTGCCCGGCGTGGCCATCGCCTGGGATGCCCTGGTCGAGCGCCTGCCGCCGCCGGAATAGCCGGCGGCGACGCGAGCGGCCGCCTGTGTCACGTCGTTACCACTTCCAGCCGATGCCGGCGCGCAGGGCCGGCCTGCCGCCGCCCGCGTAGCCGATGCCCAGGTTCAGCTGTGCGCCGGCGCTGGTGACATGACCCATCGCCACGCCCACTGCCGATTGCCCCTCGTAATGCCCCATGCCCACGCCGAAGCCGGTCTCCCCTGGCGCGAGAGCGATCTGCGGCGCCACGGCCATGGCCGCGGCTATCCCGCGCGCGGCCATGCGCCGCACTTCCCCGCTGCGCCGATCGGTGTAGGCATCGGCATGCTTCAAGGCGGCATCCACCTGCGCCCGGTTGGCCGCGTCGGTCGGTTCCGATCCCTCTGCCACATGGGTGATGCGCCGCTCCTGGCCGGCGGTGCCGATGCTGACGGTGTTGGCCGCCGAAGTGGCCGAGCCGTTGCCGAGGGCCACCGAGTTGTCGTGGGCGGCCTGTGCATTGTTGCCATAGGCGGCGGCAAAATTCCCGGCAGCGAGGGCGTTGTCGCCGACGGCGGTGGTGTTGGTGCCGGTCGCCTGCGCGCCGACGCCGACGGCGACCGAAGAGTGGGCGACGGCGCCGCTGCCGATGGCGACCGAATTCGACAGCACGGCGGTGGCGCCCTGGCCCAGGGCGATGCCGCCGGAGGACTGCACGTTTGCCCCGGCGCCGATGGCCAGGGCGTGGGTGGTGCCGCCGGCAGTGGTGGCGCCGCCGAGCTGAACGTTGTTGCTGCAGGAAACCGAGCCGCTGGAGAGGCTGCACACCCCGCTTTCGAGCAGTTGATTGACCGCCGACTGCAGGTTGGACAGTGCGGCATTGGCGGTGGTCTGCGCCGTGGCGGCATTGGTCAGGGCGGTGCTGGCGGTGGTCTGCGCGGCGTCTGCGCTGGTCACCGCCGTATTGGCCGTGGCCTGGGCGCTGTTGGCGCTGGCCTGGGCGGTGGCGGCGTTGGTCAGTGCCGTGCTGGCGGTGGTCTGTGCGGTGGCGGCGTTGGTCAGTGCCGTACTGGCGGTGGTCTGTGCGGTGGCGGCATTGCTCAGTGCCGTGTTCGCAGTAGTCTGCGCGGTGGCGGCGTTGCTGGCGGCGGTGTTGGCGGTGGCCTGGGCGGCTGCGGCATTGGCCTGGGCGGCATCGGCATTGGCTTGGGCGGCTGCGGCATCGCTGGCTGCGGTACCGGCTGTGGTCTGAGCGCTGTTGGCGCTGGTGAGTGCCGTGCCTGCGGTGGCCTGTGCGGTTGCAGCGTTGGTGACCGCTGTGTTTGCCGTGGTCTGGGCTGTGGCGGCGTTTGTAACGGCGGTGTTGGCGGTGGTCTGGGCGGCCGTGACATTCTGGTTGGTGGCATTGAGCTGGCCCGCGTTCACGGCGTCCGTGGAGTCCGCTCCGAGGGTGCCGGCGGCGACGTTGACGATGCGCCTCTCGCCGCTCGCCGAACCGACCGAGACCGTGTTGCTCACGTTGGCCACGGCCCCCTGTCCCAGCGCCACCGCGCCGGTGACGTCGGCGCCGACTGTGCTGCCGGTGCCGATGGCGACCGAATTGCTGGCCCCGTCGCCCACCGCGACGCTGTGGCCGATGGCGATGGCTGCCTCGGCGCCGCTGCCGCCCGAGGTGCCGATGACCGCACCGTTGCCGGTGGCGGTGTAGTCGCCGCCGCCGATGGCGATAGAGTACTGCGAGCCCACGGCGGTGCCGTTCACCTCGCCACGAGAACCCAGTGCGCTGCTGAATTTGCCGCTGGCGGTGTTGCCGAAGCCCACCGCGCTGCTACCGGAGCCGCTGGCGGCGTTGGAGTAGCCCGCCGTGCTGCTGAGGGAGCCGCTGGCGGTGTTGGACTGGCCCACCGCGGTGCTGGAGTAGCCGCTGGCGGTGTTGCTGGCGCCGACCGCGCTGCTGTTCTCCCCGCTGGCAGTGTTGCGGGAGCCCGCCGCGGCGCTGGAGTTGCCGCTGGCGGTGTTGCGGTAGCCCGCCGCGTTGCTGTAGTCGCCGCTGGCGGTGTTGCGGGTGCCCACCGCGGTGCTGTAGTCGCCGCTGGCGGTGTTGCGGGTGCCCACCGCGGTGCTGTAGTCGCCGCTGGCGGTGTTGATGGAGCCTACCGCACTGCTATCTCCACTGCTGGCGGTGTTATTGCTGCCGCACACTAACGTCATCCCGCCCGAGTCCCAACCGCTGTCGTCATCGCAATTGTTCGTCGCCCAGGCAGCGCCCGCGGCCAGGCTAGCGGCCAGGGCCAGGCGGGATGGAGCCCGTCGTCGCGTGCGCCGCAGATGCGGTTCCGTGGAGGCGGCGGCAGGCGATATCTTGCGGTTGCGCGACAGCCGGCGGGCCTGGAAAGTCAGTCCCGCCAGGACGGTGAGCGCAGCGGCGAGTACGCCCCGGGCGCTCATTTCAGCAATCCCATCTGCCTTGCCTCGAAGACGGCCTCGCTGCGGGAGTTGACGGCGAGCTTGCGGTAGATTTTTCGCACATGGGCGGTGACGGTGTGCGGGGAGATGACGAGGGTTTTGCCGACCTCGGCGAAGGACAGGCCCTTGGCGACGAGGGTGAGGATTTCGCCCTCGCGGGCGGAGAGGGGACTGGCGTTGGCGGCGGCGGGCGGGGCGCGGAAGCGGCGCAGCAGGCGGCGGGCGATCGAGGGGCTCAGCGGCGAGCCGCCCTGGCGCAGCTCGCGGATGCAGGCGACGATCTCCGCGGGCAGGGCGTCCTTGAGCAGATAGCCGGCGGCGCCGGCCTCGAGGGAGCGCAGGACGTGCTCGTCGTCGCCGAAGACGGTGATGACCATGACGTCGGCGGCGGGCTGGCCGGCGGCGATGCGGGCGATGATGTCGATGCCGTCGCCGTCGGGCAGGCCGAGATCGACGAGGTAGACGTCGGCGGCGCACTGCGCGGCGAGGGCGTGGCCCTCGGCGGCGCTGGCGGCGCAGCCGGCCAGGACGAGGTCCTCGGCCGCCCCGACGATGCCGGCGAAGCGGCGCAGGAACTCCGGATTGTCCTCGATCAGCGCAACGCGGATGGGCATGGCGCGGCGGTGACCGGGGCGATGGGGGCGGGCGCCGGCGCAAATCGGCGGTGGCGGTTGAGGGAGCGCATGGCCGGGCATCGTAGAGCGCCCGCCGGCGCCCGGCTATCCCATGAACATGCTATTGCGCCGGGTCTGCCGGTTGCACCTTGCCCAGGCGGATTTCGCTGCCGGCGGCGGAGCTGCGGATGTTCAGCGTGGCGCCGATCGCGGCGGCGCGCTGGCGCATGTGGGCGAGGCCGCGGCCGCGGCCGGCGGCGCCGGGGTCGAAGCCGCGGCCGTTGTCGGCCACGGCGATGTCGAGGGCGCCGGCCTCTTCGCGCACCGTGACGGACAGCCGCGAGGCGCCGGCGTGCTTGAGCACGTTGGCGATGGCTTCCTGCATGATGCGCAGCAGCGCCAGCCCCTCGCGCGGCTCGATCGGGATGGCGTCGCTCGCGGTGGCGACGCGCCAGTCGAGCGCGATGCCGGCGGCGGCGAGGCGCGGTTCCATGCGAAAGCGCAGGGCGCCGAGCGCGGAGAGCAGGTCGTCGTCGCCCGGCGCCAGGGCATCGATGGCCAGGCGCATGTCGTCGATGCACTCGCGCAGCACCTGGGAGATGTCGCGCTCGCCGGCGGCGCCGCGCTCGACCATGGCGAGGGCGGAGAGCAGCTGCGAGCCGAGGCCGTCGTGCATGTCCTGCACGATGCGGCCCCGTTCCGCGGTCGCGGCCCGGTCGGCTTCGAGGCGGCGCAGCGCCTCGTGGCTGGCGTTGAGTTCGTCCTCCCGCGCCCGCACGCGCGCTTCCAGCCGCTCGTTGGCGCGCTCGGCCAGACCGAGGGCGTTGATGAAATGCACCAGCAGCACCAGGCAGATGCCGAGGATCACCAGCGGCGTCAGGATGTGGGAGATGTAGATGTTGCTGAAGGAGATCCAGCCGCCCTTGACGGCGATGTCCCAGGCGAAGGCGGCGGCGGTGAAGCCGAGCGTGGTGGCCAGGGCGACGGTGTCCCAGCTGCGGGTGCGCCAGGCCGCGCGCACGATCATGGCCACGGCCAGCAGGTTGAGCGGAATCGCGCCGGCATACCAGAGCGCGTCCCGTTCCAGGAAATCCTGGCCCAGCAGGATCATGGCGAGCGGCCCGATGGCGGCGTAGGCGAGCATCCCCCGCTCGATCCAGGCGCGGTGCCAGCGTGCCACGCGCAGCACGAAAAGGCACAACAGGATGTCGCCGTAGCCGGTGCCGGCGTAGTAGACGGCACGCCAGGGGACCCACCATTCCAGCGGCACCAGCGGCCAGACGTGATGGATGGTGCGGATGCCCCACATCAGCGCCGCCAGGCCGAGCATGCCGTAGAGGATGTCCTGCCGGCGCAGCAGCCAGATGGTCAGCAGCAGCAGTCCGCCGGTCGTCAGCAGCCAGACCGAGATCATGGCGACGTTGTATTCCAGGAACAGGCGCTTTTCGTAGAGGGCGCGGATGGCTTCGGGCGGGCCGATGATGGGCGCACCGATGCCGATCCTGGCATAGCGGCTGGACATGCCCACGTGCAGCGTGTTTTCGCCGGGGCGCAGACTCTGGGTCGGCAGGAAAAATCTGTGGGGCCGCAGCCAGTTGGCCTGGACCGTGGGCGAGGAGCCGGCCACCGCGCCGGTCGGGGTGCCGTTGAGAAACAGGCTGCCGCCGCTGTACAGGCGCGGGAAGAGCGCGGCCCGCGACTGGCCAGGACGCTCGTCGAGGCGGAAGCCGAGGCGGAACCATACCCTGACCAGGCGCTGTTCCGGGTTGTCGACCTGGCCGGGCAGGGACAGCGGGCGCCAGCGCGGGTCGTCGTCCCCGGGCGGGGCGAGAACCTCGCGCCAGGGTTCGACGAGATAGCGGGCCTCGCGGAGTTCGACCACGGCGGCCTCCGTGCCGTCCTCGGCCGCGTGGGCCTGGAAAGTCAGTCCCGCCAGGACGGTGAGCGCAGCGGCGAGTACGCCCCGGGCGCTCATTTCAGCAATCCCATCTGCCTTGCCTCGAAGACGGCCTCGCTGCGGGAGTTGACGGCGAGCTTGCGGTAGATTTTTCGCACATGGGCGGTGACGGTGTGCGGGGAGATGACGAGGGTTTTGCCGACCTCGGCGAAGGACAGGCCCTTGGCGACGAGGGTGAGGATTTCGCCCTCGCGGGCGGAGAGGGGACTGGCGTTGGCGGCGGCGGGCGGGGCGCGGAAGCGGCGCAGCAGGCGGCGGGCGATCGAGGGGCTCAGCGGCGAGCCGCCCTGGCGCAGCTCGCGGATGCAGGCGACGATCTCCGCGGGCAGGGCGTCCTTGAGCAGATAGCCGGCGGCGCCGGCCTCGAGGGAGCGCAGGACGTGCTCGTCGTCGCCGAAGACGGTGATGACCATGACGTCGGCGGCGGGCTGGCCGGCGGCGATGCGGGCGATGATGTCGATGCCGTCGCCGTCGGGCAGGCCGAGATCGACGAGGTAGACGTCGGCGGCGCACTGCGCGGCGAGGGCGTGGCCCTCGGCGGCGCTGGCGGCGCAGCCGGCCAGGACGAGGTCCTCGGCCGCCCCGACGATGCCGGCGAAGCGGCGCAGGAACTCCGGATTGTCCTCGATCAGCGCAACGCGGATGGTGTCCATGGCGGCGGCCAAGATACCATGGCGCCACGCGACAGTGCAGCCGGACCGGGCGATTGCCCTGTGCGATCGTCCGGCAGGGGACACCCGGAGCCTGCTTTATGGTCTAATGCGCACGCCTCCGTCCCCGCCGCCGGGGGCTTTCTCAAGGAATCAGGGGAGTCTATCGGGATGACCATCAAATCCGACAAGTGGATCCGCCGCATGGCGCAGGAGCACGGCATGATCGCGCCCTTCGAGCCCGGCCAGGTGCGCGAGGTCGACGGCCGCAGGATCGTCTCTTACGGCACATCGAGCTACGGCTACGACATCCGCTGCTCGGACGAATTCAAGCTGTTCACCGACATCAACTGCACCATCGTCGACCCGAAGAACTTCGACCCGAACTCCTTCGTCGAGATCAAGGGCGAACACTGCATCATCCCGCCCAACTCCTTCGCCCTGGCGCGCACGGTCGAATATTTCCGCATCCCGCGCAACGTGCTGACGGTGTGCCTCGGAAAAAGCACCTACGCCCGCTGCGGCATCATCGTGAACGTCACGCCCTTCGAGCCGGAATGGGAGGGCTACGTCACGCTGGAGTTCTCCAACACCACGCCGCTGCCGGCGAAGATCTACGCCAACGAGGGCGTCGCCCAGGTTCTCTTCTTCGAGTCGGACGAGGTCTGCGAAACGTCGTACAAGGACCGCGGCGGCAAGTACCAGGGGCAGGTCGGCGTGACGCTGCCGAAGATATGATGATGAACCCGAGCGGTAATCGAAGCCGGGGCCCCGCCGCCGGGCCGCCCCAAGGCGGGGCCAGCCAACAACATGGAGTCCGCGCGCAGCGCGGACGAACAACCGCTACCCCCTTCCCCGGGAAGGGGGCCAGGGGGTAGGTCGACATGCGCTTTCACTTCCCCATCATCATCATCGACGAGGACTTTCGCTCGGAGAACACCTCGGGCCTGGGCATCCGCCGCCTGGCCGAGGCCATCGAGGCGGAGGGCATGGAGGTGCTCGGCGTTACCAGCTACGGCGACCTGTCCTCCTTCGCCCAGCAGCAGAGCCGCGCCTCGGCCTTCATCCTCTCCATCGACGACGAGGAGCTGGCCAACGAGGAGGAGGAGACCATCGCCGAGCTGCGCGCCTTCGTTTCCGAGATCCGCTTCCGCAACGCCGAGATCCCGATCTTTCTGCACGGCGAGACGCGCACCAGCCGCCACATCCCGAACGACGTGCTGCGCGAGCTGCACGGCTTCATCCACATGTTCGAGGACACCCCGGAGTTCATCGCCCGCTATGTCGTGCGCGAGGCCAAGGCCTATCTGGACTCCCTGCCGCCGCCCTTCTTTCGTGCCCTGACGCACTATGCCGCCGACGGCTCGTATTCCTGGCACTGCCCCGGCCATTCGGGTGGAGTGGCGTTCCTGAAGTCGCCGGTGGGGCAGATGTTCCACCAGTTCTTCGGCGAGAACATGCTGCGCGCCGACGTCTGCAACGCGGTCGAGGAACTCGGCCAGCTGCTCGACCACACCGGCCCGGTGGCGGCCTCGGAGCGCAACGCGGCGCGCATCTTCAACGCCGACCACCTGTTCTTCGTCACCAACGGCACCTCGACCTCGAACAAGATCGTCTGGCATTCGACCGTGGCGCCGGGCGACATCGTCGTCGTCGACCGCAATTGCCACAAGTCGGTGCTCCACTCGATCATCATGACCGGCGCGATTCCCGTCTTCCTCATGCCGACGCGCAACAACTTCGGCATCATCGGCCCGATCCCGAAGGAGGAGTTCCGCTGGAAGAACATCCAGAAGAAGATCGCCGCCCACCCCTTCGCCTCGAAGGTCAAGGGCCAGCCGCGCGTGCTGACCATCACCCAGTCCACCTACGACGGCATCCTCTACAACGTCGAGGAGATCAAGGAGATGCTGGACGGCAGGATCGACACCCTGCACTTCGACGAGGCCTGGCTGCCGCATGCCGCCTTCCACGACTTCTACGGCGACTACCATGCCATCGGCGCCGACCGGCCGCGCTGCAAGGAGTCGATGGTGTTTTCGACGCAATCGACGCACAAGCTGCTGGCCGGCCTCTCGCAGGCCTCGCAGATCCTGGTGCAGGACTCGGAGCAGCGCAGGCTCGACCGCGACGTCTTCAACGAGGCCTACCTGATGCACACCTCGACCTCGCCGCAATACGCCATCATCGCCTCCTGCGACGTGGCGGCGGCGATGATGGAGGAGCCGGGCGGCACCGCCCTGGTGGAGGAATCCATCGCCGAAGCGCTGGACTTCCGCCGCGCCATGCGCAAGGTGGACAAGGAATGGGGCGCCGACTGGTGGTTCAAGGTGTGGGGGCCGGACGACCTCTCGGAGGAAGGCATCGAGGAGCGCGAGGCCTGGATGTTGAAGCCTGGCGCGCGCTGGCACGGCTTCGGCAAGCTGGCCAAGGGATTCAACCTGCTCGACCCGATCAAGGCCACGGTGATTACGCCGGGGCTGGACGTGGACGGCGACTTCGCCGACTGGGGCATTCCGGCCGCCATCGTCACCAAGTACCTCGCCGAGCATGGGGTCATCGTCGAGAAGTGCGGGCTCTACTCCTTCTTCATCATGTTCACCATCGGCATCACCAAGGGCCGCTGGAACACCATGGTGACCGAGTTGCAGCAGTTCAAGGACGACTACGACAAGAACCATCCTCTCTGGAAGGTATTGCCCGAGTTCTGCCAGAAGCATCCGCGCTACGAGCGCGTCGGCCTGCGCGACCTGTGCCAGCAGATCCACGACGTCTACAAGGCCAACGACGTCGCCCGCCTGACCACCGAGATGTACCTCTCCGACATGGTGCCGGCGATGCCGCCCGCCGAGGCCTTCGCGAAGATGGCCCACCGCGAGATCGAGCGCGTCGAGATCGATCGGCTGGAAGATCGCATTACCAGCGTGCTGCTCACACCCTATCCGCCCGGCATCCCGCTGCTGATCCCCGGCGAGCGCTTCAACCGCACCATCGTCCTTTACCTGAAATTCGCGCGCGACTTCAACGAGCGCTTTCCCGGCTTCGAGACGGACATCCATGGCCTGGTCAAGGACGATTCCAACGGAAAGGTGCGCTACTTCGTGGATTGCGTGCGCTGATCGGCATGCCAAAGCCCGGATAGTTAATGCCCAGTATCAAAAAAACAACATAACAGATTGACAAAAAGGGAAAAATATAAAAAACTGCCGCGCATGCCCAGTTTTGTGCCCTTCATGCGGATACTGCTCTTTCTAGGTTTTCTGGTGCTTTCCGTCCTCGTGCCGGTCGGACTTGCGCAGGCCAGGGAATTGCCCGATCTGGCAGGCGCCGAAGCGCTGCTGCGATCGGGCAAGGCCGAGGCCGCGTGGAAGCTGCTTTCCCCGCATGAGTTCGATCTGGCAGGGCGCGAGGATTTCGATTACCTGCTGGGCGTGGCCGCGCTCGATTCGGGGCGGGGCGACCGCGCCACGCTGGCCTTCGAGCGCGTGCTGACGGTGAATCCCGATCATGCCGCGGCGCGGCTGGACATGGCGCGCGCCTACTTTGCCCTTGGCGACTATCCGCGCTCCCGCGAAGAATTCGCGCAGATGCAGCAGCGGGTCGATACGCCGCCGGCAGCCCGGGAGACGATCGAGCGCTATCTGGCGGCCATCGAAGAGCGCACGGCAGTGCGCAGTACGCGGCTTGCCGGCTACGCCGAGGCGAGCATCGGCCGCGACAGCAACGTGAGCGGCGCGACGTCCGCCAACTCGATCTACGTGCCGCTCTTCAACGCCAATTTCGCGTTGGGCGCAAACAGCGTCAAGGCGCCGGACAACTTTGCCTCGCTCGGCGGGGGCGCGGAATTGACCCGCGTGCTGGGCGGCGGCGTCAGCCTGTTTGCGGGCGTCGACCTGAAGCTGCGCTCCCATCGCGATTGGGATGCCTATGACAGCCGGAGCGTCGATTACCGGCTGGGCATGCAGGCGGTGCATGACAAGGACACCCTCCGCCTGAGCTTCGGCCGAAACGACTACGCGCTCGACCACGATCCTTACCGCCGCATCGGCAGCCTCGGCCTCGAGCTGCGCCATGCCGCCGACGCCGCGACGCAATATATCGGCTTTGCCCAGGCTTCCGAAATAAAGTATCTGCAGTCCGGCTCGGCTTCATACAGCTCCGACCAGGCGATTGCCGGTCTTGGCATGATCAGGAGCCTGCAGGGCGGCGGCAGCCCGGTCGTATTCGGCAGCGTCTATGCCGGGGAGGATGTCGCCACGCGCAACCGCGCCGACGGCGACCGCGCGCTGCTGGGTTTGAGAGGGGGCTACCAGCGTTCGCTGCGCGATGGCCTCGATGCCTTTGCCATGTTCTCCGTTCAATACAGCAACTACAAGGACGTGAATGCGCTTTTCCGGAACGAGCGCAGGGAGAAGCAATACGACCTGGGCCTGGGCCTGAACTGGCGGATCGAGCGGGACTGGTCGTTGAAGCCCCAACTGACCTATACCAGGGCGGACTCGAATTTCCGGATATACGATTATCGTCGCTACGAGTTCTCGCTGACGCTGCGGAAGGATTTCCGCTGAGGGATGGATGAATCGATCATGATCGGGCGGCTGTTTTCCCGTTTTCTTGCGGCACTGTGCCTGCTGACCGCGGCGCTGCCGGTCCTTGCCGATGCCGGCGCCGTCCAGTTCGTCTCGGGCGAAGTGAGGATCCTGCATCCGGACGGGCGCGAAACCGTCGCCATCAAGGGTACGCGAATCCGCGAGGGGGACACGGTGATCACCGGGGGCGACGGTCATGCCCAGCTGGCGATGGCGGACGAGGCGTTGCTTTCCCTCAGGCCGGACACCTCGCTCCGCTTCGACGCCTATCGCTATGGAGGACGGGAGGACGGCAGCGAAAAGGGAATTCTGGGCCTGATCAAGGGCGGCTTCCGTACGCTGACCGGCCTGATCGGCCGCAGCAACCGGCAGAATTACCAGGTGCGCACGCCTACGGCCACGATCGGAATCCGCGGCACCGACCATGAGCCCTTTTATATCCCCCCGGCAGGATGGTCCGGCGCCCCCGGCGTCGATCCGGGTACCTATGACAGGGTGATTTCCGGCGCCACCTTCCTGGAGACCGAGGGAGGGCGGCTGGATCTCGAGGCCAACCAGGTCGGTTTTGTTCCTCCCGATTCGAGGGCGCTGCCGGCGCGACTCGAACGGATGCCCGATTTCATGCGGGCGGGGCCGGCCATGCGCGGTCCCGGTGGGGACCGGCGCGGATCCGGCGAGGGGCCGGGCCGGGGCGACCGGCGCGCCGCGCCGCCACCCTCGTCCGGTGGCCAGACGCCGCCCCGGCCGCCTGAGGGCCAGACGCCGCCCAGATCGCCCGACGGGCAGATGCCGATATCGCCGCCCGGCGGTTTGCCGCCGAGGAGCGGCGATACAAGGCCTGTGGTCGAGCCCGTCGCCAGCGACGGCAGTTTCGGCTTCAACCAGGCCGTGGCGCAGCTGACGGCCGCTCCCCAGGGAACGGCAGTGGTCGGCGGAGACCGCAGCGTAAGCGCGAGCTCGACCATCTTCGGGTCGGGGGCGGGGATTGCTTCGGCCAGCGACCTCGATATCCTGCTGGACGCCGCCGGGCAGCCGGCCGTGGTGGCGGATCGGGACGGATTCCGTTATGCGCGCAGCGGCGCCCGGCTGGCCCTGGCAGGCGGCGCCAGCCTGCCGACGGAATCGGGCGCGGTTGAAATCAAGTGGGGCATTTATGCGGGCGGCACCATCGTCGATTCGAATGGGCCGCGGGCCGTCAATTACTTCCACTTCATGACGGCGGCGGGCACCCCGACTGCCATCGCGTCCCACCTGAGCGGCAACTACAACGCCCTGGTCGGCTCGACGCAGGTGATCACCGAATTGGGAGTGGGCACGCCCAGCTACAACATGGCCAACACGCGCATTACCCTGGTTGGCGGCGAACTCACTTACTACAAGGTGGATCTCGACAACGACGGCTTCGGTCGCGCCTGGAGCGGCGTCTTTGCCGGCAGCGTGCCGGTCAGCCAATTCGTCCAGAGCGGGGTGCGGCTGAGCGGCAGCGGGCCCGGCGGGAATGCCGCCGGCAACGCAAACGGCGCGCCGGTCGGCCCGGCCGGTCAGGCCGTGATTTCGGGTTTCGACCTGAAGACGGCCACGTCCGGCATTACGGGCTCGTTTGCCGTGAAGAACAGATAATCGCTCAATGTCCGCTCGCGAGCTGCTCGAGCTTGCGGGGGTTGCTGACGACGATCAGGTGGGAATCCTTTCTCAGGATGCCACGTTGAACTAGGTCGGCAAACGTGCGCGAAACCGTCTCCCGGCTGGTGTTGATCATGATGGCGATCTGCTGCTGCGTCGGCAGGTTGTCGATGACTTCCTCGTTGTCCGCGCCGTCCTTTCGCTTGATCTGGCACAGCAAGGCATAGACGCGCTGCTGTGCCTTCGGGATGGCCAGCAGGGCACGATAGTTGGAAAGATTGCGAATGCTGCGCGCGAAATGCTTGATCATCTTCTCGGCGATCACCGGGTTGCCGTAGATCAGCCGGAAGGCGGCATCCCGGTGCAGGTAGGCAACCACGGCCGGTGAAAGGGCGACTATGGTGGCGGAACGGGGCTGCCCGTCGACCAGCGCCAGTTCGCCGAAGAAGGCGCCCTGGCCGATCAGGTTGAGGCCGATCTCGCGGCCGTCCTCCGTGTAGTCCACGACCTGCAGGTTGCCGACCAGCAGGAACATCAGGTCTTCTCCGCTGCTGCCCTTGTTGACCACCTGTTCATGCCGGGCGAAGCGCCGGATGCGCATCTGCCGGCTCAGGGCCAGCAGTTCTTCGTCGGAGAGCGTCGCCAGCAGCGGCAGGCGCCGCAGCACTTCCGGCGAGAGGAAGCGTTCCGGCTTCAGCCGGGCATCCGGGTTTTCTTCCGGCACATGACGGGTTCTCAATGGCGCTCCTCTCGTACAAGCGGCAGTGCTGCGTGAGAAGATTACTTCAGGGATTGAATGGCCGCGGCGAATATCCCAGTTTTTCGGCGGCTTGCCGGTGGTCGAACACCATGTCCAGATCGACCCGCCTGGCCATCTCCAGATTCATGAGTTCCCAGCCGGGGAGCCGCCGCAGGAGCGCTATCGCCGGCCGCCACCAGGGCAGCGGGAGGCTGAGGATGAGCGGCTTCCTGTGCATTTTGGCCGCCACCCTGAGCACAATCTCCCGGTAGCTGAGCGTTTCTCCGCCGCTCAAATTATAGATGCCGTTCCAGCCTTGCTCCAGCGACAGCGCGGACAGGCAGGCCTGGGCGAGGTCGGCCGCATGCACCGGCTGGCGCAGTCCCTTGCCCTTGCCCGGCAGCACGATGAAGCCGAATCGGCGGATGAAGTCCGCCAGGCGCATCAGGTTCCGATCGAGCTGCCAGGAATAGGTGATCGTCGGCCTGAGTATCAGCCAGGAAATGCCGTGCCGGTTGCAGCAGGCCGCGATTTCCTCCTCGGCTGCGGCCAGGCGACGCGCGGCCTCCCGCTCCCTGGCATCGGGCGAATCGCGTTTGGTCAGCACGCTGGTGGAACTGAAGGCGATCAGCCTGCCGATGCCTGCCTGCCTGAGGGCATCCATCTGCGCCGGAAGCAGCGTCAGCGGAACAAGCGATATCACGGTTTCCGCTGGAACGCCTGGCGGAAGGGGTTGCGGCCGGGCCAGGTCCGCCTCATGCCAGGTCACCTGCATGGAGTTCCTGGCGCCCTTTGCCCAGGGCATGCGGCTGAATGCGTGCACCCGGTAGCCGGAAACCGTCAGCTGCGGCAGCAAATGGGCGCCGACCGGGCTGGTGGCGCCCAGCACGCAGATCCCGCGCTGCTCCATGCCCGGCGGAGTTTCCGCGGTTGCGAGCGGGTAGGGGGGAGGGGCGGCATCCTGTCCGGCGGAGAGCAGACCGCAAGCCCAGCGCGCGAGCAGCAGGGGCCCGGCGACGACGCCCAGCAGCAGGCCTGGAATGGGAGAGAAGAAATTCTTGCGCAGGAAGCGCAGCAGGCCGAAATTCTTGTGCCACTCGACGCGTGCCCGCTGGCCGCTGCTGCAATGGCCCTTGTAGTGGAGCACTTCCACGTCGGGAACGAAAAGGATCCGGTAGCCCGCCCTGGAAAAGCGATGGCACAGGTCGACATCCTCCCAGTGGAGGAAGAAATCCTCGTCGAACGATCCGACGGCATCGAGCGCGTCGCGCCGGGCCAGCATGAAGGCCCCGGAAATCGCCTCGACCGGATGGGGTTCGCCGGGTATCCGTTCCGTGTCCGAAAAATAACCCCTGGCGGGATTCTTTCTTCCGGCAAGCAACTGCAGGACCTCGGAGACGACCCTCTGCGGCGTGGGTATCGTCCGCCGGCAGCCGGTCTGGATGCTGCCGTCCGTGTTGCGTATCAGGCAGCCGGCCATGCCGCAGGCCGGATCGGCGTCGAGGACCGACACCATCCTGCCGATGGTGTCCGGCCGGATGATGCAATCCGGATTGAGGAACAGCACGAGACGCCCCGAGGCCAGGGCCAGGGCCTGGTTGCATCCGGCGGCAAAACCGCTGTTGTGCTGTCCGTGCAGGATGCGCAGCCTGGGATCCTGCCTGGAGAGGCGTTCCAGCGCCTCGATCGCGCCGTCTGCCGAGGCGTTGTCGTACACGATTGCTTCGATGGCGGTGGTCGAGCGAAGCAGGGCAGACAGGCACTCGACCAGGATGGCCCCGCTGTTGTAACTGACGATGATGACCGACACGAGGGGCCGGTCGTGCATGGCTGGCGGATGCGGGGTTCGTTCTTCTGTCACTGCGGGGCCTTCATTTCCTTTCGGCCGGACCGCGGAACCGGGTACCGTCACGGAAATCGCGCATTTTCTCACACATGACGAAGTGGTAGAAGCGGCGGCCGTCGGCGGTGAAGGCTACGGAGACGAAGCGGCCCCGGCGCCGGCCGCTCCGGGCGTGCTGTAGATGGAAACAGGCTGGTCGTAGCCGCGCAGGCGGATCTCGCCGAGCGCGACGAGCGATCTCTCCGGCAGCAGTTTCCGCGTGCCCGGGCCGATGACGAGGGCGCTATCCAGGTTGCGCGCCGACTCCTGCAGCTTCGAGGCGAAGTTGATGCAGTCGCCGACCGCGGTATAGGTGCTGCGAAACGGCGTGCCGAGATCGCCCACCAGCGCCAGGCCGCTCTCGATGCCGATGCGCGCCCTGACCGGGGCGAGGCCCTGCGGCGCGCGGCGGGCGTTGAGGGCCGACACTTCGGCCAGGATGCGCTCCCCGGCGAGGACGGCGCGCTCGGCCTGGTCCGGGCAGGGCAGGGGGGCGCCCCAGAATGCGACCAGCCCGTCCCCGGTGTATTTGTCCAGGGTGCCTCCGGTGTCGAGTATCGGCCGCGTCAATGCGTCGAGAAAATCCCGCGTCAGACGGGCCGCCTCGGCCAGGGAAAGGGAGGCCGTATGCCGGGTATAGCTCTCCATGTCGGCGATCAGCACCGTCACCCCCTTCTGCGTCGGTTCCAGGATGTTGAGCATTTTTCGGTCCAGCAGCTCGTCGATGACCGGCCGCGCAACGTAGTGCTCGAACACCTCCAGGATGCGCCGCGAGGTCATTTGCGACTGCCACCACTCGAAGGGCACGGTAACCGTCATCAGGACCAGGCAGCAGGCGACCGGCGCCAGGATCGGGAACTCCGCTCCGCTGCCTGCGGCGGCATAGGCGATCGGCAGCCAGAGCAATGCCCAGCCGCCGAGCAGGCAGGCACCCTGCCAGGCGGCGAGCCGGGGCACCAGAAATATCGCAGCGACCGCCGCGGCGAGCGCCCAGGCGAGCGCCAGCAGCGTCCCGGGCAGGGGGAGCGGCTGCGCTCCGGCCTCCTCGTCGAGCAAGGCCGAAAGTGCCGCGGCATGCACCATGACCCCGGCAGTGTTTGCCGAAAGCGGCGTGGCGACACGATCGGCCAGGCCGAGCGCGGAGGAGCCAATGATGATTCTGCGACCGCGCAGCAATTCATCCGGTGCGCGGCCGGCGAGCAATGCGGCGGCCGATATGACCGGGTAGGCCGTCAAGTCGCGGCGAAACGGAATGCGCCACATCACCGCATTGCCGGATTGCCGAGGTTGGCAACCCCTCATGGCCTGCGCCAGCATCGGATAAACCTGGCCGGCGAAGCGGACCCGGGCAGGCAGCCTGCGCAAGACGCCATCAGCATCCGGCACGAAGCCGATATTGCCGACGCAAAGCGCGCGCGCCATTCCTGCATGATTGGCCACGTAGCCGGTGGCTTCCAGTGCGGGCAGTGTGATATCCGCCGCCGCTCCCGCCGCCGGAAGCCCCGCCTGCACCGGCCGTTCCCGCGGGACGAAATCGAAGGCGATCGCAGTGACCAGCCCGCCATGTTCCGCCAGGGCGGCCAGGCGCCGGTCGCCCTCGCGGTCGGCAGGTTCGGGCAGCACCATGTCCAGCGCCGCCGTGCGTGCGCCATGCCCTGCCACGAGTATTTCGACCAGGTCGGCCAGGCGCCCGCGCGGCCACGGCCATGGGCCCGCTTCCGCCAGGCTGGCCTCGTCGATATCCACCACGGCGATGCGCCCGTCCGCCTCGCTGCTGGCGGCAAGGCGGACGAAATGGTCGCGCACGAGTTCATCCACGCTGACGAGCAATTCCGGCGGGCGAAAGCTCAAGGCCAGGGCGATGGCAAAGGCGAGCAAGCCGAAGGCAAGGCGCAGCAGGCCGGAGTAGGCGGGTTTGATCGAGAGGAGTCCGGAGTGCGCCGACATGGCGAGCCTTATATCATGAAGCGCGCCCGAGCCCCAGCCGCCGTCCTGCGGAGGCTGACTTCCGGCTCTGCGTCATGCGAGCCGCCGGTTGGTCTCGCACGAAGGCACAAGCCACACCTGATTGCCAATGCGATTCAGCACGCTTTCTGGCCGCCCCCTGCGCGTCATTCCGGCGAAAGCCGGAATCCAGACGGCCGTCGCGGACACGCAAGCCGCATTCTGGATACCGGCGTTCGCCGGTATGACGATGCGGGCGCAAT
>CAYYXS010000024.1:0-69852 GCA_964475635.1 uncultured Rhodocyclaceae bacterium
CCGGGTGGTGTGGGAGGGGCTCGGTCAGGTATCCTGACCGCCCCTATCCCGATTTCTCCCTCTTCCGCTTGAGGGAGAGGGTCGGGGAGAGGGCAGGCTACTTCTTCAGCGAGCGCAGCACGGCGGCGGCGGGATCTTCTTCCTTCCCCTCTTCCGCCTTCTCGTCCCCGTCCTTGCCTTCCTCCTCGGCTTCCTCCTGCTCGCCCTCCTCCTCGGCCTGTTCCTGTTCCCTGGCTTCGGCATCCGGGTCGGTCGGCATCTCGATCCTGACGTCCTCGACGTTGACCGCGGCCCCCTTGTCGAGGCTGTCGAGCACCAGGGCGGGCCAGGCAATGACCGCCGCCACCATGACCACCTGGATGACGATGAAGGCGATGGCGCCCTTGTAGATCTGCGCCGTCGTCACCGCCGGGATGCGCCGGTTGGTGACCCGGTCGTTGTAGTCGGCCTTGGCGGCGACGCTTCGCAGGTAGAACAGGGCGAAGCCGAAGGGCGGCGTGAGGAAGGAGGTCTGCAGGTTCATGGCGATGATGACGCCGAACCAGATCAGCGCGTCCGAGCCCGGCGGCAGGATGCCGGGCAGCAGCTTCTCCGCCACCGGCGCCAGCAGCGGGATGACGATGAAGGCGATCTCGAAGAAGTCGATGAACATGCCGAGCACGAAGACCAGCAGGTTCACCACGATGAGGAAGCCGAGCGCCCCGCCCGGCAGCTTGTCGAACAGGTGCTCGACCCATTTTTGCCCATCGGCGGCGTTGAAGGTGAAGGAGAACACCGTCGAGCCGATCAGGATGAACAGCACGAAGCAGGACAGCTTGGTCGTGTTGTCGAGCGCCTGCCGGAGCAGGCTCATGGAGAGCTTGCGCCGGGCCAGCGCCATGATGAAGGCGCCGAGCGCGCCCATGGCGCCGCCCTCGGTCGGCGTCGCCAGGCCGAGGAAGATGGTGCCCAGCACCAGGAAGATCAGGATCAGCGGCGGGATCAGCACGAAGGTCACCCGTTCCGAGAGCTTCGAGAGCAGGCCCATCCGGGTGAAGTGGTTGGCGAGCGACAGGCCGAGCGCGGTGAACGAGGCCACGGTCATCGACAGGATGACGATCTCGTCGCCGGGAGCGGCGTTCTCGCGGCCGGTCCACGACTTGATGATGCCGTCGTGGAACTGCGACCAGACGATGCCGGCCGCGGCCGAAACCAGCATCAGCACCAGCAGCGAGCGGTGGCCGCTGGCGCCGTTGGCTTCCTTGTAGATGCGCGCTTCCGGCGGCAGCGCCGGCACCCACGCCGGTCGCACGAAGGCGACGATGATGACAAAAATGGCATACAGGCAGACCAGCAGCAGGCCGGGCACCAGGCCGCCGGCATACATGTCGCCGACCGAGCGGCCGAGCTGGTCGGCCATGACGATCAGCACCAGCGAGGGCGGAATGGCCTGGGCCAGGGTGCCCGAGGCGGTGATGACGCCGGTGGCGATGGTGCGGTTGTAGCCGTAGCGCAGCATGATCGGCAGGGAGATCAGGCCCATCGAGATCACCGCCGCGGCGACCACGCCGGTGGTTGCCGCCAGCAGCGCGCCGACGAAGATCACCGCCAGCGCCAGGCCGCCGCGCAGCGGGCCGAACACCTGGCCGATGGTCTCCAGCAGGTCCTCGGCCATGCCGCTGCGCTCGAGGATGATGCCCATGAAGGTGAAGAAGGGGATCGCCAGCAGCGTGTCGTTCTGCATGATGCCGAAGATGCGCAGCGGCAGGGCCTGGAACAGGTTGGGCGGGAACATCCCGGCTTCCATGCCGAGGAAGCCGAAGAACAGGCCGCAGGCGGCCAGCGAGAAGGCCACCGGGAAGCCGGTGAGCAGGAACAGCAGCAGGCCGCTGAACAGCAGCGGGGAAAAATTCTGCGCGATGAAGGCCATCATCGGACTTCCTCCTGGACGTGCTTGGCATGTTCTTCGATCTCGCGCGCGAGTTCGTCCTCGATCGAGGGCTCCTCGCCGTGGCCGAGCGGATCGGCAATGGCGCCGCGCAGGAAGGCTGCGCGCTTGATCAGCTCGGAGGCGGCCTGCAGCAGCAGCAGGGTCATGCCGGCCGGGATCAGCAGGTAGGCCGGCCAGCGGATCAGTCCGCCGGCGTTCTGCGACATTTCGCCGCTGACCCAGGCATTCTCGAACAGGGGCCAGGACACTTTCATCAGCAGCAGGCAGAGCGGTACCAGGAAGACGATGATGCCGACGATGTCGATCCAGTTCCTCATCTTCGGCGACAGGTGGCCGGAAATGAAGTCGATGCGCACATGGGCGTTCTTCAGGAAGGCGTAGCCGGCGCCGAGCATGAACACCGCCGAGAAGAGATACCACTGGATTTCCAGCAGGGCATTCGAGCTGGTGTTGAAGACCTTGCGCACGATGGCGTTGCCGGCGGAAATCAGCACGGCGGCCAGCACCAGCCAGATGACGGTGCCGCCGATGCGCTCGCTGAAGGCGTCGATCAGCCGGGAAGCTTTGAGCATTGCGTTCATGGATTCTCCTGTACGGGGAGGATTGCGGAACGGCCGGAGCCGGGGCCGCATTCCGAAGCGGCGTAAGAGTAATCCGGATCGCCGGTGGTTTCCAGTCGGATTTGCCCCGACTGGCGCAAAATGCAGGTAAACCCTAACATTGCGGCCTTCGTCAATCCATCCGCCCGATCGTGACTGCCACCCGTCTTTGCCTCGTCCGCCACGGCGAGACCGCCTGGAATGCCGAACGCCGCATCCAGGGCCAACTCGACGTGCCGCTCTCCGCCGTCGGCCACGCCCAGGCGCGCGCCGCCGCCAATGCGCTGGCGCAGGAATCCATCTGCGCCATCCATTCCAGCGATCTCGCCCGCGCCCTGCACACCGCCGAGGCGGCGGCGCATCTGCTCAAGCTGCCGGTGCGGCGCGAGGCGGGATTGCGCGAGCGCCACTACGGCGTGCTGCAGACGCTGACGTATGCCGAATTCGCCGAGCGGCATCCGCAGGCCTACGCCCGCTTCCGGGCGCGCGAGGAGGATTTCGTCCTGCCCGGCGGCGGCGAGAGCCTGCGCAGCTTCGCCGAGCGGGTGTATGCCTGCGTCGACGCCATCGTCGCGGCGCATGCCGGCGGCCAGGTGCTGCTGCTCACCCATGGCGGCGTGCTCGACGTGCTGCACCGGCGCGCCAGCGGCTGTCCGCTCTCGGCGCGGCGCGATTTCGAGATCCCCAACGCGGCGCTCAACTGGCTGGAGGTGGAGCACGGCGCCTGGCGCCTGTTGTCCTGGGCCGACCGCAGCCATCTCGATGAAGCGCTCGATGAACTGCCCGGCTGAAGATGCCGAAGGGGCGGCCGCGCGCCTGCTGCGCGTCACCGCCCGGCTGGTGCAGGAAACCCATCCCGGCCGCCAGGCGCCGGTGTTGCTGGACAGCCCCCTGGAGCGCGACCTCGGCCTGGATTCCCTGGCGCGCGTCGAATTGCTGCTGCGCCTCTCCCGCGAGTTCGCCGCCGTCCTGCCCGAAGCGGCGCTGGCCGAGGCGCAGACCCCGCGCGAGCTGCTGCGCTTTCTCGGCCATGCCGCGCCGGTGGCCGCGCCGCAGGCGGCGATCGCCCTGCCGCAGGGCGGAGCGATCCCGACGCCGGAGGCCGCCGCGACCCTGGTCGAGGCGCTGGAATGGCACGCTGCGCGCACGCCCGAACGCGTGCATGTCCTGCTCAGCGAGGAAGGCGAGCGCAACCGGCCGATCAGCTATGCCGGGCTGCTTGGCGCGGCGCGCCGTACCGCCAGCGGGCTGGTCGCGCGCGGCCTGCGGCCGCAGCAGGCGGTGGCGCTGATGCTGCCGACCGGGCAGGATTACCTCGCCACCTTCTTCGGCGTGCTGCTGGCCGGCGGCATTCCGGTGCCGATCTATCCGCCGGCGCGCCTGGCGCAGATCGAGGACCACCTCAGGCGCCATGCGCGCATTCTCGACAACGCCCAGGCGGTGTTCATCGTCACGGTGCCGCAGGCCAAGGCCGTGGCGGCCGAGCTGGCCGCGCGGGTGCCAAGCCTGGCCGAGATCGTCACGCCGCAGGACATCGACGCCGAGCCGATGCCGCTGTTCTACCGCGCGCAGGCCGGGGATATCGCCTTCCTGCAATACACCTCGGGCAGCACCGGCGACCCCAAGGGCGTCGTGCTCACCCACGCCAACCTGCTCGCCAATCTGCGCGCCATGGGGCCGGCCTTCCGGGTGACGAGCGAGGACGTTTTCGTCTCCTGGCTGCCGCTTTATCACGACATGGGCCTGATCGGCGCCTGGTTCGGCTCGCTCTACTTCGCCATGCCGCTGGTGCTGATGTCGCCGCTCGCCTTCCTCGCGCGCCCTGCGCGCTGGCTGCAGGCCATCTCGCGCCACCGCGGCACGATCACCGCGGCGCCGAATTTCGCCTACGAGCTGTGCGCGAAGAAGCTCGACGAGGCGGAGCTGGCGGGCCTCGATCTTTCCTCGCTGCGCCTGGCGCTGAACGGCGCCGAGCCGGTCAGCCCGGCGACGCTGGAAGCCTTCATCGAGCGCTTCGTGCCGCACCGCCTGCAGCCCGAGGCGGTCACGCCGGTGTATGGCCTGGCGGAATGCTCGGTCGGCCTCGCCTTTCCCCCGCTCTGCCGCGGCCCGCGCATCGATGCCATCCGGCGCGAGGCCCTGCTGCGCGAAGGGCGTGCCGTGCCGGGCGAGGAGGGCGAGCCCGGCCTGATGCCCGTCCCGGCCTGCGGGCGGGCGCTGCCCGGACATGAAATCCGCATCGTCGATGAAACCGGCCACGAACTGCCCGATCGCCGTGTCGGCCGCCTGCAGTTCCGCGGCCCCTCGGCCACGCGCGGCTACTTCCGCAACCCGGAAGCGACGGCGCGCCTGATCCGCAGCGGCTGGCTCGATTCGGGCGACTACGCCTACATGGTGGAAGGCGAGATCTACCTCACCGGCCGCGTCAAGGACGTCATCATCCGCGGCGGGCGCAACCTCTATCCCTACGAGCTGGAAGAGGCGGTCGGCGCCCTCCCCGGCATCCGCAAGGGCTGCGTCGCCGTGTTCGCCAGCACCGATCCGGCCAACGCCACCGAGCGCCTGGTGGTGATGGCGGAAACCCGCGAGCGCGACGAGGCGGCGCGCGAGGCCCTGCGGCAGAGGATCAACGAGGCGGCCTCCGACGTGCTCGGCCTGCCGGCCGACGAGATCGTGCTGGCGCCGCCGCACAGCGTGCTGAAGACCTCCAGCGGCAAGATCCGCCGCGCCGCCTCGCGCGAGGCCTTCGAGCGCGGCGAGGTGGGCCGGCCGCGGCTGCAGGCCTGGCTGCAGCTGGCGAAACTGGCCGCCGTCGCCGTATCGCGGAGGCTGACTTTTGCCGCAAGGCTGGCAGCCGGCTGGCTGTACGGCGCCTGGTGCTGGACGGTTTTCTTCCTGCTCGGCCTGCCGGTGTCGGCGCTGCTGATCCTCTTGCGCCGGCCTGCTGCGGGGCGGCGCCTGGTGCGCGGCGCGGCGCGGCTGTTCCTGCGGCTGGCGGCAATGCCGGTGAGAGCGCAGGGCCTCGATCGCCTGCCGCGCGGCCCGCACCTGCTGCTGGTCAACCACACCAGCTATTTCGACATCGTCTCCCTGACGGCGGCGCTGCCGCCCGACTATGTTTTCGTCGCCAAGCGCGAACTGGTGCGGCAGCCCTTCCTGCATGCCTGCCTGCGCGGCCTCGGCACGCTGTTCGTCGAGCGCTACGAGGCGGCGCGGAGCGCGCAGGACGTGGAAGAGGTCGCCGCCGCCCTCAATGGCGGCGCCAGCCTGGCAATCTTTCCGGAAGGCACTTTCTCGCGCGAGGCCGGCCTCAAGCCCTTTCGCATGGGCGCCTTCGTTGCCGCCGTGCGCGCGCGCGCGCCGGTGGCGGTGGCGGGCCTGCGCGGCATCCGCGCCATCCTGCGCGACAAGACCTGGCGGCCGCGCCACGGCCGGCCGGAACTCGAGATCGGCGCCGTGCTGCAGGCGGAGGGCGAGGATTGGGCAGCGGCCGTTCGATTGCGCGACAGCGTGCGTGCAGAGATGCTGCGACTCTCCGGCGAGCACGACCTGGGCGGATATTTGCCTGAACTGCCTCCCCAATAGGGCGTGATAAAATCGCTTTTTTCTTCAACCCGTTAAGACTTCCCATGTTTTAGTTCCGGCATAACGCGCGAAGCGCATTAGCCTTCACTGAAACATTTTTTGAAAGAGCAAAAATGTTTTCAAGGAAAAACACCCTGGCCAAGGTCGATGCCGAGCTCTGGTCGGCGATCGAAGCCGAGAACCGCCGTCAGGAAGAGCACATCGAGCTGATCGCCTCCGAGAACTACGTCAGCCAGGCCGTGCTCGAGGCGCAGGGCTCGCAACTCACCAACAAGTACGCCGAAGGCTATCCCGGCAAGCGCTACTACGGCGGCTGCGAATTCGTCGATATTGCCGAGCAACTGGCCATCGATCGCGCCAGGAAGCTGTTCGGCGCCGACTGCGCCAATGTGCAGCCCAACTCCGGCTCGCAGGCTAACCAGGCGGTGTTCTTCGCCTTCCTCAAGCCCGGCGACACCATCCTCGGCATGAACCTGTCGATGGGCGGCCACCTGACCCACGGCATGCCGCTCAACATCAGCGGCAAGTGGTTCAACATCGTGCCCTACGGCCTCGACAAGAACGAGGAGATCGACTACGCCGAGATGGAGCGGCTGGCGCACGAGCACAAGCCGAAACTGATCATCGCCGGCGCCTCGGCCTACGCCCTGCGCATCGACTTCGAGCGCTTCGCGAAAGTGGCGAAGGCCGTCGGCGCCATCTTCATGGTGGACATGGCGCACTACGCCGGCCTGATCGCCGCCGGCGTCTATCCCAACCCGGTGCCGCATGCCGACGTCGTCACCACCACCACGCACAAGACCCTGCGCGGCCCGCGCGGCGGCCTCATCCTCATGAAGGCCGAGCACGAGAAGGCCATCAACTCGGCCATCTTTCCCGGCATCCAGGGCGGCCCGCTGATGCACGTCATCGCCGCCAAGGCGGTGGCGCTGAAAGAGGCCATGGCGCCCGGCTTTCGCGACTACCAGGAGCAGGTCATCGCCAACGCCCGCGTCATGGCGCGCGTGCTCTCCGAGGAACGCGGCCTGCGCATCGTCTCCGGCCGCACCGAGAGCCATGTCTTCCTGGTGGATCTCCGCGCCAAGAACATCACCGGCAAGGAGGCCGAGGCGGCGCTCGGGCGCGCCCACATCACGGTGAACAAGAACGCCATCCCGAACGACCCGCAGAAGCCGTTCGTCACTTCCGGCATCCGCATCGGCTCGCCGGCGATGACCACCCGCGGCTTCACCGAAATCGAGGCCGAGCAGGTGGCCCATCTCATCGCCGACGTGCTCGACCACCCGAACGACGAGGCTGCAATCGCCAAGGTGCGCGGCAAGGTGGCGGAACTTTGCAAGAAGTATCCGGTTTACGGCTGATCCGCGATGAAGTGCCCTTTTTGCTCGGAGCCGAACACGCAGGTCATCGACACGCGCGAGAACGAGGAAGGGGACACCGTGCGCCGGCGCCGGCGCTGTCTGGCCTGCGACAAGCGCTTCACCACCTACGAGCGCGTCGAGCTGCGCATGCCGCTCATCGTCAAGAAGAACGGCAGCCGCGCCGACTACGATCGGGACAAGCTGCTGGCCAGCCTGATGCTCGCCCTGAGGAAGCGTCCGGTCACCACCGAGAGCATCGACGCCGCCATCGAGCGCATCGAGGAGCGCCTGCTCGCCAGCGGCGAGCGCGAGGTGCCCACCGAGAAGGTGGGCGAGCTGGTCATGCGCGAGCTGCGCCGGCTCGACAAGATCGCCTACGTGCGCTTCGCCTCGGTCTATCGCAACTTCGAGGACGTCGAGGAGTTCCGCGAGGCCGTTCGCGAAGTGAAGAAGCCCCGCGCGCCGCGGCGCGCCAGGAACGCCTGAGTTTTCACCGCGGCGACACGGCGTGCAAGGCGGAAATCAAAACCTGTTCTTCGCCGTGTCGCCGTGCCCGCCGTGGTAAAGAAATGACCTTTTCCGCCGCCGACCATGAATTCATGGCCCGCGCGCTGCAGCTGGCGCGCAAGGGCCTCACCACCACCACTCCCAATCCCCGCGTCGGCTGCATCATCGTGCGCGATGGCGCCGTCGTCGGCGAGGGCTGGCACCAGCGCGCCGGCGAACCGCACGCCGAGATCTACGCCCTGAATGCCGCCGGCAATGCCGCGCGCGGCGCCACCGCCTACGTCACGCTGGAGCCCTGCAGCCACCACGGCCGCACGCCACCCTGCGCCGATGCGCTGATCCAGGCCGGCGTGGCGCGCGTGGTGGCGGCGATGCGCGACCCGAATCCGCAGGTCGCCGGCAACGGACTGGAAAGACTGCGCGCGGCCGGCGTCGCCTGCGCGGACGGCCTGATGGAAGGCGAGGCGCGCGAACTCAACATCGGCTTCGTCTCGCGCATGACGCGCGGCCGGCCCTGGGTGCGCCTGAAGCTGGCCGCCAGCCTGGACGGAAAAACGGCGTTGAACAACGGCAGGAGCCAGTGGATCACCGGGCCGGAGGCGCGCCGCGACGGCCACGCCTGGCGCGCCCGCGCCTGCGCCATCCTCACCGGCGCCGGCACCGTGCGCGACGACGACCCGCGCCTGACGGTGCGCGACGTGGAGACCGACCGCCAGCCTCTGCGCGTGGTGGTGGACAGCCATTTCGAGACGCCGCCGACGGCGCGCATCCTCGACGGCGGCAATACGCTGATTGCCGCCGCAAAGGAGGACGCGGGGAAGATTGCCGCCCTGGGCGCGGCCGGCGCCGAGGTGGTCGTGCTGCCGAACCCGCAGGGCAAGGTGGACCTGCCGCGCCTGATGCGGCTGCTTTCCGAACGCGGCGTGAACGAGCTGCATGTCGAAGCCGGCCACAAGCTGAACGGCTCGCTGCTGCGCGAGGGGCTGGTCGACGAGCTGCTGCTCTATTTCGCGCCGACCCTCCTCGGCAGCGGGCGCGAGATGTTCCCGCTGCCCGAGCTGACCGACCTGGCCGGTCGCCGCGACCTGAAGATCGTCGATCTGCGCCGCGTCGGCGCCGATATCCGCATCCTCGCCAGGCCTCTTTCCTGATGGGCAGGAAAACACCGCAACGGGATTTTCCCGGCAAGCGCTGGCTGGTGAACCTGCTGCGCGCCGCGCATCTGGTCGGCGTCGTCGGCCTCGGCGCCGGCGTCCTGACGGAACTGCCCGAGGCGCGCTGGCTCGCCTTCGGCCTGACGGCGCTGGCCTCCGGCCTCGCCATCCTGGCGCTGGACGCCTGGTCGCGCCCCGGCTATTTCCGCGAGTACGTCGGCCTGGCCATGGCCGGCAAGCTGGTCCTGCTCGGCACGCTGCTCGCCTGGCCGGCGCAGCGCGCCATGCTGTTCTGGCTGATTCTGGTGTTCTCGGTGATGTTCGCGCATGCCCCGGCCAGCGTGCGCCATGCCGCCTGGCGGCGGTGAATCGCCGGCGGCTTCAGCCGCACACCGCGCAGCCGGGGTCCTTGCCGAGCTGGATCGAGCGCCATTCCATCGCCAGCCCGTCGAGCAGCAGCAGGCGGCCCGATAGCGATTCGCCGCAGCCGGCGACGAGCTTGAGCGCCTCGGCCGCCTGGGTGGTGCCGATGATGCCGGTGAGCGGGGCGAAGACGCCCATTACGGCGCAACGCACTTCCTCCGCTTCGCGCCCTTCCGGGAACAGGCAGTTGTAGCAGGGGCTTTTCGCATCGCGCAGGTCGAACACCGAGACCTGTCCGTCGAAGCGGATGGCGGCGCCGGAGACCAGCGGCTTGCGGAACCTCACGCAGGCGCGGTTGATGGCATGGCGGGTGGCGAAATTGTCCGAGCAGTCGAGCACCACGTCGGCGGCAGCGACCGCGTCGTCCAGCGCGGCGCCTTCCAGGCGCTGCTCCAGGGCGATGACTTCCGTTTCGGGATTGAGCAGCGCCAGGGTATCGCGGCCCGAGACGGCCTTCGGCCGCCCGACCGAGGCGCTGTGATGCAGGATCTGCCGCTGCAGGTTGGTGAGGTCCACCGTGTCGCCGTCGCACAGGACGAGGGTGCCCAGACCGGCGGAGGCGAGGTACATGGCGGCCGGCGAGCCGAGCCCGCCGGCGCCCACTACCAGCGCGCGCGCCGCGAGCAGGCGTTCCTGCCCCTCGATGCCGAGCTGGGGCAGCAGGATGTGGCGCGAATAGCGCAGGAGCTGCTCGTCGTTCATGCGAGCCTACCGGTCTTCCCGTGCTTCCATCGGCGTATCGTCGCGGTCGCCGTGGGGATGATGCTGGTAGGCCTTGACATAGACGCGGTTCGACTGTTTGATCAGGCGCGCCGGCTCCTTCAGGTTGCGCAGCTGGGTTTCCTCCGTGAAATAGACGATGGCGCGGACGACCTTGCAGTAAAGCGAGTTGTCGAGATGGTAGCCCAGGTTGCACAACGCCTTTTCCAGCCCTGCGCAGGTGTAGTCGACGAGGTCGTAGCGGACGGTGATGCCGCGCGGATGCGGGCCGCTCGAGACTTCCAGGAATTCCAGCCCGGAGAGCAGTTCGATGGCTCTCGCCGCCTGATCCGGCGGCAACTTGGTGAAGCGGATTTCCCGGCGCTTGGTGCAGCCGGGAGCAGCCTCGTGCGCGACCTGCTCGGGAACCCGATGGGCCAGCTGTCTTGCGCGCTCAGGATTCACAGCCTTCCCCCGGCATCACTTGGCCTGCATGATCTGCAGGCCCTTGAGGAGGTTCACCGCCTGATTGAGCTGGTAGTCGTTCCTGGAGGCGATCTCGAAGCGCGGCTTTTCCTCTTCTTCAGACTCGTCTTTGGACGTCTTGCCCTTGCCCGAAGGCGCCTTGCCCTGGGGCTTGGCGGCCGGTGCGGGCTCCTTGTCGTTCTCCAGGTGCCGGTCCAGATCGGCTTCGCGCAGGCGCGGGCCGGTGCTGCCGTTGGCGGTTTCCTCGACGACGATGTCGGGCACGATGCCCTTGGCCTGGATGGAGCGGCCGCTCGGGGTGTAGTAGCGCGCGGTGGTGAGCTTGATCGCGGTATTGTTCGTGAGGGGCAGGATGGTCTGCACCGAACCCTTGCCGAAAGTCTGCGTGCCCATGACGACCGCGCGCTTGTGGTCCTGCAGGGCGCCGGCGACGATCTCGGAGGCCGAGGCCGAGCCGCCGTTGACCAGCACCACCATCGGGACGGTCTTGATTTCCGCAGGCAGGTCCCTGAGGAAATCGACCCGGGAACCCCTCAGATAATCCTCCGGACTGGCGAGGTACTTGCGCCGGGCGTCTTCGGTGCGCCCGTCGGTGGAAGTGACCACGGCCTTGGGTTGCAGGAAGGCGGCCGCAACCCCGACCGCGCCGTGCAGCAGGCCGCCCGGATCGTTGCGCAGGTCGAGCACGAGGCCCTTCACCGGCCCCTGCTTCCAGAGCCTGCCGAGGTGTTCGACCAGCTTGTTGGCGGTGTCCTCCTGGAACTGCGTCAGCCTGACGTATGCGTAGCCCGGCTCGATCACCTTGGACTTCACGCTCTGCACTTTGATGATTTCGCGCGTCAGGGTGACGACGATGGGACGGGTCTCGCCCTTGCGCGCGATGGTCAGGGTGATCTGGGTCTTCGGCTTGCCGCGCATGCGCTTCACGGCATCGCCGAGCGTCATGCCCTTCACCGGGGTGTCGTCGAGCTTGACGATGAGGTCGCCCGCCTTGATTCCCGCACGGTAGGCTGGCGTGTCCTCGATGGGAGAGACGACCTTGACGAAGCCGTCCTCCATGCCGACCTCGATGCCGAGGCCGCCGAACTCGCCTTGGGTATTCACCTGCAGATCCTTGAAGGCCTCGGCATCGAGGTACTGGGAATGCGGATCGAGCCCCGTCAGCATGCCGGAGATCGCCTGCGTGATGAGCTTCTTGTCCTCGACCGGCTCGACGTAGCCGGTCTTGATGGCATTGAAGACATCGGCAAAGGTGCGCAGCTCCTCGATGGGCAGCGGCGCAGCGGCTTCCTTCTGGGCGATGGCCGAAAAATTGAGGCTGACGAAAATTCCGGCAACCAGCCCGAAAAGAATCAGGCCGGCTTGTTGCAGCTTGTTGCGCATGTGTCTCGTGTCTCCGTTGGAACTACCTCTGGCTGAGCCACTTCAAGGGATCGAGCGCTTGCCCCAAATGTCTCAATTCAAAGTATAAACCCGTTTCCGGATTGCCGCCGCTGTTGCCCACCGAGGCGATCGTCTCGCCGGGTTTCACCGGCTCGCCGACGGCCTTGAACAGCGATTCGTTGTTGCCGTACACCGACAGGAAGCCGTCGCCGTGATCCACGATGGCCAGGTTGCCGAAGCCGCGCAGCCAGTCGGCGAAGACGATGCGCCCGGGGGCAACGGCTTTCACTTCCGCGCCGGCGCCGGCGCGGATGAAGACGCCTTTCCAGGTGGTGCCGCCCGTCTCCCGTGGAGTGCCGAAGCGGTTGGCGAGTTCCCCGCGCGTGGGCAGGGACAGGCGTCCTTTGAGCTGGGCGAAGGCGGCGCCGGCCAGGGCAGGGTCCGGCGTACGCTCGTTGCGCAGGGCCGGCTGCGCATGCGAAGGCCCCTGCGGCGCGCGTTTCGGCCGGGCGACGATGCGGCCGAGGCCCTCGATCAGCCTGGCCAGGCGCTTTTCGTCGCGCTTCAGCCGGTCCACCTCGCGGCGCTGGGCCTGGATGCGGTCCGACAGCCGGGCGAGGGCGGACTGACGCTTCTTCTGTTGTTCGACCAGCCCGGCGCGCTCGCGTTGCTGGCGCTGCTCGATCGCGGCCAGTTCCTCTCCCTTGGCGCGGGCCAGATCTGCCAGGCGCTTCTTTTCATCGAGAATCCCGCCCAGATTGCGGATCAGATCGGCCTTGGCGCGCGAGAGCAGCGACAGATAGTGGGCGTCGCGCGCCAGCTGGTTGGGGTCGTTGCCGGAGAGCAGATGGCGCATGGCGTCGGCTTCGCCGGCATGGTACTGGCGGGTGAGCAGCCGGCCCAGCTGGGCCTGCTGGACGGCGATGCGCTCGGAGAGCTTCGACGATTGCGCATCGATCTGGTGCAGGGCGGCCTGGGTCTCGGCGCGCTCGCCGACGAGCGCGCGCAGATTGCGGTTGGCTTCCGAAATGGCCTGTTCGGTCTCGCGCAATTCCTCGGCGGCGTCGGCGCGCGACCCCTCGGTTTTGGCGATGTCCTTCTGCAGCGACTGGATACGCTCCTGCAGGCCCTTCAGTTCCCCGCGCTTGATGTCGGCGGGGGCGGCGAGGGCGGCCAGCGCCGTAAAGCAGAAGGCGAGAAAGAGTAGGTTTTTCAGCTTTTCGCCTTGCCCTGGCCGGCCACCGCCTGCATGGCGGCCGCGATGGCGGCCTGGTCCCCCAGGTAGTAGTTCCTGAGGGGCTTGAGGTCGTCGTCGAGCTCGTAGACCAGCGGCACGCCGGTGGGGATGTTCAGCTCGACGATGTCGGCATCCGAGATGCCGTCGAGATACTTCACCAAGGCGCGCAGGCTGTTGCCATGGGCGGCGATGATGACGCTCTTGCCGGCCTTGACCGAGGGGGCGATGGTCGATTGCCAATAGGGCAGGAAACGGGCGACGGTGTCCTTCAGGCATTCCGTCGGCGTGGCGGCGGCCGGGTCGCCGGCATAGCGCGGGTTGGCCATCTGGGCGACGAGGCGCTCGTCGCCCTTTTCCAGCGGCGGCGGCGGCGTGTCGTAGGCGCGGCGCCAGATCTTGACCTGGGCCTCGCCGTACTTTTCCGCCGTCTCCGACTTGTTGAGGCCCTGCAGGGCGCCGTAATGCCGCTCGTTCAGGCGCCAGGAGTGTTCCACCGGAATCCACATCCGGTCCATCTCTTCGAGGACGGTCCACAGGGTGCGGATGGCGCGCCTCAGCACCGAGGTGTAGGCGATGTCGAAGGCGAAGCCGGCCTCCTTGAGCAGCACTCCGGCCTGCCGGGCCTCGGCGCGCCCCTTGTCGGTGAGGTCAACGTCGGTCCAGCCGGTAAAGCGGTTTTCCTTGTTCCAGGCGGATTCGCCGTGGCGCAGCAGTACGATTTTCTTCATGGTTTGCGTGGAGGGCGTGTGGCGGGAGATGGACGGGCGGCGCATGGCCGGCGGAAAAGTATTTTATAATATTCGCCGTTGCATTTGGACGCGCCCTGTGGACTTCATCACCGATCTGATCGAGAAGCAGGAACACATCGAGACCGCCGCCCGGGCGTTGAAGGCGATTTCGCATCCCCTGCGCCTGAAGATCCTCTGCGTCATCGGCGACCAGGAAGCCTGCGTGCAGGAGATCGTCGACGCCGTCGGCACCTCCCAGAGCAACATCTCGCAGCACCTGGCGATCCTGCGCGACAAGGGCGTGCTGCTCACGCGCAAGGACGCCAACCGCGTCTATTACCGCGTCGGCGACCAGCGCACGCTGCAGCTCATCGTCCTCATGCGCGAAGTCTTTTGCGGCGCCCCTCACACGAAAAAATAACCGGAGTCACGCTTGGAATTCATTCAGAACAACCTGCCCTGGGTCGGCCTCGCCGTGTTCAGCGGCGGCATGCTTTTGTGGCAGACCTGGCAGGCGCGCGGCGCCGGCGCGGGCATCTCCCCGATGCAGGCCACGCTCATGATCAACCGCGAGGACGCCATCGTGGTGGACGTGCGCGAGCCGGCCGAATACGCCGGCGGCCATATCCCGAATTCCCGCCACATCCCGCTCTCCCAGATCGGCAAGCGCCTGCCCGAGCTGGAGAAGTTCAAGGGGCGGGCGGTCATCGTCAACTGCGCCAGCGGCAACCGCTCGTCCTCGGCCTGCATTGCACTGCGCCAGGCCGGTTTTGACAAGGTGTACAACCTCAGCGGCGGCATTTCCGCCTGGGACCAGGCCGGCCTGCCGATCACGAAAAAATGACATCCAGGATAGTGATGTATTCCACCGCGGTGTGCCCTTATTGCGTGCGCGCCGAACAGCTTCTCAACAGCAAGGGCGTCACCGAGATCGAGAAGGTGCGCGTCGATCTGGATCCCTCGCGCCGCGATGAGATGATGCGGAAGACCGGCCGCCGCACCGTGCCGCAGATCTATATCGGCGATTTCCACGTCGGCGGCTGCGACGACCTGTATGCCCTCGACCGCGCCGGCAGGCTGGAACCGCTGCTGCGCGGCGAGTAAGTCCCTCCAAACGTTCCATCCACCCGGCCCACCATCATGTCCGACACCGAACAGCCCGTTTTCACCATCGAGAAGATCTACGTCAAGGATCTCTCCCTCGAAGTTCCCAATGCCCCGCAGGTCTTCCTCGAGCGCGAGCAGCCCTCCATCGAGGTCGGCCTGCAGTCCGCCGCGAACGGCCTCGGCGACGGCATCTTCGAGGTGGTGCTCACCGTCACCGTCACCGCCCGGCAGGGCGAGAAGACCCATTTCCTGGTCGAAGCGGCGCAGTCCGGCATCTTCCAGATCCGCAACGTGCCGGACGAGGAAATCGAGCCGGTGCTGGCCATCGCCTGTCCGAACATCCTTTTCCCCTACGCCCGCGAGAGCGTCTCCGACACCATCAGTCGCGCCGGCTTCCAGCCGGTGCTGCTGGCGCCGGTGAATTTCGAGGCGCTTTATCGCCAGCGCCTGGAGCAGCAGGCGCAATCGCAGCCCGGCGAGATTCCGATCCAGTAGGGAGTGCGCCGATGCGCCGGCTTGCCGCCGTCCTCTGCGGACTGACTTTTTTCCCTGCGATCGCCTGGGCGCTGGAGTACCGCTCCATGGCCGAGGCGGCGCCGATGTACGATGCGCCCTCGCAAAAGGCCAGGCCGCTCTGGGTCGTCGCGCGCGGCACGCCGGTCGAGGTGGTCGTCAGCCTGGAGGGCTGGGTGAAGGTGCGCGATGCGGCCGGCGACCTGGCCTGGGTCGAGCGCAGGACCCTGGCGGACAGGCGCATGCTCATCGTGACCGCCAGGGGCGCCGAGGTGCGCAGCCAGGCGGATGCCGCCGCGCCCCTCGTCTTCGCCGCCGACAAGGACGTGCTCCTGGAGTTCGTCGAGTCCGGCCCGTCCGGCTGGGCTAAGGTGCGCCACCGCGACGGCCAGTCCGGTTTCGTGCGCGTCAATCAGGTCTGGGGTCTCTGAGCAGCCCGATGAAAATCGCCGTCCTGGGCGCCGGCGCGTGGGGAACGGCGCTTGCCGCGGCCCTCGCCCGCCGGCACGAGGTCGCGCTCTGGGCGCGCGATGCCGCCCAGGCGCAAGCCATGCAGGGAGAGCGCGAAAACCGCCGCTACCTGCCGGGGATCGCCCTGCCGGTGGCCTTGCGCATCGGGGCCGACTTCACCGCCGCCGCCGGCGGCGAACTGAACATCGTCGCCACGCCCCTCGCCGGCCTGCGCAGCACCCTGCGGCAGTTGAAGGCGGCCGCGCCGGCCACCCCGGTGCTCTGGGTCTGCAAGGGACTGGAAGCCGGCAGCCAGCGCCTGCCGCACCAGATCGTCGCCGAGGAACTCGGCGAGGGACTGTCCTGCGGCGCCCTGACCGGTCCCAGCTTCGCCGAGGAAGTGGCGCGGGGCCTGCCCACCGCCATCACGCTCGCCTCCGCCGACGTCGCCTTCGCCGAGAAGGCGGCGCAGGCCCTGCACAACACGCGCCTGCGCGTGTATGCCAGCCACGATATCGTCGGTGCGGAAGTCGGCGGTGCGGTGAAGAACGTGATGGCCATCGCCGCCGGCATTTCCGACGGCATGGGCTTCGGCCTGAACGCGCGCGCCGCGCTGATCACGCGCGGCCTGGCGGAAATCACCCGCCTCGGCCTGGCTCTGGGCGGCCGGCGCGAGACCTTCATGGGGCTGGCCGGCATGGGCGACCTCATCCTCACCTGCACGGGCGACCTGTCGCGCAACCGCCGCGTCGGACTGGCCCTGGCCAAGGGGCAGCCCCTGCAGCGGATCCTGCGCGAGCTGGGCCATACCGCCGAAGGTGTGGCCAGCGCGCGCGAGGTCGCCGTGCTGGCCGGGCGGATGGGCATCGTGATGCCCATCACGGAGGCCGTCTGCAGCGTGCTCTACGAAGGACTGCCCGCCAGCCAGGCGGTTGAACAACTCCTCGGCCGCGACCCGAAGCTGGAAACCGACTAGCTCCCTCCGGCGAAGCCGTTCTGCCGCCAGGCTTCGAACACCAGCACCGCCACCGCGTTCGACAGGTTCAGGCTGCGGTTTCCCGCCACCATGGGCAGGCGCAGGCGCCGCTCCGGCGGCGCGCTGGCCAGCATCTCCGGCGGCAGGCCGCGCGTTTCCGGGCCGAAGACGAAGGCGTCGTCGGCCCGGAAACGCGGCTGGTCATGACGGCGCTCGCCTCGCGTGCTGACGAAGAACAGGCGGCTGCCGCCCAGGCTCTCCAGGCAGTCCTGCCAGCTCTGATGAGCGCTTACTCTGGCCAGATCGTGATAATCCAGTCCGGCGCGGACGAGGTGCCGGTCTTCCAAAGTGAAGCCGAGCGGCCCGACCAGGTGCAACCAGCTGCCCGTATTCGCGGCCAATCGGATGACATTGCCCGCATTGCCCGGGATTTCAGGCTGGTAGAGAACCACATGAAACACTTGAACACCTTCTGGAATAGGGGTAGTTTTGCCGACAATCAGGCATGTTACGCACTTTTTCGAACAATCAAGTTTAACTTCCCGGAAATCCCATGGCCCGTCCGGAAAAGATCAGGCTCGGCGAACTGCTGGTGAAGCAGGCGCTGATCACGGAAGATCAGCTGAAACAGGCGCTGGACGAACAGAAGCGCAGCGGACGCAAGCTCGGCCGCGTCATTGTCGATAGCGGCCTGGTGAGCGAGGGGGACATTTCCGGCGCGCTCGCCCGGCAGCTGGGTGTTCCCTTCATCGACCTCAAGCATTTCACGCCCCGCCAGGATGCCATTCGCCTGATCAACGAAGCCCAGGCGCGGCGCTTCCGCGTGCTGGCGCTCGAGGACAAGGGCCGCTCGGTGAGCGTCGGCATGGCCGATCCCACCGACATCTTCGCCTACGACGAGCTGGCACGCATCCTGAAGAAGGAGATCGAGCTCGCCGTCGTCACCGAGTCCGACCTGCTGGCGACCATCGACAGCGTCTACCACCGCACCGGCGAGATCACCAACCTGGCGCAGGAACTGACCCAGGAAATGGGCGAAACGCCGGTCGACTTCGGCGCCCTGCTCGGCGCCGCGCCCGGCGTCGAGGAGGCGCCGGTGGTGCGCCTGCTGCAGACCATCTTCGAGGATGCGGTGCGCGTGCGCGCCTCCGACATCCACATCGAGCCGCAGGAGAAATCCCTGCGCATCCGCTTCCGCATCGACGGCGTGCTGCACAAGCAGATCGAGTCCGACATGAAGATCGCCTCGGCCCTGGTGCTGCGGCTGAAGCTGATGTCGGGCCTCGACATCGCCGAGAAGCGCCTGCCGCAGGACGGGCGCTTCAACGTCAAGGTGCGCAGCAGCCCGATGGACGTGCGTATCTCCACCATGCCGACGCAGTACGGCGAATCCGTGGTGATGCGCCTGCTGGCGCAGACCGGCGGCGTGCTCGGCCTGGACAGGATCGGCCTGCCGCCGCGCCTGCTGGAACGGCTGCGCCACGCCATCCACCGCGCCAGCGGCATGGTGCTGGTGACGGGGCCGACCGGCAGCGGCAAGACCACCACCCTGTATGCCGCCCTGTCCGAGCTGAACACCGAAGAGAAAAAGATCATCACGGTGGAGGACCCGGTCGAATACCGCCTGCCCGGCATCAACCAGGTGCAGGTGCATGAGAAGATCGACCTCGGCTTCGACCGCGTGCTGCGCTCCACCCTGCGCCAGGACCCGGACATCATCCTGGTCGGCGAGATGCGCGACCGCGTCACCGCGGAGATCGGCCTGCGCGCCGCCATCACCGGCCACATGGTGCTGTCCACCCTGCACACCAACGACGCCATCGGCACGCCGATCCGCCTGCTCGACATGGGCGTGCCGCGCTACATGGTGGCCATGTCGCTGCAGCTGGTCGTCGCCCAGCGCCTGCTGCGCGTGGTCTGCGAGAACTGTGCCGAGCCATACCGGCCCACCCCCCAGGAAGTGGCCTGGCTGCGCGGCGAGCTGAGGCAGGGCGACGCCCCGCCGGTGTTCCGCAAGGGGCGCGGCTGCACGCTGTGCAACGGCACCGGCTTTCGCGGCCGCACCGGCGTTTTCGAGATGCTCGAGATGACCAGCAAGGTCGTCGAGGCCGCCAACCAGGAAGATCCGGCGGCCTTCGTCCGCGCCTCGCGCGAGCAGATGGCCGGCGAGACCCTGCGGCGCGACGCGGTGCGGCAGGTGTTTGCGGGCAAGACGACGCCCGAGGAAGCGATGCGCGTCAGCAACGAGCTGGAGGAATAGCGTCGGTGCCGTATTTCGCATACAAGGGGCGCAATGCCCGCGGCGAACTGGTGCAGGGCGTGCTGGAGAGCGCCAGCCAGGGCACGCTGGCCGACCAGCTGCTGGCCGGCGGCGTCACGCCGCTCGACATCCGGCCGGGCAAGGACCCTTCCGACCGCTTCGGATTCGGCCGCCTGTTCGAGGAGAAGGTCGGCCCCATCGACGTGATGCTCTTCAGCCGGCAGTTGTACACCCTGCTCAAGGCCGGGGTGCCCATCGTGCGGGCGCTGGTCGGCCTGCGCGATTCGGCCGTCAATCCCGCCTTCCGCCGGCTGCTGGGAGAAGTGCGCGAAAGCCTGGAAAGCGGCCGCGAGCTCTCCATGTCCATGAGCCGGCATCCACAGGTCTTCTCGCCGTTCTATCTTTCGATGGTGCGGGTCGGGGAAATGACGGGCATGATGGACGAGATCTTCCTGCGCCTGTTCCATCACCTGGAGTTCGAGCAGTTCATGCGCAGCCAGGTCAAGTCGGCGCTGCGTTATCCGACTTTCGTCGTGATCGTGATGGTTGTGGCGATCCTCGTCATCAACCTGTTCGTCATCCCTCCCTTCGCCAAGGTCTACAAGGGCTTCAACGCCAAGCTGCCGTTCATGACCGAAATGCTGATCGGCTTCTCCAATTTCGTGCTGGCGACCTGGCCCTTCCTGCTGGCGGGACTGGCCGCTGCCGTGTTCGGCTTTCGCGCCTGGGTTGCCACCAAGTCCGGCCGCTGGCAATGGGACCGCCTCAAGCTGCGCATTCCCATCGCCGGGGCGATCGTGCAGAAGGCGACCCTGGCGCGCTTTGCCCGCAGCTTCGCCCTCGCCGCGAAGAGCGGCGTGCCCATCGTGCAGGCGATGGGCGTGGTGGCCTCGACGGTCGACAACGTCTTCATCGCCGGCAAGGTGGACAAGATGCGCGAGAGCATCGAACGCGGCGAGAGCGTGCTGCGCACCGCCATCGCCTCCGCCGTGTTCACGCCGGTGGTGCTGCAGATGATCGCCGTCGGCGAGGAATCCGGCGCGCTCGACGACCTCATGCAGGAGGTGGCCGACATGTACCAGCGCGACGTCGAGTACGACCTGAAGAACCTCGGCGCCCAGATCGAGCCGATCCTCATCGTCTTCCTCGGCGTGCTGGTGATGATCCTTGCCCTCGGCGTGTTCCTGCCGATCTGGGATCTCGGCGCGGCGGCCATGAGAAAGGGCGGTTGAGTCCCGGTGCGCGCGGAGGGCCAAGCGGGCAGGAGCTGGCTGGAATTCGCCGTCTCCGCCGCGCTGCTCTCGCTGCTGGCGGGGCTTCTGCTGCAGGCATTGCTCAGGCAGCAGGAAATTGCCGAGCGGACCGCGGTGGAGATGACGATCATGAACATGCGCAGCGGCCTGCGCAATCGCATCGCCGAGCTGATTCTGACGGAACGAACTGCCGAGATCGGCACGCTGGCCGGGGCCAATCCGGTCGTCTGGCTGGTGCGGCCGCCGGAAGGCTATCTCGGCGAGACCGGCGCCGACGGCGCGCCGCCGCCGGCGCAGCCTTCCGGCACCTGGCGCTTCGATTCGGCCCGCCGCGAGCTGGTGTACAAGGTGAATCGCGGCGAGGGTTTCGCCAGCCTGGACGACACGGAAAGGGAAATACGCCTGCGCGTCATTGCCGAGCGCGGCAGCCTGCGCCACGGCGCCCTGCTCGGCATGTCCATCGTCGCGACGAACCGTTATGAATGGAAATGATGAAAGGCCATCCGCCAGCAAGGCGACATGCCTTCCGATAGAATGAGTCAAAACAGGGAAACCGAATGAGACTTCGAGAATCCGGCTTCACGCTGATCGAGCTGGTGATCGTCATCACCATCATCGGCATTCTCGCCGCAGTCGCCCTGCCGCGCTACGTCGCCATGCAGAGCGAAGCGCGCACATCAAAAGCCATGGCGATCTACGGCGCCATCAAGTCCGGCGCGGCGCTGGCCAAGGCGCGCTGCGAGCTGGATCTGGCGCAGCTGATGGCGGGCGGCACATGCACCGCCACGGGCGGCACGGTGAACATGGACGGCGCCTCGGTGGACATGGTCAATCGCTATCCCAAGGCCAGCCTGGAGGGCATCGACCGCGCCGCGCAGATTTCCACCTCCGAGGGCATTGCCATCGGCGGCAGCGGCAGCGTGCGCACGTACGACATGAACGGCGCCGTCGATGTGGCGAATTGCCGCATCACCTACAACGAGGCGCCCTCGGGCGGATCGCCCAACATCCAGATAGTGACGAGCGGGTGCTAGCGGTTGCCGAGCGTCAGCGCCATCAGCGTTTCCGACATCAGGCTGCGGACCAGCGTTCCGTGATAGCCCCGGCTGACCAATTCCTTCTGCAGTGCGCGTGCAAAGACGATGCGCCGGACCAGCCCCATTCTTTCCTCTTTCTGCAGTGCCTGCGCGCGCTGCCTGAGCTGGGCGGAAGCGCGCTGGAACAGGTCCACCGCCTTGCGGCCGGAGAGTTCCTGGAGGGAAGGGGGGAAGTCGGTCGTCACCTGCTGGGCAAGGGCTTTCGCCGCCTGGCGCGTCTTGGCGAACATGGAGTTCGATGATCTGGAAATGTTCCGCCGGCTATTCTCGCATGAAACCCAGGCTGGCAAATCGATGAACTCCCGGGCGGCAACATGAAACTCTGGCCCCTGCGCAAGCGCAGCGCGCGTGCCGCCGATCCCGCCGCAGAGCAAAGGCGCCGCGTGTGGCAGGCCATCGCGGACCGGCTGGATGCAGGATCGGCGCAAGGAGCGGCCCCAGAGGGCGTGCCGATCGAGTCGTTCGCGGAAATGGACCGCCCCCTGCTCGAGGCTTGCCTGGAAAAGGGAGCGCAACTCGACGCAATCCATCTGGGCTACCTGCAGACCTGGGTGCTGCGCGCGGACATTGCCGAAGCCGACTTCGCCGAGGGGAGGCTGTGGGAATGGCTGGCCCGGCCGGAAGCGGCCGGGCAGGCGTACCGACGCTGCCTGGAGCGGCAGCCGGGCCACGCCAAGGCGAACAACCAGCTCGGCCTGCTGCTGCTCGCCCGAGAAAGCTGGGACGAGGCCATCGCCTGCTTCGGCCGGGCCGTCGAGACGGATGCGGGGAATGCCGTCTTTCGCAACAACCTGGGCATCGGGCTCTGGCAGGTCGGCGAGGTGGATGATGCCATCGACTGCTACCGCAAGGCATGGCTGACCGATCCGGATAATCCCGAAATCCGCCGCAACCTGTTCAGCGCCGCCATGGAGGAGGACAGGCACGAGCTTGCCGCTGAGGTGGTGGAAAAGGCCCTTGCCGGCAGTGCGGAGCGGGAGGCATCCGGCGATGCCTGCGATCGTGACGGCATCTGGCCGCATGTCGCCCAGGCGGTGCTTGTCCTGCAGGGCGGCGACCTGGATCGGGCGGAAGCGCTGTATCGGGAGGTCGCGGCGCGAAGCGAAGTGGCTGGGCTGACGGGGCTGGGCATGGTGGCGGTAAACCGCGGCCGTTTCGAGGAGGCGCTCGCCTGTTTCCGCGAAGTGATCCAGAAGGCCTCGGACAATCCGGTCGCTTACCACAACATGGCGATAGCCTGGGCCGGGCAGGGCGATCTGGGCGCTGCCCTGGAATGCCTGGACCAGGCACTCGGCCTTGCGCCGAAGGACCCGTCCATCCTCATGATGCGCGCCATGATCTATCTGCAAACCGGACGCTGGAGCGAAGGCTGGCGCGACTATGAGGCGCGGCTTCGGCTGAGCGAGCTGCTCGTCTCGACCGCCGGTTTCGATTCCGCGGCGGTCTGGAAGGGTGAGCCCCTGCAGGGCAGGACGCTCGCCATCGTCGGCGAGCAGGGCGCCGGCGACCAGATACAGTTCGCCCGTTTTGCCTGCGAAGCGGCGCAACGGGGAGCCGAGGTCGTGGTCTACTGCAATCCCCCCACCCTGAAGCGCCTGATGGAGAGCGTGCCGGGCGTGACACGGGTGTGCGCGCCGGGAGAACCCTATATTGCCTACGATTACTGGGTGGCCATGCTGTCCATGCCGCGCCTGCTTGGCATCGGGGGGGAGTCGCTGGCGCCGCGGATCCCCTATCTGTTTCCCGATGCGTCGGCCTGCCGCCGCTGGGCTGAGCGCCTGGCCGACATGCGTGGTCTGCGGGTCGGGCTGGTCTGGGCCGGCAGTCCGGCTTTCGGCAAAAAGGGCGGCGGCATGGATCGCAGGCGCAGCCTGGCCCTCGACCTGCTGGAGCCTCTTTGGAATGTGCCGGGGATTGCCTTCTTCAGCCTGCAGAAAGGGCCGCCACGGGATCAGTTGGCCGCCTTCTCCAAATTGCACCCGATAATGGATTATAGTGAGGAATGGACGGACTTCGCCGATACCGCCGCCTTCATAGCGGCACTCGACCTGGTGATCAGCGTCGATACCTCGGTGGCCCACCTGGCCGGCGGCCTGGGCAAACCGGTCTGGATACTTTCCCGGCACGACGCCTGCTGGCGCTGGCTGGAAAACCGGGAGGACTCGCCCTGGTATCCGACTGCGCGCGTATTCAGGCAAGCGCCTGCCGAGGGATGGGGACCGGTCGTGCGGCGGGTCGAAAGCGCGTTGCTTGACTTGCAGAAATTACTCGATTAGTATCGAATTACTTATTGATTTGCTTTCGCTTTCCTGGAGAGGCATATGAAACGCGAACAGGGCTTTACCCTGATAGAACTGGTCGTGGTTATCGTCATACTGGGTATTCTCGCGGCGACGGCCATTCCAAAGTTCATCGATCTTTCCGGCGATGCGGAACTTGCCGCGCTGAACGGCGTCGCCGGCGCCCTGGCTTCCGCTTCCTCGGTGAATTTCGCCGCGCGAAAGGCCAGCACTGCGCATGGGATATCCGTAGGCAATTGCACCCTGCTGTCGGGTGCGATGGACGTGTTTCCCAGCGGCTACACGATCGGCGCAGCCGCCCTTGGCAATGGCACGGCGGGAAGCTGTTCCGTACACAGGGGAACTCGCACGGTTTCCTTCACGGCCATCGGAATCGACTGATCCGGGCGGTGCCGATCATGAAAAACGGGCAGCCTGCGCTGCCCGTTTTTCATGCTGCACCCGCATCGGTCCGGCGCGGGCGCTTGCAGGCAATCCACTTTCGGGGTCCGTCTCCCGTTTCGCAAGCTTGCGGTCTAAAATAGGTTTCAAGAAGAGGGGGGCAGGGCGGGCCGATTGCGTGAGGGCGCAATCGGCCGTGGGGGCCACGCTTGTCCGGCGTGGGCGATAGCTTCGTTTTCGTCTGGAGGGACATGTGCCACGTTTCGGAAACCTAATCATCGATCAGTTGCTCGTTCCGTCCTTCATCCTGTTTTTCCTGATCGGGGGCATTGCAGCCGTCATCGTCGGCCTCGGCCTGATCCTGAACGGCGCCAGGATGATCCGCCTGTTCGACTTCATGAACTACAGCATATCCACCCGCAAAATGGGAAAGCCTCTGGCGATCCCGCGCGACAGCGGTCGCTATGTTTGGAAACACCACCGTTGGCTGGGGGCCCTGTTCGCCATCGGCGCTGCCTATTCGCTGTATGGCCTGGTGGCGCAAGTCAATAACGCGGCTTTCGCCTCGGCCCTGAACCTGAAGCTGCCGCCAATGTTCGTGCTGTGGGTGGTCGAGAGTTCGCGGCTGATCCTGATCGCCAGTTGCGCAGTTGCGCTCGTCGCAAGCCTGTTGCTCGGCTTTTTCCCGGAAACCATGCGGGAGATCGACCGGCGCGCCTCCCGCTGGTATTCGACGCGGCGGCTCCTGCCGGATGCAGAACTGCCGCACTTGTCTCTCGACCAGTGGGTGGCGGCCTATCCGCGCATCTCCGGCTGCCTCATCCTGGTTCCCGCCATGGCGGTGGTGGGCTACTTTGCACCGCTGATGATGAAATGACCGGAGCCGCCTCGGCGGCATCGACCCGACAATGCCCCGTCCGGCGGCATGAAGGCGGGAATCGAAGCTTCTCGAACAATTCCGCCGGGACCGACTTTTCCGCGCCGCCCCGCCTGTATTTCGCGGTGCTACACTTCCCGCATGACAACCCAGGCTGTTGCCGTCCATCCGTTTTCCGATCCTGCATGCGCCTGACTGCCGAGCAAATCGACATCATTCGCCGTATTGTCCGCGCGGAAGCGGGAGCGGATGTCGCTGTGCGCTTGTTTGGGTCGCGCCTGGACGATGCCGCGCGCGGCGGCGACATCGATTTGCTGCTGCAGATTCCGCATCCCGTCGAGAAACCAGCCCTGGTTTCGGCGCGCGTTGCCGCCAAATTGATCCGCGCCATGGGCGGCCGCCGTGTTGACGTCGTGCTGGCCGCGCCCAACCTTCGCGTTCTGCCGATCCACCGCCATGCATTGACCGGGGTGCTGTTGTGATGCCACCCAAAGATGTCCTGGCCAGGCTGCAATTCCTTGTCCGGGTCGTGCGGAAGGAAAGTCGCCATTTGCAGGCGACCGACCGGCGCCTGTTCAAGGAAGGTTTCGACGAAAAGCGCGCCGCCGCCCTTGAAAGAGATCCCGACCTGGCAGAGCGGGTCGAGGCATTCGTTGGGCGCTTCGGCCGGTTGCAGGACACTTTGGCAGACAAGTTGCTGCCCGCGCTGCTTTCGTCTCTCGGAGAACGGCCAGGCGCGCAATTGGACAATCTAGATCGCGCCGAGCGTTTGGGTTTCATCGACTCGACGGAAACCTGGCTCGCCACGCGGCAGTTGCGCAATCAGATGGTGCACGAATACATCGAGGATCTCGCGATACTGGCAAATGCGCTGCAGTCGGGACATGATTTCGTGCCTGCGCTGATCGACACAGCCGAACGGTTGGCGGGTGAAATCGTGAAACGCGGGTGGGAGTCCGAATAGCGATTCCGTCCCGCCAGCGCCGACTTTTGCGAGTGGAATCATGAAGACAGCGTGGCCTGTCTCTGAAGATAGAAAAGGAGCCTGGCCCCTTTTCGCGCGGAAAACCCGGGCAAAACCCGGCTCCATGCGGCTTGGGGCGGCGTTGGCGCTGGCGCTGGCCATCGGAGCCGGGCAGGCCGTCGCTGCGACGTGCACCTCGGTTGCCTCGGGCAACTGGAGCCTGGCCGGGACCTGGAGTTGCGTAGGCGCGCCGGCCGCCACCAGGCCGGGGCAGAACGCCACCGACACCGCCATCGTTGCCGCCACCCATACGGTCACCGGAAATTTCGCAACCACCATCGCGGCCTTGACGGTGAATGCGGGAGGCGTCCTCAACATGCAGGGCGTCAATCTGACCGTGAATGGCGCCATCGGCGTCAGCGGGACGATGGCGCATACCGCAGCCGGCGGAACGAAGATCTACGTCGGCCCGGTGACCGTCAACGCCGGCGGCATCTGGAACAATACTGCCAACCAGGCCATCGCCTTCCGCGGCGGCATCACGCACAACGGCACGACATTCAACGCCGGCACGGGCACTCAGACCTTCAACACCAACAGCCAGGCGCTGTCCGGGGCGAGCGCGATGAGCTTCGGCGGCGCCGTTGCGGTGGCGGGGGCCGTCACGCTGACCAACAACAACTCGAACACGGTGACGATTTCCGGCAACCTGACGGGCTCGGTGGCCGGATCGACCTTCGTCAACGCCGCCAACGCGACGCTCAACTACGGCGGCGCCAATGCACCGATGGCGACGGGCGTGCTGACCGCGACCGCCAGCCCGAACACGATCAATTTCAACCGTGCCGGCGCGCAGACGCTCAAGCAGGCGACCTACCATCACCTCACCCTGAGCGGCAGCGGCACGAAGTCTTCGGGCGCCATCACGCTGCAGGTCAATGGCACGACGACGGTGACGGGCACGGCGACCTTCAACATCAGCTCGACCACCGGCACGAAAACCTTTGTCGGCCCGGTCGTGGTCGATGCCGGCTGCTCGTGGACCAACACGGCGAACGAAGCCGTTCTCTTCCGCGGCGGCATCACGCACAACGGCACGACATTCAGCGCCGGCACGGGCCTTCAGACCTTCAACACCGGCAGCCAGGCGCTGGCGGGCAGTTCGGCGATGACCTTCGGCGGCGCGGTGACGGTGTCGGGCGCCATCGCGCTGACCAACAACAACAGCAATACGGTGAGGATCGACGGCAACCTGAACGGCTCGGTGGCCGGCTCGACTTACGTCAACGGCGCCAACGCCACGCTGGACTACCGCGGCGCCAACGTGCCGATGACCACGGGCGTGCTGACCGCCAACGCCAGCCCCAACACGGTCAACTACAATCGGGCAGGGAATCAGACGGTCAAGCTGCCCTCGGCAGGCTATTACCACCTGACGCTGTCGAACAGCGGCATCAAGACGGCGCCGGCCGGCACGCTTACCGTTCTCGGCAACCTGACCGTCAACGCCGGACCGACATTTACCGCCAACGCCAACGATCCCGTCATCAACGTGACCGGCAACGCCACGATCGACGGCATCTATACCGCAAGCAACAACGCGGCACGCCCGCTGACCATCGGCGGCAGCATGAGCGTGGGCGGAACCTACACAGGCAATGTTGCGCCGGTCAACCTGGCCGGCAATTTCACGCGAACCGGAACCTTCACTTCGGGCGCAGGGGTATTCACCTTCAACGGCAGCGCCCTGCAGACGCTCACGGGGGCCACGACGTTCACCAACCTGACCGTCAATAACACCGGATCCGGCCTCTCGCTCGCCAACGATATCACCGCGACAACCGCCGCCGCCGGCGTCCTGGTGCTGACCGCAGGTCCCGTCGCGACGGGCAGCAACAATCTGATCGTGGCCAGGTCGTGTACCGTGCCGAGCGTGACGCGCACCAATGGCTGGGTGGCCGGCAACCTGCGGCTGGCGTTCCCGACCGGCACGCCCTCCTGCACCTTCCATGTCGGCGATGCGACCGATTACCGTCCCATCGGCATGCTTTTCGCCAGCGTCACCACGGCGGGAAGCCTGACCGGCACGGTGAGCCAGTCCGCCGGCGATCATCCGAACATCGCCACCTCCGGGCTGGATGCGGCCAAGGGCGTCAACCGCTACTGGACGCTGACCAATCCTGGAGGCATCGCCTTCACGACCTATACCGCGACCTTCAACTTTATCGCAGGCGACATCGATGGCGGCGCGACGGCCACCAGTTTCGAGATCGAGCGCTGGAATGGCGCCTGGAATACCACCACGCTTGGCACCGCCGGCGCGACCAGCACCTCGGCCAGCGGCCTGCCTTCCTTCGGCGCCGGCGTCAGCAACAGCTTTGCCGTGGGCGAGAAGAAGGGGCCGACGGTGGTTTCGATCAATCTCGCCAGCACCGACCCCACCTCGCCCGGCACGTCGGTGGACTGGACGGTGACTTTCAGCGCGAGCGTGACGGGGGTGGACAGCACCGATTTCGCGCTGGTGATGGGCGGTGGCCTGAGCGGGGCGACCATCACCGGGGTGTCGGGCAGCGGCACGACCTGGACCGTCACCGCCAATACCGGCTCAGGAGCGGGAACCCTGGGGTTGAATCTGGTCGATGACGACACGATAGTCAATGCGCTGCTCAAGCCGCTCGGCGGAGCGGGCACGGGCAACGGCGACTTCACCGGGCAGGTCTATACGGTGGTCGCCACGACATCCGGTTTCATCTTCACCGACAGCGTCTGCGTTCATAACATCGCAATCGGCGCGCCGGGGCAGACCTGTGCGCTGATCGCATGGTCGCCCCAGGTGGCCGGCCAGACCCTGTCGGGCGTCTATATCACGGCGGTCAACGCTTCCGGCGTGCCGACGCGCCTGCATGCCACTCTGGTGCGCACACGCAACATCGAGTTCGGCCTGTCCTGCCACGATCCGATCGCCAATGCCGGCGTACAGGCGACTTTCGCCGGCGTGACGCTGCCGTTGTGCACAGGAAGCGGGGCGACGCCCACCACTTGGTCGTCCACGGTGACCGTCACCTTCCCGGGTGGGTCACCCACCTCGAATACATCCTACTCGTTCAACTATGCCGACGTGGGTCGTGTGGCATTGTGGATGCGCAACAACGCAACGCCCAGCCAGACCGGGTCGAGCGGCACCTTCGTGGTGAAGCCATGGGGCTTCCGGCTTCTCGCCACCTGCGCCGATTCGACGTCGAATGCCGCCAGCCAGACCAGCCCGAGCACGAGCGACCCGAAGTTCTGTCGCGCCGGACAGAATTTCAACGCCACCGTCACCGCGGTCACCCAGGCCCTCGCCGCCACCCCGAACTACGGCAAGGAGACGGCGCCGGAGACCGTTGCCATCGCGTGGTCGGTGCAACTGCCCTCAGGCGGCGCCAGCGGTACCCTGCCGTCGGGCAGCCTGCCCTTCAGCGGTTCGGGCGGCCTGTTCGGGCCGCCGGCAACTCCCTACACCTGGGACGAGGTCGGCATTCTGAAGGCCGTCATCACCGTGGGCGACGCCGACTACCTTGGGGCCGGCGCTGTCACCACTACGGCCTATGTCGGCCGCTTCTATCCGGACCACTTCGACGTGGTCGTCACGCCCCAGCCCAATTGCAGCGGTTTCGTCTATTCGGGCAGGCCCGGCGGCACGGTGACACCCGGCCAGCCCTTCACGGTTGCCGCCACGGCGAAGAACGGCAAGGCTTCGCCGACGACGACGACCAACTACCATACGACGGGCGGATTCTCCAAGAACGTCAATCTGACGCTCACGGCGGGCGGCACGGGGGTGGGAAACATCTATGTGGACTCGACCGCGGGCGGCACCGGCGCGATCCCCGCCAGCAAGTTCGCCGCAGGGGTCGGTCAGGTCAATTACAACGATCCCAGCGGCAAGATATCCTATGTTTTCGACACCTTCCCGACGACGGCCACCAACATTTCCCTGCATGCCGACGATGCGGAAAGCGCCATCACCCCCCTGGTGGCCGGCACGGACGGAACGACCTCCGCCCGCTCCGGCATCCTGCGCCTGTATAACGCATACGGATCGGAACTTCTGGCGCTCAGGGTGCCCATGCGGGCGGAGTATTACAGCGGCACGGCGTGGGTGACCAACACGGACGACGACAGCGGCTGCAGCACGCTCATCAGCGACAATGTTTCCTCGGGCAACTACAAGGGTTCGCTCACCGGCCTGTCGGTCAGCAGCATCAACCAGATTTCCGACGGTCTGGGCAGCATCGTCCTGACCCAGCCTACGGTCACCGGCAGCGCCGACATGGCAATCAATCTCGGCGCAACCAGCGGCGACGCGAATTGCGGAACCGGCATCGCGGCGGCGACTTCCGGCGCGGCCAAGCCCTGGCTGCGCGGAAAGTGGTGCGGCACGAATTTCGACAAGGATCCCGCCGTCCGGGTCCGTTTCGGTTCCGCCAAGGCCCCTTACATCTATCTGCGCGAGCGCTATTGAGGCGCGGCCGGAATAGTCAGCCTCCGCAGCACGGCGTTTATAATCGGGCGAGGGAATCCGGATTGCCCTGGAGGTGGATTTGATGGCCTGGCGCGGTTGCGGGCGGACGGAGATGGGACGCGGCTTCACACTCGTCGAGCTGGTGGTGATTCTGCTCGTCATCGGCGTGCTGGCGGTGGTGGCGCTGCCGCGCTTCAGCCTGCTGGAAGGGTTCGACGAGATCGGCTATCGCGACAAGGTGAAGGCGACGCTGGAATACGCCCGGAAGGCTGCGGTGGCGCAGCGCCGCTATGTCTGCGTTAGCCTGGCCAGCAACAGTCTGACCCTGACCCGGGAGGCGGCAGTGCCGGAGAGCACAGCGGGGGATTGCAGCACGGGGCATTCGGCCCTGACCCTGCCGGCGACGGACCGTGCCTGCCCCGGTTCGCCCGTCAACCAGATCTGCGCGCCCAGCGGCATCACCCTGACGGGCACGGCCAGCCTGCGCTTCACCCCCCTCGGCCGGCTCGATACGGATACGGACGGCAGCTACGTGGTTGCCGGCACCACCACCATTGTCGTTGAGGCGCAAACCGGCCATGTGCATTGAGCCCCGCCGGCAATCCGGCATCACGCTGGTCGAGCTGATCGTCTTCATCGTCATCGTCAGCGCCGGCCTGGCCGGTGTGCTGACGGTGATGAACCTCACCACTAGGAGCAGCGCCGATCCGATGGTCCGCAAGCAGGCGCTGGCCATCGCCGAGGCGATCCTGGAGGAGGCGATGCTGCAGCCGTTCACCTGGTGCGATCCCGACGACGGAGCCGCCGCCACGGCCACCGGCTCCGCCGGCTGCACGGGCGGCACCAACGGCGCCAACGACGAGTCGAAAACGCCCCTCGGGCCGGAGAGCGGCGACGCGCGGGGCACCTACGACAACGTCAGCGACTACAATGGCCTGAGCACGACCTCCAACATCGCCGGCGGCGGAGCCGCGCTCTATACGGCGACGGTGACCGTGGCAAATAGCGCGCTCGACACGGTTCCCGCGGGAGCCTCGCTCCTGATCACGGTGTCGGTCACGGCGGGAGGGGAGACGATCGAGGTGCAGGGCTACCGCACCCGCTACGCGCCCAACAGCCTGCCATGAGCAAACGCGCGCGCTCCGTCGGCTTCACCCTGATCGAGGCGGTGATGGCGATCGTCATCACCGGCATTCTTGCCGGCATCGTGGCGGTGTTCATCACCAAACCGGTGACGGGCTACGTCGATGCCGTGCGCCGGGCCGAACTCACCGATGCGGCGGATGTCGCGCTGCGGCGCATCGCGCGCGATGTGCGGCGGACCCTGCCGAACAGCCTGCGCACCGTGACCAACGGCTTCGAGTTCGTCGTGACCAAGTCGGGCGGGCGCTACCGGGAGTCCGGCGACGGGTCGACCGGCGGCATCTTCCTCAACTGGACCGATACAACGGCTTGCATTACGACGCCCAACAACTGCAAGTTCGACGTGCTCGGCACTCTGCCGGCCATGGCGGCGAACGATCACGTGGTCATCTTCAATCTCGGTGCGGACTATTCGCCGGCAGACGTTTATGGGGGAGGCAATCGCGCCCAGGTGGCGTCCATTGCCGGCAATACCGTGACGCTGGCTGCCAACCCCTACGTGAGCCAGTCGCCGCCGCTGCCGTCGCCTTCGGCGCGCTTCCAGGTGGTGGATGCCAACGAGCTGGTGGTGCGCTATGTGTGCAACGGCGGTGTGCTGACCCGTTTTTCCGGCTGCAGCCTGGCGACGCCATCCGTCTGTTCGGGCGCGGGCGACATCCTGGCCGGCTCGTCCACCACGGAGCCCAAGGCTTCTTGCAGCATCGACTATGCCTCCGCCGCCACCGGGCGCAACGGCCTGCTCTACATCAGCCTGACCCTGACCGACACGCCGAGCGGCGAATCCGTGACGCTGTTCCAGCAGATCCACGTTGACAACGCGCCATGAGACTCGCCCGCCAGCATGGCTTCTCCATCGTCGCCGCCATCTTCATCCTGGTGGTGCTGGCGGCGCTGGGCGCCTTCATGGTCAACATCTCCACCAGCCAGCAGGTCGGCTCCGCCCTGGACATACAGGGCGTGCGGGCCTATCAGGCGGCGCGGGCGGGGATCGAGTGGGGCCTGTATCAGGTGCAGTCGACGCCAGCCTACAACTTCGGCTATGCCTCGACGAACCCCAATACCCGTGCGTGCCCGGCATCGCCCACTTCCTCTTTCGCGCCTGCGGCGGGCACGCTGTCCGGGTTCACCGTTACGGTCATCTGCAACGCCACGGTGGATTCGTCCTACGGCGGCCCGACGGTTTATCAAATAACCTCGACAGCCTGCAATGAACCCCTCTCCGGTTGGACTTCGACCACGGTCGCCTGTCCCAACACCACTCCCGGCCCGTTCTACATCGAACGCCGTCTCGAAGTCGTTTTGTAATCACCCGCTTTCCTGTGCCGTCCTTTGCCGAGGGGTTTCTTGAACGCGGCAGAAAGCGGAGTTATTCGCAAAATATCCTTTGACAACCAGATGTTAGAGTTATATTCTCAAGTAACATCTTGAACCCGACCGAGCATGGGATTATTCTCGAAGGCAAGCAAATCGAATGGCTGGATGGCGGTCTGTCTGTATCCGGAGCGCGTCGATCTGGCCCATGTCGTGCGCAGGCTGGACGGACGGCCCGAGGTGAAGCTGCTCGATTCATGCCGCCGGGAGAAATCGGCCGCCGACACGCTGGCGGCACTGCGCCGGCAATACCGTCTGGGAAGTTTTCGCTGCATCACCGCGCTGCTGGATGGCGAGTACCGCATGCTGCAGGTGGATGCGCCCGAAGTGCCGGCCGCGGAATTGCGGGAGGCGATGCGCTGGCGGATCAAGGACATGATCGACTTCGCGCCGGATGCCGCGACGCTCGATCTGGCGACGGTCCCGGCGGCGCGGCCGGGCGCGTCGAGCAGCAGCCTGTTCGTCTTCGCGGCGAAGAACGAAGTGGTGCGCAGTCGCATGGAGGCATTCGACAAGGCGAAGGTGCCGCTGGCGGCGATCGACGTGCCGGAAATGGCGCTGCGCAATGTCGCCGCGCTGTGGGCAGAACCGGGCCGCGCGGCGGCGCTGCTGTCCTTCGACGATGGCGGCGGCCTGCTGGTGATCGCCGCGGGCGGCGAACTGTACTCGGCGCGCCGCATCGAAGTGGCCGCCGCTCAGCTCGCCAACGCGGCGGAAGCCCAGCAGAACTACGAGCGCGTCGGGCTCGAGATCCAGCGTTCCTTCGACCACTATGACAGGCAGTTCGGCAGCCTGCCCCTGGCACGCCTGGTGGTCGCCGCGCCGCAGGCGGAGGGGCTGGTCGGCTATCTTGCCGGCAATCTCTATGTCCCGGTCGAGGCCGCCGATCTGAGCGCCGTGATGGATTTTCCCTCCGTGCCGGAAATGCGCGATGCGCATCGCCAGGCGCACTGCCTGCTGGCGATCGGCCTGGCGCTGCGCAATGGAGGGGGGGCACCGTGACGCAATACATCAACCTGCTGAATCCGGCCTTGCGTCCGCGGCGGGAGGCGCTGTCGGCAAATGCGCTGGCCGTTTCCCTCGCCGTTGTCTTCGCGGCCTTGCTCGGCCTGCAATCCTTCACCAGGCAGCGCGCCGACGCGCTGGAGGCTGAGTCGAAGCAGTTGTCCGCGCAATCGAAGGCTGAACAGGAGGCGCTGACTGCAGCGGAGAAGGCGGCGTCGGAGTCGAAGCTTGACGCCCGGCTCGCCACCGCACTGGAGGAGGCCCGCGACGAACTGCGCAAGCGCGAAACCGCCATGAAGGCCCTGTCCGGCGGCATGGTGGGCAACACAGAAGGGTTTTCCGAGCTGTTTCGTGCCTTGGCCAGGCAGTCGATGAACGGGCTGTGGCTGACCGGTTTCACCCTGTCGGGCACGGGTGCGGACATGCTCCTCCAGGGGCGGACGCTGAGTGCCGAGCTGGTGCCGGCTTATATTCGCCGCCTGAACGCCGAGCCGGCCTTCCAGGGGCGTTCGTTTGCCTCGCTTTCGATCGCACAGGGCGTTGCCGCGCCGGCCGCAGGCGGGCAGGGTCAGCAACGGCCACAGGGGCCTGCGGCAGCGGATCAGCCGGCGCCTTTCCTCGAATTCCAGCTGTTGGCATCCGTGGAGCAGTCTGCAGCCGGCAAGGCCGCCGAGGTGCCTGCCTTGCGCGACCTGGGCGGAGGGCGCCCATGAAAAACTACTGGCTGCGCCTGACGGGCCGCTTCGATGCCTTGCAGCGACGGGAACGAATGGTGGTGTTCGCCGGCGCCGTGCTGGCCCTTGCACTGCTCGGCTACCAGTTCATGGTGGAGCCCCATCTGCTGCGCCATGCTGCGCTGGCGAAGCAGATCGACGGGATGAACAAGACAAGGCAGGAGCTTCCGGCACGGCTCATCGCCGCCCAGCAGCGCGTCAAGGAACCGAACGCCCAGGCCGAGCGGGAACTGGCCGACCTGCGCCAGCGCATCGGCCGCATCGTGCAGGAGCACAAGGAGGCCCAGACGCGCATGGCGCCGCCGGATTCGATGGCGGCGCTGCTCGAAAGCATCCTGCGCGGGAATCGGGGCCTGAGCCTGGTCTCGCTGACGACGCTGCCGGCCGCCCCGGTGGCCGCGGCCGAGGGCAAGAAGCCCGCCGCCGGTGAGGTTGCGCCGGCCGGCCTGTTCAAGCACGGCGTGCGCATCACGGTGCGCGGCAACTATCTTGACCTGCTCGCTTACCTCGCGCAACTTGAAGCGCTGCCGCAGAAGATGTATTGGGGGCGTGTGGCCCTGGCCGCCGAGACCTATCCGGTGTCGGTGATGCAGCTCACGGTATATACCCTCAGCCTGGACAAGTCATGGCTGGTCATCTGAACGCCGGCCTGCTCGCGGCAATGCTGCTGGCCGGCGCGGCGCATGGCCAGGAGACGCTGCCCGATCCGACGCGGCCGCCGGCGGCGATGCTCGATGGGCAGGGATCGGCCGCAGCAGCCGTGACGACCGGGCCAGTGCTGCAGTCGGTGCTTCTCTCGCGCACCCGCAAGTCGGCCATCATCAGCGGAGAACGAGTCGAATTGGGCGGACTCCATGGCGATGCACGCCTGGTCGGGCTGAGCGAAAGGGAAGCGGTGCTGGAGGGGCCGGAAGGCCGCACTGTGCTGCGCCTGCTGCCGGAGGCGGACAGAACGCCCGCCGCAGGTTCGCAGATCGAGAAACGGCCGGCCGCATCGTCGCCGATTAAACCCGATCGGCGCTGACGGAGACGACGGCAAATGGCGATAATCCACGATATCATGTCCGGCACCATGAAGGCCTACCCTGCGCTCGTTGCCGCCATCCTGCTTTCGGCCTGTTCCGCACCGCAGGTCCGGCAGACCGAGACGTATGACCGCATCGGACAGGAACTCGCCCAGGCGGCCGCGTCGAAACCGAAGGCCGCCTTCGAAAACGAGCGGGCAAAAAGCGCCCTGCTGCCGCCCCTGGCGCCCGAGATGCCGGCAGCGGACAAGCCGGTCGAACCGCGCTTCGACCTGGCGGTCAACAATGCTCCGGCCGGCCAGGTATTCATGGCGATCGTCTCCGGCACCCGCTACAGCATGCTGGTGCATCCCGAAGTCAGCGGCAGCGTCACGGTCAACCTGAAGGACGTCACGGTGCGCGAGACGCTCGACGTGCTGCGCGAGCTGTACGGCTACGAATACAGGCAGGACGGCACGCGCATCACGATCCTGCCGGTTGCGCTGCAGACGCGGGTGTTCCAGGTGAACTACCTGGCCGGACAGCGGCGCGGCCAGAGCGACGTGCGCGTCTCCTCCGGGTCGATCTCGGCGGGCGGTGCGGCGGCCGGCTCCACCGGCACCCAGACCCAGCAGCCTGCGCCGACCGGCACCGGCGGGACGACGCCGGCGGGCTCGGCCCTGAGCAGCCGGGTTTCCACCAGTTCGGACAGCGATTTCTGGTCGGAACTCGCCAGTGCCCTGAAAACCCTGGTCGGGGCCGAGGGCGGCCGCCAGGTGGTGGTGAATCCGCACAGCGGGGTCGTCATCGTGCGCGCCTTCCCGCATGAATTGCGCAACGTGGAGAAATTCCTCAAGGCGACCCAGCTCTCCGTCGAGCGGCAGGTGATGCTGGAGGCCAAGATCATCGAGGTGCAGCTCAAGGAGGGCTTCGAAAGCGGCATCAATTGGGCCTATTTCGGCAAGGACGGCCAGCATCGCAGCTCGGTCGGCGCCGACCTGGGCAGCTTCTCGCTGCAGAACGGCACGCTGTCCTCCGGCACCACGCTCGGCGGCGCGCTCGGCACGGCACTGGCCGGGGCGGTGTCGCGCACCGCCGGCGGCTTTTTCGGTCTGGCCCTGCAGACGACCAGCTTCGCGGCCCTGCTGCAGTTCCTGGAAAACCAGGGTACCGTGCAGGTGCTGTCCAGCCCGCGCATCGCTACCCTGAACAACCAGAAGGCGGTGCTGAAGGTCGGCACCGACGAGTTCTTCATCACCAACATCTCGTCCTCGACCCAGTCGACGGGCACCACCACCACCACCTCGCCGACGATTTCCGTGCAGCCGTTCTTCTCCGGCATCGCGCTCGACGTGACGCCGCAGATCGACGAGAACGCCAACATCATCCTGCATATCCACCCTTCGGTCAGTGCGGTGGCGGAGAAGTCGAAGGCCGTCAATCTCGGCACGCTCGGCAATTTCACCCTGCCGCTGGCGTCGAGCAACATCAACGAGACCGACAGCATCGTGCGTGTGCAGGACGGCAACATCGTCGCCATCGGCGGCCTCATGAAGCAGGAGCAATCCGACGACCGCACGAACATGCCCGGCATGAGCAATGTTCCCCTCTTCGGCAAGAAGGGGAGAAGCTTCCTCAAGAGCGAGGTCGTCATCCTGCTCAAGCCGACGATCATCCAGACAGAGCGCGACTGGCAGCAGGATCTGCTCGAAGTGCAGGGGCGGGTGCAGGCGCTCGATCCGCGCACGCTGTCGCCCGCGCAGCAGCAGCGCTAGGGCGCGAGGGGGAGGCGCGTGTATTTTGCCCACTTCGGCCTGCGGGAGGCCCCGTTCAGCATTACGCCCGATACCCACTTCGTCTTCTCCGCCAGGGCGCACCAGGAGGCGCTGAATACACTGCTGCTGGCGCTGGGCAGCGGCGAAGGAATCGTCAAGGTCACCGGCGAAGTCGGAACCGGCAAGACGCTGCTGTGCCGGCGCTTCCTTGCCGCGCTGGGGGACAAGTCGGCGGGAGACAAGTTCGTCACGGCCTACCTGCACAATCCGGCCATCGAGCCGCGCACCCTGCTCCTGGAGCTGGCGGAAGAACTGTCCGTCGTGCCGGAAAAAGGCAGCGACCAGTATCATCTGCTGAAGCGGCTGAACCTTGCCCTTCTCGGCTTCGCCCGCCAGGGCAAGGCCGCCGTGCTGTGCCTGGACGAGGCGCAGGCGGTGCCGCTGGACACCCTGGAAATGCTGAGGCTGCTTTCAAACCTGGAGACGGAAAAGCGCAAGCTGCTTCGTCTGGTGCTGTTCGGGCAGCCGGAACTGGACGTCAAGCTGGCCGATCCTTCGGTGCGCCAGATCAGGCAGCGCATTTCCTTTCATTACCGCCTCAGCGGCCTGGGCCGTGATGAGATCGACAGCTACCTGACGCACCGGATGCGCATCGCCGGCTTCGGCGGCGGCAGGGCCTTCCGCCGCTCTGCCGTCAGGCTCATCTATGGCGCCACGAGGGGCGTCCCGCGGCTGGTGAATATCGTTTCCCACAAGGCGCTGCTGGCGGCCTTCGGCGAAGGCACGCACGAGGTGGCAAGCCGCCATGTCCGGTCCGCCGTGCGCGACACCGAAGGTCTGCGTCTGCCGTTCTGGCGCCTGTTCTGATGGGACGACGGCAATGAGCCTGATCAACCAGATGCTGCAGGACCTGGAGTCGCGCCGTGTCGGCGGCACGGAACTGGGGCCGCTGCCGAACCAGGTCCGTCTGTTGCCGCGCCAGGAAGGCCGTGCGCCTTGGGCGCGTATCGGCATGGGCATTCTCCTGGCCTGCCTGGTCGCAGGGGGCGTTATTTTCTGGCATTACGCAAAGACGGACGGGCCGGCTTCGCCGTCCGCATCGACGAAGACCGTGGTCGGCGCGCCGCAGACCGCTGCAGGAAGGATGCCGCCCCCGGCTCCGCCGCTTGCCGCGCAGCAGCCTGCGCCGCCAGCCGCGGCGCAGTCCGAAGCCACGACTGCGCCGCCCGCTCAACCTGCCGCCCCTGCGGCGACGGAGCCGGCGCCGTCGCAGTCGGCCGGCGGGAGCGGGCCCAGGCCCGTCCCCGCGGCGCAGCCGGAAGCCTCTTCGCCCGCACCGTCCGGCGCCGTCCCCGCGGCAAGGACTGGCGACTTGCCTGCCGCAATGCCTCCTGTCGGGGAGCCGGGCGCTGAACGGCCGGCGGAGAAAAAGTCAGCCTCCGCGATACGGCGAAGCGACACGGAACTCAAGGTCAGCACTTCGCTGACCCTGCCGGCGGAATATCTGGAACGTTCCACCCCGCCGGCCACTTCGACCAGTGCCGCGCCGGCTGCCGCCAAGCCGGCTGCCCGGACGCCGCGCCGCAAGGCCGAGGAGCCGCCGAGCATCGAAATGCAGATGCGCGCCGGCACTGCGGGAGAACGCGCTGAGAACGAATACCGCAAGGCTGTCGTGTTGCTCAAGCAGGGCAGGATGAGCGAGGCGTTCGACACTTTGCGCGGCGCCCTGCAGGCCGATGCCGGGCATGCCGGGGCTCGGCTGCTGCTGACCGGCCTGCTCTTGGAGCAAAAGCGTCTCGACGAGGCGCAGGCGCTGCTCAGGGAGGGCCTGGCGCTGAATCCCGCGCAGCCGCAGCTGGCCATGCGGCAGGCGCGCATCCAGGTCGAGCGGGGCGAGCTCGGCGGCGCCATGGAGACCCTGCAGAAGGCCGCTCCGGCCGCCACGGACAGTGCCGAGTTCCGCGGCTTTCATGCCGCTGTGCTGCAGCGGCTGGGCCGGCATGCAGAGGCTGTGCTTGAATTCCAGGCCGCGCTGCGGCTGGCTCCCCAGTCAGGCATCTGGTGGATGGGCCTGGGCATCTCGCTCGAGGAGGACCATCGCGCCGCCGAAGCGCGCGAGGCCTATCAGAAAGCCCGCTCCAGCGGTTCGCTTTCGCAGGAACTGGATCAGTTCGTCGCAAGAAAGCTGAAGCAGTTGCAGTAGGAGATTCGCGTGCACCCCAAGATGCTTGAGATCGTCGGTGGAGACGAAGCCCGCTACCCGCGTCGGCTCGAACAGGACTTCAGCCGGATTTTCGAGAAGGTGCTCGATCTCTGGGGCAGCGAGAAGCTGGATGAATTCCTCAACGGCCTGTTCATCGACGACAAGGGCGGCCGGCAGGGATTCCCCCCCGAAGTGATGCGCGAGATCTTCGCACTGTCCAGGCTGAATGACGAGCTGCTTGCGGCCAAGGCGCAGCAGTCGCCGTGGGAAACGGAGAACGCCCGGCGCGGCCTCAAGGAGATGGGCGTCGAGTTATCCAAGCCGGGGTTTTTTTCCGCCCTGCAGGCGGGCAACGACAAGGCGATCGAATTCTTCCTGAAGGCCGGCTACGGCGTCGATGTCTGCGACGACAACGGCTGGACGCCGCTGATGGTCGCCTTGTTTTTCGGCAAGGAAGACACCGCCAGGCTGCTCATCCAGCACGGAGCAAGCGCCACGGCCAGCGATCCCCAGGGTTACGGGCCGATGCACTGGGCGGCATTGCAGGGTTTCGCCGCCGTCGTCGACATCCTGGTGGAACGGGGCGCCTCGCCCGACGTGCAGAGTTTCAAGGGCATCACCCCGCTTATCCAGGCGGCAGCCGGTGCGCATGAGGCGACGATTCGCGCCCTGCTGGCCAGGCGGGCCTCGGTCAGCCTGCCGGACAATGAGGGATGGACGCCCTTGCACAAGGCTGTGGCGAACGGCCATACGGCGGCGGCGCGGATCCTGCTGGAAGCCGGCGCGGACAGGCTGGCCCGGCATCGCGATGGCCTCACCCCCGTCGATATCGCCAGAGCCAAGGGCAAACCGGAGATGCTCAGGCTGTTCGGCTTGTCCTGACTGCCGCCTGCGGCAGCGTTCTGGCCGCCACCCAGTTTTCCACTCGCGCCGCGCCGTGCCGCTTCAGCACCCGCGCGAACTCGTTCAGCGTAGCGCCTGTGGTCATCACGTCGTCGACCACCGCGATGGTCTTGCCGCTCAGGTCGATGCGGCAATCGAAGGCATTGCGGATGTTGGCCTGCCGCTCTTTCCAGGGCAGGCTGGCTTGGGGCGCGCTGTCGAACACGCGGAGGCAGGCATCCGGCACGAACGGCAGGCCGAACTGCCGTGCCAGCGGCCGGGCAATCTCCTGTGCCTGATTGAAGCCGCGCTCCTTCATGCGTTGCGGGGAAAGAGGCAGCGGCATGATGCAATGAACCCCGGTTGGGCGGATACGGGCAGCGAGCGCCCCGCCCAGCCAGCCGGCGAGCGGCAGGCGGTGCCGGTATTTCAGGCCCTGCACGATGTGCTCCACCGGGAAGGCATAGCGGAAAGCGGCCGTGGTGGCGTCGAAAGCCGGAGGCGAATTCTGGCAGGCCCCGCAGCGCAAGCCGTCCGGCGCGGGCAGGGCGCAGACGGGACAGAGCGGGCCGGCCAGATGCGGCAGGTCGGTCTCGCAGGCGGCGCAGACCGGGCGCCCGCCGCTTTCCTGGCCGCAGACGAAGCAGTCCTGCGGCAGCAGGCGGGCCAACGCCCGAATTGTCGTCCGGCAAATTGACAATGCCTCACCCTTGAACGATCATCGCTTTCCGATTCTAGCCGAAGCGATTCCACAGCATGCAGACAGCCGCCGCCGAGCGCGTGAGCGAGGACTCACCCCAGCAAAAAAAATGGACAGCCGCCGAGATTCAGGCCCTGTTCGAACTGCCTTTCAATGACCTGCTCTTCCAGGCCCAGCAGGTGCATCGCGCGCATTTCGACGCCAACAGCGTGCAGCGCTCGACCCTGTTGTCGGTGAAGACCGGCGGCTGTTCCGAGGATTGCGGTTATTGCTCGCAGTCGGCGCGCCATCAGACCGGGCTGACGCGCGAGTCGCTGCTCGACCTCGACGAAGTGGTGGCCGCCGCCCAGGCCGCCAAGGAAAAGGGCGCCAGCCGCTTCTGCATGGGCGCCGCCTGGCGCGGGCCGAAGGACAAGGAGCTGGCGCAGGTGACGGAGATGATCCGCGCCGTCAAGGCGCTCGGTCTGGAGACCTGCGTGACGCTGGGCCTGCTCAAGGAAGGCCAGGCCGAGCAGCTGAAGACCGCCGGCCTCGACTACTACAACCACAACCTCGACACGGCGCCGGAGTTCTACGGCAGCATCGTCACCAGCCACAGCCAGGCCGACCGCTTCGACACCCTCAACAAGGTGCGCGAGGCCGGCATCAGCGTCTGCTGCGGCGGCATCGTCGGCATGGGCGAGACGCGCGCCGGCCGCGCCGCGCTGATCGCCGAGCTGGCCAACCTGAATCCGCCGCCCGAGTCGGTGCCGATCAACAACCTGGTGCCGGTGCCGGGCACGCCGCTGGAAAATGCCGCGCCGATCGACTCCTTCGAGTTCGTGCGCACCATCGCGGCCGCGCGCATCACCATGCCGGCGAGCCTGGTGCGCCTCTCCGCCGGCCGCCAGGAAATGAGCGACGAGCTGCAGGCGCTGTGCTTCCTCGCCGGCGCCAATTCCATCTTCTACGGCGACAAGCTGCTCACCACCGGCAATCCGGAAGCCGGCCGGGACGAGAAGCTGTTTGATCGTTTGGGCTTGCGCGCCGTCTGATGCGGGCTCAGTTTGGCGCGGCTGCCGCCACTTATGACGAGGCGGCCGTGCTGGCGAAAGAAGTCAGCCTCCGCATGACGGCGAAACTGGATTACATCAAGCTTGCGCCCGTCCGCGTCGCCGACATCGGCTGTGCCACGGGAGACGGCATCCGCGCGCTGCAGGCGCGCTATCCGCAGGCCCTGCCCCTGGCGATCGACTACGCGCCGACGATGCTGGCCGAAGTGTCCCGCCGCGCGCCCTGGCTGGACAGGCTGCGCCGCCGCGCGCCGCGCTGCGTGGCCGCCGACGTGCGGGCGCTGCCCCTGGCGGGCGGCAGCCTTGGCCTGGCCTGGTCGAACCTGATGCTGCACTGGCTCGACGATCCATTGCCCGCCTTGCGCGAGCTGCATCGTGCCCTGGAGGTCGGCGGCCTGCTGCTGTTCAGCGCGCTGGGGCCGGACACGCTGAAGGAGCTGCGCGACGCCGGTGCGACGACCCTGCGGCGCTTTCACGACATGCACGATCTGGGCGACATGCTGGTGGCGGCAGGCTTCGCCGATCCGGTGATGGAGATGGAAAAGATCGAGTTCGCCTACACTCATCCCGGCGACCTGCTGCGCGACCAGCGCCGGCTTGGCGTGCGCGACGGCTTGCTCGGCGCGATGGGTTTTCGCGAGGGAAGGCGTGTCTTTCGAGCCTGGCAGGCGCAGCGCCGCGGCGGCCGTCTGCCGGCCACCTTCGAGATCGTCTACGGCCACGCCTGGAAAGCGCAGCCGAAAACCACGGCGGATGGCCGCTCGATTGTGAGGTTCAGGAAATGAAACGCGCCAGGCAGCGCCGCATCAAGCCGCGCAATCCGGTTGCCGTCGATCCCCTGCTCAAGAAAGGCGGTGTCCACCAGCCGCGCGGGAAGAAGGCCCCCCGCGCGAAGCAGAAGGCGCGCTTCCGGCGCGATCAGGGCGGCGATCCGGAATAGGCATTCAGCTGGCGCCGCCGCTCGCGCGACAGGCGCAGGGCGCGAAAGCCCAGCAGCGCGCCGAGCAGCACGGCATACAGCAGTGGCAGTGTGACGTCCTTCTTCACCAGCCACCAGTAGTGAATGACGCCGAGGATGGCGATGGCGTAGGCCGTGCGATGCAGTTGCGTCCAGCGGCGGCCGCCGAGACGCTTGAGCATCGCCCCGTTCGAGGTTGCCGCCAGCGGGATCAGCAGCAGGAAGGCGGTGAAGCCGGCGGTGATGAAGGGGCGCTTGGCGATGTCCCTGGCGATCGAGGCCCAGTCGAAGAACTGGTCGAGCCAGAGATAGGTGAGGAAGTGCAGCAGCGCATAGAAAAAGGCGTAGAGGCCGAGCATGCGGCGCAGGCGGATCAGCCAGTGCCAGCCGCTCAAGTGGCGCAAAGGCGTCACAGCCAGAGTGACGAGGAGGAAGTTCAGCGTCCACGTGCCCAGATGCCGCGTGATGAGCTCGATCGGGTTGGCGCCGAGCCTGTCCGTCCAGCCCAGCCAGCCGAGCTGCGCCAGCGGCAGCAGGCAGAGCGCAAAGAGCGCAGCCTTGATTACGTGGAGCCGAATCGGGCGTGGCGGCATTAGTAGAATTTCCTCAGATCCATGCCGGCGTAGAGTTGCGCCACCTGTTCGGCATAGCCGTTGAAAGGCAGTGTCCTGCGCTTGAAGAACTCGCCGATGCGGCGTTCCTTTTCCTGGCTCCAGCGAGGATGGCTGACCTCCGGATTGACATTGGCGTAAAACCCGTACTCCTCCGGCTGGGCCAGGTTCCAGGTCGTCTGCGGCTGCCGGTCTGCGAGGCGGATCCGCACGATCGACTTGCCGCTCTTGAAGCCGTATTTCCAGGGCACGACAAGGCGCAGCGGCGCGCCGTTCTGGTTCGGCAGTTCCTCGCCGTAGAGGCCCACCGCCATGATCGTCAGCGGATGCAGCGCCTCGTCCAGGCGCAGGCCTTCGGTGTAGGGCCAGTCGAGAAAGGGCTGGCGCAGGCCGGGCATCGCCGCCGGCTCCATCCGAGTGGCGAACTCGACGAACTTGGCGCCGCCCAGCGGCTCGACCTGCTTCAGCAGGGCATGCAGGGGAAAGCCGACCCAGGGGATCACCATCGACCAGCCCTCGACGCAGCGCAGGCGGTAGATGCGCTCCTCCAGCGGAGCGAGCTTGAGGATATCCTCGATGGCGAAGGTGCGCGGTTTCTGCACCAGTCCTTCGATGCTCACTGCCCACGGCCGCGTCTTCATGGCGCCGGCGCGTTCCGCAGGCTGACTTTTGCCGCCGAAGCCGAACTCGACGAAATTGTTGTAGCTGGTGATGTCGCGCAGGCTGTTGGGCGGCTCCAGGCTGCTGAAGGAGCTTTTCTGCAGGTCCGGGAAGGATCCTCTCGCCCAGGCTGCAGGGGACAGGCCGAGAGACAGGGCGAGGGCGCCGGCGGCCTTGATGAACTCACGGCGCCGCTCGAACAGCTCCCGCGGCGTGATTTCTGAAGGGGCGATATCGTCGGTTCGTTTGATCAGCATGCCGAGTAGACAGACCCCGACGCCAAAAGCTTACGGATTCAATTGCTGATAGACCGCCGCGGCGACGCGCAGCAAGTCACGCTTGCCCATCTAGACGGAGAGGGCATAGCCGAAGCGGCCGTCGATCCAGTAGAAGACGCCGATGCCGTTTTCCCGCGCGTAGCGAAAGGCGGACGCCCCGGCGACTTGCGCATCGCGCCGCACGTAGAGCGTCAGGCGCTGGCCGCGCAATGCGTAGCCCAGGACACCGCCGAGCGCCAGCCAGGCGAAGGCGGCGGCCGGCCTCAGGGGAATGCGCGAAGCGGGCCTGGTCGCCTTCTCCGCCAGGCGCGCCGGCACGACCTCATCCATTACGGGATCGAAAGCGCGATGCCCCGTTTATTCCGCAACGAAGAAAAAAGGGGGGGGCATCGGCCACCCCCTTTCCTTGAGTGAAAGCTCGGATGCCGGCTAGCGCAGGCCAGCGACGTAGTCGGAGACCGCCTTGATCTCGGCGTCGGACATCCTGGCGGCGACGGCACGCATCATGTTGTTGGGATCGTTGGCGCGATCTCCAGATCGGAAGGCCTTCAACTGGGCCTCGGTGTATTCGGAGAACTGGCCGCCGATGCGCGGGTACTGGGCCGGGATGCCGGCGCCGGCCGGGCCATGGCAGGCTGCGCAGGCGGGCAGGCCGCGGGCGGCGTCTCCGGCCCGGTAGAGTTTCTGTGCAGTGCTGATGACCTGTCCCTTGGCCTGCTCGCTTTTCTGCGTCTGGCTTGCATACCAGGCTGCAACGTTCTTCATGTCGTGGTCGTTGATTGCGGCCACCATCCCGCCCATTATCGGGCTGTTGCGCTCGGCCGGTTTACCGCCATCGGCCTTGAAATTCCTCAACTGCTTGTAAATGTAATCGGCATTCTGTCCGGCCAGCTTGGGGTTGGCGGCGACGGTGCTGTTGCCGTCCGGGTTGTGGCAGGCGGCACATATCTGGGCGGCAACCTGCTGGCCTTTGGCGGCGTCAACCTTGGGGGCTGCGTTCCCTGCAGCAGGCTTGTCGGTGGCCTGAACCGTCGCGGTACAGGCAAGCGCCAGCGACAAAGCGATGAAGCGATGAACCATGAGTACGACTCCTCGGGGCCTGAATGTCAAAAAACTGTTATTCTATACCAACTTACCTCGTTTGCGCCACGTTCTGCAGGCCTTCGCCTGCCAGCCCTATGTCCCTGTTTGCCAATGCGGTTTTCACGATATCCGCTGAAAAGCTGAGCGACCTGCCTGCCCCGGAAGGGGTTGAGATCGTTTTTGCCGGGCGATCCAACGCCGGCAAATCGAGCGCGATCAATACCCTGGCGGGCAAGACCCGATTGGCATTTGTCAGCAAGACGCCCGGCCGCACGCAGTTGATCAACTTCTTTCGGCTGAGGGATGGCGCTTTTCTTGTAGACCTGCCCGGCTACGGCTATGCGGCCGTGCCGGAAAAAATTCGCCGCCACTGGCAAAGCGTGCTGGCAGCCTATCTCACGCGCCGCACCAGCATTTGCGGGATGGTGCTCATCATGGACGCCCGTCGACCGCTGACCGACCTTGATCGACAGATGCTGGAATGGTTCGGTCCGACCGGGAAGCCTATCCATGCCCTGCTTACCAAAGCGGATAAATTGACCCGCAGCGAGGCGGCAGCAATTTTGCGTGGCACCCGGGAGGCGCTAGCGCCCTGGTCAGATCAGATCAGCGTACAGCTTTTTTCCAGCCTGAAGAAAACCGGTGTCGAGGAAGCCGAAACCGTCATTGGCGGATGGCTGGGGGTGGAAAAAAGAAATGCCCCCGGTTAAAGGGGAGAAAAACCGGGGGCAGAAACGCCTTAACTTGATTAAGGCACCCGCTCAGGGAGGTGAAGCGGGAGACGGTTCAACACCATCTAGCGTTTCTGAGCGAAAATCATCCACGCAAGTTCCATTTCAAGCGAATTAAATATTTTTCTTCTGAAGAAACCATGAGTTTATCGGGCATTTTCCCTGCGACCCGCATGCGGCGCATGCGTCGCGACGATTTTTCGCGCCGGCTGATGCGAGAGAGCCGACTTGCCGCGGACGACCTGATCTACCCGGTGTTCGTGCTGGAAGGGAAGGGCATATCCGAGTCGGTCGGTTCGATGCCGGGAGTATTCCGCCATTCCCTTGACCGGTTGCTGAAAGTAGCCGAGGAAGCAGTCGTCCACGGGGTGCCGGCACTTGCGTTGTTCCCGGTGATCGGGCAATCGTTCAAGACCGCTGGCGCGGAAGAAGCCTACAACCCTGACGGTCTGGTGCCACGCGTGGTGAAGGCGCTCAAGGAGGCGTTTCCAGAACTCGGGGTGATCACGGACATTGCACTCGATCCCTACACCAGTCATGGCCAGGACGGACTCATCGACGAGTCCGGTTATGTCCTCAACGACGAGACGCTGGACGTGCTGGCCAGGCAGGCCCTGACCCATGCCCTGGCGGGCGTCGATGTGGTGGCGCCTTCGGACATGATGGATGGCCGCATCGGTCGCATCCGCGCTGAACTCGACAGCCACAGGCAGATACACACGCGTATCCTCGCCTACTCGGCCAAATATGCTTCGAGTTTCTACGGCCCTTTCCGCGATGCGGTGGGGTCTGCAGGCAACCTTGGCAAGGGCAACAAGTACACCTACCAGATGGATCCAGCCAATGCCGACGAGGCCCTGCGGGAAGTCGGTCTCGACATTGCCGAGGGGGCCGACATGGTGATGGTGAAGCCGGGCCTGCCCTACCTCGACATCGTGCGTCGAGTGAAGGACGCATTCAAGGTGCCGACTTGCGTATACCAGGTGAGCGGCGAGTACGCCATGCTCAAGGCCGCGGGCCAGAACGGCTGGATCGACGAGAAGGCCTGCGTCTTGGAATCCCTCCTGTCGATGAAGCGGGCCGGTGCGGATGCGATCCTGACCTATTTCGCGCTCGACGCCGCAAAGTGGCTGAAGACGGGCAAGTAGTCTCTAAGCCGGCAGGGACAGGCAGCCGGCGAGCAGCATTGGCCACTGCTGCGGCCATTGAGCCATGGGCTCTCTGACAAAGCCGCTTTTGACGAAAAGCTGCCAGCGTCCGACGACATAGCACAAACAGAGATTGGCGGCGGCCGCTGCGTCTTCGCCATGCGGCAGTTCGTTGCTGGACGCAGCGATGCGCCAGGCCTGCTTGAGGGATGCTTCGACGCGATCGAGAAGCTGGTTGATGCGCGCCTGCAGTCGATCATCCTCGTGCATCAGCGCATCGCCTATGAGCACCCGCGTCAGTCCACGGTTTTTCTGGGAGAAGCCCAATAACAGGGCGACGATCAACTCCGCCTGCCTGAGACCGGACTGTTCGTCCGCACCTATCCTGTTGATGACGGAAAACAGGCTGTTCTCGATGAACTCGATCAGCCCCTCGTACATCTGGGCCTTGCTGGCGAAGTGACGGTAGAGCGCCGCCTCCGAGACATCCAGCTTTTTAGCCAGCAGTGCCGTCGTGATCTTTTCGCCTCTCGGTTCCTGCAGCATTTCGGCGATGGTCTGCAGGATTTGCAGCTTACGTTCTCCGGCTCTGGCGGCCATGTTCCCCCCTATACCAGCGCGCCCAGTCGGCGCGGCAGTTCAAGTATGGATTTTATCCTGAGGTCCACCCAGGCGGGACGACGTGCCGCCGGGCTGATCCAAACCGTTCGCATGCCGAGCAGCTTGGCCGTCTTCAGGTTCTCTGCACTGTCCTCGATCAGGATACAACGGGATGCATTGAGGCGATGGTGGCGCATGAGGCGAAGGAATCCATGGATACCGGGTTTTGGCCTGTAGCGCATTCTCTCGATGGTGCAGATGTCATCGAAGGCCCGCCTCACCCCCATTATGTCGAGCACTGCCTCCGCATACTGAAGAGGCGCGTTAGAGAAGACGATCTTGAGGCCGGGCAGCCGTCGCAGAACCTGCCTTAGCGGCCTGTCGTAGACCACCATGCCCTGCAGGTCGTCGAACTGGTGCGTATGGCGGAGAAAGTGACGCGGGTCCGTACCGTGATGCCTCATCAACCCCAATAGCGTGGCCCCATAGCGCTGCCAGTAGGTTTCGCGCAGCGCGGATGCTGCCGCCTCGTCGAGACCCGACAGCCGCGCCACATAGGCGGTCATGGCGCGGTTGATGTGAGGAAAGATATGCCGATCGGCGTCGTGCAGCGTATTGTCGAGGTCGAAAAGCCAGGCCCGCCTGCCTTTTACCGCGCTCACTTGCTCTTGATCATGGTGCCGACACCATGGTCGGTGAGAATTTCCAGCAGCAGGGCATGTTCGACGCGCCCGTCAATAATGTGAACGTTCTTTACGCCACTGCGTGCCGCGTCCACGGCGGAAGCGATCTTCGGCAGCATGCCGCCGGAAAGCGTACCGTCGGCCACCAGATCGTCGATCTGCCTTGGGGTCAGGCCGGTGAGCAGTTTGCCGTCCCGGTCGAGCACGCCCGGCGTGTTGGTGAGCAGCACCAGCTTTTCCGCCTTGAGTATCTCCGCCAGTTTGCCGGCGACGACGTCGGCGTTGATATTGTAGGACTCCCCGTTCTCTCCGACGCCTATCGGCGCAATGACGGGAATGAAGTCACCCGAATCGAGGAAGGCGATCAGGCTCGGATCGATCGAAGTGATGTCGCCGACCTGGCCGATGTCGATGAGGTCGGCAGGGTTGTCCTTGTTCGGCATGAGCAGCTTCCTGGCACGGATGAAGTTGACGTCCTTGCCGGTCAGTCCGACCGCCTTGCCGCCATGATGGTTGATGAGGGCGACGATCTCCTTGTTGACCTGCCCGCCCAGAACCATTTCGACGAGCGCCATGGTCTCGGCATCCGTTACGCGCATGCCCTGTATGAACTGCCCCTGTTTGCCGACACGCTTGAGCAGGTCGTCGATTTGCGGTCCGCCGCCATGCACCACAACCGGGTTCATGCCAACCAGTTTCAACAGCACCACGTCTCGCGCGAAGCAATGCTTGAGCTTCTCGTCGGTCATCGCGTTGCCGCCGTATTTAACGACGATGGTCTTGTCCTGGAAGCGGCGAATGTAGGGAAGGGCTGCTGCGAGGATGCCGGCTTCTGCGGCCGGGGAGAGCGTATGGTCGGTCATGATGGCTTCGGTTCAGTAGAAGCCGGAATTCTAAGCCTTAGGCAAAAAAAGCGGGAAGCCGAAGCTTCCCGCTGTTGCCGGCCCCCGATGAGGGTGGGTGGGCCTGGGGTCAGTCGATCGTCAGCCGCTTGGCAGCGGCAGCAGCCTTTTTCGGCAACGTCAGCTCTAGCACGCCGTCGGTAAACTTTGCCGAGGATTTCGCTTCGTCGATATCCTGGCCCAGCTGGAAGCTGCGCGAGACCTTGCCGAAATAGCGCTCGGTACGAAGGATACGCTCGCCCTCCTTGACTTCCTTCTCCTGCTTGCGCTCGGCGCTGATCGAGACGACCGAGCCGTCGATATTGACGTGGATATCCTCTTTGCGGATGCCGGGCAGCTCGGCATGAACCTTGTAGGCATCCCCCTGCTCCTTGACATCGATCTTGATGGAGGGAACGTCCATCGAGCTGCCGAAGTCGACCGGGCGTACGAAGAAGCCGCGAAAGAAATCGTCGAAGGGATCGGAACCGGTACGTACGATATTCGCCATGATGTCTCCTTTCATTTCAACAGGTAAGGAATAAACTCATGATTCGAATATAGGGCAACCTGGCTGAGTTTCAAGGGGAGAAGTTATGACGACTGTTGATGTCGGCGCGGATGGCTGTCATAAACCGAGCACCTGCGCGGGTTGCGGCAGGGATTTTGTCTGCGGCATGTCGATCGGTGCAGAACGTTGCTGGTGCGCCGAGCTCCCGCCGCTTGCTGTTCCTCCGGAATCGGGGGTGGGGTGTTATTGCCCGGAATGCCTAATGAACAGGCTTCGTCCAGCCTTGCTCAATACCGATGCCCCAAGTAGCGAGGTAACATGAGAATGGCGTCCCGGTTGCTCCAGGATATGACTGCACGAGCGGCATCCTGCCAGGGCAGCCACTGGAATCCGATGTGCTCTTCGGGTGCGATAGCGACCTGCGCCGTTTCCGGCAGCATGAGGCTGAAGACGTGCTCAACGTTTTTCGTTACTCCCGGCGGGTAGCGGTGGCGCCATTGCGGGAAGATCTCGTAACGATTGCTTAGGCGCCAATCGCTCAATTCGGTCTGGCCAACCGCAATCCCCGTTTCTTCGCCAACTTCGCGGATTGCCGTGGCCAGGAGGGACTCATCTCCCTCCCGACTTCCCGTTATCGATTGCCAGAAACCGGGATAGGAAGCGCGTTCAAGCAGCAGAACCTCAAGTCCGGGCGTATGGATGAGAACCAGTACGGAAACCGGTTTTTTCATATGGGCCAAGGAAGCGGGGGAATGCCCTCCACTCCGGAATCCGTCAACACCCAGAATGGCACGCCCTCTTTCCGCCAGAAATCGGCGGCTGAAGATAGGATGCCCAGTGCAATGTCGAGATCCCGTCCATTCCGGACACGAAATTCCTCGACACCCTCCAACTGCAGCAGATAACCCTGTGCAGTCAACCATGACAGGTCGCACAGGCAGTCCGCTAGGGCATCCCAGTTTTGTCCGAACCAATCCGGGAAGGCGAGTGCGCTAGCCAGGCTGCCCAGCAGGGCATGCTTGTCGGCAGCCTGGGAGAGGTTTACGCGGCAGACGACAAATCCAGAGGTTGCAGCGGTTTCGAGCAAATCCGTCATCCCCTGCCAGGGCGCCAGGTACACGCCTGCCATAGCAGGATCCCTCAGCATCCTGACTGCCCGAGTTCGATTCATTCAATGATCTTCCTGAAACAGCGGTAGTGATCTTCCGTGTAGTAAAACTCGTCCGTGATTCGAACATTGCCAGGGTTCCCAGTTCCTGCCACGATGCGGCGGGGGCCGCGGTTGCGCGTCCCAGGCGTCTTTACCGTGAATTCCCGGTAGTATCCATGCGGCCGATCCGGCAGGCTTCGTTCATGGTTGCCGAATACGGATCCGTCCCGGCGGTAGGGAAAAGGTCCGCCGCGCTTGATCAGCAACAGGGTTTCAAGGGCTTCGCGAGGCAGCTCGGTAGTGGATACCCGTGCCATGGTCGGCGTCAGGCATGCGCCCGCAAGGGTATCGCCGGCAATCAGGGAAACCAGCAGAAACAGCAGCCTGGCGGTGGCAAGCGGGATTTTCGTCATGAAAAGACATTATCCCGCAACAAGTCGAATCAGGGGCGTGTCGGTTGGATCCCGTATTTCGAGAGCATGTTCTGGAAGTAGCTGGTCAGTGCAGTAATGCGAGGATTGGCAGGATCGCCTCGGCGCGCGAGATCGACCAGGCTGCGCGTCTGTGCAGCCAACTTCTCGTTCCAGCCGCGGTGATCAATCAGCTTGAGCAGCGCGAGCGCAGCGTTAAGGCCGACCTGGGTATTGCCTGGCATTTTTCTTACGGCATGGAGCATGAACTTGACCGCCTCCTCGTACTCGCCGCTTTCCGCGTGACTGACCCCGGTCGCTACAAGCTCCATGACGTCCTTGCGAGTTTTCAGCGCCAACTCGTCTGCCATCGTTTTCAGGCCTGCCCCCTCAAGGACTTCCTTTGCCTTTTCCAGAGACTGCTCATCCGAGGCATTGAGCATGACCTCGCTGATCATTTCAAGAGCGGCATCTTGTTGCTGATTGGCTAGACAGGTTCGGACCAGATCGATTTTAAGATCATCTGACAGTTCCGAGTTGCTTCTGCTGGCGGACAGAGCGCGGTTAAGCGCCTCAAGCGCCTTCTCCCTGTTACCCGTCTTGCTATGCACCATGGCAGAGGACAATGCGCTGCATGCTTCTGTCTTAGGCAGACCGTGCATGCTACGTTCAAGATCGCGGATGGTCTTCTCGGCAAGCTGGCAATCGCCTTTAGCGACAAAAACCTTCACCAGCTTGACGTGATTTTCAGGGTCGCGAAAATCGGAATATCGTTCTTTCCGCACCACTTCGGACAACGCTCGTTCAGCCACGGCGATATCACCCGTATCGAGTGCGATATCGCCGAGTTTTTTCAGTCGGCGCAGGGTGTGGGGGGATACGCAGACAGCCTTCTCCAATGTTTTTTGCGCCTCCTCCAGCCTGCCGGCCGCTTCGCGGGTGCGCGAGAGCCAATCGTAGGCATCGAGATATTGACGGTTTTCTTCGATTAGCCTCGACAGGCCCTCTTCGGCCTCATTGAACCGTTTTTGCATGAATAACGTTTTTGCCAGGCCTAGCCTTGCCCAAGGTACCGCCTTGCTCTCAAGAATCCTGCGATAGACCTCCTGGGCGTTCTCGGCCTGACCCAAGGAGACCAGCAATTCCGCACGCAGGCGCATGAAATCGATAGCGTAATGAGGCGTACGCGTTTCACCTTCCCTGCAGGATTCGACCGCTTCATTGAAATTTCCGATTTCTATCAAGCCGAAGGCAGGCAGAAACGCTTCCCGCTTTTCCATCGCGCGGGTAACTCGTTGAAAGAGGGAGTCTGCCGTGAACGGCTTGAGCAGATAATCGTTGGGGGCGAGTTCTACAGCACTGACGACGCGCTCATAGTTGCTCTCGCTCGTCACCATGATGAAGACAGTGGATAGCGGAATGAGGCGATGCGTACGCAGGTCCTCGAGCAGGTGCTGCCCGTCCTGCCCATCGCCAAGAGCATATTCGCAAAGGATCAGGTCATAAGCGCGCTCTTCCAGTTTTCGGACGGCTGCCGCGGCAGTGGCGGCCGGCTGGACATCGTCCATCCCGCACTGGCCAAGCATGGCGCGAAGAGTGCCCCGCATTTCTGGGCTGCGGTCGACAAGAAGTGCGCGAACGTCGTGTAGGTCAGCCATGTTTCTGAAATGGGCAGAATAATCTGCCTTTCCATTGGGAATGACTGAAATACGGCAGGTAACGGCAGTTTCTTGAGGAATTTGCGGTGCACAATCCGGTCGTGCACCGCAAGCTTCAGGGTGATTTGGCCGATTCAGCCTGCCTTAAGCGTATGTGAAGCTCGCGAAGTTGCTTTTCGTCGACAGGCCCTGGTGCATTGGTCAGCAGGCATTGTGCCCGCTGTGTCTTCGGGAATGCTATCACGTCGCGGATCGATTCGGCGCCGGTCATCATGGTGACGATGCGATCGAGGCCGAAGGCAAGGCCGCCGTGCGGCGGTGCGCCGTACTTGAGGGCATCGAGCAGAAAACCGAATTTCTGCTCAGCTTCCTCGGCGCTGATGGCGAGGGCCCGGAATACCTTAGACTGGATTTCTTCGCGGTGGATACGCACGGAGCCACCGCCGATCTCCCAGCCGTTCAAAGCAAGGTCATAGGCTTTTGCCATGCATTTGCCAGGCTCGGTTTCGATGAAGGACTCATGGCCGTCCTTCGGAGAGGTGAAGGGATGGTGCAAGGCTACCCAGCGCTTCTCATCTTCATCGTATTCGAACATGGGGAAGTCCACCACCCACAGGGGCTGCCATCCACTTTCAAAATAGCCTGCCTCAGCGCCTTTCTCGTGCCCGATCTTGACGCGCAGCGCTCCCAACGCATCGTTAACGATGTTGGCACGATCGGCGCCGAAGAACACCAGATCGCCATCCATAGCGCCTGTTCGATCGATCACCTGAGCTACGACATCGGCGGGCAGGAACTTCAGGATCGGAGATTGCAAGCCCTCGACACCTTTCGCGCTATCGTTGACCTTGATGTAGGCGAGTCCCTTGGCACCGTATATGGCGACGAAAGTAGTGTAATCGTCAATTTCCTTGCGCGTCAGGCTGCCACCGCCGGGAATGCGAAGAGCGGCCACGCGGCCGTCGGCCATTTCGGCTGCCGCGCGGAAAACCTTGAAGTCCACCGTCTTCATGAGATCGGTGAGTTCGGTGAATTCGAGCTTGACGCGCAGATCCGGCTTGTCAGAACCGAAGCGGGCCATCGCTTCTGCATGGCTCAGGCGTGGAAAGGGATTCGGCAATTCGAGGTTTAGCGCCTCCTTGAATACATACCGGATAAGCTCTTCCATGATCGCGGTAATCTCAGCTTCGGTGAGGAAGGACGTCTCGATATCGACCTGCGTGAACTCCGGCTGCCGATCGGCGCGCAGGTCCTCGTCGCGAAAGCACTTGGTAATCTGATAGTAGCGGTCGAAACCGGCCACCATGAGCATCTGTTTGAACAATTGCGGCGACTGCGGCAGGGCGAAGAACTGGCCGACATGCACGCGCGAGGGCACCAGGTAGTCGCGCGCCCCTTCCGGCGTAGACTTGGTCAGCATAGGCGTTTCGATGTCGATGAACCCTTGCGCATCAAGGAAGCGGCGGAAAGCCATCGCCACCTTGTAGCGCAGCATCAGGTTCTTCTGCATTTGCGGGCGGCGCAGATCGAGCACCCGATGCGTCAGGCGGACGTTCTCGGAAAGATTGTCCTCGTCCATTTGGAAGGGTGGCGTGGCGGCCGGATTGAGTATCTCGATGCTTTGCGCCAGTACCTCGATCTCGCCGCTGATCAGGTTCGGATTCACAGTACCTTCAGGACGCCGTCGCACCATTCCGGTGATCATCAGCACGTACTCGTTGCGGATTCGCTCTGCTGTGGCAAAGGTCTCCTTACGGTCGGGGTCGCATACGACCTGGACAACGCCTTCGCGGTCTCGCAGATCGATGAAGATGACGCCTCCGTGGTCTCTGCGCCGGTGCGCCCAGCCACACAGGATGACGGTTTGGCCTAAATGCGCGGCATTGACAAGACCGCAGTAGTGAGTACGCATTTCAAAGTGCCCAGGAAAAGATGCCGCGATGGCGGCGTGTTATTGATTCTGCGCCCGTCCAGCGGGATTGCGCGCGGGGGGGGCGACAACTCCCATGGAGATGATGTATTTGAGGGCCTCGTCGACGCTCATATCGAGTTCGATCGTGTCTTTCCGAGGCAGCATGAGAAAGAAGCCAGATGTCGGGTTGGGCGTGGTGGGCACATAGACGCTCACATAGTCGCCCTGCAGATGAGTGACGACATCGCCCCCCGGTTGGCCAGTCTGAAAGCCGATGGTCCAGGCCCCCTCGCGCGGATATTGAACGAGAAGGGCCTTGCGGAAAGCTTCGCCGCTTGAGGAGAAAAGCGTGTCGGAAACCTGCTTCACGCTGTAATAGACGGATTTGACTACCGGGATGCGCGAAAGTACCCCTTCCCAGAAACGCAGGAGTCGTTGACCAATGATGTTGGCAGTCACCAGCCCTGTAAGGAACACGATCAGAAGCGTTGCTATGACACCGATGCCCGGCATGTAAAAGCCAAGCAAATTCTCGGGCCGTACCGATGCCGGCAGCAAGAGGAGGGTCTGATCCATCGTGCTGACAATGAGCGCCAGCACCCAAGCGGTGATCGCCAGGGGAACCCAGATCAGGAGACCGGTAATAAAATACTTTTTCATCCGTTCCCGGCGCAAGCGCAGCCATTACAGCCTTGCCCCGGAGCGTTGTCGCTTGCCTGCCTTGGTTCGCTTTTTGCAGCGCAGCCCTTGAAGTCGGTCGCATACCAACCGTTGCCCTTGAGTTGGAAGCCGGCCGCAGTCAGCATTTTGCTGAAGGTGGATTGCCCGCACTCGGGGCAGGTTTCCAAAGGCGCGTCACTTAACTTCTGCAGGAACTCCTTCTGGAATCCGCAGGTGTTGCAGCGGTATTCGTAGATCGGCATTGGAATCTCCAGAAAAACAATAAATTATAACCCAGGTCTTCACCCTGTAAGCGCATTCCTAAGTCAGGCTAACTATATGTTGTCGCTGAAGTCTTTTTCAAGATTTCAGCGTCGTGGCTAGGGTAGCCCGAAAATCTGCCGAGTCAGTGGCTTTCCCCAGAACAGGGCAATAACGCCAGCTGCCGCAAGGTAGGGGCCAAAGGGAATGGGCACATTCCTGCCATGCTTTGCGATGAAGATCAGGCCGATACCAACCGCGGCGCCAACCAGCGAAGAGGCCAATATTGTCAAGGGAAGCAATTTCCACCCCAACCAGGCCCCGATCGCAGCAAGCAGCTTGAAATCTCCGTAGCCCATCCCCTCCTTGCCGGTGGCAAGCTTGAACGCCCAATACACCGACCAAAGCGAGAGATAGCCCACGGCAGCCCCAGCTACCGCGCTGCCAATCTCGGCGTAAGCAAGCCTGTCACCACCTGCTAGGTTGAATAGCAGACCTCCCCATAACAAGGGCAACGTGATGCAATCGGGTAACAACTGCGTTTCAAGGTCGATGAAGGCCAGGACAATCAAACACCAGACATATACAAATGCACCAATTCCTGCCCACGTCAAGCCGAAACGCCATGCAGCGTAGCTGCATAGAAGACCGGAGAGCGCCTCCACCATTGGGTAACGCAGACCGATGTCCGCCCCACACTCGCTACAGCGCCCGCCAAGAGCGATGTAACTTATCAGCGGGATATTCTCCAGCGCTGTGATGGCGTGGCCGCAGGCCGGGCATCGCGAGCGAGGTGTTGCCAGCGTTAATTTCCCGTTCTGAGGGGGCGGTTCGCCACGCAACTCCGCACATTCATTTCGCCATCCGCGCTCGATCATTCTCGGCAGGCGGTGGATTACCACATTGAGAAAACTTCCTACTATCACGCCCAATGCGGCAGCCAAGGCGGCATATCCTGCCGATTCCGGAGGGAATGTCATGCGCGCGTCGCCACTGCAACCGCTTGATCGGTTTCACCCGCCACTATTAGACAACCTGGCCCAGCTTGAAGATCGGCAGATACATCGATACCACCATGCCGCCGATCAAAGTGCCGAGAACCACCATAATCATGGGTTCCATGAGGCTGGACATCGCCTCAACGGCATCATCCACCTCGGCCTCGAAAAAATCCGCTACTTTGCCCAGCATGGCATCGAGTTGGCCGGACTCCTCGCCGATGGATACCATCTGGATCACCATGTTCGGGAACACGTTTGCGTTCTGCATCGCAACGGTCAGGCTTGTTCCCGTGCTGACCTCGGACTGGATCAGCTTTGTGGCCATCTTGTAAACATAATTTCCTGAAGCTCCGCCGACCGAGTCCAGTGCCTCGACTAGAGGAACCCCCGCCGCAAACATGGTGGACAAGGTTCTTGCCCATCTAGCCATAGTTGCCTTGCGCACAATGTCTCCGAAAACGGGCAGGCGAAGTAGAAGTCGGTCCATGAATATCTGTACCTTCTCCGAGCGTTGCCAAAGGTTGAAGAAACCATAAACGCCGCCGCCCAGGATGCCGAAGATGAGGTACCAATTGGCCACCACGAAATCCGACATGGCGATGACCATCAGAGTAGCAGCGGGCAAATCTGCACCAAAGTTCTGGAAGACGCTTTTAAAGGCCGGAATCACAAAAATCATGATGACCGCCGTGATTACGATGGCAACCACGATCACAGCGATGGGATAGAACAATGCTGACTTGATCTTGCTCTTGATGGCCAGTATTTTTTCCTTGTAGGTCGCCAGCCGATCCAGCAGTGCGTCGAGTATGCCAGCGGCTTCACCCGCGCCGACGAGGTTGCAGAACAAGGCATCGAAATAAAGGGGGTACTTGCGGAAAGCCTGGGTGAGCGACGACCCGGTTTCCACATCAGCTTTTACATCCATCAGGAGCTTGGCAACGGCCTGATTGGCCGCACCTTTTCCGACTATATCGAATGCCTGCAGGAGTGGCACGCCAGCCTTCATCATGGTGGCCATCTGGCGAGTGAACAAAGTAATGTCCTTTTCGGTTATCTTGCCTCCACGCTTGAAGGTTTGCTTCTTGACCTTGCTTACCAGGATGCCTTGACGCCGCAACGTTGCCTGAACGACCGCCTCGCCACCTGCCCGCATTTCCCCCCTCATCAACTTGCCGGTCTTGTCCTTACCCTCCCAGGCGAAGGTGTATTCCTTGCTTCCGCTGTCCCTTTTGGCTGCTTTAGTTGCGGTTGCCATGTGCCCCCCTATTCGTTCGTCGTCGCCAGGACTTCCTCGAGAGAAGTGAGGCCTTGCTTGACTTTGAACAGACCTGATTGTCGAAGATCCTTGATGCCTTCTCGCTGTGCCTGCTCGGCAACATCGAGCGAATTGCCGTTGGTCATGATGATGCGCTGGATCTCCTCAGTAATCGGCATGACCTGATAGATGCCGATTCTGCCCTTATAGCCGCTACCCTTGCATTTGTCACAACCATTGGGTCCATACAACTGCCAGCTGCCATCGATTTCATTCTCGTGGAAGCCTGCTTCAATCAACGCCTCAATAGGCAACGTGACAGGTTTCCTGCAAGTGCAGAGTCGTCGAGCCAGCCGCTGAGCGGTGATCAAGATGACGCTGGAAGCGATATTGAAGGGGGCAATTCCCATGTTCTTCATTCGCTCAAGAGTCGTCGGGGCATCGTTGGTATGCAAAGTTGAGAGCACCAGATGTCCGGTCTGGGCTGCCTTGATGGCGATCTCGGCAGTTTCCAGGTCGCGAATCTCGCCCACCATTATGATGTCAGGATCCTGTCTCAGGAATGCTTTCAGCGCTACGGCAAAAGTCAGCCCAGCTTTGTCGTTAACATTGACCTGGTTTATCCCAGGTAAATTGATTTCTGCGGGATCCTCGGCAGTTGATATGTTGATTCCCGGCTTATTCAGCAGGTTGAGGCAGGTATAAAGTGAAACCGTTTTTCCGCTCCCCGTCGGCCCGGTCACAAGGATCATGCCGTAAGGCCTCTCAATGGCCGCCATCAGTACCTCGCGCTGCTCTGGATCGTAACCGAGGGCGTCTATGCCGAGCATCGCGCTGGAGGGGTCGAGTATGCGCATGACGATTTTTTCGCCATGCAAGGTGGGTAGCGTGCTGACGCGGAAATCGATGGCGCGCGTCTTCGACAGCACCAGTTTCATTCTGCCGTCTTGCGGTACGCGCTTCTCCGAGATGTCCAGCCTGGATATGACTTTGATCCGTGAAGCGATTTTTTCCTTGATAACGAGCGGGGGTTGGGCTATCTCACGTAGAACGCCATCCGTACGGAAGCGGATACGATAATATTTTTCATAAGGCTCGAAATGTATGTCTGAGGCCCCTTCATTGATTGCGTCAAGCAATATTTTCTGGATGAAACGCACAACGGGGGCATCATCGACTTCAGCCGAGCCGGCATCCTGACTGGGGCTATCATCTGTTTCGTCGGCCAGTTCAAGATCAAGGTCGTCTCCGGTTAGTTCATTGAGCTTGGTTTCTGCCGTTTCCGAGAGCTTCAATACAATAGGCGTAAGTTTGTTGGCTTCAACGACCACCGGATCAACAGCCAAGCCCGTCTGGAAACGGATCTCATCGAGCGCACGCAGATTAGTGGGGTCTGACAAGGCGACCGCGATACGGTTACCTCGCTTGGTAAGAGCCAGCACCTGATGAGTCTGCATCAGCTTGCGATCAATAGCGCCGGGAGGGAAATGGCTCTCGTCTATTGCGTTTAGATCCAGCAGAGGATAACCAAAGGTTTCAGCCGCAAAGCTGGCAATATCCTTCGCATTCAGCCTGCCGCTGGAGACAACCTGGCCGACGAATCCGCCGCCAGTCCCTGCGCCTTGGGCAGCAAATGCTTCCGCTTCCGCCTCCTTGAGGCGGCCTTGCTGAACCAGCGCGCGCGCCAAGCCGCTAAGAGATGATTGGAGTGAAGCCGCCATTGTTACCTGGGTAGAGGATCAAGAATACCAGCCGAGCAACTCGGACGATGATGCCCTTACAGTGGAGTTTTGTAAAGACTATCAGACGGTTGGAGGGGTTTGTTGAACTTCAGCGTGTGTCGTGATGTGGCGACGCCATCGGCGGCTGCGTACCGTACTTTCTCATACTTGGCCCTCAATTATTTGGTCATCAAGACCATTTCTGCGAGGGGAGGAATCCTGACTATTCGGACATGGCGAAGGCGGCCTGGTTTTTGGCAATTGTAACGACAGGGCAAATGCCTCCACAGTATCCGGTAATGTCGAGGACGAAAACAGTGGAAAGTAAGCCCTGTCAGCCGGCCCTGCCAAGCACGATCTCTAATACAAATCTGCTGCCGACATAGGCCAGCATCAGAGCGACAAAGCCGGCCAATGTCCAGCGCACCGCCTGGCGCCCGCGCCACCCCCAGAAATGCCTTCCTGACAGCAGTGCGGCGAAGATAAGCCAGGAGACTATGGAGAATAGCGATTTGTGATTGAAAGACAGTGCTTTGCCGAACAGAGTTTCCGAAAAGACGAAGCCTGTCGCGAGGGTTAGGGTAAGCAGAACGAATGCGATCAGAATCAATCGGAACAGCAGCGATTCCATCGTCAGCAGTGGTGGCAGGGTCGCCAGCGGTCGGGTCAGCTCTGCTCTATGTAGGCGCCGCTCTGCCACTGTAATGATGATGGCATGAAGTGCGGCGAGAGTGAACAGGCTGTAAGCGACCATGGCGATGAGAAAATGGGCCCTGAACATGAATGAGGCAGCGTTTGACAGCAGATGCTGGCCAGGAAAAAGAGCGGGCAAAAGTGCACAGATGCCAGCCAGCGGCAGGACCAAGGCCTGCATTCCCTCCATGCGAGCTTGGAAGCTCTCGACCCAATATATAAGGACGGCAAGCCAGAAAATGAGCGAGAGTGCGGTCGAGAATCCGAATCGCATGACGCCTTCCTCAAACAGATCCTGGTAAAGCAAGTAACCGTGCAGCAGGAGGATAGCCGCAAGAGTAAGCCTTTCCCAGGGGAAAGCGTCACACCTGCCCTTGGGTATGGCATGAGCCCAGCGCGTTCGCCAGAAATGATAGCCAAGGAGGGCGTACAGTGAAGCAGTGAACAGATGCGGTAAAATTCCTTGCATTTAGTAAGTCTACCTTCTTCCCGGAGCATACGGAACATCATGCTGGACAACCTGACGCAGCGTTTGTCGCACGTCGTCAAGACGCTGCGAGGTCATGCTCGCCTGACAGAAGAGAATATCGCCGACGCGCTGCGCGAGGTGAGAATGGCGTTTCTGGAGGCCGATGTTGCACTGCCGGTGGTCAAGGATATTGTCGCTCGCATCAAGGAAAGAGCGGTCGGTCAGGAAGTGATAGGCAGCCTGACTCCTGGCCAGGCGCTTGTTGGAGTCGTGCATAGAGAGTTGACCGAACTGATGGGCGGAGAAAGCAGTGGCCTGAACCTGACCGTGCAACCCCCAGCCGTAATTCTCATGGCAGGCCTGCAGGGTGCCGGCAAAACCACAACGACTGGCAAGCTGGGCAAATTCCTCAAGGAACGCAAGAAGAAGAAAGTGCTGGCCGTTAGTGCCGACGTGTATCGCCCTGCAGCGATCCAGCAGCTGAAGCTGGTGGCCGAGCAAGCAGGTATCGATTTCTTCCCTGCGCAGACCAGCGACAAACCTGTCGGCATAGCCGCTTCCGCGCTTGACTTTGCGCGGAAGCATTACTACGACGTGGTGCTGTTCGATACCGCCGGGCGACTGGCTATTGACGAAGCCATGATGCGCGAGGTGGCCGAGTTGCATGCGGCGTTGCAGCCTGTCGAGACGCTTTTCGTGGTGGACGCCATGCTGGGCCAGGACGCAGTGAATACCGCTCGCACCTTCAACGACGTACTGCCGCTGACGGGGATCATCCTCACCAAGCTGGATGGAGATGCTCGTGGCGGAGCGGCTCTCTCAGTGCGCCACGTCACCGGCAAACCGCTCAAGTTCGCTGGTGTCGGCGAAAAGCTTTCCGGACTGGAGGAGTTTCATCCCGAGAGGATGGCTTCACGCATTCTCGGCATGGGTGATGTGTTGGGGCTGATTGAGGAGGCACAGCGCGGCGTCGATCAGGATAAGGCCAGGGCGCTTACCCAGAAGCTCAAGTCTGGGAAGGGATTTGACCTGAACGATTTCAGGGAACAGATCGGTCAGATGCGCAAGATGGGTGGCATGAGCGGCCTGATGGATAAGCTGCCCGCGCAGTTTGCCCAGGCCGCGCAGCAAGCCGGCTCCCAGATCGAGGACAAGACGGTGCGCCGTCTCGAGGGCATCATCAATTCCATGACTCTGCAAGAACGATCCAAGCCGGAGCTGATCAAGGCATCGCGCAAACGTCGCATAGCCAACGGCGCTGGCGTCCAGGTTCAGGAAGTGAATCGTCTGTTGAACCAGTTCGAACAGACTCAGAAGATGATGAAACAGCTCTCGAAGGGCGGCCTGCAGAAAATGATGCGCAGCATGAAAGGTCTGCTGCCCGGAATGCGCTGATTTCTTCTTTGAACGGCACGCTTATCGTCCGAGGGCGACCTTTCGCGAGTAACGCCAATGTCTTTCCCAGGCAGCACGTACTGCGTCGGGATACTCTGCCTTGCCCAGACTGCCGTTGTAGCGTCCTAGCGCCCGGAACAAATCCCCTTTTTCGATATCCAGGTAGTGCTTGAGAATCGTGCAACCGTACCGCAGATTCATGCGCAGGTGGAAGAGGTTGTCGTTTCTGTTGCCGATCAGCTTGATCCAGAAAGGCATGACCTGCATATAACCGCGTGCGCCTGCGGGAGATACGGCGTATTTCCTGAAACCGCTCTCGACCTGGATCAGCCCGAGTACGAGTTGAGGGTCGAGGCCCGAGCGCGTAGCCTCGTAATGTACCGCCTGCAGGAATTCGATACGACTTTCCCGGTTTGGTATTCGCTTTGCCAGTCTGGCCGACATTTCATCAAGCCAATCAACCGCTTCCAGAGGGTTGCGAAAGGAGCTTGCAGGCGGGCGGCTGTCGGAAACGGCGGCGTGCATGACAGCCTGTACGCTAGCCGCCAACGGCACATACTTTTGCTCACCTGCGCTGGCGGAGGCGGCAGCGAGCATCAGGAGGAGGAGATATCGGTTACTTCTCGTCACGCGCCCAGGCGTTCGCGCAGAAAAGCGCCGACCTCTGCAAGGGGCACCTTGGTTGCAGCCGTTTCGCGCCGTTCCTGGTATTCCGCAGTAGCCTCCTTGAGTCCACGCTCTCCGATAGTGATTCGGTGTGGAATGCCGATGAGCTCAAGGTCGGCAAACATGACGCCGGGGCGCTCGTTCCGATCATCCAGCAGCACATCCAGGCCAGCTGCCTTCAATTCTCCGTACAGTAACTCTGCAGCGTCCCTCACGGACTGACTTTTGCCATAGCCAACCGGCGCAATGGCAATCTCGAAGGGCGCTATGGCATGTGGGAAAACGATGCCTCGCTCGTCATGGTTCTGTTCGATGGCAGCACCTACGATGCGCGTAACCCCGATGCCATAGCAGCCCATTTCCATAAGACGCGGTTGGCCCGATTCGTCGAGGAAGCTTGCCTTCATCGCTTCAGAATATTTTGTGCGCAACTGGAAAATATGTCCTACTTCGATCCCGCGGCAGATGGAGAGTTGTCCCTTGCCGTCCGGGCTGGGATCGCCTTCCACGACATTTCGTATGTCAAAGACATGGTCCGGCTCACGCAGATCGCGGCCCCAGTTTACCCCCGTCAGATGATAACCGGCTTCGTTGGCACCACAGACGAAGTCGCTCATATGCGCCACCGTGCGGTCAGCGACGACGGGAATGTCCGGCGCGATGCCTACCGGACCGATATACCCAGGCTTGCAGCCGAGAAACCGCTCGACCTCCTCATCCGTTGCGAAGCGGAATGGATTGAGAAATGGCAGCTTGCAGACCTTGATTTCGTTAAGCGTGTGATCGCCTCGAATGAGCAGAAGGTAGAACTGCTCATAGTGCATGACCGCTATGGCCTTTACGGTTCTGGTCAGAGGAAGTTTCAGTAGCGCGGAGACGTCCTCGCAACGGGTCTTGTCCGGGGTCGCGACCTTCTCCAAACGCTCGATATGGCCGCTGCGGGGCGTTGCGGGGGCAAGGCCTTCCGCCAACTCGACATTGGCGGCATAGTCGGAATCCGGACAGAAGGCAATAGCATCCTCGCCTGACTCTGCCAAGACGTGGAATTCGTGCGAACCTGTGCCGCCGATCGTGCCGGTATCCGCCGCTACCGCCCTAAAACTCAGGCCAAGCCGGGTGAAAATGCGCGAGTATGTGTCGTGCATGTTGCGGTACTCACGCTGAAGATCCTCGTATGTCGCATGGAAGGAATAGCCGTCCTTCATTAGGAATTCGCGTCCTCGCATGATGCCAAAGCGCGGGCGGATCTCGTCGCGGAATTTTGTCTGGACCTGGTAAAGATGCAGCGGCAGTTGTCGGTAGCTCCTGATTTCCCGTCGAGCGACATCAGTAATGACTTCCTCGTGCGTTGGACCAATGATGAAATCGCGCTGATGGCGATCTTTGATGCGAAGGAGTTCTGGCCCATACATCTCCCAGCGGCCGGTTTCCTGCCACAACTCCGCCGGTATGACCGCAGGCATCAGCAGTTCAATGGCGCCGGAACGATTCATTTCCTCGCGAATGATGTTTTCCACCTTGCGCAGTGTGCGCAGACCTAGGGGCATCCAAGTATAGATGCCTCCCGCCAGTCGTTTGATAAGCCCGGCCCGTAACATCAGCTTATGACTTACGATTTCAGCATCGGAAGGAGCCTCTTTCAGTGTGGCGAGGAAGAATTGCGAGGCGCGCATTTTTTGATAGCCGAAAAAAGATAAATTTTACCGCAGTCTGCAGAGTGACAAAACGAGTTGTATCTGGCCTGCTTTCAATCAGAGGCAAATTGTGAAAAAATGAATGCAGTTCATTAATTTAAGGTTGTAATCATGCTCGACCGTGAAGGCTATCGCCCTAACGTCGGCATCATCCTGGCCAACAGCAAGAACGAGGTTTTTTGGGGCAAACGCATCAGAGAACATTCCTGGCAGTTCCCGCAAGGGGGGATTAAGCACGGAGAGTCGCCAGAACAGGCGATGTACCGGGAACTGCACGAAGAAATCGGCCTGCGGCAGGAGCACGTCAGGATTCTTGGGCGTACCCGTGACTGGCTGCGCTACGACGTGCCGAAGCAGTGGATTCGGCGGGAATGGCGTAACTCATATCGCGGCCAGAAACAGATATGGTTCATGCTGAGGTTGATCGGCAGGGATTCCGATGTTTCGCTTCGCGCCTGCGATCATCCTGAATTTGACGCTTGGCGCTGGAGCGACTACTGGGTGCCGTTGGACGCGGTGATCGAGTTCAAGCGAAGTGTGTACCAGCAGGCATTGATCGAGTTATCCCGCCTTGTCTTTCGCCACCCGGCAGATCGGCAGCCGAAATGGGCTGTCACCCAGGATTTGATGCAGCCCTGAGCGCCAGGAAAGCACGATTCAGGCGGCTAATGAGTCAATCTGCAGGTTCCATTTTCACTTCTTGTTTTTTTTGCCTTGAATGTAGTGAAGCCATCGGGCAGGACGCAGTTTGCGCTTCCCGCAGCGCTTACGAAAGGAGTGGAAACATGGTTCGAGAACAATACAGGATATTGCGCCAGACCGTCTTGGAGCGGTGTGCCAGTTATTTCCTGGTTGAGATGAAGCCTTTGCGCAGCGTTACCCTGGACTCCCCAGCCCTTGAAGTGATGACCGATCTCAAGCGGGTTCAGGCGGTCACCATCAGTCCAGAAGCCCCGCTTGGCACGGTCAATAAGGCGATGATGCGCAACACCGTCCGTTCGTTACTGGTGGCAGATGAGAAACGCTGCATCCTCGGCATTATCACCTCGACCGACATGCTAGGCGAAAAACCGATGCTGATTGTGCGCGATCGTGGGGTACGTTACGAGGAAATCCTGGCGCGCGACATCATGACACCCAGAGAACGGCTGGAAGTGATCGATTTCGAAGACGTCTGCAGTACTGAAGTCGGCCACGTCGTTGCCACGCTCAAGGGCACGGGTCGTCGGCATGCGCTTGTGGCTGAGGTGGATGATTCGGGCCACCAGATGATCAGAGGTATTTTCTCAGCATCACAAATTGCGCGTCAGTTGGGAATGGCTATCGACACCATCCAGATAGCATCGACTTTTGCCGAAATCGAAGCGGTGATCGCGCACTGAGATTTCCCGGTTGTCTGAGGCGTGTATCATCAGCGAGTTTTGCCGATGTGCGAGTTTTCCGATGCGGCAGAGTGAAAGGCTCGTGGACATTCAGGACAAGGGTGTGTGAAGATGCGCGAAGTTGGGGCATGGGTTGTTGCTGGGGGTATCTTGGCGCTTGCCAACCCGGCGTCGGGGCAGTCCCAGTTCTATGGGGACAAGAAATACGGTGAGTATTTCGAGGAAGAGCAGAAATGGGTTGAACTGGAAGCCAAACTCCCCGACTTCCCAAAATCAGAAGATCTAATCGAATTCGATGCGGGGGCGGCTACGCGCAATCGCTATTTTATTGATGGAAAGACGCTTGGTGTCGGTGAGGATGGCGTCATCAGGTATGTAGTGGTCGTCAAGTCAGCTGGAGGCACTACCAACATCAGCTACGAAGGAATTCGGTGCGCTGTCAAAGTGCGCAAGCTTTATGCATTTGGGCGTGGTGACAAAGCTTGGGGGTCGTCGAGAAACCAAGAATGGCAGCCAATTCGACCAAGCAGTTATCAGGCCGCGTTGTCGAGGGGGTATTTCTGCCCAGGAAATATCGCCATTCTGAAAGCAGACGAGGGAGTCGATGCGCTCAGGCGCGGCTCCCACCCCGAAGCGAGATGAGAACTTACATCGACCGTAAAGTGCAAGAGTGATGGATGGTTTGATTCTCGAATTCGACAAGGCTTTGCGCTCAGTATTCTTACCAATGCATAGCAGCCATCCGGGACCGGGATACGATATTCCCGAGGCTGCATTGTCCGAGGGAGATAGACAGGTCGCCGTGGCCCTGATGAGGGTTAACCACTGCGGCGAGATATGCGCCCAAGCGCTTTACCAGGGCCAAGCCTTAGTTTCGCGGCATGAATCCATTCGTCTGGCACTGCGCAAGGCGGCAGAAGACGAGAGTCACCATCTTGCTTGGACTGATCGTCGCCTTACCGAATTGGGAGGGCGAAAGAGCTTGCTCAATCCGTTTTGGTATGTAGCCTCTCTCTCCGTGGGGATTCTCGCCGGCAAGCTTGGCGATGAATGGAATCTAGGCTTTCTGGCCGAAACGGAGCGGCAAGTCGAAGCGCATCTGGACGAACATTTGCAAAGACTGCCGGAACAAGACAGGAAATCATGCGCAGTGATTGAGCAAATGAGAACGGATGAAATGTGCCACGCACGTTTGGCCGAACTACTGGGGGCTAGGGAATTACCCGGGCCAGTTAAGATGGCCATGAGGTTAGCAGCGGGCCTGATGACTCATACGGCATACTGGGTGTGATCATGCTTCTAGGATTTCCCAATCGTGGGTAATGACTGCTGTTTTCTCCAGCATGATAGATGCGGAACAGTATTTCTTCGCCGACAAGTTGATGGCCCGCTCCACAGCATCCGGTTGCAGGCCGTTGCCACAGACGGTGAAGTGGAAATGGATTTTGGTAAATACCTTTGGATCTTTCTCGGCACGTTCAGCTTTTAGGCTGACCGTGCAGCCTGAAACCGCCTGGCGGCTTTTCTTCAGGATCAACACCACATCGTAGGCGGTGCAACCGCCCGTTCCGGCAAGAACAAGTTCCATCGGCCGGGGGGCAAGATTGTTGCCACCGCCTTCTGGCGCACCGTCCATAACGGCGATATGGCCGCTTCCCGTGCTCGCAGCAAACGCCATACTGCCTTCTCCCAGCCATTGGACAGTACATTCCATCTGTTCTTTCCTAAGAAAAATATGATCGAATGTATGATTGTATCCGAAGGTATCTGCGCGAAGTACTGGGGCGCATCGCCGATCACCCGATCAATTGCATTGAAGCATTGAAGAACTGCTGCCGTGGAACCACAATCAGCCGCGTTTGAAGCCGACGATCTGGTGGCGGATGGCAGACCATGGGATGATGACGCGGACACTTGCACGAGTTCGTCATAGGCCACCGCAATTACGGCGTTCCAGATCCAAACTATGCTGAGTCTGCCGTAGAACGGGAGGGTCGAGCCACACTGGCCAGCGCCCTGGGCGCGCTCAAGACCTTTACCTATCCCTACGATTTCGGCGACGGATGGGCGCGCCGTGTCAAGCTGGAGAAAATCCTGCCGCCAGACCACGACTTGCGATCGCCGGTTTGCCCAGCAGGCGCCAACGCCAGCCCGTCCGAAGACGTGGGCGGACCGCCTGGTTAATATCGACTTCCTCGATGCCATCCGCGATCCCACCCATGCGGAGCATCAGAACATGCTCGATTGGTGCGGTTGACACTTCCAACCGACGGCTTTCAGTCTCGACGGCACACCAACAGCTTCCTCAGCTGCATCGGGCTCTGATCGTTAATGCGGCCTCGAGGAGACGCTTACTCCAGAAGCATATCTGCGCACGATGAATTGTCAGATACGATCCATTATTGTGCATTGCGCCAAATTAATGAATATAAGCATCAAACATAGCTAGAATATGCATTGAAATAAATAGTCTATCATCAACAAGTTATAAGCAAAATAGCGCAGATTTCCTCAACTGCGAGGCTGGCTGTGTGCAACGCACAAAATCCTTGCAATGCATAAATTAGTATGCAATAATTAATATTGTTGAGTGCTGTTGCGTAGCGCAGCAGCGCTCGTGAATTTGTCTCCTCCACCCTCCTCCTTTGGTGTGGATTTAGCGCGGTCCTTTCCGGATCGCGCTTTTTTTTTGTGCGCCCGGCACGGGCGCACTCTTGCAGGTGAAAGTCCTGCCG
>CAYYXS010000025.1:0-69664 GCA_964475635.1 uncultured Rhodocyclaceae bacterium
GTGAGGGTGGGCGGACGTTGTCTCACTCTGTCACTGACTTACACGAGCCTCAATAAAAGTGCTGGAGTCGATTTATTTACGAGACAAACCGGCTCCGGTAGCTATTGATTCTCTCAGAATCTTGATTGGAATGGCATAATGCTCTGAATAGACATTAATTCATATACGGACCCCGTGGGCCTGTCTAATAACTCGTAGACATCTCGTCCGCTAGTCACAATTCGTATGCATCTTCCTCGATCTCTCATCTTGCTAGCTTTCCTTGCTTTAGCGGCAACTCATGGACAAGCTACTACGGTCGGCAGAGGCGCTGTTTCTGTTGAAGTATGTTTCGAGAAATCTAGTGCGCAAATACCACCGGAGTCTAAAGTGGCTTTAGCAAGGGCATTCCCTTATATAAATATTGGCAACAAAGCAGAAAGTGTAAGTATTTATACCGTTTCTGATTCGAACAAACTTAGTCTCGAAGAAGTCGAAAATGACAAAACAACCTCAGCCAATCGCGCTCGAGCAATTGCCGACTTTCTTTCAATTAGAGGAAACGTTTCGCGCGAGTTAATAACTACATATCGAAGCTCCGTTCCCGCTCCGATTGTTATTCAGGGAGTGCTCTTGAAAGATGCGTGCGCCCATGCTCCAGAAAAGACCGTTGCTATTGTAAGTTATGTAACTTCGTGCACTTACACCGTGGCCAATTCAGATTGCTTTCGCCGGCTTCACTGCAACACCGATGGGTGCAGCCCACCTCGCAGAAGGTAACCCGATGTCTAAACCCATGCAGGGGACGCTACGCGATATTGCTGCGTAGTTCCTCTGACCTTGAACGTCGAATGTCAGATTTCAGAGTGGTGAAGGGCAGCATAGGGTCGGTAGTTCCCCTCTGCCGTCCTCCGGCGACTGACTTTTCCTAGCGCACTCAGCGCACCACAGCGCCAGCGCCGGGTGGCCCTCACTCCGGCACATACACCATCGACCCGTCCTTCATGCGGTAGGCGACGCCGGCTTTCTGGCCTTCGCCCTGGCCGATTTCGCCGCTGGCCTTGTACTTCTCGATCTTCTCGCCCTTTTTGACCAGCATCTCCATGGTCGGCTTGCCGGGGTCGGTGATGACGGTGACGTCCTGCTTGCTGAAGGGGTTGAGGATCGGGTTCTGCGCCACGGTGATGAGCAGGGCGGCGATGATGACGAGGAAGATGTCGATGAGGTTCACCACCGAGAGGATGGGGTCGTCGGATTCGGGCTCGTGCAGGAACTTCATGCCGCCGCTCCCGCTTCGACTTCGCCCGCCGTCCAGGCGTCCTGCGCCTGCTGCGGCTGCCGCGCCGGCTGGCGTTCCGCGCGCCGCGCCGCGAGCCAGGCCAGCTCCTCGGCGAGCCAGCGGCGGCGCACCGAGACGATCCAGTAGGTGATGGCGGCGGCGATCAGCGCCAGGATCACCGCCGAGAAGGCGACGGTGAGGTTGTCCGAAACCGAGGCGAGGTTGCCGTCGGAGAGGCCTTTCAGCGCCGGCCCCATCGGGATCATGGTGGCGACGAGGCCGAGCATGGGCGCCACGCGCGTGGCGACGCGCGGGATTTCCAGCAGCTTGTGCGCCGTGACGTCGAGATCGTCGTCGCTGTAAGCCCGCTGCGCGCGCGCCCAGGCGATGAGCGGGTAGCCGCGCGTCGCCTCGAAGGAGAGGGCGCGGCGGCGGCGCTGCCACCACTGCACGGCGAAGGTGCCGAGCGCGTAGAAGGAATACAGGAACAGGATGGCGATGACCGCCAGCGTGGGGAAGAGGAAGACCTGTCCGGTCTGGTACATCAGGGTTTCAATCGATAGGTTCATGAATGTCTCCTTTGCGTGTCGATGAGGTTGTCGGGAATTACCACTTGCCTTCCAGCGAGACCAGCCAGGTGCGCGCGCCCGCTTCGCGCGTGTCGAGCTGCCAGGCGTCGGTCGCGCTCCAGGCGGTGGAGGTGCGGCGGGTGTCGGCGCCGAGCAGGTTCTGCAGGGCAAGGCGCAGGTTGAATGCGGCACTGGGGGTGACATTCAGGCGGCGCACGAGATGGGCGTCGAGCAGGTCGCGGCGGCGCGTGGCGGAAGTCAGTTCCCCCGGCACGGCGCTGCGCACGCGGCCGTTCCTCTGCCACTGGAAGCCCCAGGTCGATTGCCATTCCGGCAGCGCGCCCTCGTAGCCGAGCGAGAAGGTGTAGCGCGGCAGCTCGCGCGGCGCGCGCGTGCGGGCGAGCCGTTCGTCATCGACCTCGCCGCGCGGCAGGGTGAGCTGGACGCGCAGGCTGTCCGTCTTCGCCAGCAGCGGCCAGGCTTCGCCGGCAAGCTTGGCCGAGAACTCCAGCCCCCAATGGCGCGCGTCGCCTTCGTTGCACGGCCGCTCGACCCAGCGCGCGCCTTCGAACTGGGTGCGCCGCTCGACGAAGTCCTGCGTGCGCCGGGCGTAGAGGTTGGCGCCGAGCACGCCGCCGGGAAGGTGGCGTTCCAGCCCGGCTTCGAGGTTGGCGATGCGTTCCGGCCGCAGGGCCGGATTGCCGCCGCGGTCCGGCTCCAGCGGCGTGTTGGCCGAGGGGGCGCGGCTGGCGACGGCGGAGAGCTCGTCGAGCTTCGGAAAGCGGATGGCGCCGGCGAAGGAGGTGCGCGCGATCCAGCCCGCCGCCGGCTCCCAGCGCAGCGCCAGCGCCGGGTCGACGGCGCCGTGGCTGCGATCGTTGCCGTTGGCAGCGATGGCCATGCGCTCGCCGCGAAGTCCCGCGGTAGCGGTCAGGTTCGCGGCGAGCGGCCATTCGTCCTGCAGCCACAGCGACCATTGCCGCTCGGCGCCGTCGAAAGCCGTCGTGCCCGTGACGGCGCCGGAGAAGGCCTGGCGGTCGTCGCGCCGGTGGCGGGCGAAGTCGACGCCGGCCGAGAGCAGGTGCGTGCTATCCGTACCCATTGGCCGGTCGAGGCGCAGGGCGGCGGAGAGCTCGCGGTCTTCGCGCCGTTCGGCTTCCTCCCAGGCGGTCACCGTGCCGAGGGCATCGCGCGCTGCGCGTTCGCGGTCGGCGAAGCGGCGGCCCTGCATGACGGCGGCGCGGCCGGAGAACTTCGTCCCGCCGGCGCGCAGCTCGCCCTCGGCGCGCAGCCGCGCGATGCGGATGCCGTTCTCTTCGCGGTCGGCGCGCGCATCGCCGCTGTCGCGCGCCATGTCGGTGGCGCGGCGGCCGTCGTTGCGGTAATAGCTCGGCCAGAGGGTGAGGCTGTCGCCGCCGCGCTTCCAGGCCAGGCGCGGCGAGAGGATGAATTCGTTGAGGGAATAATCGCCGCGCTCGGTTTCGCGGTTCGCGCCGCCAAGCGCGGACCAGCGTGTGAGCGCCTGGTCGACCGGCATGCCGTGGCGGTTCACCGTCACCGGCAGCAGCCAGGAGAAGCCGCCCTCGCCGCCGCCGCGGCTGAAGGAGGACTGGGCGTTGGGTTCGCCGCCGCGCTGTCCTGCGGCGAGCTTGAGCGAGGTCGAGGCGCGCGCGACGGGCTTCTTCATCACCAGGTTCACCGTCACGGGCGCGGCGCCGCCGAACTCGGCCGAGCCGCCGCGCAGGATCTCGATGCGCTCCAGTTCGCCGGCCGGCATGCGGCCGACCTGGGTCAGGGCGAAGCGCGCGCTGGCGGTCGGCCGCTCGCCGTTGACGAGGAACTGCACGGCGTCGCGGCTCATGCCGCGGGCGCGGGCGGCCAGGCCGCCGTCGGCGCCGTGCTCGCCGGCCTCGATGCCGGGCAGCTTGCGGATCACCTCGCCGACGGTGAGCCCGCCCAGCGCCTCGATCTCCCCGCGCTCGATCACCGTCTTCTGCGCCACGGCCTCGCGCTGCTCGGCCGCCGCGTCGGTTGTCGCCGTGACGGTGACTTCCTGAAGTTGCGTCGGCGCGTCGGCATGCGCGGCGGGCCACGGCGCAAGGAAGAGCGCGGCAAGGAAGGCTTGCAGCGTACGCCTTACCTGAATATTATGTAAGGAACTAGACTTACAAGTAAGGAGGTAGACCATGCTTGCCACCCTGACCAGCAAGGGACAGGTCACCCTGCCGGCGCCGATCCGCGAGGCGCTCAAGCTCGAAGCCGGCGCCCGGCTCGATTTCATTCTGCAGGCCGACGGTTCGATTCGCATCGTGCCGGTGACGCGGGATCCGCTTGCAATCGGCGCCGTGCTGCCGCCGCCGAAGCGGGGCGCGCCCGCCAGCCAGGCGGATATCCGCGCCGGCATCGCCAGCCGCACCATCCGCCGCTTTGCGCGCACCGGCAAATGATCGGCCTCGACACCAACGTCCTGCTGCGCGTGCTGGTCGACGACGGCTCGCGCGACGTCGCCAGGGCGCGTGCCTTCGTCGTCGCGCACGCCGCGGAGGGGCATGATTTCTTCGTCGATACCGTGGTGCTGGCGGAAGTGGCCTGGGTGCTCGAATCGGTATATGGCTACGGGCGTGCCGCCATTGCGTCGGTCATCGAGGCGTTGCTCGCCAATGCCGCCTATGTTCTCGACGGTCGCGATGCGGTTGCCGCCGCCCTGACCGCTTTTCGCGTCGGCAAGGCGGATTATTCCGATTGCCTGATCGTCGCCCGCTGCGCCCAGACAGGTTGCGCAGCCACCGCAACGCTCGACAAGGCGATGAAGACCCTGCCCGGCGTGACGCTGGTCTAGGTGCGTCGTCGTCATGGCCTGGCGGCCTTCCTCTGCCGCCAGCCGCCGGCGCAGGTGACGAGGCCGAGCGCCAGCAGCACCGCCAGGGCGAGCGAGGGCGCGGCGGGCCACGGCGTCAGGAGCAGGGCGGCAATGAGCGGGAACGACGCGCGAATCGATCCTTCCCCCTCTCCCCCGGCTTGCCGGGGGAGAGGGTTGGGGTGAGGGGGAATGGACCGAGCACCCCTCACCCCGGCCCTCTCCCCGCGGGCGGGGAGAGGGGGAGGGGGTTCGGCGCGCGCGGCGGTTGCGAGTCTTTCGGTCATCAACGGACGACCCTCCTCTGCCGCCAGCCGCCGGCGCCAGTGACGAGGCCGAGCGCCAGCAGCACCGCCAGGGCGAGCGAGGGCGCGGCGGGCGGCAGTTCGACCTTGTCGAGGCGCATGCCCTCGATCTGCGGCGGCGCGGGGGGCGCCGGTGCGGGTGTCGGCGCGGGCGGGGCAAAAGTCAGTGCCGGCGGCACGGCGGATACACCATAGCCGACGTATTTCTCGAAGGCGGCGTTGTCGCTCCTCACGTCGTGGCGGCGGGCGAGGTCGCGGTAGCGCTCCTTCAGCTCGGCGACGACTTTCGGGTCGGCCTGCCAGTATTCCTGGCGGGCGGCTTCCAGCATGCGCTCGATGGTTTGCGCCAGGGCGTGCGGGTTGTGGCGCTCGAACCATTGCGCCAGGCCGAGTTTGTGTTTGTCCCGCACGTAGACGTCGGCGAACTCCTGCCACTGGTCGTCGCGCACGATCTCGCGCGCCACCGCAGTCCAGCCCCAGAAGTTGTTCATGCCGTCGAGCACCTGCAGGGTGCCGGCGTAGCCTTCCTTCATCAGGCCCTTGATGTAGCCGGGGTGGAAGTTGCGCGTGGCGAGCTCCTTGGCGAGGAACTGCGCGGCGCCCTCGGCGCGCGGGTTCCGGCCGCGCAGGTTGGAGATGTATAGCTCGGGCGCTTTGCCGTCGAGGTAGCGCACCGCCAGGCCGATGCCGCCGAGGTACTGGAAGGGGTCGTCGGTGGTGAGCATGCCGTAGGTGTTGGAGGTGCGCGAGAGCACCGCGCCTTCCGTGCCTTTCAGGTGGGCGGCATAGAGGTTGACGTCGCGGCCGCCGGTCAGCTCATCGCCGGTCTTGCCCCACTCGGCTTCGTCCGGCCCGTAGGCGTGCTGCATGCGGGCGAGGTAGAGCCGTGCGAGCTTGCGGTCGCCTTCCGCCTTGCCTTTCCATGTGTCGGTGGCGAGCGTGGCGTCGTCGAGGCCCGTGCCGTAGCGGCCGCTCTCGGAGGAGAACAGGCGCGTCACGCCGGCGCGCTTCGCCGCCGCCGCGGGCAGGCCCTGCTTCTCCAGCTCGGCGGCGATGCGCCGGCTGTTCTCGGCGATGGGGTTGTCGGCCTCATTTGGCCCGCTCGCCGCGGCGGCGAGCTCGACGGCGCGGGCGAGCTGCTTCATGGCGTTGGGAAAGTGGTCGCGGTAGAGGCCGGTGGCGGAGAGCACGATGTCGACGCGCGGCCGGCCGAGCGCCTCGCGCGAGACGAGCTTGACGCCGGTGACGCGGCCGCCCTGGTCCCATTCCGGCTCGACGCCCATCAGCCACAGCGCCTGCGCTTCGAGAATGCCCTGGTGGCGCATGGTCTCCACCGACCAGAGCGAGAAGGTGAGCTTCTTCGGCTGAGCGCCCTTCTGCCTGGCGTGCTCGGCGAGCAGCTTCTCGGCGGCGTCCTTGCCGGCGGCCCAGGCCTGTTTCGTCGGCACGCGCGAGGGGTCGAAGCCGTAGAGGTTGCGCCCGGTCGGGTAGGCGTCGGGGTTCTTGATCGGGTCGCCGCCGTAGGAAGTCGGGATGTAGCGGCCGGCGAGCGCCGCCAGCAGCGCCGGCTGCTCGTTGCCGGCGCCGATGTCGGCGTACCACTTCTTCGCCTGCTCGATGTGCGCGCGCAGGGCCGCGGGCAGCGCCTCGGCGGGTTCGCCGGCGACGAGGTGGCGTTGCAGGAGGCGATACGGCGCCGACTCGTGCAGCTTGTCGTAGTCCGCGATCAGCGCCTCGTCGAGTTCGTCCTTGGCGACGCCGGCCTGCGCGGCGGCCGCTTCCCAATAGGGGCGCCCGAGCATCAGCATCACGGTGGCGAGGCGGTGGCGCTCGTCCGGGGCGCGGCCGAAAGTGTGCAGGCCGAGCGGCTGCGCCGTTTCGGCGAGCTCGTGCAGGTGGTTGTGCAGCTCGTCGACGAAGGCGGCGAACTCGGTGTCGGTGCGCTCGCGCGTCCAACCCATGTCGCGCTCGATGCGCTCCTTCCGCACGGCGGCGAGGAGGTCGGCCTTGATCCTGTCCTTCACCGCGCCCTCGTCCTGCGCCAGCCAGGCGTGCAGCAGGTCGTGCATGTGCGTGAGCGCCTCGTGCAGGCCGGCCGGGCGGAAGGGCGGCGTCTGGTGGCTGACGATGGTCGCGCGGCCGCGCCGCTTGGCCTGCAGCGATTCGCCGATGTTGTCGGCGATGTAGGGATAGGCCACCGGCACGTCGCCGACGGCGAGCATCGGGTAGTCGTAGACCGACAGGCCGCGCTCCTTGCCGGGCAGCCATTCCTGCGTGCCGTGGGTGCCGTAGTGCACCAGGGCGTCGGACTTGAACTGTTCGCGCGCCCACAGGTAGACGGCGAAGTAGAAGTGCGAGGGCGGCGCCTTGGTCGAGTGGTAGAGGGCCTTTTCCTTGTCTTCCCAGCGTTCGCCGCGCGGCGGCTGCGGCAGGAGGACGAGGTTGCCGAGCTTGTAGCGCGGAATGACGAAGAAGAATTCCCCGTTGCGCCGTATCGCCATGGCTGACTTTTCCGGCGCGCCGAATTTCGCGGCGAGCTCCTGCCGCACCGTCCCGGGCAGCGTCTCCAGCCAGGCCTGGTAGCTGCGCACGGGCAGCAGTTCGGCGAGGCCGTTCCGCAGCAGCGTCTCAAGTTGGCCGTCGCGGTAGTAGGGGGAAAGCAGTTGCTGCAGGTTGCCGATGAGCTCGGCTTCCTGCGGCGTCTCGCTGCGGTAGCCGGCGGCCTTCAGCGCGGCGAGCGTGCCTTCGAGACTCTTCGGCAGGTTCATGAACGAGGCCGAGAGGTTTTTCTCGCCGGGCGGGTAGTTCCAGAAGAACACCGCGAGTTTCTTCTCGGCGTTGGGCAGCCGCTGCAGGCGTGCCAGATTGAGCGCCTTGTTGGCGACGGCGGCCGCCTGCGGCGCGATGGCGACGATCTGCTCGTCCTCGCGGCGCACGGCGGAGGCGACCTGGATGTCCGCGATGCCGGCGAACTCGGCCTGGGCGAGGTAGAAGGGCACGTCCATCAGCGCCACGCCCTGCGGGTCGGCGGCCCAGGCCGCTTCGTCGCCGCGACGGTAGGTCATGGCCTGCACGACGGGGATGCCGAGGCGCTCGAACTCGGCGCGGCGGCCCTCCGGGTTGAGCGTGATCTGGGTGTTGATGAGTACGTTCGCCAGCGTGCGGCCTTCCGGCGCGAGCATGCGCGGCAATGCGGCGGCATCGAGCATCGGCGCGTAGAAGGGCAGGGCGACGGCGCCGGCCGCCTCGATGCGCGCAATCAGGTCGTCGAGGTAGGCTGTCTGCATCGAGGCGACGTACTGCTGGTGCAGGGCGATGGCGATGACGGGCGCGTCGGCCGGCGGCTTCTTCCAGGCGAAGTAGGCGGCCGTGTCGGGAAGCACCAGCCCCGGCGCGCGGGGATGGTAGATCGCGGTCTTCGGAAAGACGACCGGGGCGGGGATGCCCGCCGCGGAACGGCCGGCGAAGTGCGCGGCGAGGCTGGCGAAGAAGCCGTCGAAGTTGGCGCGCCCGCCGCTGTTGTAATAGGCGACGAGGCGCTTCGCCAGTGCGTCGGGCAGCCCGGACCAGGCCGCCCGCGCGTCGTAGAGCCAGGCGTGCGGGGCATCCAGGCCGGGCAGGGCGCGCGCGAGCTTCTCGCGCACCTCGTCGGTCTGGTAGGTGTCGAAGAACACCGCGTCGAAACCGCGGAACAGCCCGCTGTCCACCTCCGCCGGCAGCCGGTGCACATAGCGCGTCTCGATCTGCACGCCGTGCGGCCGGGCGATCTCGGCGAGCTGGCGGAACTTGCCCGCCGGCACGTTGCCGCCGGCGATGAAGAGGACGTTTGCGGCGTGGGCCGATCCGCCCAAGAGCAGCGCTGCCGCCAGGAGCGGACGCAGTGCGGACAAGAGGCGCGCCATCAGTGCAGCTTCGCCATTTCAAGGTGCCCGTCCGCGCCGCCGCTTCCCGGCAGGGTAAACAGCAGCTGCTCCCATTCGGCGCGCAGCCTGCGCGCCACCGTCTTGAGCACGGGCGGTATCTGGCCGTCCGGATAGCACTGCAGATAGGCGAGCTGGCGCGAGACCAGCGTCGCCTGGCGTGGGCAGCCGGTGCGCACGAAGCCGGTCATCAGCGACAGGGTGGAGGCGAGCAGGGCGCCCGGATCGGGCAGGTCGTTGTCTTCCGTCATGGTGGCTCCTCGGGCGGGAATCAGAAATCGGCCTGCAGGGCGAGGCTCAGGCTGCGGCCGGGCTGCGAGTAGAAGTCGACGCCGACGGGATTGCGCGCGTCGGCCTGGCGGATGTCGCTCCACAGCCAGTACTTCTTGTCGAGCAGGTTGTTGAGCGCCGCCGTGACGCGGAAGTTTTTCCCGAGCCGGCGCCAGACGGAGAGGTCGAGCGTGCCGTAGCCGGGCGTCTTGAACCAGGTTCGGTTGGCGACGATGGTTTCGGTCGGGTATTCGCCGACGCGCGATTTCTTCGACGCCGCGCGCAGGCGGGCTTCGAAGCCCCAGTCGCCGGCCTCGCGCGCGAGCGCCAGCGTGAGGCGCGCCGGCTCGATGCTGTCGAGCGGCTGGCCGGCTTCCTCGTCGGTGCCGTGGGCCCAGGCGATGCCGCCGTCGACGCGCCAGCCGGGCGTGAATTCCCAGGCGCCGCGCGCCTCCGCGCCGTAGATGCGCACGCGCGAGAGGTTCACGGCCTGGTTGGTGCGCCAGGCCGGCGCCGGCTGATAGCAGTCCGGGTTGCCCGGGCAGGCGAGCTGCACCGACTCGATGAAATCCTTGTAGCGGTTGTCGTAGACCGCCAGCTGCAGCCGGTGCTTCGCCGCGACGTGGCGCAGGCCGAGCTCGACGCCGAGGCTGGTCTCCGGCTTCAGGTCGGGATTCGGCACCACCGAGTAGAACTGGCTGGTGTTGCGGAAGGCGCCATTGACCTCCTCGTAGTTGGGCGCGCGGAAGCCGCGCGCGATCTGGCCGTAGGCGGAGAGCGCCGGATCGAATTTCCAGATGGCGCCGAGCTTGGGCGAGAGCGAGCCGTTCGACTGCTCCACCGCCTGGCGGCCGAGGGTGGTCAGTACCTGCTGGGCCAGCGCATCCATTTCCGGCTTCAGTTTCGTGCGGTCGTAGCGGATGCCCGGCGTCAGCGCGAGCCGGTCGCCGGCGAGGCCGGAGATCTCGTCCTGGACGAAGAGGCCGAGCGTGTCGGTGCGGCCGTTGGCGAAATCGCGCAGCGGGTAGACTTCGCCGGCGAGCGACTTGCCGAGGAACGCCCCGTTGCGCCAGATGCGGCCGTCGCGCAGTTCTTCGACGCGCACGCGGGAGAGGTCGGCGCCGAAGGTGAGCAGGTGGGCTGTCGCGCCGGCCTGCAGCAGTTTTTCCGCCTGCACGCCGCCGCCCAGGGTGTCCTGGGTGAAGAAGAAGTCCTGTTCGAGATAGCAGTTGTTGGCGCCGCCAGCCACGGCCGAGCAGGAGCTGCTGGTGCTGGCGCGCCGCTGGAAGTTGTAGTTCTTCGTGTCGGCGTCCTGCCGGTAGAGGCGGGCGGTGAGCCGGTCGTAGAGGCCGGCCGCCGGCTTGTGTTCCCATTCCAGGCTGCCGCGCACGCGCCGGCTGTTGTCCTCGCCGTGCATCCAGGCGACGCGCGGCAGCGAGGCGGCCAGGCGCAGGATGTCCGCGCTCACCGACTGGTCGCGTCCCTCCAGCGTGGCGCTGAGCTTGTGGCCGGCGGCTGGCCGCATGATCAGTTTTGCGAGCAGGCCTTCCTCGCGCAGGTTCTGCGGGTTCGGCTCGGTGCGCGTCGGCGAGCTGCCGCCGACGCTGCCCTGGTTGGCGTATTCCCCGCCGCGGCCGTGCGACCAGCCGAGCAGCAGCTCGACGGCTTCGCCGCGCACGGCGCCGAACAGCGTCTGCGTGAAGCCGTCGTTGGCGCCGTTGTAGGTGGCGCGGTAACGCAGGCCGTGCGGCTTGTCGCCGGCGATGTCGGCCGGGTCGAGCGTGACGAAGCCGACCACGCCGCCGATGGCGTCCGAGCCGTACAGGCTGGAGGCGGCGCCGCGCAATATCTCGACGCGCTTGAGGAAGTCCGGCATCGCCGTCGGCATGGCGCTCATGGTGAAGTTGGTCGGGCCGCCGCCGTTGTAGTAGTTCGGCAGGCGCACGCCGTCGACGAGCTGCATGACGCGGTTGTCCTCGATGCCGCGGATGTTGACGCGGGTGGCGCCGTGGCGGCGCAGGTCGCGCGGCATCGCCACGTCGGGCTCGTCGGCGAAGAGGTCGGCGGCGTCGGTCGGCAGGCGGCGGTCCATCTCCGCGCGGTCCAGGCTGGTGATGGTGGCGGGGACGGCGTCGGCCTCGGCCTCGGCGCGCGTGGCGGTGACGACGACGTCCTTCAGCGCCGTGTCGGCGGCGTGGGCCTGCGCGGCGAGGAGGGAGAGGCCGAGCAGGGCGCCCGGCGCCAGTGTCCGCCGGAAGGGCGAGTGATGCGGATGATGCGGCATGAGGCAGTCTCCATACGATTGTCTGAATTCGCTGGCTGGCTGCCTGGGCCACTGATTCGACGGCCCGGTTGCTGGCTGATGCGGTGGGATGTAATCTGTACTACAAGGGTTCGGGGCCCGCGATGCTGGCCTGGCCGGCTGCGAGCCGCGCCAGCGCCACGGCGAAGCCGGAGACGCCGGCGCCCTTGAACAGCAGGCAGGGTTTGCCGGTGCGCTTGCAGTGCTGCTTGAGCTTGTAATAGGCGGCGTGGCTGACGCAGTCGGTCGGGCAGAGCACGGCGTCGGCGCCGTTGATCAGGTCCGGCAGGCGCGACAGCGATTCCTCCTGGCCGCCGTCGTGGTGGATCAGGCGGATGCCGAGGCGCTCCGCCAGGGCGCGATACTGCGACAGCAGCGCGGTGCGGCCGCCGACGCAGAGCACGCAGCGGCCGGCGGCGCGATTCTCGCAGTCGTCGCACAGGCCGTCGCAGGCCGCTTCGTTCGCCTCGTCGTCCAGCAGAAGGCGCTCCAGCGCGTCGCGCTCGGCGGCGAGCAGATCGCGCTCGCGCGTCAGCGCGGCGGCCCGGTTCTGCGCATCCCTCAACGCCGCCTCCAGTGCGCGGCCGCGTTCCGCCGCGGCGGCGAGCTGGGCGTTGCTCGTCGAGAGCTGCAACAGGCGGCGTCCCATGTCCACCATGGCCGTGCCGGATTCGTAAGCGTCCAGGCGCTCGCGCAGGACAGCGCTTTCTTCGCCGGCGGCGGCGTGCGCGGCCCGTTCCGCCGCCAGCGACTCGTCGCAGCGGCGCAGGGCCTCTTCCGCGGCGAGGCGCGCCTTGCGTTCGCGCTCCTGCCCGACGGCGAGTTCGTTGCACTGCCGCTCCATGAAGGCGAGGCGCCGCGCATCCGCCGCCAGGCCGGCGCCGACCTGATGCGAGAGCATGTGCACGTCGGCATAGACGGCGTGGCGGGTTTCCTCGCTTGCTGCCTTGTGCGTCAGCGCCGCCCACATCGGCCCGGCGACTTCGCCATGGGCAAAGTGCTCCTGCCACAGGGCGCGCACTTCCAGATCGTCCTTCAGACGCTCGAAGCGGGCGATATGGCCGGCGTACTTGCGCTCGAGATGCCTGTGCAGGTCCTCGGCGACGGGGTTGCGGCTGCCGGCCCAGCCGACGGCCTCGACATGCAGGGCGAATTCGTCGCGCAGATCGCTGTGAAAGGCATGGCGCCGGGCGAAGCGCCCCAGCTCGTCCATGGGCAGGCAGGTGCCGACCACCGGGCAGTGATATTTGTCCCTCAGTTCCCACAGCCGGGCACGCCGCGGCAGGCGTGCCGTTTTTTGCTGCTTCTCAGCCGCAGGCGGCTCAGGCAAGGCCGTATCGGCCTGCGAGATCGCCTGGGCGATCCGGTTTTTTATCGGAAAGGGCGGCGTCATGCCGTCTTCCTCGCCGGCAGTCCGTCGGCCAGGTATTCGGCGCAGGCGGCAAAGCGCGAGACCGGCGCGAATTCGGCCGCCTTCTCGCGGGCATAGTCGCGTTCGAGGATGTCGACCAGTTCCCGCGCATGCTTGCGCAGATGCCGGTCCGCTTCCGGATCGCTGGCCACGCGCTCCAGCAGCAGCGCCGCCAGCCGGGCCGCCTGCTGGCAGCCGGTTTCCATGTGCCGCGCCAGGTGGGCCAGCGCGCCGGCAACCATGCGCGCCGGGGGCTGCTCGTCATGCAATGCAAGCAATTCCATAGGAGTTTCCTCTCACCAGCGGTCGAACACGGTCAGTAGCAGCACAAGCGCCGCCATCAGGACGCCCAGCAGGACGATCAGCAGCATCGGCCAGCCATGCTTGAGAAAGTGCAGGATCATTGAACGGGCGGACGGATCGGCGGCGGTCGAACGGGTCGGCGAAGCAGTCATGCGGCAATCTCCTGTAACAAGGTTTCCGGCTGGCGGACGCGGACGACGCGGAGGGCGCCCGGTTGGCTGGCTGTTGCAAAGTCAGTCGCTGCAGGACGGCGCGGCTTTCCTTGGGGCCTAGCCATCATATAACGAATGATAATTATTCTCAATAAGCAAGTCAAGGTGTCCGTTCGAACCGGGAATCCGTGCCGCAGCTCAGTGTTCGGTGAGCGCCAACACTACAAACGTCTTCGGGCGTTTTTCGGGGTGACGCCGAAATGCCGGCGGAAGGCGGTCGAGAAATTGGCCTGACTGCCGTAACCGGCGATCTCGGCCGCTTGCGCCACGCTTACACCTTGGCGTAGCAGTGCATCGGCGGCGCGCTGCAGGCGGCAGTCGCGGAGGCAGTCGAAGATGGTCTTGCCGAAAGCCAAGCGGAAATGTTGCTGCAGCGTGCTGCTGTTGCAGCCGATTTCCCGGGCGATTTCGGCCATGCCCAGGCGATCGAAATCCCCGGCTTCCAGATGCTTGCGCAAGCGCACGATGCGCTGGAACTCGGCGGGCAGGAGATCGGCCGGCGGCGACAGGCGGCTGTCGGTGGTTCCCTGCCGGGCCGCCAGCGCCTCGCCGATCAATTCCAGCGCGCGGCTTTCCTGGTAGAGCGATTGAAGGTGCCGGGCGAAGGAATCCGGCTGGAGCAACTGTTCGGCAATGGCGATCGCCCTGGCTGAAGGTTGCCATGCGGCCACGCCGAGGTGCTGCGCACCGTCGCCCAGATGCAGGCCGCTGGCTTCCAGCCAGTCCGGAGCCAGGGTGATCACCACCATGCGTTCGCGCGTGCCGCGCCGGGCCTGGCGTTCGAACGCCTCCGGTCGGGTCAGTGTCAATATCGCGCCGCAAGGCCGGGCGCCGCTGCCCTGGCCGGCGTCCAGATGAATCGGCCTGCCGCCAAAACTGACGCGGGCATTGCCCTCCAGTTTCAGCATCACCTTGATTCCGCCTTCCTGGGTCGCGAAGCGGGTGGTCATGTCGCAGTGATGCTCGATATCCGTGCAGTGCAGACTTAGCCCCTCTCGCAGCTGCGACAGGGCGAACTGTCCCGACATCAGCGGCAGAGCATCGTCGATGGCAGCAGGCGAAACCTGCCGGAAGCCTTCGCCGACACGCGCCGCGAGCTGCGCAGACCGGATTGTCCGGGTGGCCGGCAGGGCCGAACGCGGAGGGCGCGACCGCGCCGGACCGGGCGGCTCGCTGGCGACAGGATTGTCTGCATCAAACATATTTCATGCGCCGACAAACAAAGCGCTTTCAGGATTCTGCGACACTTCACAAACTTTTGAGAATGACAATTATTCTCATCTTAACATACGGATTTCCGTGACGGCGCTGCTGACTTCGGCGCCTTTCTTTCTCGTCGGAGCTTACCCATGCAGCCAAAATCGTTCCCGATCCGTTTCTTCAAGCCGATCGGCGCAGCCGTCATCGCGCTCTCTGTCGGATTCGCCGTACAGGCAGAGGAGCGCGTCCTGCCGTCTCTGATCGTCAGCGAGCAGGCCTATAGCGATACGACCGCCACCGTCAGCGGCGACCAACTTGCTGCGCGTGCGGCCCGCGATGCGCGCGAAACGCTGCAGAGCGAGACCGGCCTCACGGTCGGCGGCGGCGGCAACGCAATGGCGCAGAAGATCTACGTGCGCGAGATCGAGGATACGCTGCTGACGGTGACGCTCGACGGCGTGCCACAGGGCGGCAACATCTTCCACCATCAGGGACGCATCCTGATCGACCCCCAATTGCTCAAACAAATCGAGATCGACAAGGGCGGCACCGTCGCCAGCGTCGGTCCCGGCGGTCTCGCCGGCTCGGTGCGCATGACGACCAAGGACGGAAAGGACATGCTGCGCCCGGGCCAGAAGATCGGTGGGATGCTGATGGGCGGCGCCGCGTCGAACGACGGCTGGAACGCGGGGGGCGCGTTTTACGGCGAAGTCGCCGATGCGCTTGATTTCCTCGTTTATGCGAAACGCAACGACACGGATGACTACAAGGACGGCCGGGGGAAGACGCAGCGGAAGACCGCTTCGACGCAGGACAGTCGGCTGGCCAAGCTGAACTGGCGCCTGGCGCCGGGCCATGCGCTGTCGTTCAGCCATCAGGGGCTGGAGGACGAGGGGACACGCTACCCACGCCCGCACATGGTCGGTTTCACCAACAGCAACGCGCCGATGCCGCAGAAGCTGGACCAGCGGACGCTGATCGCCGGTTATCACTTCGCTGGCGACGGGAGCATTCCGGCCGCCGATGTCACGGTGTTCTCCGAAGAGGTCGGGAACACGCGCACCAACCGCGGTACGGCGGCGGTATTCGGCAAGGCCGTCGGCTACACCTTCGGCGAGCGTCTGGAGACCAGCGGCTTGAACCTGCTGCTGAAGTCGAAAATCGGCGCTTCGACGCTGCGCTATGGCCTCAACCACCATCATCGCGAGTCCAAAGCGATCAACCCCTTGAAAACCGGTATCAGGGGCAATACCAGCCAGGAGTCGAGCGATGTCACCGGGCTCTTTGCCGAAGGCAGCATGCCGCTCGGCTCGCTGTTCATGCTGGGTCTGGGCGGACGCTACGACTGGTACTCGTATGAGGACAACCACAATCAGGGTTTCGACAGCAGCGGCTTCTCGCCGAATGCCAGCCTGACGTTACAGGCCACCGAGGCGCTCAGCTTCCGCCTGGGCGGTTCGCGCACGGTGCGCGGCGCCGGGCTGAAGGAGGCCTTCATGCTCGATAACGGTCCCGGCCCTCTGATCTACCGCAACGTCGCCGACCTCAAGGATGAGTCCGCGAAGAACATCGAACTCGGTTTCAACTATGACCAGGGGCCATGGTCGTTCAAGGGCTCGGTTTTCCGCATGACCATCGACGACTATATCAACTTCGTCTATCGCGCCGGCCCGCCGGCGACGGCGACACGCGAGAACGTCGGCCAGGTGAGATCGAACGGCTACGAACTCGGCGGCAGCTGGAACGACGGAACGCTTCGTCTGGGGCTCTCGGTATCCGATGCCAAGCCGAAGCTGAACGGCAATGATCTTGGCGACGGCGATTTCAGCCTCGGTGTGTCGACCGGGCGTACCTGGGTGGCCAGTGCCGGTTATGCGATCCCCGCATGGAATCTCGATCTGGGCTGGCATGCACGCGTGGTGCAGGCCGTTCATTACAAACCCTCTGGCGCCGCGGCCAAGTTGAGCAAGAGCGGCTACACCGTGCACGACATCCAGGTCAACTGGCGGCCGCTGGGCAAGGACAAGGTGCGCGTGACCTTCGGCGTGCGCAACCTGTTCGACAAGTTCTACCACGATCAGGCGAGCTATGGCTACAGCGCCGGCAACGGCATGGTTCTCGGTTATGCCGATCCTGGCCGCGATGTGCGCCTGGACCTGAACTGGAAGTTCTGATGCCGCGCGCGACATGCGGCCAGCTCGTGCCGATTTCCGGCGCCGGGAATGCCTCCGATCGACGACCGCAGGCATTGGTCTTCCTGATTACCCATGAGGCTCAGCCATGCTTGCGCCTGCTTTCCGTCGCCGTGGCACCGGCATGGCGGCGGGTGAGGCCGGTCGGAATGCATGCTGAGCTTCGTTGGTAATCAAGTTGGTCTTTCAGCTTCCCGGAGTTTCCGTTTGACTATTGTTCCTGCCATGGGCGCCCGAACCGATCTGATCCTGCGGCTTGTTGCCGCCAGCGTTGGCGGTTATGCGTTGTGCTGGACCCTCTTCGTCGCGCTGTGCGCGTGGCTGCCGTACGAGAAGGCAACGGTCTGGTACCTGACCGGGCAGATTGCGCCGCTGCCATTCCTCGGCGCCTTGCTGTGGGCGTTCGTCGCCCGCTCGGCGTGGCGTGCGCTGGCTTGGCCGTTCGGCCTGGCAGTGCTGGCCAGCCTGGCCGGATGGTTGCGATGAACAAACTGGGCAAGGCGCTGCTCGGCCTGCATGCCTGGGGCGGGATGATCTTTGGCTGGTTGCTGGTTCCCGTTTTCGTTGCGGGCAGCATCGCCGTCTTTGAACCCGAAATCAATCACTGGCTGCGCCCGGCGCTGACGGCCCCGGCCTATTCCCGCGACACCGCCGTTGCCCTCGGCGAAGCCCGCCTCCAGGCTGTGGCGGCGACTGCGCCGATGTGGCGCCTGCGTCTGCCGAACGAACGCGAAACGACCATCGGCATTGGTTGGGGCAGCGACCCGAGAAATATGCGCGAAGAAACGCTGGATGCCGCCAGTGGCGCGCCGCTGCTGGCGCGGGATACGCACGGCGGGCATTTCTTCACCGATTTCCACGCCGATCTGTTGTCCGGCACCGTCGGCAAATGGATCGTCGGCGCCGCTGGCATCGTGATGCTTGCTGCGCTGGTGTCCGGAGTGCTCGTGCATCACCGCCTCCTGCGCGATTTCTTCACCTTCCGCCCGTGGGCGAGCCGGCGCCGGGCGTGGCTCGACGCGCACAACCTGCTCGGCGTGGCGACATTGCCCTTCCTGCTGATGATTACCTGGACCGGCGTCGTTATCCTCGCTGAAACCCTCATGCCGGCGGCGACGGTGATGCTCTATGACGGCAAGGCGCGCGCCAACCGCGCCGAGGTGGTGAAGTCGTTCGTTCGGAAACCGGCCGGCGAGCCGGGTGCGACAAAACCGCTGGTCGAGCATCTGGCGGCGGCGGAAGCGATTCTCGGTGCCGGCACGGTCGGCAACCTGGTGGTGAGAAACCCCGGCGACCGCAACGGACTCGTTCAGGTCTTGCGCCATGTCGAAGACCGCTTGTCGGCGGTCGGCGACCATGTCACCTTCGATGCTGTCACTGGCGAACTGTTCGGCCTGCAGACGGAATGGAACGCCATGGCCTACGCCTATCGCGCCCAGGTTGGCCTGCATGTCGTGCATTACGGTGGGCCGGTCATGCGCTGGCTGTATTTCGTCTCTGGCCTGCTCGGCGCGGCGATGATGGCGGCCGGCATCGTCATCTTCAACAGCAGGCGGCGGCAGCGGGTCGGAGACACGCGCGTGCAGCGCCTGATCGAGAGTCTCGGGGTTGCGGCGGCTGCCGGCAGCTGCATCGCTTGCCTCGCATACCTGTGGGCGGCTCGCCTGCTTCCTGCCGGCATGGAGGCGCGTGCGGTCCGGGAAGCGGTCTGTTTCTTCACCGTTTGGGCGGCGACGCTGGCGCATGCGCTGCTGCGCGTGCGTGTCTGCCCCGATTTCGCCTGGCGCGAACAACTCGCGGCTGCCGGCGTGCTGGCGCTGCTGCTTCCCGTGCCCGATCTGCTCGCGGCGCAGCAGGCACACGATGCGTTGCGCCTTGGTGTCGACCTGGCGGCAGTGTCCGTTGGCGGTGTGCTGTTGCTGACAATACGGTTGTTCCCGGCGATGCGCGACGCGCAGGTGGCGCCGATGGGGGCGGCATCTACATGACGGCCGTGTCGCTGGTTGCAGCAAACGTACTCATCGTAGCCGGCATGGCCTGCCAAGCCTGGGCTATGCCGCATCACCACGAAATGCTTGGCCGCGCGCAGCCCGATTCAACGGTGCGCACCGGCGTGCGAGCGCTGGGCTGGCTCCTGCTGCTGGTGGCGATCCTGCCGTGCGTCGCGGGCTGGGGGGGCGCGATCGGTCTTGTGCTGTGGATCGGTTTGCTCTCTGCCGGCGTGTTGGTGGTCGCTGGCTGGCTGACCGTGCTGGGTGTGCGTCAGCGTCCGCGATCCGGCGCGCTGGGTTGCCGGCCTGAGTGGTAGGCAAGCCGCCGGACAGCGCTTCCGGCGGCCAGATCGCCTGGACGATCCGGTTCCTGGGCGGAAGGGCGGGGTCACGCGGTTTTCCCCGCCGGGAATCCGCGGCCAGGTATTCAGCTGCTGCGGGAAAGTGAGAGACGGACGCGAAATCGGCCCTCTGCGCGTCGGCAGTTGTCCATCGTGCAATGCCGCTTCATCCCTCTCCTCTCGTCAGCGGGCGCTATGGATTGCCGCCGGGGGCAGCACGGTATAAGTGGCATGGCAGGCGATGCACTTGTTCATCAACACGGCGAGCTGCTGCAGCGTGTGGTCGCGGTCACCGAGGCTTTCGGCATCGAGGGCCAGCGCGTCGAAGGCCTCGTGGGTCGAAAAGCCGAGCTGCTTGAATTCGCCCGGCAGTTTGCCGATCAGCGGGACGCGGATGTCCGGCGGGATGTTCTTCACGTCGGCCATGCCGACCTTGCGCGCCGCGGCGGCGACGCGCTTCATGTCCCCGGCCTGCGCAGCGTCGATGATCGTCTGTACGGCCACGAGCAGGTGGCGCATTTCGTTGAGCACGTAATCGCGCTCGGCGCCGTTGAGCGCAAGCCGGATGCGGCCGTCCTGGGACGGCGTTTGCGCCGAGCGGTCGAACACGGCCAGGAAAAGCACCAGCGCCGCCAGAACGACGCTCAGCGCAACAATGAGCAGTATTTGCCAGCGGTGCCTGAGGAAGTCCAGCATCAGAATCCTCCCTGCCAGGAGAGCACCAGGCTGCGGCCCGGCATGTGGATCTCCTGGCCGGAGACGCCCTCGCTCAGGTGCTCGTGGTATTCGCGGTCGAAGAGGTTCTTCGCGGCGATGCGCAGCGACTGACTTTTCGCGTAGCGCCAGGTGGCGCCGACGTCCATCGTGGCGAAGCCGGGCGTCCTGTCCTCGCTGCCGCGCGAGAAGACGGCGGCGACGCGGTCTTGCCGGCGCACGAAGCGGCCGGTGACGTCCATCGTCCAGCCGGCGGCGACGCCGCCTTCCCAGCCCAGGCTGAGCTCGTCGGCCGGCATCTGGAACAGCGGTTCGTCGAGCTGGTTGTTCGTCCCGCGCACGACGGAGAGGCCGGCCTTCAGCCAGTGGCCGCGCGAGATTTGCCATTTGCCCTGCGCCTCGAAACCATGGAGGGCGACCTGGCTGATGTTCACCGTCTCCTTGCAGGCGGCGGCGTTGGCGGCGCCGCAGACGGCGATGGCGCGCGGCGTGCCGGAGATGTCGAGGCCGGACATGTAGTCGGCGATGCGGTTGCGCCACAGCGCCGCCTGGTAGCCCAGGTTTTCGCTCTGGCCCTTCAGGCCGAGTTCGAACTGGGTCGAGATCTCCGGCTTGATCTGCGGGTTGCCGGCGTAGTAGTAGCCGTCGCCGCGCGGGGAGGATTCGTAGCGCTCGCGCATCTCGCCGGCGCGGAAACCGCGCGAGAGGTTGGCGTAGGGCCGCAGCAGCGGGGCGGCTTCATAGATGGCGCCGAGGCTGCCGGAGAAGGCGCTGTCGCGGCGGTCGAGGTTGTTGGTGATCTTCAGGGCGGGGTTGGCCGGATTGGCCATCGCTTTCGCTTCACCCTTCACCGTGTCGTGGCGCAGCGCGGCGAGCACGTTCAGCTTGCCGAAGCGCATGTCGTCCTGCAAGTACACGCCGAAGGCACTCAGGCGGCCGTCGTCGAAGGGGTCGCGCCGCGCGGGTGCGAACGTCGGCGGACTGAAGAGGAAGCGCTCGGGCGAGGCGCCCATCTGCCAGTAATTGGCGCCGAATGACAGCAGGTGCTGCGGATGAACCAGCCAGTCGGCCTTGGCATCGAAGCCGTCGGTCGTGAAGTACACGTGGGTCTGCGAGATGTCCTGGTTGCGCCGATTGGACCAGGCATTGATGCGCCGCTCCATCTCCTGGCGCCAGGCGCGGATATCGAAGTTCAGCGGCGCCTCGCCCGAGCCCTTGCGGCTGTAGCCGAGTTCGGCCAGGGTGCGATCCTGCTTCGGCGAACGCACCGTGGTGCTGCCGATCAGCGGACTCGGATGCGGCCTGGTCGACCCCGGATACCAGACGTCCTCGTCCTGATGGCGTTGCAGCGACGCGCGCAATTGCTGGGCGGCGTCGATGCGGAAGCGGTACTGGCCGATGAAGCTGTCGGAGTCGTAGCCCGTGCGGTCGACGCGTCCGTCCGGCGCCTTGTAGTCGCCGATGCGGGCCAGTGATGCGCCGAGCATCAGCGCGTGGTCGCCGCCCGAGGCGTTGAGGACGCCGGTGCCGCGCAGGCCGCGGCTGGCGCTGTCGTAGCTCGCGGCCGCGGAGAATTTCGCGCCGGGCTCGAAGCGCGCCTGCGGCAGCAGCACGTTGATGGCGCCGCCCAGCGCGCCGGTGCCGTAGAGCACCGAGGCGGGACCCTTGACGACCTCGATGCGGTCGGCCAGCCCGAGCGACATGAAGGAGGCGACGGCGCCCGCCGGCTGGGCGGAGTTGAGGCGCATGCCGTCGACCAGCAGCACCACGCTTTCCTTCTTCAGGCCGCGGATGACGGGGTTCTGCCCCTGGGCGCCGTCGCTGGCCACCGCCAGCCCCGGCTCGCCGCGCAGGGCCTCGCCGGGGTTGTTGGCGTTGCGCCTGAGGAGTTCTTCGCGGTCGAGTGCGGTCGTGGCGACCGGGGTTTCAAGATCCTCCGCGGCGTAGCCCTTGGCGGTGACGCTGACGGGGGCGAGGACGGTATCGGCGAAGGCCGGCACGGCCGCGCAGCAAGCGAGGATCGAGGCAGCCAGCGGGCGCAGGGTTACGCGCATGTCAGTCTCCAGAAGACGGTTGGAGCTGGCTGGCGTCGGCTGGCTGCTCGAATGGCGCTTAGTGTATCAAATGATAAGCATTCTCGTTTGACCAAGGTCAAGCGGGCGCCGACGGCGCAAGGGCGAACCTCAGCGCAGGATGTGGCGGCGATGCACGCCGAGATGCACGCCGAGGCAGGCGACGAAGACGAGGCCGGTGGCCGCGTGCCAGCGCCTGGCGCCGGCTGCGGCGAGAACGAGCGAGGTGCCCAGGCTGGCGAGCATGCCGTATTTGGCGGCGCGGTTGAGGCGCACGCGCCGCGAGGGCGGCACGCTGCTCGCCGGGCGCGCCAGTTCGGCCTCGACGGCGCGCTCGACCGCCTCTTCCATGTCTTCAGGGGCGACGCGGGCGGCGTTGTAGCGCACCACGATGCTGCCGGCGGCGGCGTTGCCTTCGACGGCATGGACGCCTTCGAGGGCGAGGAAGGCGGCGCGCAGGCGGGCGAGGCGGCCGGCGTGGCGCAGGCCGCTGTCGCGCACGCGGATGCGGCCGGGGATCGAGGCGGCGACGCGGGTCATGGGCGCTTTCCCTTCGCTATGGATGCGGCGCGGCGGCCGAGCAGCGCGCGCAGCAGGATGCCGATGGTGGCGCCGTTGTGCAGGATCGAGGCGGCGATCGGCGACAGGCGGCCCAGCGCGGCGGCGGCAAGAATGGCGGTGTTGATGCCGACGGTGAGGCGGTAGTTCGAATCGATCAGCTTCATCGTCGCCTGCGCCGCCGCCTTGGCCTGGGCGACGAGGTCGAGATCGTCCTCGAACAGGACGATGTCGGACGTCAGCCGGGCGATGTCGGCGCCCTGCAGCATGGCGATGCCGACATGGGCGCCGGCGAGCGCCGGCGCGTCGTTGATGCCGTCGCCGACGAAGGCGATTTTTGCGCCGGCCGCCTTCATCTGCGCCACCAGATCGGCCTTGCGATGCGGCAGCAGCTCGGCATGGAATTCGTCCAGGCCGAGCTCGCCGGCGAGTTCGGCGGCGCGGTCGTGGTGATCCCCGGTGAGCATGACGACGCGCCGGGCGCCCAGCCGGCGCAGGCGGGCGACAGTGGCGGCGGCGTTCTCGCGCAGCCGGTCCTTGAGCGCGATGAGGCCGAGCAGGCGGCCGCCGAAGCCGATGTAGAGCAGGGTCTTGCCCTCGCGGTAGAGTTTCGCGATGCGCGGCTTGTACCTCGCGTCGATGGCGATGCCCTCGTCTTCCTCGACGAAGTGGCGCGAGCCGACGACGATGCGCTTGCCGTCGAGCACGCTGGCCACGCCGTGGGCGGCGATGAACTGGACTTCCTTGTGCTCGAAGTGGCGGCCGTGGCGCATGCGCGCCGCCTCGACCACGGCCAGCGCCAGCGGATGGAAGTAATGCTCCTCGACCGAGGCGGCGAGAAAGAGGACGTCGTCGGCGGAGAACTCGCGGTCGAAGGTGATCGAATCGGTGACTTCCAGCTTGCCGGTGGTCAGCGTGCCGGTCTTGTCGAAGACGAAGGTGTCGGCCTCGGCCAGCCGCTCCAGCACGTCGGCGCCCTTGACCAGGATGCCGGCCTGGCCGGCGCGGTGCATGGCGGACTTGAAGGCCACCGGCGTGGCCAGCTTGAGCGCGCAGGCGTAGTCGGCCTGCAGCACGGCGGCGGCGCGGCGCCAGTCGCCGCTGGCCACCAGCGTGGTGCCGGAGAGGCCGAGCACGCCCGGCACCAGGCGGTCGGCCAGCTTCGAGGCGCCGATCTGCGTCCGGCTCTTCGAGGCGAGCGAAGCCTCGACGTAGTCGGCGATGCGCGCCGCGGCGGTGTGGCGGCCGACATGCTCGGCATAGATGCGCAGCCGCCCTTCCTCCACCACCGTGCCGGACAGGGCGACGTCGCCGCGGCGGCGCGCCACCGGCACGCTCTCGCCGGTCATCGAGGCCTCGTTCACCAGCGCCTCGCCGCCGAGCACCGTGCCGTCGACCGGGATCGTGGCGCCGGCGCCGACCACCACCGTTTCGCCGACCTGCAGCGCCTCGGCGGGGATCTTCTGCTCGACGCCGTCGCGCTCGACCCAGACGGTGTCGGTGTCCGGCCGCAGCAGGCTGCGCAGCAGCGCGTCGGAGCGCCGCGCGATGGATTCCTCCAGGTGCTCGCCCAGCGCCAGCATGAACAGCGTGGTGTTGGCTGCCGTGAAATCCCGCCGCAGGGCGGAAATGCCGACGGCGAGCGCCTCCAGGACGTGCGAGTTGAGGCCCTCTGAGGCAAGCCCGGTGGCGGCCTTGGCGAACACCGGCGCGGCGGCGCCCAGCGTCGCCGGCAGGCGCAGGCCCTGCGGCAGGGCATTGCCGAAGAGCAGCATGCCGCCGCTCAGCGCCACGGCTTCCAGGGTGTTCGCCTGGGCGCTGCCGTTGCCGTCGTGCGGCGGACAGGCGAGGAGGTCGCGGCGCAGGCGTTCGAGATCGGTCTGCTGCGGGTCGAAGGCGACGGCAAGCGAGCGGATGCGCGGATTGGCGCGCGCCGAGACGAGGCCGGGCACGGCCTGCAGGGCGCGCGCGATGGCCGGCGCGCTGCCGGCCTGGCCTGCGGCGAGGCGGTAGCGGAAGCGCGCGCGCCCGCGCACGGCATGCACGAGTTCCAGCGCGGAAAAGAGCGGTGCGGCGGTTGCCATGGCGCCGCCGCGCATGCTGCTGGCCATCGGTTCAGGCGGTTTCGCTGCGCTCCGCTTCCACTTCGGCACGGACGTCGGCGGCCTGCTCCTTCAGCTCTTCCATGCCGCCGAGCAGGCTGGCATAGAGGTTCATGCCGGCCTTCATCAGCCTGCCGCGCAGCTTCTCGTCGCCGAGCACATATGCCGCGCCGGCGCCGAGCAGCGCGCCGAGCAGGAACTGCTCGTTCGGCTTGGCCTGCGCCAGGCGGCCGAAGAGCCCAGGATTGGCGGCAGCCATGTTCCCCGTGCCGTTGCCGGCGTTGGTCATGGCGCGCGCCAGGGCCGCCTCCAACTCGCGCTTCATGCGCTTGCGTTTTTTTCCCATCGTTCGCTCCGTGAATTGGGGACGATCAGTTGCCGGCATCGTCCCGCTCGGCTTGCGCCGACAGGCCGATCAGGTAGAGGCCGCCGGCGCCGAGCGCCAGCGCGCCCGCCGCCCCGGGCAGCGAGCGGCGCGCCAGGGCGCCGGCGGCGAGGCTGGCCGCGGCCAGCGCCGCGCCGCCCTGCAGGGCGGCGCGCACGATGGCGCGCCGGTCGCGTGTGCCGCGCATGGCGGCAAGCAGGGCTGTGGAGACGAAGCCCTTGACGAAGCCGTCGTGCAGCTCGCCGAGGCCCTTGCCGCGGCGTTTGGACGATTTGTTCTTCATGATTGCGCGGGCTTGCCCTTGCCGCTGTGCTTGCGCGCGGCCGCGGGAGCGGTTTTTTTCTTGCGTGCCGGCGCCTTCTTCTTCTGCGCGACGGGTTTTGCCTTGCCCGTGGCGGCTTCCTGCGCGGCCGGCCTGATCAGATCCAGTCCCGACCGCGCCGTTTCGCCGAGCGAGTCAAGGGCTGCTTTCACGCCGGCGCGCGCTTCCTCGCTGCGCCAGAGGCGGACGGCCAGGCCGCCGGCGACGAGGCCGGCGGCAAAGGGGAGGAGAGGAATCATCGCATTGCTCCTTTCACTTTCAGTATCGGCGGGCCGAGGGCTCGCTGCGCCGAGTCGATTGGGCATTCGCCGCCGGGCTTTCCGAGCAAGGCCGGCAGATCGTTCCGTCAATGTTGGCGGAATGACTGCGAATCGTACTCTGGATGGATGAACGCGCCAACAGGTTGATGCGTGCGCCGCGAGTGCCGGCTGAACCGCCGGGCGGGCCGGCCGTTGTCCGTTCCGCATGGGCGGATAATCCGCATTCACTCCTTGCGGTCGCGCGCTGCGATCGAGGGATTGCAAGGCATGGCTTCTCTCGCCCGGCCCGGACATGCAGGGGCAAGAGCAACGCCAGGGCAACGCCCATTGCCTGATGGGACAGGCTGAAGGCGTCGCGCCAGTTTTCGTCGGGCGGGTAGTAGAGGGCCAGTCCGCCGAGTGCGAGGGCCAGCAGGAGGCCGCTCAGCAGGCCGCCGCTGACCCGATTGCGCCGGGCGAGCCATGCGCCGCGCTGATGTTGGGGGAACAGGGTTCCGGCCGTCCAGAGCAGAACGTAGGCCGATACGCCGTGCAGCGCCAGGGTCCGATGACGCCAGACGCGCAGCGGGTCGGAGAAATCCTGCGGGTCCAGCGCCAGGCCGAGGCCGATCCAGGCGATGCCGCTGACGACCGCAAGGATGACCGAGCAATAGACCAGCAGGCGCTGGCGCCGGCCAAGGCGGATGCCGCGAGCGCGGCTCACTGGATTACCCGGCCGTGCAACAGCAGGGCGAGGCGGGCGAGCCGCCCCAGCGCGCGTACCGAGAGCGTGGCGCCGGAAATCCCGTCGATGCCGCGGTCGAGTGTCTGGCGGGATGTGAGGCGCGCGCCGTCGAACTGGCTCGTGAAAGCGCGGCTGCGTACTTCCCAGCCGCGGCTTTCCCGATATGCCAGCACGCGCACGCGCTCTATGGCTCCGCCGTCCACGGCGATGCCGACGGTAATCGGCATTTCCTTTCCGATTTCATCGAGCACCCAGGCCGTGCGCGTGCCAATCCTCCAGTAGCGCAGGCGGGCGGCCGGATAATCGTGTTCCAGAATGGAGCGCGCGGCCGGTCGCAGGTCGCCGGTGAGCCAGAGGACTTCAGGCTGCGGAGCCTGACTGAAGACCTCACGCAGGAATTCCGCGGTCTCCGCCTCCGTGTCGGCTGCCCAGGCCGGAGCGGCGAGCGCGAGCAGCCACAGAAGGCGGAGCAAACCCATGTCAGAACTGGTAGCCGACGCCGACGTTGAAGCCGTCGAAGCGGTCCTTGCCGGCCGGCGCCTTCTGCTTCTGGTAGTCGAGCTTCACCACCATGTCGGGATGCGGCCAGTAGTTCAGGCCGATATCGGACTGGCGGTAGCGGCTGTCGGCGACGTCGCCGGCCTGGTTGTCCCAGCGGCTGTGGCGGGCGAACAGCCCCCACTGCTCGGAGAGCTTGTAGGATGGCTCGATGAACCAGCCGTTCTGCCTGTCGGCGCCAACGGATCTCGGGCCGCTTCCATCCAGATTCCAGCGGGCATACAGGGCTTTCAGGCCGAACGGCCCCTTGTTCAGGATGGCATGCGCCTCGTAAAGCCTGGCGCTGCCCGCCGTGGCATCGGCGCTCTGGGCGATGTCGGATTGGTATTGCACCGTTCCAGCCAGTTCCACGCCCGGAATGCCGGCCCATTTCAGGCGCGCGGTGTAGGCCGGGTCTTTGGCTGTGGCCTTGGCGACCTTCAGCCGTCCATCGCGCACGGCGTATTTTTTGGCAGCGGTGGTTTTCAGGCCGCTGGTGAAGGCGCCGTCCAGGGTGAAGCCGTTGCCCAGGCGGGCGGTCAGTGCGGCACCGCCTTCCCACCAGGTCGTCGGGATGATGTTGGTCTCCACCGGGTTGCGCTCGACGCCATAGAAGGTCGGCGGTTCATGGGTTTCGTTGGCGATGCCCACCGGCACCAGGAACAGGCCGGCTTTCGCCGACAGCGTGTTGTTCAGCGTGAAGTCGAGATAGGCCTGTTCCAGTTCCACCTCGCCCGGCCCGTTTCCGGCGGCTGTGTCCTTGGTCAGCGCATGCTCGACTTCCAGTTCGGAGAAAAAGCGCAGCCGATCGTTGAATTGATGTCCGGCGAAGAGGACGAAGCGATGAAAGTCCAGTTCGTCCTTGTCGGCCCCGCCCGTCTTCTTGTTGTTCAGCTTGTTCAGGTGCAGTTCGCCGTAGCCGCCGAGTTGGGTCTTTTCCGCCCAGGCTGCCTTCGACGGCGTGCCCTGGCTGGCGATTTTCTCCACCTGGGTGCCGGTGGCTTCGACCTTCTGCTCGGCTTTTTGAAGCTGTCCCTTCAGGGCCTGGTTTTCCTTCTCGAGGCTGTCGAGCCGGGCTTCCATGGCTTTGAGCCGATCTTCCGTGCTCAAGCCGGCCCAGGCCGGGGCGGCAAGGCCACAAAGCAGGGATAGCGCGATGGCCTTCCGGGCCAAGGGTGGGGATCGATGCAAACGCATTTTATGTAACTCCTTTTGTGATGTGGCTGGCTGGGGTCAGAACTTGGCTTGCCGATGGTTGGAATAGGTTAAAAGCTGGCTGCCGCGTTCGCGCAACGCGTGAAACCGTTCGGCATCAGGGAGTTGGAACGGTGACGAAACCGAGCTTCGTCACGCCGGCGTTGTGCACTTCGGCCATGATTTCCGCGAGGCGCTCGTAGCGGGTGGTGCGGTCGGCGCGCAGGTGCACCTCGGGCTGCGGGGTGCGCGCCGCCGCTTCCTGCAGGCGTGCGCGCAGCTCGGCGTCGGAGACGAGCCGGTCGTCCCAGTAGAGGTCGCCGTTGTCGTTGAGCGCCAGGCGCACGGCGTCGGGCTTCTGCAGCTGCGGGGCGGCGCTGGCGCGCGGCAAGTCGATGTTCACCGCATGGGTGAGCATCGGCGCGGTGACGATGAAAATGATGAGCAGCACCAGCATCACGTCCACCATCGGGGTGACGTTGATTTCCGCCAGCGGTTCGCCGTCGGCGTCCGCCTCGAATGTGCCGAAGGCCATCAGGCGCTTCCCGAGGCGACGCGCAGGCTGCGCGCATCGAAGACCGGCCTGCCCGCCGCCATGAAGCAGGCGTGCAGGTCGCGGGCGAAGGCGTCGAGTTCGGCAAGCAGGTCGCGGTTGAGGCGGCCGAGCATGTTGTATGCGAGCACGGCCGGCAGGGCGACGCCGATGCCGGCGGCGGTCATGACGAGCGCCTCGCCGACCGGGCCGGCGACCTTGTCCAGCGTGGCCTGGCCGCTGAGTGAGACGGCGACCAGGGCGTGGTAGATGCCCCAGACGGTGCCGAACAGGCCGACAAAAGGCGCGGTGGCGCCGACCGAGGCGAGCAGGGTGAGGCCGCGCCCGAGGCGGGCGCGGCTCTGCGCCAGCGCGCGGGCGAGTGCGCGAGTGAGCGCGTCGCCGCGGGCGAGGCCGTCGGCGAGCCGGTGGGCGTTCGCGGCGTCGCGTCCGGCCGTTTCCGCTGCGGCCGCGGCAAGGCGCGCCGCCGGCGAGGCGGGCGCCAGTCTTTCCAGTTCGGCCAGTGCGGCCTCGAGGCTGGCGGCGCTCCAGAAGGCCTCGATGGCCCTGGGTGTGCTGCGCAGGCGCCGCCACACCCAGAGGCGTGCCAGCGTCCAGTACCAGGCGGCGACGGACATGGCGAGCAGCAGCAGCGCCACGGTGTGAGTGACGGCGTCGCCCTGCGCCCAGAGGCGGAGCAGGTCTAGGTTCTGCATGTCGGACATCAGCGTTTCTCCAAGCGGAAGGCAATCGGTACGCGCACCCAGGCGGCGACGGCGGCCTCGCCCTGGCGCGCGGGGACGAAGCGCCAGTGGCGCACGGCATCGAGGGCGGCCTCGTCGAGGCGCGGGCTGCCGGCGCTCTCCGCCAGCTCGATCTGTCCGGGCAGGCCCTCGGGTGTGACGAGGACGCGCAGCGTCGCCTTGCCTTCCTCGCCCATGCGGCGGGCAAGCGGCGGGTAGGGCGGGCGCGGGTTGTTCAGGTAGGCGGCATCGAAGCGCGGCGGCTGGAGGGGTGCCGGCGCGGCGGGAGCGGCGGAGGAAGCGGCGGCCGCCGCCATCTGCGCCGGCGCGGCAGCCGTTGCGTGCAATGACTGGGCAGGCGCCGCTTCCCGCGCGTCCGGCACGGGGCCGGCAAGCGGCGCGGCAAGGGGCATGGCGGGCGCGGGCCGGGCCTGGCGTGGTGTCTGGACGGGCTGTTGTTGCGGACGGGCCGGTGCCGCGGGCGCGGAAGCCGGCGGTGCGACTAGCGAGACGGCCAGCACCTGCGGCGGCGCGAAGCTGCGCGCCGCCGGGAAAGTCAGTCCCTGCAGGACGGCGCCGTGCGCGGCGGCAACGATGCCCAGCAGCCAGCGGGGTGCTTCATCCAGCCGGTTCAATTGCGGTCCTCATGTGGGGCGAGTCATCCATAGTTCATCTGGCTGGCTCGTCCGCACGTGCGGACTGGCTGGCTGGGTTTCCCGTCATTCCCGCGCAAGCGGGAATCCAGGTCTTGCAAATATCGCGTGGGTTCCCGCTTTCCCCGGATCAAGTCCGAGGATGACGGCAGGAACGACGGGCTTATTACGACAACTCGCCTATCTGCGACTGCAGGTAGTTCTGCAGGCCGACCTTGGCGACGAGCTCGATCTGCGTCTCGATGAAGTCGATGTGCTCCTCGGTGTCTTCGAGGATGTCCTCGAATATCTCGCGCGAGACGTAGTCGCCGCAGCTCTCGCAGTGGGCGACGGCTTCGAGCAGGGTGGCGCGCGCGGCGAGCTCCAGCTTCAAGTCGGCGCCGAGCATCTCCGGCACGTTCTCGCCGATCAGCAGCTTGTGCAGGTCCTGCAGGTTGGGCAGGCCTTCGAGGAAGAGGATGCGCTCGATCAGCTTGTCGGCGTGGTGCATTTCCTCGATGGATTCCTCGTATTCCTTCTTGCCGAGCTTGTTGAGCCCCCAGTTCTTGTACATGCGCGCATGCAGGAAGTACTGGTTGACCGCGGTCAGCTCGTTAGTGAGGGCCTTGTTGAGAAACTGCAGCGTCTTCTTGTCGCCTTTCATGTTGTTTCTCCTTCGCGTTGGGGCAGTGGCCGCAATCGCGATTGCAACGCGGCTTCTCGGCCTGCGCGCTGCCGTGGCGCAGCAGCCCCCGCGCGTAGCGGGCGCAGCGGCCGCACTCGAACGCGACGCCCAGGTGGGCCTGCAGGCCGCTCAGGCTGTGCACCCCCTGCTCGGCGGCCAGGCGCACCTGTGAATCGGTGATCGCGTTGCAGACGCAGACATACATAGTTTAGCCCTCAAGAAGTCCGTTTGCTTACTTTGTCAGGATGAGCTTGCCGTTGCGCGTCTGCTGCAGGCGGTAGTGCTCGCCCTGATGGACAATGACGATTTCGCGCCGGCCCTGCATCAGCTCGGTGCTGGTGAGCGCCGCCCTGGGCGGGACGGGCGCATTGCCGGTCGGCTTGGCCTGATCCTGTTTCACCATACGTAGAACACCAGCGTCCAGGCCGTGCCGACGGCAGCCAGCGGCAGCGCCAGCCCCGGCAGCGCCAGCACGGCGCGCGAACGGCTTGCAGCACGAGCGAGCAGCAGGCGCGCGCCGAGCCAGCCCGACCAGGCGAGACCGAGGGCGAGCAGCGCGCCGCGTGCAAGCGGCAGCCAGCCGAGCGGCGCGCCCTCGGCGCGCAGGTGGGTGGCGGTCATCATCGACAGGCCGAGGAACAGGCCGATGCCGGCGAGCGGGATCAGCGCCAGCGCCAGGGCGCGCCAGTCGATTTTCGCGATCCGGGCTGCAAAAGTCAGTCCCGCCAGGACGGCGCCGCCGAGCACCGCCGCCACGGCGCCGATGTAGGCGAGGATCAGCGCGCCGTCGAGCCAGGTGAACACGTCGTTCGCCTCGGGATAGTGGGTGAGCAGCCACCAGGGCGCGTTGGCCTCCAGCGGGCCGAAGAGTTCATGATCGACCAGCCATTCCGCCGCGCGCTGGCGCAGGGCGACGAACCAGGGGCTGACGGTCCACTGGAAGGCGCCGATGGCCACGCCGAGCATGCCGAAGACCAGCAGCAGGGCTTCGCTGCTGCGGGGTGTCCTGGCTGCGAGGATTTCGGCGTTGGGCGAGCGTGCCGAGAGTTCGACGGCGTCGCGGTGGCCGCTGCAGCGGCCGCAGGCGTGGCACTGCGCGGCGCCCGTCATGTGCTTGACGTCGAGCAGCGGGGCGCAGTCGACGGCCGCCGTGCGGCCGGGGTAGGCGTCCCAGGCGGCGCGGTCGATGCGGAAGTGCACCGGCGCGATCCGCGCCAGCAGGCTGAAGACGCCGGAGACCGGGCAGAGGTAGCGGCACCAGACGCGCTTGCCGCTGCCGAAGAGCCAGCCGACGGCGACGGCAGCGACGGTCGAGCCGCCGAGGATCAGGAGCGCCGCCTGCGGGTATTCGTAGACGCTGACGAGCTGGCCGTAGAGCGTGGTGAGGACGAAGGCCGCGAAGGGCCAGCCGCCCCAGCGCAGCCACTTCGGGATGGCGCGGCCCCGGCCGTGGCGCGAGGCGAACTCGGCCAGCGCGCCCTCCGGGCAGAGCACGCCGCACCAGACGCGGCCCATGAACATGATGGAGAGGATGACGAAGGGCCACCAGACGCCCCAGAACAGGTACTGGGCGAGCAGCACCAGGCGCTCGTGCCATTCGGCGACGCGGGGCGGTTTGTCCTGCGGGGGCAGCGGCGTGCCGTCGGCGGCGCAGGGGTTGCCATCCACGAAAGTGGCCGCGCCGAAGTCGCCCGAGAACAGCCGCGCCTCCGGGTGCGGGTGGGGCAGAAAGGCCGGCAGCACGACGAGGAAGGCGTAGAACGCGACGATCGCCCATTGCACGCCGAGGATGACGCGGCGGTGCGCCGCCATCCAGTCGCCGAGGCGCGCCAGGCGCGGCTTGCGGCGCGGGTGGAAGACGAGGGCGGCCGTCTGCGCGGTCATTTCGCAATCACCTTCAGTTCGCCGGTGATCGGGTTGAACTCGTCCACGAAGTCGTATTCGCCGGGCTTGAGCTTCGGCAGCACGACGAAGGAGCGGGCGCCGGCATTCAGCACCTTCTCGATGTGCATCTCGTCGTTCTCGAACTCGAGCGGGCCGGGGCCTTCGTTGATGAGCACCAGCTTGACGCGGCGGCCGGCCGGCACTTCCAGCCGGTTCGGCTTGAAGTACCCGTCGTTCACGACGACCTCGAAGGCGGGCAGCTCCTCGGCGGCGACTGCCATGCCGCCGGGGAGCATTCCCAACCACGCGAGGAACAGGCGTGCGACGACCGAGCGAAAGTGCGTCGTCCCCGCGGAAGCGGGGACCCATCGATTCCCGCTTTTGCGGGAATGGCGAAGGTTGGGCCTGTTGCGCACTTCGCCGGTCTTCCTCAGAAGCCGAGCTTGGCGCGCAGGCCGACGACCTTGACGGTCGGGGCGCTGCCGTCGCCGCCCGGATTGCGGATCCACTGGAAGTTCGGCGAGAGCGCGATGGCGTCGTTCAGCTTGAAACGGTAATAGAGCTCGGTCTGCCGCTCGCCGCCGCGGGCCGCATAGCCGAAATCCGGCACGGCGTCGCCGTCCGCATCGACGGTGAGCGAATCGCGGCGGAACTCGCCGCTGGTGCGCAGCCGCCCGTAGGCCAGGCCGAGCGCGTCGGCCGAGCGGCCCCAGCGCGTGCCGTCGAGCTCGGCGCCGAGCGTCAGCGCGCGGTCGAACAGCACCTTGCCGGACACATGGCGGCCGTAACGCCCGAACAGCGTCAGGTCGTTCAGCGCCTTCTGGTCGATGGAGACGCCCCAGCCGGCGTTGCTGCGCTCGCCCCCGTCGTAGTTGATCGCGCGGCTGTTGCGCCAGGCATACAGGCGGGCGGTGCCGGGCAGATAGGCGAAGCGCGTGTTCATCTCGGCCTGGCCGATGACGAAGGTGGAGCGGTTCGAGCCGGAGAAATTGGCGCCGGTGTCCGAAGAGAAGGCGCCGAGCGACAGCGCCCATTCGCCGCCCTTCTGCCGGCTGTTCTCGTACTTGAGGATCGCGCCGGGCTGGAAGCCGTAGGCGTCCGCCCCGATGTCGCCGCCGGAATCGAGCAGGGGGTTGTGCACGAACACGTTGTTCATGAACTTGCTCGATTCGTCGTCGGCCGCGGCGTTCTGGTCGAAGAAGACGAAGGGATCGATCTTGCCGACGGTGAGATAAAGATGGTCGCGCGAATCTTCCTTGCGGCCCGCGTAGTTGAGCGGCATCTTGAGCTGGTACCAGGCCTGGGCGAGGATGGCGAAGGAGTCGTCCGGCCCCTCGGCCTTCTGGAACGCCACCGTGTTCGGCGTGCTGGTGTAGGTCGGCCGCAGGCCGACGCCGTTGCCCTGACCGAGGCGGACGTGGGTGAAGAAGGTGCCTTCATTGTCGCCCATCGAGCCGAGCGGCATTTCCACCGTCAGGTCGCCGCGGTAGTTGGTAAACGACTCGTGCTTGCCGCTGGCCGTGCCGCGCTTGCCGACGCTTTGCGCCACGGCCGTGACGCTGCCTTCGACCTTGATGCCGTCGAGTGCCTCGCCCAGCTTGGTCACGGGCCCCTTCATGGAATCGATCTGCTGCTCCACGTATTTGACGCGCGTCGCCAGTTCGGGATCCTTTTCGGACAGGCGATCGCTGGCGAGCGCCTTTTCCATTTCCTTGTTCTGCTTTTCCAGCGACTCGACGCGGTCGGCCAGGCGCTTGACCTCGGCCAGCAGGGCCTTCATGTCATCGCCGGCGGCGGCCTGGCCGGAGGCGAGCGCCAGGGCCAGGGCAATAGGTTTCAGGCGCATGTTAATAGCCGCCCTTCTTGCCGATGCCGGCGAAGGTGAATTCCCACTCGACCTCGACGGCCTTGAACCAGGGGCGCACGCCGGTGGCGCGGTCGGTGTGGCGGCCGAAGTGGTTGCCCGCGGCGTTCTCCTTGGCGCTGGGCGGGTAGATGATGAACTTGACCTTGTACTTGCCCGGGCCCTTGAGCTTGACGTTGTCGCCGTAGTGCGGGCCGTCGGAGGCGACCATCGGCATCATGTCGCCCTTGATGACTTCGTTCGTGCCCTGCTTGACGAGCTCGTACTTGACGAGCAGGTGAGGCATCCAGAAGCCCTCGGGGAAGCCGTTCGGGTTGTTGGCCAGGGCGTGGATGTCGGCCTCGAGGTGGATGTCGGTCTCCGACGCCTTGCGCATGTGGCCTTCCGGCTCCATGTCGATCGGCTGCAGGTAAACTGCGGCGACCTCCATACCGGCGACGTTGTGCGGGGTGCCGATGGGGTATTCGAGGGCGTGGGCGGACAAGGCGACAAGGCCGGAAAGGAAAGGCAAGGCAAAGCGGATCAGGCGGTTCATGGGTATCCCTTTAAAGAAAACACGAATGCGAACGATTCGTATTATGCCTCCTAAGGGAAAGTCTGTCAATGCCATGGGTAGGGCATGCGCGCGCCAGTCGTTTGTTGCGGCGCACAAGCAAACTGGGGGCTCGTATAATCGGGACTTTCCCTGCGGAGAGCGGACCATGAACCTCGATCGAGTGACCTCGGGGCGGGACATCCCCAACGACTTCAACGTCATCATCGAAATTCCGATGAATGCCGATCCGATCAAATATGAAGTGGATAAGGAAACGGGGGCCATGTTCGTCGACCGCTTCATGTCGACGGCCATGCACTATCCCTGCAACTACGGCTACATCCCGCACACCATTTCCGACGACGGCGACCCGGTCGACGTGCTGGTGATGTCGCCCGTGCCGCTGATCACCGGGGTCGTGGTGCGCTGCCGCCCGGTGGGCATGCTGAAAATGGAGGACGAGGCGGGCGGCGACGCCAAGCTGCTGGCGGTGCCGGTGGACAAGCTGTGCAGCCTGTACCGGCACATCCAGTCGCCGCGCGACCTGCCGGAGATGGTGCTGTCGCAGCTTTCGCACTTCTTCGAGCACTACAAGGACCTGGAAGCCGGCAAGTGGGTCAAGGTGCAGGGCTGGGTCGGCGCCGAGGAGGCCAAGCGGGAAATCCTGGACGGCATCGCCCGCTACGAGGCGGCCGCCACCAAGCCGATGTTCTAAGCGGCATAATCCGGTCATGAGCCAACTTCGCATCGCCCTCGCCCAGATCAACAGCACGGTCGGCGATCTGGCCGGCAACGCCGGCCGCATTGCCGAATTCGCCGTCCGCGCCCGCGCCGCGGGCGCGGACCTGATGGTGACGCCGGAACTGGCGCTGGCCGGCTATCCGCCCGAGGACCTGCTGCTGCGGCCGGATTTCTATCGCGCCTGCGCCGGCGCCCTCGACGACCTGGCGCGCCGCATCGAGGGCATCGCAGTGGTCGTCGGCCACCCCGAGGAATATCTCGGAGACTACTTCAATGCCGCCTCGCTGCTGCGCGACGGGCGCATCGAGGCCACTTACCGCAAGCACCGCCTGCCCAATTACGAAGTGTTCGACGAGCAGCGCTATTTCGCCGCCGGCTTCGCGCCCTGCGTCGTCGAAATCAAGGGGGTGCGCTGCGGCATCAACATCTGCGCCGACGTCTGGGAGCCGGGCGCCGCAGATGCCGCGCGCGAAGCCGGCGCCGAGCTGCTGCTGGCGCTCAACGCCTCGCCTTACCACATGAACAAGCAGGCAACGCGCTATGAGGTGCTGCGCAGCCGCATCGCGGCCACCGGCCTGCCGGTGCTGTACGCCAACCTGGTCGGCGGCCAGGACGAGTTGGTGTTCGACGGCGCCTCCTTCGCGCTGGACCGGGACGGCCGGCTTACCCACCAGCTGCCGCAGTTTGCCGAGGCGCTGGGCATGGTCGATTACGAGGGCGGCAAGCTGCGCGCCGGGGAGGCCGCGCCATCGCGCCCGCTGGAAGCGGAGGTCTACGACGCCCTGGTGCTCGGCGTGCGCGACTACCTCGGCAAGAACGGCTTTCCCGGCGCGATCATCGGCCTGTCGGGCGGCATCGACTCGGCGCTGACGCTGGCCATCGCGGTGGACGCCCTCGGCGCGGACAAGGTGCGCGCGGTGATGATGCCCTCGCCCTACACTGCGCAGATCAGCCTGGACGATGCGCGCGCCATGGCCCGGCGGCTTGGCGTGCGCTACGACGAATTTCCCATCGAACGGGCGATGCAGACCTTTGCCGCCATGCTGGAAAAGGAATTTGCCGGCCGCGCCCCCGACACCACGGAAGAGAATCTGCAGGCGCGCATCCGCGGCATGCTGCTCATGGCGCTGTCGAACAAGTATGGCTCGATCGTGCTCACCACCGGCAACAAGAGCGAGATGGCGGTGGGCTACGCCACGCTCTACGGCGACATGGCGGGCGGCTTTGCCGTGATCAAGGATTTGTACAAGACCATGGTCTATCGCGTTGCGCGCTACCGCAATACCCTTTCGCCAGTGATCCCCGAGCGCATCATCGCCCGCGCGCCCTCGGCGGAACTCAAGCCGAACCAGACCGACCAGGACAGCCTGCCGCCCTACGAGGTGCTCGACGCCATCATCGAGGCCTACATGGAACGCGACCTCTCGCCGCGCGAGATCGTCGGGCTGGGTTATGCCGCGGACGACGTGCGCCGCGCCGTGGCCATGCTCAAGCGCAGCGAGTACAAGCGGCGCCAGGCGCCGGTGGGCATCCGGGTGACGAAACGGGGTTTTGGCAAAGACTGGCGATATCCGATAACATCGGCTTACGCAGATGAATGGTGACCGGGAGCAACCATGAAAAAAATCGAAGCGATCATCAAACCCTTCAAGCTCGATGAGGTGCGCGAGGCCCTGTCCGAGGTCGGCGTCACCGGCCTGACGGTGACGGAAGTCAAGGGCTTCGGCCGCCAGAAGGGCCATACCGAGCTCTACCGCGGCGCCGAGTACGTGGTGGACTTCCTGCCCAAGATCAAGATCGAGGTGGTGGTGGCCGACGGCTCCGTCGAGCAGGCCATCGAGGCCATCATCAAGGCCGCCCGCACCGGCAAGATCGGCGACGGCAAGATCTTCGTCACGCCGGTCGAGCAGATCGTGCGCATCCGCACCGGCGAAACCAACGAGTCGGCTATCTGAGGCTCGCCTCAAAAGCTTCCGCCAGTAGCCGGCGCAACTCCTCGTCGTCCCAGGGCTTGAGCAGGAACCTGTGCACGGCGCCGCTGTTGATGGCGGCGGCGGCGGCGTCGAAATCGCGGTGGCCGCTGAGGATCAGCCGGACGGTGCGCGGATACAGGCGCTTGACCTGGCCGAGGAATTCGACGCCGCTGCCGTCCGGCATGCGCTGGTCGCTGAGCACTACGCCGACGGCGTGGCGGGCGAGCAGCGCGAAGGCCTCCTCGGCGCGGTGGGCGATGAGCAGCCGATAGCCCTCGTTGCGCAGCAGGCGCGCCAGCGCCGCCGTGACCGCCGGTTCGTCGTCGAGGATGAGCAGGGTGCGCTCGGCCGTCTGGCCGGCCGGAGCGGCATCGACGCTCGGCAGGTCGTCGCGCCCGGACTGCTTGGCCCGGTACATGGCCGTGTCGGCGGAGCGCAGCAGCGCGTCGGCGCCTTCGCCGTCCTGCGGCCAGATGCTCACGCCAACGCTGCACGTCACGCTCACTTCGTGCCCGGCGAGGGACACGGGTGCGGCGAGGGCGGCGGACATCCGGCGCAGCACCGGCATGGCCTCTTCCGCGCTGCCTGCCTCGGGCAGCAGCAGCACGAACTCGTCGCCGCCCAAGCGCGCCAGCGTGTCAGACTGGCGCAGGCAGGCGCTCATGCGGGCGGCGGCCGTCTTCAGCAATGCGTCGCCTGCCTCATGGCCGAAGGTGTCGTTGATGGCCTTGAAGCGGTCCAGATCCATGAAGCCCAGGGCGAAGCGCTCGCTGCGGCGGCGGGCGCGGCCGATGACCTGGTTCAGCCGGTCCAGCAGCAGCTCGCGGTTGGGCAGCCCGGTGAGGGCGTCGTGGGTGGCGCGGTGGCGCAGCTGGTCGGCCAGGCGCCGGTGTTCGGAAACGTCCCGCGCCACCATCTGCACGGCCGCTTCCCCCCGATGGATGAAGCCGCAGCGGGTGGCGGCCACGGCCACGCTCGTGCCGTCGAGGCGCAGGGCTTCCTCCTCCAGGGTGTGGCAGCTGCCGTCGACGGCGAGCGCGGCGATGGCCGCCGCCGCCGCTTCGCGGCAGGCCGGCGCCACCAGGGCGACGAGCGAGCGCCCGAGCAGTTCTTCCGTCCGGTTGGCGCCGAACAGCCGCAGGGCGGCGCCGTTGGCGAAAGCGATGCGGCCGCCGGCTTCGATGAGGATGGCTTCGGGCGATTGTTCCACCAGCAGGCGGTAGCGCTCCTCGCTCTGGGCGAGATCCCGGTAAGACTGCTCCAGTTCCGCGTTCTGGGCTTCGACGCGCGCCCGCATGGCGCGCAGCGCGAGATGGGTGTTGACGCGCCAGAGCACCTCCTCGGTTTCCAGCGGCTTGGTGACGTAGTCCACCGCGCCGGCGGCGAAGCCGGCGATCTTGCTGGCCGTATCCGCCAGCGCAGTCATGAAGATCACCGGGATGTCGCGCGTGGCGGCCTCGCGCTTGAGCCGCCGGCAAACCTCGAAGCCGTCGATGCCGGGCATCATCACGTCGAGCAGGATCAGGTCGGGACGGGCATAGGCGGCCCGCTGCAGCCCTTCCTCGCCGTCCTGGGCGACCAGGATGCGCAGGCCGCGCTCTTCCAGGCTGTCCACCACCACGCCGAGATTGGCCGGGGTGTCGTCCACGATGAGCAGCGTGGCTTCCTCGGTCATGGCGCGATTTCCCGCGGCAGGTGTTCTTCGACCAGCGCGAGCAGGGCCTTGGACTGGTAGCTCCCCGCCAGCTGCAGCAGACGTTCGGCGAAGGGGCGCAGGCGCGGGTCGGCGGCGGCGAGCTGCTCGGCGTGCCGGCGGATGTCGCGCATGCTGCCGGCGCGCGCCAGCGCGTGCAGGGCGCGCAAGTCCGCTGCCGGCGGCACGACGAAGGGGGCGTCGGCGGCCTGTACGGCGGGCGCTTCTTCTGCATGGCGCCAGGCAAGCCCCAGGCAGCTGCCGAGCACCTCCACCAGCTGCGCCTCGTCGATGGGCTTGGAGAGGAAGGCGTTCGCGCCGGCGGCGCGCGCCTCGGCCGCGCCCTCCGCCGCAGCGCCGGCCGAAACCATGACGACGGGCAGCTGCTCCAGGCCGGGAGTGGCGCGCAGCCGGCGGCAGGCTTCCAGGCCGTCCAGCTTGGGCATGCCCCGATCCATCAGGATCAGGTCGGGGGCGAAGTCCGCGATCGCCGCCAGCGCCTCGTTGCCGTCGCCGGCTTCCTGCGCGATGAAGCCGAGCTCGGCCAGCATGTCCGCCAGCACCGCCCGGTTGGCCGCGACGTCGTCGGCGACGAGCACCTTGCGCCGGGCGCCGGCATAGGCCACGGGATGCGGCCGCCGGGCCGGCGCCGCCTGCGCCTGGGCCAGCGGCAGCGCGATCTCGAACCGGAAGCGGCTGCCCTGGCCGAGACAGCTCTCTACCCGGATGTCGCCTCCCATCTGGCGCACCAGGCGCCGGCTGATGGCCAGCCCGAGGCCGGTGCCGCTGGCGCGGCGGCTTGTCTCCCCGGCCTGTTCGAAGGGCTCGAAGATGGCTTCCAGTTGTCCGGGGGCGATGCCCACCCCGCTGTCGCTGACCTCGAAAGTCAGTCTCGCCAGCACGCCGTCGCTGGTTGCGCTGGCATGCAGAGCCACCTGGCCGTGGTCGGTGAACTTGACGGCGTTGCCCAGCAGGTTGAGCAGCACCTGGCGCAGGCGCTTCTCGTCGGCCAGCACGGCCGCCGGCAGGTCCGGGTTCGGCGCGAAGTCGAAGCGCAGGCTTTTCTCCTCCGCCTTGATGCGGATGATGTCGGCCACGCCGGCAAGCAGCGCCGCGGGGCTGACGGGGGTCGGCACGAGTTCGAAGCGTCCGGCCTCGATCTTGGCCAGGTCGAGCAGGTCGTTGATGAGGGTGAGCAGGTGCTGGCCGCTTTGCCGGATGGTGTCGAGGCCGGCGGCCAGGCGCGGGTCGCCGGCCGCGCGCCGGGCGAGGATCTGGGCGTAGCCGAGGATGGCGTTGAGCGGCGTGCGCAGCTCGTGGCTCATGGCGGCGAGGAATTCGCTCTTGGCGCGGCTCGACGCTTCCGCCGCCTGGCGCGCCGCCCGTTCCGCCTCGGCCTGCTTGCGCTCGGTCATGTCGACGATGCTGAGCAGGATCGCTTCCCCCTCGGCGCTGCGCACCGGCGTGAGACTGATGTCGACGGGAATGTCGCGGCCGTCGCGGTGCCGCCCGCAGAGGTCGAGGCCGCTGCCCATCGGCCGCGCGCTGTGGGCGGCGAAGGCCGTCTCGCGCTGGCCGGCATGCGTGCGGCGGAAGCGTTCCGGCACCAGCAGTTCGACGCTGCAGCCGAGCAGCTCATCGCGGCCGTAGCCGAACAGCTTTTCCGTCTGCGCGTTGACCAGGGTGATGTGCCCGCGGTGATCGGCGAGCAGCATGGCGTGCGGTGCGGATTCCACCACGCACTGGAAGCGCTGCTCGCGCTCGCTGAGTTCGCGGTTGGCTTCGGCCAGGTGCCGGTTGGCCGCTTCCAGTTCGGCGGTGCGCTGCGCGACCCGCGCTTCCAGCTCGGCGTTCAGGTGCCGCACTTCCGTCTCCGCCTGGCCGCGCTCGGCAATCTCCTGGCGCAGGCTTTGGTTTACCGCCTCCCACTGGGCCGGGCCGGGCAGGGCCAGGGCCTTGGGTATCAAGGGCAGCAGGACGACGGCAGTGGCCACCGAGGCGACGGCAGTCACTGCCTTGACGATGCCGGCAGCGAGGTAATCCGGCTGCCACAGGGTCCACACGGACATCAGGTGGGTGGTGCCGCAGGCCAGGATGAAGACCCCGAACAGCACGAAGATCCAGCGAAAGTGCAGGTCCTGCCGCCGCCAGGCGAACAGCACGAGGGCTGCCGGAATGGTGTAGTAGGACACCGTCGTGGCCAGATCGGATACCGCGTGCAGCAACAGCAGATCCGGGCGCCAGGACAGGCAGTAGCCGTGAGGAAGCAGGGCGGTGAGGGTGGACCAGGCTGGGATGGGCATGGCGGTCTCCTGTGTGTCGCGGGTTTTTTGAATTGTCCGCTTTTCTGCTTGTGCGGGGGAAGCTGCGCAGGGTGTAGCCAGGAGCGGATTTCCCGGCGCAGCCGTCGCGAAATCCGGGCGGATTGAAAACATGCCGCAGGACGGCTTCAAGCGGGGGCCGCGCGCCATTTCCTGCACGAGTCGCGCCGGGCTGCGAGGAGGGAGCTGCGGTTGACCGGGTCATGTCCCGGCCAGGCCGGGCCTGGATTTATCGAATGAGGCCCCTGGCCCGGGTCTGTGTCGCGTTCAGCAGGAGGGCCGTCTCGCCGATGTAGGGCTGGCTGAAGAGCGGCGGCGCCTCGCCGGGCTTCGGCTTGGCGTAGTAGATCAGCACGCCGTCGGGGTGCCGGTCGAACCAGGGCTGGATCTCGGCCGGCGTTTTCAATTCGTCGATGGACTGCTCCAGCCTGCCGAAGAACTGGTACTGCGCGTGGTATTCGCCATTGTTCGCCACCGGGGTGCCGCGCTGCTGCAGCTTTCCGATCTCCTGCGCCAGCGGGCGGATGTCGTAGCGTGCCCACAGGTTGTCGGCCACATAGAACTGCAGCAGGGCGAAGAGCGTGGCGCCGAGCCCCGCCAGCATGGCAAGGCGCCATTGCGCCTTGCGGCCCAGCCACAGCGCCAACCCGGCGGCGAGGATCAGCAGCGCGCCCGGCCAGCGCGGCAGGTTCTCCCACAAGTCGAGCTTGCCGCCGAGGCGATCCGGCGCGAAGTACAGCATGGCCGTCCCGGCCGCGGCGGCGGCGAGCGCCGGCAGCCACAGGCCGCCCGGCTGCGCGCGCGCCAGCAGGCGGCCGGCGAGCAGGGCGAAGGCGGGGAAGAGCGGCACCAGGTAATGGATCTGCTTGCCGCTGATGAGCGAGAGGAGGAGCAGCACCGGCACGAGCCAGGCGAGGCAGCAGCGCAGCCCCATGTCGAGCCCTTCGCGCTTCAGCGCGGCGAAGCGCCGCCATAGCTCCGGCCACAGCAGCCAGGGGAAGAACAGCAGGGGCAGCAGCGGCAGGTACCACCAGAAAGGCCGCATGTGAGCGAAGGAGTCGACCATCCGGTTGGCGGTCTGGCCCCAGAAGATCATGCGCCGGTATTCCTCGCCGCCCTGCATCGCCGCCGGGATGGCCCAGGCCAGGGCAATCGCCGCGCCTCCCAGCACCGCCAGCAGCAAGCCGCCGAACCAGCGTTTCCAGGAAAGGCCTGGCCGCCACCAGGGCGACAGCACCGCCACCGGCAGCAGGTGCAGCAGTACCACCGGGCCCTTGGCCAGCACGCCGAGGCCGATGGCGACGGCCAGCCAGGCGAAGCCGCGCAGCGGGAAGCCGTCCGCTGCAATCAGCAGGCCGCGCAGGCCGAGCAGGGCAAAGAAGGTCAGCATCGCATCGAACATGCCCGAGGTGGAAAACAGCATCCACAGCAGGCAGGAGACGAGGATCCAGGCGGCGTGGCGGCCTGCCGCCTCCTCGCGCGGCCACAGCCGCCGGGCGAGCGAGGCGGTGAGCAGCAGGGCGCCGAGGGAGAACAGCGGCGAGACCAGGCGCGGCCACCATTCGTTCACCCCGGCGACGGCCCAGCCCAAGTTGTAGAGCCAGAACAGCAGCGGCGGCTTGTGGCTGTAGGGCTCGCCGTTCTTGAACAGCACGAGGTAATCGCCGCGCAGCCACATCTCCCAGGCGACACTGGCGTAGCGCGTCTCGTCGATGGGGGTGAGCGGGCGGGTGAGCATGGCCACCACGGTCAGGACGGCCAGTACAACCGCGGGGCCAACGGGAAAAGTCAGTCTCTGCGACACGGCGATCAGGATTGGCGGCGGGTTGGCTGCCCCTTGAGCAGGACTATCAGCGCTCCGGCGCCGCCTTCCGCGGCGCGGGCCTGGCAGTAGGCGAGCACTTCCTGGCGTTGCATCAACCAGTTCCTCACCAGGCCTTTCAGTACCGGCTCGCGGCCCGGCGAGCCGAGGCCCTTGCCGTGCACGACGCGCACGCAGCGCAGGCCGCGCTTGAGGGACTCGGCGAGAAAATCCACCAGCAGCAGGCGCGCCTCGTCGCGGGTTGCACCGTGCAGGTCGAGCCGGTTCTGCACCACCCAGCGGCCGCGGCGCAGGTCGCGCAGCAGCGTTCGCGCCAGCCCGGGGCGGAGGAAGGTCGGCTCGTCGCCGCCTTCCAGGCGCAGGTCGAGCGGTTCGGGGGAAAGGGATTCCGTCAGCGCCGCCGCCTCGTCCTTCCAGCGCTGGATCGGCTTCGCCGGCGGGGGCGGGGGTTCATGGTGAACCCGGTCGGGAACGATCGGCTTCGCCCCGGCAACCGCCTCGCGAAACAATGCGCGCTCTTCCTCGGTCGGCGCGGGATTTGAACGACCTTTCCCCCGCCCCCCTTCCCGGGGAAGGGGATGGCGGTTGTTCGCCGCTACGCGGCTCCGTGTTGTTGACTGCGCCATTCTTGGGACGGCCCGGCGAATGGCGCAGTCATGCCAGTCCGAGATTGTCGAGGTATTTCTCGGCGTCCAGCGCCGCCATGCAGCCGGTGCCGGCGCTGGTGATGGCCTGCTTGTAGATCGGGTCGGCCACGTCGCCGGCGGCGAACACGCCGGGGATGCTGGTCTGCGTGGCGTTGCCGCCGCGGCCGCCCTGGGGGATGAGGTAGCCGTTGTCCATCTCCAGCTGACCGGCAAAGAGTTCGGTGTTGGGCTTGTGGCCGATGGCGATGAAGACGCCCGAGAGGGCGATCTCCCGGGCGGCGCCGGTCTTGACGTTCTTGATGCGCATGCCGGTGACGCCGCTGGCGTCGCCCAGCACCTCGTCGAGCGTGTTGTCCAGCTCCAGCGCGATCTGGCCGGCGCGCACCTTCTCCATCAGCTTGTCGATCATGATCTTCTCGGCGCGGAACTTGTCGCGCCGGTGCACCAGCGTGACCTTTTCCGCGATGTTGGCGAGATAGAGCGCCTCCTCGACGGCGGTGTCGCCGCCGCCGATGACGGCCACTTCCTGGCCCTTGTAGAAGAAGCCGTCGCAGGTGGCGCAGGCGGAGACGCCGCGGCCGGAGAAAGCTTCTTCCGAGGGCAGGCCGAGATACTTGGCGGTGGCGCCGGTGGCGATGATGAGGGCGTCGCAGGTATAGGTTCCGCTGTCGCCGACCAGGGTGAACGGCTTCTCCGTCAGTTTCGCGGTGTGGATGTGGTCGAAGACGATCTCGGTGTTGAAGCGCTCGGCGTGCTTCTGGAAGCGTGCCATCAGGTCGGGGCCCTGCACGCCGTCGGCGTCGGCCGGCCAGTTGTCCACGTCGGTGGTGGTCATCAGCTGGCCGCCCTGGGCCAGGCCGGTGATGAGCAGGGGCTTCAGGTTGGCGCGGGCGGCATACACGGCGGCGGTATAGCCGGCCGGGCCGGAGCCGAGGATGAGGAGTCGGGAATGGCGGATGGCGCGGGTCATGGCGGGTCGCTCGGCAAGGGTTTGAAGAAATGTGAAATTATACTGGAGACGGGATTAGTCCATTTTTGCCGGTGGCTTGGCTTTATAATGGATCGCACCAGCATAAACAACAGTTGCGGTGGAGATCTGCATGGCGCAACCACAAGGCATTACGGTCGATGCCCTTCGCTCGATGCCCATTTTCGAGTCGCTGTCCGTCGAGCGGATCGTGCCGATCGCCCGGGTCGCCATGTTCCGCAAGGTGCCGCGCAACCACACCATCCTGCGCGCAGGCGACCGCACCGATTTCGTCTATTTCGTGCTCTCCGGCACCCTCAAGGTGCTGGTCTCCGACGAGGAAGGGCGCGAAGTGATTTTGTCCAATCTCGGGGCGGGCGAGTTCTTCGGCGAGATGGGCGTGCTGGACGACAACCCGCGCTCGGCCACCGTGGCGGCGACCACGCCTTGCGAGTTGGTGGTGATTTCCAAGACAGACTTCCGTCGCTGCCTGGCCGAGAATTTCGACGTCTCGCTCTACATCATGCGCAACCTCGTGAAGCGCCTGCGCACGGCCGACCGCAAGATCGAGAGCCTGGCGCTGATGGACGTGTATGGCCGCGTCGCCCGCCTGCTTCTGGAAATGGCCGAACGGGGCGAGGATGGCCAGATGGTGGTCAAGCGCAAGATCTCCAAGCAGGATATCGCCAAGATGGTCGGCGCCTCGCGCGAGATGGTCAGCCGCGTCATGAAAGACCTGCAGCAGCAGGGTCTCATCGAGGAGGGCGGCGGACGCATCCTCCTGCGAGAGAAAATCAACCAGATCTAGGCCGCTACAAGCGTGGAAGAGAATACCGCCGCACAACCCCTGCCGGAAAAAATCGTCGCGTTGCTGCAGGAGGCGCGCTGGCTGGCGCTGGCGGTGCTGGGCCTCTACCTTGGGCTGGTCCTCTATGGCTACAGCAAAGCCGATCCCGGCTGGTCGCACGCCGTGCAGGTCGAGCGCATCGTCAACCCCGGCGGCCGGGCCGGCGCCTGGCTGGCCGATCTCCTGCTTTACCTGTTCGGCATGTCTGCCTGGTGGTGGGTGCTGTTCCTGCTGTTCCTGGTGGTGTGGGGCTACCGACGCCTCGAAGGCATCTTCCATGCCGATCGCAGGCCGTTCTTCATCGCCCTGTCTGGCTTCATCGTCCTGCTTGTCGCATCGAGCGGACTGGAGGCGCTGCGTTTCCACAGCATGATGCAGCCGTTGCCGCTCGATCCGGGCGGCATGCTGGGCATCGAGATCAGCCGGCTGTTTTCGCAGTTCTTCGGCTTTACAGGCGGCACGCTGCTGCTGCTGGCGCTGTTCGCCGCCGGCCTTTCGATCTTCACCGGCCTGTCCTGGCTCAAGCTGATCGAGCGACTGGGTGCGCTGCTGGAAGGGCTCTGGTTCGGCAGCATCGGGCTGTACCAGCGCTGGCAGGACCGCCGCATCGGCCGCGAGGTGGCGCGCGAACGCGAGGCGGAGGTGGAGGTCGAGCGCAGACGCATCGAGGAGTTCCACGTCGAACCGATCCGCATCGAACCGGCCGAGGTCGTCATCCCGAAATCGACGCGGCGGGAGAAGGAGCGCCAGGCGCCGCTGTTCCACGACATCCCGGGCGGCGCGCTGCCGCCGCTGCACCTGCTGGAGGAACCGGCCGGCGACGTCGAGCCGCCCTCGGCCGAGACGCTGGAATTCACTTCGCGCCTGATCGAGCGGAAACTCGCCGATTTCGGCGTCCAGGCAAAGGTGCTTGCCGCCTACCCCGGCCCGGTCATCACGCGCTACGAGATCGAACCGGCCGTCGGGGTGAAGGGCGCCCAAATCGTCAATCTCGTCAAGGATATCGCCCGCGCCCTTTCGGTGGTGAGCGTGCGCGTGGTCGAGACCATTCCGGGCAAGTCCTGCATGGGCCTCGAATTGCCCAACCCGAAGCGGCAGACGGTGCGCCTCTCCGAGATACTCGGCTCGAAGGCCTACCACGACATGCATTCGCCGCTCACGCTGACGCTGGGCAAGGATATCGGCGGCGCGCCGGTGGTGATGGATCTCGCCAGGATGCCGCACCTGCTGGTGGCCGGCACGACGGGCTCGGGCAAGTCGGTCGGCATCAATGCCATGATCCTCTCCCTGGTCTACAAGTCCGAACCGTCCGACGTGCGCCTGATCCTGGTCGACCCGAAGATGCTGGAACTGTCCATCTACGAGGGCATCCCGCACCTGCTGGCGCCGGTGGTGACCGACATGAAGCAGGCCGCCAATGCGCTGCAGTGGTGCGTCGCCGAGATGGATCGCCGCTACCGCCTGATGTCGTCGCTCGGCGTGCGCAACCTCTCCGGCTACAACGGCAAGGTGCGCGACGCGGCCAAGGCCGGCGCCCCGCTCCCGAATCCCTTCTCGCTGACGCCGGAGAGTCCCGAGTTTCTCGATGCGCTGCCCTATGTGGTGGTGGTCATCGACGAGCTGGCCGACCTGATGATGGTGGTCGGCAAGAAGATCGAGGAGCTGATCGCCCGTCTGGCGCAGAAGGCGCGCGCCGCCGGCATCCACCTGATCCTGGCGACGCAGCGGCCCTCGGTCGACGTGATCACCGGACTCATCAAGGCCAACATCCCGACGCGGATTTCCTTCCAGGTGTCGAGCAAGGTCGACTCGCGCACCATACTCGACCAGATGGGCGCCGAGGCGCTGCTGGGGCAGGGCGACATGCTGTATCTGGCGCCGGGGACAGGCGTGCCGGTTCGGGTGCACGGCGCCTTCGTCGCCGACAGCGAGGTGCATGCCGTCGTCGAATACCTGAAGAAGATCGGCCAGCCCGAATACGTCGAGGGCATCCTCGATGCGCCTGAAGGAGAGGCGGGCGAAGGGGGCGGCGGCGAGGGCGGGCCGGACGGCGAAGCCGATCCGCTCTACGACCAGGCCGTCGAAGTGGTGCTGAAGACGCGCCGGCCCTCGATCTCGCTGGTGCAGCGGCACCTGCGCATCGGCTACAACCGCGCCGCGCGTCTGATCGAGCAGATGGAGCGTTCCGGCCTGGTGACGCCGATGGGTGCCAACGGCAACCGCGAGGTGGTCGTGCCGGCGCGGCAGGAATGAAGCAGGCCGTCCTACTTCTGCTGGCGCTGCTGCCGGCGCTCGCCGAAGCCGCTGCGCTCGACAAGCTGAAGGCCTTCGTCGAGGGGACGAAGAGCGGGAAGGCCGAGTTCATCCAGACCGTCGTGTCGAAGAGCGGCCGCAAGCCGCAGAACGCCGCCGGCAGCATGATGTTTTCGCGCCCCGGCAAGTTCCGCTGGACCTACGACAAGCCCTACTACCAGCTGATCGTCGGCGACGGCGAGCGGCTGTGGGTCTACGACCGCGACCTCAACCAGGTCAGCACCAAGAAGCTCGCTGCCGCGCTGGGCAGCAGTCCCGCCGCGCTGCTCGCCGGCGACAACGCTCTGGAGAAGAACTTCGAGCTCAAGGAAGGCGGCACGGCCGACGGCATCGAGTGGGTCGACGCCCAGCCGAAGAACCAGGACGCCGGCTTCCAGCACCTGCGCATCGGCTTTGTCGGCGACGCGCTGCGGGCGATGGAACTCACCGACAGCTTCGGCCAGGTGACGACCATCGCCTTCGAGAAATTCGAGCGCAATCCGCAGCTGCCCGCCGCCCAGTTCCGCTTCACGCCGCCGAAAGGCGCCGACGTCCTCGGTGAGTGACCTTTTCGAGAAAAAACCGCATGCGCCGCTGGCCGAGCTGATGCGGCCGCGCACGCTCGACGAGGTGGTCGGCCAGGGCGACCTGCTCGGCCCAGGCAAGCCGCTGCGCCTGGCCTTCGAATCGAGGACGCCGCATTCGATGATCCTGTGGGGCCCGCCCGGCGTCGGCAAGACGACGCTGGCGCGTCTCATGGCGGAAGCCTTCGACGCCGAATTCATTGCCCTCTCGGCGGTGTTCTCCGGCGTCAAGGATATCCGCGAGGCGGTGGCCCGCGCCGAGCTGACCCTGGCGCAAAGCGGACGCCACACCCTCCTCTTCGTGGATGAAGTGCACCGCTTCAACAAGGCGCAGCAGGACGCCTTCCTGCCCTATGTCGAACAGGGCCTCGTCACCTTCATCGGCGCCACCACCGAGAACCCGTCCTTCGAGGTGAACGGCGCGCTGCTCTCGCGCGCCGCGGTGTATGTGCTGAAGAGTCTCAGCGAGGCGGAGCTCGGCGAGCTGTTCGAGCGCGCCCGCGCCCAGGCCTTCCCCGAACTGGAATTCGACGAGGGCGCGCAGGCCCGCCTCGTCGGCCTCGCCGACGGCGACGCGCGGCGCCTGCTGAACGCCCTGGAGATCATCCACACCGCGGCGGCGACCTCGGATCGCCGTATCGTGGACGCTGACTTTCTCGCCGGCGCCCTGGCGAAGAACCTGCGCCGCTTCGACAAGGGCGGCGACGCCTTCTACGACCAGATCTCGGCCCTGCACAAGTCGGTGCGCGGCTCGAACCCGGACGCCTCGCTCTACTGGCTCACGCGCATGCTCGATGGCGGCGCCGACCCGCGCTACCTCGGCCGGCGCATCGTGCGCATGGCGACGGAGGACATCGGCCTGGCCGACCCGCGCGCGCTGCAGATCGCGCTCAACGCCGTCGAGACCTACGAGCGGCTCGGCTCGCCGGAGGGCGAGCTGGCGCTGGCCGAGGCGGTGATTTTCATGGCCTGCGCCGCCAAATCGAATGCGGTATATGTCGCGTATAATTCGGCGCGCAAGTTCGTGTCGGAAGACGGTTCTCGCGAAGTGCCGGTGCACCTGCGCAATGCGCCGACGAAGCTGACGAAGGAACTCGGCTACGGGCGCGAGTACCGCTACGCCCACGACGAGCCGGAGGCCTATGCCGCGGGCGAGGATTACTTCCCCGAAGGCATGCCGCAGGTGAGCTGGTACCGGCCGACGGATCGCGGTCTGGAAGCGCAGATTGCGGAAAAGCTCGCACGCTTGCGCGAACTGGATCGAAAGCACGGCAAAAAGTAGGGCGTCGATCGCCGTGCCGCGGCGACTGACTTTGGTTACGGCATAACGCCCGCTTTGCGGGCATTGGCCTTCACTGAAACAACAGGGCGTTTTCAGTGCAGCAGTTCGGTCTGCGCCGGGTTGGCGCCGGGGTGGTCGCGGTCGAAGCGGCGGTAGAGTGCCTCGAGCCGGCGCGCTTTTTCGAACTGGCTGCGCGAGCGGGCGTGCTCAAGGTTCTCCAGCAGGTAGAGCTTGATCAGGCAGACGCCGGAAGTGGTTTGCAGCAAATTGGCGCCGATTTCGGCGGCAACGATTTCCGGCACGTGTTCATGCTCGGCGATGGCCTCGATCTCGTCCTCGGACAGATCACTGAAGTCGATGCATTCTTGCAGTGAAAGCATGGTCGCCTCCTTGGAGCTATTTTTATAGTCGACCGGACGGGATTTTCAAGAGAATATTTTCCGAATTTTGAAAACCGTTGCAATTCCGCAAGCTGCCTGCCAATGCGCAGTCGGCGCCTCAAGGAAGCCTTGCATTTGATTGAAGTGGAACGGGAATAAATCATGCTCGACATACAACTTCTGCGCAGCCAGCCGGCCGAGGTAGCTGCGCGCCTTGCCAGCCGCGGCGCAAGTTTCGATGTGGCGGCCTTCCAGGCACTGGAAGAAGAGCGCAAGGGACTGCAAGTGCGCACCCAGGAGCTGCAGGCGAAGCGCAACGCGCTGTCCAGGCAGATCGGTCAGCTGAAGGCCAAGGGCGAAGACACCGCTGCCACCATGGCCGAAGTCGCCGGGCTCGGCGACGAGCTGAAGACGAACGAGGAGGCGCTTGCCGATCTGCTCAACCGCATCGATGTCTTCGTCTCGGTGATTCCCAATCTGCCGCACGAGAGCGTGCCGGTCGGCCGTTCCGAGGCGGACAACCTTGAAGTGAAGCGCTGGGGCGCGTCGCGCGCCTTCGATTTTGCCGTGAAGGACCACGTCGATCTCGGCGTGGCCCTGGGCGGTCTCGATTTCGATGCCGCCGTCAAGATCAGCGGCGCCCGCTTCACCGTCATGAAGGGCGCTGTGGCGCGCCTGCATCGGGCGCTCGCCCAGTTCATGCTGGACGTGCACACGCAGGAGCACGGCTACACCGAGGTCTATGCGCCCTATCTGGTCAATGGCAACAGCATGTTCGGCACCGGCCAGTTCCCGAAATTCGCCGACGAGCAGTTCGCCGTCGCCGGCGACGGCCTGTATCTGATCCCCACGGCGGAAGTGCCCGTCACCAATCTCGTGCGGGATGAAATCGTTGCGCTCGAAGCCCTGCCGCTGAAGTTCGTCTGCCATACGCCGTGCTTCCGCCGCGAGGCCGGCTCCTACGGCAAGGACACGCGCGGCATGATCCGCCAGCACCAGTTCGACAAGGTCGAGCTGGTGCGGATCGAGCGGCCGGAGAATTCCTGGGCGGCGCTGGAGGAGCTGACGCACCACGCCGAGACGATCCTGGAGCGGCTGGCGCTGCCCTACCGCCGCGTCGCCCTGTGCACCGGCGACATCGGCTTCTCCTCGGCCAAGACCTACGACCTCGAAGTATGGCTGCCGGCGCAGAACGCCTATCGCGAAATCTCCTCCTGCAGCAATTTCGAAGCCTTCCAGGCGCGCCGCATGCAGGCGCGCTTCCGCCACGACCATGTTGGCAAACCCGGCAAGCCGGAGCTGGTGCACACGCTGAACGGCTCCGGCCTGGCCGTCGGCCGTACCTTGGTGGCGGTGCTGGAGAACAACCAGCGCGCCGACGGCAGCATTGAAGTGCCCGCCGCGCTGCGGCCCTACATGGGCGGCCTCGATCTCATCTCGGCGGCCTGAGAGCCGGCGGCAGCCTTTTCGTAGCGCCGCAGGATGTCGTAGTAGGTGCGGATGTTCTCTGTCATGATGACGGCCTCGCCGCCGCGCGCCGCGCCGCTCTTCAGGCGAGCATAGTGCTCCGGCCTCGAGAGCAGCGGCAGCACCTGCTTCATCTCGTACCAGGAATTCGGGTCGCGCTTCACTTGTTGCGCGATGAAGCGCGCCCCGTTCATGTGCCCCATGCCAAGATTGTATGCGGCGATGGCCAGCCAGGTGCGGTCGGGTTCTGCAGCCGCCGGCGGAAACTGTTCCTTCAGCTCGGCGAGATAGCTCGCCCCGGCGAGAATGCTTTGGCGCGCATCGAGCCGGTTGCGCACGCGCAGGCGGTCTGCGGTTTCCTCCGTCAGCATCATCATGCCGCGCACGTTGGTCCATGACGTGGCCAGCGGGTTCCAGTGCGACTCCTGATAGGCCAGTGCCGCGAGCAGGCGCCAGTCGATGCCGTGTATTTCCTGCGCCTCGATGAAGTTGCGCCGGTAATCCGGCAGGACGGTCTGCAATTTTTGCAGGAAGCGCGTGATGTCCTCCTGGTCGAGCCGGTGGGCGTGGCCGAAATAGCGATCGACGAGCCGCTCCAGCGTGCCATCCTGCCGGATGCGTTCGATGAATGCCTCGGCCCGCTCAAGCAGGGCGCCTTCTCCGTTTTGCGGGAATGCCCAGACCAGCGGCTGGCGGCCGGGCAGGGTGAATGCGGCGTCAAGATTGGGAAAGAAGTTGGCGCCGATCTCGAAATGCGCCGAGTCGATGGCCACCAGCATTGAGGTGTTGCCATTGGCGCGCTCCAGCAGTTCCAATTCGCCTATGCCATCCAGCATGGCGACTTGCATGCTTTCGGGCTTCGGCTTTATCTGTTCGAGCGCGGCGATTTGCGGCGAGCCGGCAAGCACGGCCACCGTGCGTCCGGCCAGGTCGCTCGCGTTGCCGATGGGCAATGCATCCCCGTGCTGAATCAGCAGCTGTTGCAATTCCCTGATCGGCCGGGAGAAGCTCAGCGTGCCCTGCGCATTGGGCGCCAGCCCGGCGGCAGCCAGATGGGCGCGGCCCCGCGCCAGCATCGCGGTGATTTCCGCGTGGTCTTGCGCCACGACGAAACGGGCCTCGACGCCCAGTTCGCGGGCGAAGAGGACAACGAGATCATGCTCGAAACCGGTGGCCTTGCCGCTGCCGTCCACCTGGTAGGTTGCCGGTCCTTCGCGGGTCACGACGACGAGCCCGCCCAGCTGCGCATGCGGCGGCAGGGGGGGCTCTCCGCAAGCGGCAAGCAGAGGCAACAGCAATGCAGCAAGCAGCGAACGCATGCGGCCCCCTTTGCAGAGGAGGGGCATCCCCCTCATCCCATCCAGTGGGGGAATGGTGTAGAATGCGCGCCTCCGGAGAGGTGGCAGAGTGGTCGATTGTACCTGACTCGAAATCAGGCGTAGGTGTAAGCCTACCGTGGGTTCGAATCCCACCCTCTCCGCCAACCCCGGTTTCGCCAAAGTCCGCGCAAGTCCGCCAAGCCAGTGAAAAACTGGCTTTTTTGTTTCACGGGCATTCCATCCGAGTCCGCGTAAGTTCGTTGCCATCCGTCCCCAAACCGTGGTAAAAACCGTGGTAGCTGAGTATGAATCCCGGAGTTACCACGGTTTTCGGGGGTTGCGATGGCAAAAGACCTTTTGAAGGACACAGAATGCCGCAATGCCACCAGCAAGGGCCTGAAGGTTCGCAAGCTGAATGACGGCGGCGGGCTCTATCTCTGGGTGCATGCCGACGGCTCGAAGTACTGGCGCCTGCGGTACTGGCTGGCCGGCAAGGAAAAGACCCTGTCGCTGGGCGTCTATCCTGATGTCGGCCTGAAGGCGGCAAGGCTGGAGCGGGACAAGCAGCGCAGCCTCCTGAAGGAAGAGAAGAAAGACCCGATGGCCGAGCGGCGTGCGCAGCGCCTGCGCGAGCGCCTGTCCGCCGAAAACTCTTTCGAGGCCGTTGCCAGGGAGTGGCACAAGAAGCAGGTTCACACCTGGGCGCCACGTCATGCCGACGACGTGCTGCGCCGCCTGGAGGTCAATGCCTTCCCGTTTGTCGGCCGGCGCCCCATCGCCGAAATCGAGGCGCCGGAGCTGCTTTCCATGGCTCGCAAGATGGAAGACCGCGGCGCCTTCGATCTCGCACACCGCGTCCTTCAGGTTTGCGGCCAGGTGTTCCGCTATGGTATTGCCACCGGGCGTTGCGAGCGCGATATTGCTGCCGACCTGCGCGGTGCGCTGACTCCCCACAAGTCGAAACATCAGGCGGCCGTCAGACCGGAGGAGCTGCCCGAGTTGCTGCGCGCCATCGCCGGCTATGAGGAGAAGGGCGACCGGCAGACCCGCCTTGCCTTGCAGCTGCTCGCCCTGACCTTCGTGCGCACGGGCGAGCTGATCGGCGCCCGGTGGGAGGAATTCGACTTCGAGGCGGGCATATGGATGATCCCGGCGGCGCGCATGAAGATGGAAGCAGAGCACATTGTCCCGTTGTCGAAACAGGCGGCGGCGATCCTCGATGAGTTGCGCCCCATTGCCGGGGAAAGCAAGTTCGTCTTCCCCGGCCGGAACCGGGCGACGCCCATGAGCAACAACACCATGCTGTTCGCTCTCTATCGCCTGGGCTACAAGGGCAAGATGACCGGCCACGGCTTCCGGGCGGTGGCCAGCACGATCCTGCATGAAGCAGGCTGGAACAGCGATGCCGTCGAGCGGCAGCTTGCGCACTGCGAGCGTGACGAGGTGAGGGGCGCCTACAACCGGGCGGAATACCTGCCCGAGCGCCGCAGGATGATGGCCTGGTGGGGCGACTACATCGAGGCGGTGGCGAGCGGCGCCAAGGTGGTTGGGTTCAAGCGGGTGGCGTAATGGGCAACATGACCGCGGACGATTTCCTGGCGGTTCGCGGTATCACCGTCGAATCGCTTGAGGATTTGGCCGAAAGCGTCCTTTCAGGCAAAGGCGACAGGGAAGAACTTGCCGCCTTTGCCAACACCGTCTTGGATGTGGTTGCAGCAATGCGCGAGGCCGGCGTCTCGGTTCCGCCTCTGGCAGCTTTGGTCAGGCGTGGGCGTGGGCGGCCGAGTGGATCAGGTGCCATCGAGAGACGCGATCAAGTCGAAGCATGTCTTGCGCTGCTCAAAATGGCGGAGGTACCGCGCTCAATCGCTGTCGAATTGGTGGCCTCTGCTGCTGATTTGTCCGAGCGGGATGCCTACCGCACCCTGGGGGTAGAAATACTGCCAGAGGTCAGTGAGGGATGGAGCTTGCGGGCGTACCTGATCGCGGTTGCAAGTGGGGACAACGGTAAGGGTGTTCTGTTGTGCCTGCTCAAGCAGGAGCCAACAGGCAACCCGGAGTTGCTGACCTACTGGCGGCACTTTCGCGATTTCTTGTCAGTGACTTAAAAATCCCCGCCCCCTATCTTGCCCCCACGCCGCCGAACATTGGCGGAGAAAGTGAGGGCATGATGATCGAGCCACAGTACCGATACCTATCCGCTGCGCAAGTCTGCGAGTACCGCAGCTGCGGAAAAACCAAACTCTACGACGATATCCAGGCGGGCCGGTTTCCGCCGGGTGAGCGGCATGGCGTCAACACCGTGCGGTGGCGCAGCGATGTAGTGGCGGCATGGATGGATGAGCAGTCGCGCAATGCTGCTGCCATAGCCGAACAGGCGGCGAAAAAGGCCAGGGAGCGAGCGCTGCGCGCCGTTGCCGGCAAACGGCGTAAGGCTGCCGAGCGCGCCGCGAAGGAGGCCGACCATGCGCTGGCCTGACGTAAAAACGCCGCCGGTGGGGGCCGGCGGCGCTGGGAAGAGCAACGAGGCAGGTAACATCGAGTGCAATGGTAGCGCGCATGGGTCGATGCGCACCACGATCAAGTCGGCGATCGTGCGCGCTGCGCTGGCTGGCCTCATACCCTGCACCTTGGCCGACTGGCTGATTCAGCGCGGAGGGCTCAGCCATGACTAAAGCCCTTCATCCGCTTTGCAACCTTTTCCCGCGCATGAGCGCAGCAGAGTTCGCCGCGCTCAAGGCCGACATCGCCGCAAACGGCCTGCATCAGGCCATTGTGCTGCGCGATGGCCAAATCCTCGACGGCGGCAATCGCTACCGCGCCTGCGCGGAATTGGGCATCGAGCCGGCGACCGTCGAGTTTTCCGGCGCTGATCCAGTGGCGTTCGTGCTGTCCGCAAACCTGCACCGGCGGCATCTGACGCCGGGCCAGCAAGCGGCGATTGTGGCTAGCGCGCAGGATTGGGCGCAGGCGCGCTCTGCCGGTAATCCCCAATTCGGTAACGTTACCGGATTGGCAACGGTAGCTGATCGCGCGGCAACTTCCGGCGCTTCCGACAAGACGCAGCGCAATGCCGACAAGGTGGCCAGGGCCGCCCCGGAGCTTGCCAAGCAGGTGGCCCACGGCGAAATCAGCCTGCCGCAAGCCGTGCGCCAGGTCGAAAAGAAGCCCGAGCCCGCAAAGGTGGCAACCCCGGCGCCTGCCCCTGATCCGGAACCCCAAGATGATCTGGTCGCCGAGTATGAGCGCGAAGTTGCCGAAAACCGCCACCGCCGGCTACCACCTGCACACCGGCGAACACCGGGATTACCGCAACGGCCGTGAATTGTGGCCCGAGCTCCAGACGACCAAGGCGCCAGCTGCCGAGCCTGCCGGCGCTTCGGAGAAGGCGCGCGAACTGCTGTTGGGGCTGCTCAAGAATGGCCCGCAGCCCGCCGCCAGGATCATCGAGGCCGGGCAGGCCGCCGGCTTGAGCGAGCGCACAATTCAGCGCGCCGGAGAGCGGCTGGGCGTGGCCAAGGCCAAGGACGGCCACAGCGGATGGACTTGGGCGCTGCCGGAGCAAGGCGCCAAGGTCGCGGCGTGATGGGCGGTGCGCAGTTGTGCGAAGAATTCAGGCCGTTGCGTGAGCGTGCCCTGCAGGCTTCCTTGGCGCTTTCGGTTGCTTGACGGTGACGTGCGGCTCCATGCCCGCAGCGGTGGCCATGTCCATCAGGGTGTCAAGCGAGAACAGATTGATCTTGCCGCGCATCAGGTCGGAGACGCGAGGCTGGGTGACGCCGAAGAGCGTTGCCGCCTCTGCCTGGGTCATGCCGCGCCGCTTGATCAGGCTTTCAAGTTCCATCATCAGAGACGAGCGGGCACGCATGCTGGCGGCCTGCTGGGGCGTGTCCTCGATCGCATCCCATACGCTGGCGAATTTCTGTCGTTTCTTCATGTCCGCTCCTTCATCAGTTCCTTGTAGCGTTTCCTGGCCAACTCGATGTTCTGCTGGCTCGTCTGCTCCGTTTTCCTCTGGAAGCAGTGCAGCACATGGACGGCCTCGGCCAGCTTCGCCAGGTAGATGACCCGGAAGGCGCCCGCGTCGTCCCGGATGCGGATTTCCTTCACGCCCTGGCCCACCGAGGGCATCGGCTTCCAGTCGTTGGGATCGAGCCCGTTCTGCACCTTATCCAACTGGTATCCCGCTTCCCGCATCGCGAGCGCCGGGAACTGGCGCAGATCGTCAAGCGAACTCCCGCGAAAGAGAAGTGCCTTCATCGGTTGAATTATACAAATTATTGTATTCTGCGCAAGTCGGTGACAGGAAGAAAAACCCCGGCCGGAGCCGGGGCGGTAATCACTTGCCGAAGGGCCTGCTACATCGCATCCTCCGCAGCAGCCTCATCCGCCCCCGCGGCGCCATCCTCCTGAAGACCGCCAGCAGCGCAGCCTCCATCCGCGAATCCAGTCCGCTGGCGCCCGATCTGGCCTCGGGGGATGCCTGAGCACCCCCAGCGGTCGTTTCGGGCTCCTGGGCCGGGTTCCGTGGCTTGCTCATGCCGCCCTTCGCTCCTGTGCCGCCTTGAACGCCATTACCGCCTCCTCGCGCCGCTGGTCGAGGTAGGCGCCGACATCCCGCACATCGGCATAGCGCCGGTTCCCCTCCAGATAGGTAGGCACCGGGAAGGTGCCGGCTGACCGCATGTTGTAGGCGGTATTCCTTGCGATGTCGAGTTCCCCGGCAACCTCCTCCAGGGTGAGGCGCAGGCGCTGGTACTTCAACATGAGCGCCATGGCGGCGGTGAAGGTCGGGGCGGTCATGGCTGGGGATCCTCATCTGTTTCGATGCCTTCCGGTTGCCGCCGGAAAGTTTCGTACTGCGCCGCCGCCCACGCAGTTTGAACCAACAGGCGGATGCCGGGCATGCGTTCCGGGTCAATTTCGCCTTCGCTGAAAACGCCATGCAGAAAGGCGAACACGTCCGCGAAATATCCGTAGGTCTCCTTGTCGGATAGCCCGACGATCGGGTTGCGGCAGCAGAGGCCGAAATCGGCGAGCTGTTCCACGGCGAAGGGGTTGAGCTTCAGTAGCTTCTCGATGGGCAAATTGTTGGCGACGGAGTTCATGCCAGCCCCTCCTGCAGTTTCTCGGCAATCCCCCGCGCCCGCTTCAGCCTCGGAAGGGCCGCATCGAGCAATGCCACCAACTTGCCGTCATTCTGGTGGTTGAGCGCCCGGTCGTATGCCAGCTGGGCCAGGTCGTCAGCATGCATCACATCGTCGCTCAGGTCGAGGAGAAGGCCGCCGGCGCCGCTGGGCTCTTCGTCGGACGGCTGCGCCTCGGGTTCCTTGTCGTGCGGACTGGCAGCGAGCGCCGCCGCATCGATCTGGTTGGCCAGAGCAATGGCGCGATCGGCGAGGATGACCATGACGCGGGCCGCGCTCGGTGCGCGTTCTTCATCGTCCATGACTTCCTGGATTGCATCATGGGCCACCAGGGCCATCGCCCGCAGGTTGTGGAGTTCGTGGATGATGACGGAGTTCATTGCGCACCGCCTTTCATGGCGACCAGGTCAATGTAGAGGTCTTCGACGCGATCCGCAATCACATCGAACACCCTCCCCATGTCGGTCATGTCGCCGTCGTCCAGGTTGATTCTTTCAGCCTGGGCCGTGGGTTCGCCCTTCGGCGCGCGGGTGATGCTGGTAGTTGCCATGGTTGTTGCCTCCATCAAGTGGGCGGCCGGGCGGTCAACTACGCCTATCGGGGCGCGGCGGTTATTCCCCCGAAGGGTCTTGTATTACCCGCTCTCGGGCAAAAGGTTAGTATCGGCCCATGATCCAGTCGTTCCGCTGCGCTGACACTGAGAAGCTGTTCAAGGGCTGGCGCGTGGCGCGGTTTGCCAACATTGCCGCTGTCGCGATGCGGAAATTGCAGATGATCAATGCCGCGGCCTCCCTGGAGTTCCTGCGCGTGCCGCCACAGAACCGTCTGGAGCAGCTGAAGGGCAACCGCAAAGGGCAATGGAGCATCCGGATCAACGATCAGTTTCGGGTGTGCTTTGAATGGCGCGACGGGCATGCCTGGCGCGTCGAGATCTGAGGAATCGCCATGCCGCGCAAAGTACAGCTCGCCACGCCCGGCGAAATTCTGCTCCATGAATTCCTGGAGCCGATGGGCATCACGCAATACCGGCTCGCCAAGGAAATCGGCGTGCCGCAGCGCCGCATCGGAGAGATCGTCGCCGGTCGACGTGCCATTACTGCCGATACCGCCCTGCGGCTGGCGGCCTTCTTCGGCACCGATCCGCAGAGTTGGCTCAACCTGCAAAGCCACTACGACACCGAGAAGGCGCGGGAGGCGATGGAAAAGACGCTTGCCCTCATTCGCCGCTGGAACGAGGTGGCTGCATCTTGACCTGGCGCGCGGGCGCGGCCAGATGAGGCGGGCTGACGGGTCGAACTCGATGGGGTAGCAAGCCTCTCATCGTGGTAAGAAACGTGGTAACTGCCTGACAACGAACTGCCAAAGTCCAATGCTGGCGCGGCTTTCAAGGTATAGTTCGTCCGCCACCCTCCCGCCACCCCGATTCAGGGGAGGCTGCAGACACTGGCCTTTTATTTCAACGGATCCGTCTTTTCGCTGACGATCCGCCAGCGACCGTCGATCTGTTCCCATTCAAGGGTTTTTCGCACGACATCCTTGTACTGCTCCGAGCGATAGGCCTGTCGGAAAGCCGTTCTGGCATGCTTGGCATCCTTGAAGGAGAACTTGATCTCGCGCAGATCCAGCGAAATGTCCTTGACGCGGGAAAGGGCGGCGCTTCGCCTGGCTGCCCAGGCGTTGTGCGTTCCGCCATCGGCGGGCACGAAGAACGGGGCGTAGCTGTCGAGGTAGGCCTGGACCTTTCGCTCCGACCAGTTTATCGACCAGAACTTGAGCGCCTCCAGCACGCCGCGTTCGATTGACGCCGCGTCTGGCGCCGGTGCGGTCGGCTGCACTGCTGGGGGCGGCGCAAGATCCTTGATCAGTTCCTGCGCCCGGGCATCGAGTGCTCCCTTGTCGGCGACATACAGCAGCGGATTTTCCGGCGGACAGTTTTCCGGTGTTTCATCCCCAGCCGTCCAGGATTCCGGTTCGGGCGGGGGCGGGTCTCCTGCCCTGGAAACGCCAAGCGTGCCGAGCAGCCTGCCCAGCCCGGCATGGGTGCGTGCATAGGCGATGGCCAGGTCGTGCTCGGCGTTGCTGTAGGCGCGCTTGGCCTGGAACAGCTCGTTCTCGCTGTCGAGCAGATCGAGCAGGGTGCGCTGGCCGATGTCGAACTGCTTGCGGTAGGCGTCGCGGGCCTTCTCGATCGATAGCTGGTGCTGGTCCAGGTAGCCGAGTTGCTCGTTCAGTTTGCGGGTGTCGTTGTAGGCAATGGCCACAGTCTGGCGGATGTCGCGGCAGGTCTTGTCCCTGACGTCCTTGGCGACATTGTGCTGCTCCGCGTATTGGCGCGAGCGCCCGAGATCGGACAGGCCGTTGAAGAGGTTCCAGTTCAAGACGACTTCAGCCGTGCTGGTTCCATGCAGGCCGTTGTAGCCGTTGAGATTGTGTCCGGTGTCGCGCTTCAGGCGCAGATCGAGACGGGGCTGATAGGCGGCATCCCGGAAGCGGGCGGCGGCCAAGGCAGCGCGCACGTTTTCGATCGAGGCAAGCAGGGTGGGATTGCCTCGTTGGGCCGTGGACAATGCTTCGGCCATGTCCTTCGGAATATCCCCGCTTATGTTTACAAGGGATTCCATCTCCTTAGCGGGTTGTCCGCCGATCACACGCATGTAGCGGGCGCTGACATCGTGCAGGTTGCTGGTCTCGGTCAGCAGGTTGGCCTCGGCCAGGGCCAGGCGGCCGGCCGCCTGCTCCAGGTCAACCCGCCGCCCGACGCCGGACTGGACCTTCTTCTGGATCTGATCGTAGACCGAGCGATGGCGAACGTAGTTTTCCTCGGCCAGAAAGACCAGCTTGCGGTAGCGCAGCACGTCGAAGAAGGCGCGCGCTGCCTCCAGCGCGGCGTTTTCCGAGGACTCCTTGAGTTCGAACATGCGCACGAGGAGGGTATGGTCGACTCGCCTGATTTCGTTGCGCGTGGCGAACCCGTCATATAGCATCTGTGTCAGGGTCAGCGTGGTCGAATCGCGCGTATAGTGTTTTTCCAGAATCGGGTCGCTGCGATGGTCGCGGCCCTTGCTGGCCGACAGATCCAGCTTTGGCAGGTAGCCGCCGTATGCGGCGTCGCGTTCCCCCTGCGCGGCTTTGTAGGCATGCCAGCGCTGCAGAACCTCGGGATTGGTGAGAACGGCCTTTTCGACCACGCTTTTCAGCGTCGTGACTTGCGCGCTCGCCGGCAGGGCGGCGAGCGCCAGGCAGCAAAGCAGGAGCAGGCGAAACATGTTAAGGCATCCTTCTTGTTTGTTTTCTAGGCCATAAACGGTAGCGGCGCATGATATCCCATCCGAGGGGAGACATGTAAATGGGATGCCGAGCCCTGCGCCGCCTTTCCGCCGTGCTGGCGGCAGCTCTCCTGCTGCTAACGGCCGCAGTCGCCGATGCCGACCGGATGCTGTCGGCATTGCAGCGGCACGGCGGCTCGGCAGCGGATTTGCGCGCATGGCGGCAGCTTATCGAAGACAGCCGGGCGATGGGGGCGCAGGACAAGCTCAAGCGCATTAACGAGTTCTTCAATCGAAAAATCCAATCTTCTGAAGATGTCTTGATCTGGGGGCAGACAGACTACTGGGCGACTCCTTTCGAAACCCTCGCCAAGGCCAAGGGCGATTGCGAGGACTTCAGCATCGCCAAGTATTTTACGTTGCTGGAAGCCGGCATGCCCAACGAGCAATTGCGCCTGATCTACGTCAAGGCCAGAATCGGCGGCCCGTCCAGCACGATCTCACAGGCACACATGGTGCTTGCCTATTACCGGACCCCGGAGGATGAGCCGCTGATTCTGGACAGCCTGATTACCGATATCCGTCCCGCTTCCCGGCGCCCGGATCTTTTGCCGGTGTTCAGTTTCAACAGCCAGGGCATATGGGCAGGCACTTCAGCAAGCAGCATGCCAGGCGGGACGGGCGCTGGACGCCTGACGCGCTGGCAGGATCTTCTCACGCGGGTGCGCGGCGAGGGATTCGAGTTTTGAGAAATATTTAACGAAATACCTGTCGAAGGAAGCACGATTATGTCGATGTATCGCCAACTTTGGCTTGCTGTCATCGTCAGCATGCTCATTGCCCTTGCCGGCAGCCTGCTTGCATCCTCCCTGAGTGCACGCAACTATCTTTCGGAGCAGCTGTCCATCAAGAACGCCGATAACGCCGGAGCGCTGGCGCTTTCGCTCAGCCTGTCGGAGCCGGATGAGGTGGAGGTGGAACTCGCCGTTTCCGCCTTGTTCGACAGCGGGCACTACGAACTGATTCGCGTGACCGACCCCCGCGGCAAGGTGCTGGTCGAGCGGCGGATGATGGGGCTGGACAACTACGGCGCTCCGGAGTGGTTTGTGCGCCTCCTGCCGATCGGGGCAACGCCAGGGCAGGCGCAGATCAACAGCGGATGGAAACAGTTCGGCACGATACATCTCGTCAGTCATAGCCGTTTTGCCTACGACTCACTCTGGCGGAACGTCTGGGAGCTGACCGTCGCGCTGTTCCTGGCCACGCTGGTGGGCGGCTATCTGGGCACCCTCATCCTGCGCCGCCTGCGACTGCCGTTGCGGGCCGTGATCGAACAGGCCAAGGCAATCACGGAACGGCGATTCGTCACCATCGACGAGCCGCAGGTGCCGGAACTGCACCAGCTGGCGACGGCCATGAATGCGACGGTCGTGCGCCTGAAGAACATGTTCGAGGAGGAAGCGGCCCGCCTCGATTCCGTGCGCAGGGAAGCCAATTGCGACTCCCTGACCGGGCTGTCCAATCGCAGCCATTTCCTGGCGCGGCTGCACGAGGCGCTGGAGGCGGAAGATTCCCATGGCGTTGGCCTGATTCTGGTCCGCATTTCCGATCTGGCCGGAATCAACCGGCGTTTGGGTCGGGCAGCAACGGATGATCTTCTCAGGCGCGTCGCCTCTGCGATACGGGCGGCTGGTGAGGCCCCCGAGTGTCTTGCTGCCCGCCTGAACGGCGCAGATTTTGCACTCCTCCTCATGCTGCCGTCCGATACGCGCCTCCTGGCGGAGCGACTGCTTCCTGCCCTGGTGCAGGAAGCCGCCGCATTTGTCGGAGACGCGCCGGCCGCTTGCGTCGGTTTTGGTGCCTTTGCGCGTGGTACGGAGTTGAGTACTGTCCTCTCCCAAGTGGATGCGGCGCTGGCCTCGGCTGAGACGGAAGGAGGCAATGCGGTACGCGAAGCAGGCGGGGCAGGCGCGGAGGATATACCGAAAAGTGCGGAGGAGTGGTCGCGACTGATCCGGCGTGCGCTCGACCGACGCTGGCTGAAGCTGATCTCGTTCCCGGTGGCCGATTTCGGGCAGCGGCTGATTCACCGTGAATGCCCCTTGCGCCTGATGCTGGACGACCACGGCGAATGGCTGCCGGCCGGCCGTTTTCTACCGGTTGCCGAGCGGCTGAAACTGACCTCCAGGCTGGATCTCGCTGCCGTTACGCTGGGCCTGAACGAACTGGCATCGAATCCTGCCATAAACGGACTGGCAGTCAATCTTTCCGCAAGCTCGCTTCAAGACCGGAGTTTCCGCGGCGAGCTGGGCTCGGTACTGGGCCGATTCCAGAACGTCGCCAGGCGCCTGTGGATCGAGGTGGCCGAGGTCGGCGCCATGAAATACTTCGAGGAATTCCGTCTGCTATGCAAGGAGCTGAAGGCCGCGGGCTGCAAGGTGGGCGTCGAGCATTTCGGTCGGGAATTCAGCCAGATCGGCCAGCTACACGGACTAGGTCTCGATTACCTGAAGGTCGACGCATGTTTCGTGCGCGGCCTGGAGGCCAACCCGGGCAACCAGGCTTTTCTGAAAGGGCTGTGCGCCATCGTTCATGGCATCGGCATCCTGGTGATTGCCGAGGGAGCGGCAAGCGAGGCTGAACTGGCTGCGCTGTCCGACATTGGCTTCGATGGCGCCACCGGCCCGGCGGTGCGGGAGCCGGCCGCCTGAGCTTGTTCCCGGTTCGCCGGGCCGTGCGCCGGAAACGGTCAGTCCGTGATGAGCTTGCCCTTGTTCAGCAGATCCTGGATCACCTGTTGGTCGGTTGTGAAGCTGCCGACCAGGTCGACTCCCTGCAATAGCACGACCTGATCCTCGAGCGAGGCGTTGAATCCTCCGCCGAAAGCGCCAGTCGCGCTGACATGCACCTTGGTATCCGACCCCAATTTTTCGAAATGGAGGAAGAAGGAGAGATTGCCCACCCCCACGGAGTGGTTCTCTCCCGTCAGCAGGTCGCGCAGATCGAGTATGTCTCCGCCGGAACCTGGCAGCGCCGGATCGAAGTCCGAAATCGTATCAATCGCCGGTGTTCCCGCCGTGCCTCGGTCGGACAGTTCCCATCTGAATATGTCGGCGCCGAGCCCGCCCGCCAACTGATCGTCGCCGCTGCCGCCGGAGACGGTGTCTGCGCCATCGCCGCCGGTGAGCGTGTCGTTGTCGGCGCCGCCCTCGAGGCGGTCGTCTCCGAGATCGCCGGACAGCGTATCGCTGCCGTCGCCGCCACGCACGATGTCGGCACCGGCGTCCCCGTACAGCGCATCGTCGCCGCTGTCTCCGGACAGCGTATCGTCGTCGGCATCTCCGTGCAGCGTGTCGCTGCCGTCATTGCCGATCAGGATGTCGCTGCCGGTGCCGCCGCCGATCGAGTCGTCGCCGTCCAAGCCGGAGATCATGTCGTTGGCGTTGGTTCCCGTCAGCGTCTCGCTTGCCGAAGTGCCGGCCTGGTGGTTGGTGACGATGTTGAGGGACAGGCTGGCCGTCGAGCTGTCGCCGTCGGTATCCGTCAGCGTATAGATGATCTCTTCGGGCGGGATTGCCGGCGTCGTCGTGTCGACGCCGCAGATCTCGTAGCTGATCTCTCTGACCCGTACGGTCGGGTCGGTATAGTAGTTGTCGTCGCCTGCCAGAACGGTTACGCGCCTGACGTTGCTGTATTCGGCCGGCATGGTGTACCAGGCCGTGCCGTCGACCGCATCGACCGCCTCCTGGCCGAGTTCGTTGCCGTGGATGTCGTAAAAGGTGATCGTCACCGGGCTTGAGCCGGCTTCCGCATTGTTGCTGTAGATCCTGAAGCTCAGATTTTCCACCCCCTGCGGGTAGCCGGCACGATTGAAATCGATAACCAGCGTTTCGAGATCGTCGACTTCCGTCCAGGAGTTTCCCGTGACGCCGGCGCCATCGGTCGTGTAATTCACCGCGGCCGAACCGGGCACGCTGCTGGTGCGCGACATGCCCTGCAGTGTGATGCCGCTGGCGACCGGATTGCTGGTGAGCGAGACGGTGACTGCCGTCGCGGCATCGTCATTCTGGATGGTGGCAATGCCGCGGCTGTCGCCGATGATGGCACGGCTGGCGTTGTTGGTGGAGGTCAGATCGACGAAGAACGTCTCCGCCCCTTCATAAGTGCCGTCGTTCGTGATCGGCACAGTCAGGGTTCGCGTCAGGCCGCCTGTCGTCGTGAATGACACCGAGCCGGTGGTGGTCGTGTAATCCGTTCCTGCCGTCGCCGAACCTGCGGTGGTCGCATAGTTGATGGTGACGTTATTGGTGGGCAGGTGGTCAAGGCTGATGGTGAAGGTGACCGTTCCGGCTGCCTCATTCACCACCACATCGCCGATGCTGGCGACTGCTGGGTTGTTGGCATTCCAGCTGTCGTCTTCGGCAATCACGCAATAGCCGGTTGCCGTGGCATTGACCGTCTGGCCGGAGGTGACCGTGGCTGTCAGGCGGAAGTTCTCGTCCCGGTTTTCCGTTCCGCTATCGTTGTCGTAGATCTGTACTCTGGCCAGCAGGGAAGTCTGGCCGGCGGCAATCGTGGCGCTGCCGGCGGCCACCCAGGCACTGCCGTTCCAAACCTCTACTGCAGCGTTGTAGTCAGTGCCGCTCGTGGCATTGCCCGTACCGGTGCTGCCGCCCGTGGCGGTTGCCAGGGTAAATGTGGTATCGGTTTCGCTGGCAGCGGATAGCTGAATGGTGAATTGGGCATAGCCGCCATTTTCGGCAATGCTCGGATTGGTTACCGAAAGGACCGGCGGGACGGGAACGGAGCCGGCAGGTGGATTTGGCACTTCTGACGTTGGCGGGGTGTATTTGTAGTAACCGTCGTTGTCGAAGGTGAGTTGGCTGCCATTGCTGCCGTGCGTCCAGGTCAGCCGCCCGCTGCTTATGGTATATGTGCCGCCCGAGGCGCTGCCGCTGCTGTTTGCGGTCAGATTATAGGAAGTGCCCTTGAATACGATGGCGCTGACTGTGGCGCCATCCACGATCTGGTCAACCCCGGAGCCCTGCGCGGCGAAATCGGTCAGCTGGGCACCCAGGGCCACGCCGCCGTCAGTGCCTACCCCGGTGATGACGTTCCCCTCCAGATAGGCGGCCGGCGCCGTCAGCGTATCGCTATCGTCCCGGGCGATCGGCCTGCCGTCGACCACGGAGATCGTCTGCACTGCGGAGGCGGTATCGCCATCTGCGTCTCGTGCGACAAAGGTAAGGTCGAAACTGTCCCCTTCCTGGGCGATTCCCGAGGTGAAGTAGGTATAGTCTCCGGTGCCGAAGTTGAACACCAGCGTGCCCATCACGAAGCCGCGGCTCGCGTTTAGCGTCAGGGAGCTTCCGGCAATCGGGCTGCTGCCGGCAAAGGCACCGCCATCGTGGGTGATCTGGCCAAGCGTGCCGTCGTAGGTGAAGGTGACCAGCTGGTCTGCGGTGCCATTCGCGTCGCTGTCGAGCATCAGGGCGATCGACTGGATGTAGCCGCCGTCGGCGCCGAAGGTGACGCTCTGTGCGCCGTTGGCCGCCACCACGTTGCCGCCATAGGCGGAGGGCACCGTTGCCAGCAGCTCCTCGTCCAGCTTGTTGAGATCCGGCACCATGATCGCTTCGTTTTCGACGCCGTCTCCGTCCGAGTCGACGTTGTGGATGCCGTTCAAATGAGTCGTGTTGGTGATGCCGGTGCCGATGCCGACGCCGTAGGACATGACGCCGTTGGCATTGACGTAGGTGTCATAGCCGGTAGCGCCGACCGGATTCGTAGTGTTGCCAGAGGTCGGATTGCCGTCGGACACGAAATACACCTTGTAATCCCTTGCCGGATCGAGCGTCCCGGTCGCGCCGAGGGCTGTCATGGTGTCGTTCAGGGCATCCTCGTAATTGGTGCCGCCGGTGGCCGTCAGCCCGTCGATGGCGCTGAAAACGGCCTCTTTGCTGGTGTACCAGTTGTTGCCGTTGAGGATGGCGGCAGATCCGTTGAACGTGACGATCTTTACCTGCACGTCGGGAGACTGGGTGAAGTACTCGTCGACCAGTTCCCTCAGGGCCGACTTGGCCATGTCCATGCGGGTGGTCAGCGTCACCGTCCCGTCTGATGCGATCGAGCGCACCTGGTCGGTCATGCTGCCGGAGATGTCGATCGTCAGCACCAGTGAGTATTCCGGTACGACGCCTTCCGGCACCTCGACGGTCTGATTCGTCGCAGTCGGCGCATCGTCCGTGATGGTTACGCGCAGGGCGGCATCCGTGGCGTTGGCATCGTAATTGAATACCTCGGTGATGCTGCTGTTGTCGGCCGGGGCGCTGTTGTCGGCCGGATTGGCCAGCGTATAGGTGTAGTCGCCCGCGCCCGCACCGCTGATGTCGACCACCACTTCGCCGCGCGAGGTGGTGACGCCGATGTATCCTGTGCGTGCATCCGTGTCGCTGCCGCTGCCGTCGGTGACCCATGTGCCGCCGTTGAAGTTCAGCCGGCTGATGCTGGTATTCCCTACGCCGTCGTTGGCAAACAGGTTGCCGCTGACGACGCTTACGCCGCCGCCGTTGCCGTCAGGCAGGGCGGATTCATATACGGTTGCGATATCGTCCTGCGCCTGATAGACGTTGACGGTGACCGTCGCGGTACTGGCCTGCCCCATGTCGTCCTGCACCGTGTAAGTGAAGGATTGCGGTCCCGAGGTGGCCGGCGGCGTGTAGGTCAGCGTGCCGTCCCCGTTATCCACGAGCGTTCCACCGCTAGGAGAGGTGAAGGAAAGGAAAGCCGCGTTGTCGGGCAGGCTGTCGTTCGCCAGCAGGGAAGCCTTGCTGATGGTGATTGGTGCGCTGGTCTGGGCGTTGAGGCTGTCAGCCACCGCCAGCGGCGTGCCGTCATCCACCGGCGTTACGGTGATGCTTGCGGTGGCTGCGGAGGATGCCAAACCGTCATTGTCCGTAGCTATATAGGTGAAGCTCGTCGCCCCATTCCAGTTCAGCAGCGGCTGATAGTACAGCGTCACGGCATTGCCGACAGCCGTCAATATTGTTCCCACGCCAACTTGTGTCGTCATTGCCGCATCGAGATACAACTGCCCCGTCGGCGGCACGGTCGAGACGGTAAAGGTTGCTATCGTGCCATCGACGTCCGAAGCGGTCAGCGCCACGGCAATCGGTGTGGCGGGATCTTCCGTGCCGGTTGCCGAAACGGCATCGGAAACCGGCGCGTCGTTAGTGCCGGTGATCGTGATGGTCAGAGAGGCGGCATTGGAGAGCAGACTGCCCGGATCGGTCACCGTGTAGGTATACACGTCGTCGGCGGTGACGCCCAGCGCGAGCGCATCGGCGGCGGCTTGGTCGGCCACATACGTATAGCTTCCGTCGGCGTTGAGCGTCAGCGTGCCATAGGTTCCCGTAAGTGGGACACCCACTCCGGCACCTTGGGTGACGGCGCCAGTGCCGGCTACGGCACCGCTGACGATGAGCGAGGCGGTAGTGTTGTCAATATCGCTGTCGGCGCCGGCGCCCTGGATCACGCCATTGGCAGCAATGCTGCTGATGGTGGCGTCCTCGTTCGTGGCGTCGATATCGGCGACGGCTACAGGTGCGTCATTGACCGCGGTGACCGTGATGGCAACGGTGTCGGTATCTGAGAGCGGTGCGCCGTCGCTGTCGGTCGAGACGATTGTCAGGGTATCGCTGCCATAAAAATTGGCGCTACCCTGGTAGCTGAGACTGGCCAGGGTGGCGTTGATGTCGGCCTCGCTGCCCGAGATGGTGAGCGTGCTGCTTCCGTTGGCACCGGCGCTGATGGTGGCGGTGCCGGAGAGAGTCACGGCCAGCGTGCCATTGGCGACGCTCAACTGGGTGCTGGCAAGGTTGCCGTCGATGTCATTGACGCTGATTGTGCTCGGGCCGGTGAAAGCGAGCACCGTGTCCTCGGCCACAGTCTGCGAGCCGGGAACGGTATTGACCGGTGCGTCGTTGGTGGCGGTGACGGTGATGTCGAGGGTGGTGCTCGAGCCGGTGTTGGTGGTGTAGGTG
>CAYYXS010000026.1:0-67537 GCA_964475635.1 uncultured Rhodocyclaceae bacterium
TGACGGAAACCGTGAAAGTGGCGCGGCGGTGGCAGCACCGCCGCGCCATCGGGATGAAGGCCGCTTACTTTTTCTTTTCGTACTTCTCGACCAGCGCCTCGGCCTCCGACACCAGCTTCTCGCCTTCGATGCCTTTCGAGGCAACCTCCTTCAGCCAGACGCCGCGCACGCCGGAGGCGGTGCGCTTCCAGCGCTGCATCTCGATGACGTCGAGCATGATGACGTTGTTCTTGGCCTGCTCGATCAGCGACTTGCCGACCTTGTCGCCCTCGTCCATGGCGCGTCCGAACAGGGCCGAAGCCTCCATGCCGGTGTTGTTGTCGATGATCTTCTTCAGGTCGGCCGGCAGCTTGTCGTAGGAGGCCTTGTTCATGGCGACGGCGAAGGTCTGCGTATACAGGCCCTTGTCGCCTGAAAAGCCGGTGTGGTTCTTGACGATCTGATGGACCTTCAGCGCCGGCACCACCTCCCAGGGAATCGTCGTGGCAGTGATGACGCCCTTCGAGAGCGCTTCGCCCACCGCCGGCACCGGCATGCCGATCGGCGTGGCGCCCAGGTGGGTCAGCATGATGTTCACGATGCGCGAGCCGCCGCGCACCTTCATGCCGTTCAGGTCCTCCAGCTTGGTGATCGGGTTGCGGCTGTGGAAGAGGCCGGGGCCGTGGGCGTGCACCGCGATCAGCTTGACGTCCTTGTACTCGTCCATGGCGTTCTTCTGCACGTACTCCCACATGGCGCGCGAACAGGTCTCGGCGCCGCCGCAGAAGTAGGGCAACTCGAACACCTCGGTCTTGCGGAAGCGGCCGGGCGTGTAGCCGAGCACGGTCCAGATGAGGTCGACGACGCCGTCCTTGGCCTGGTCGTACAGGTCGGCCGGCTTGCCGCCGAGCTGCATGCTGGGGAAATGCTGGATCTTGATGCGCCCGCCGCTTTCCTTCTCGACCTTTTCGATCCAGGGCGTGATCGCCTTCGCCGGAATGGTCGCCTGCGGGGGGAGCATCTGGTGGAAACGCAGCGTGACGTCCGCAGCGTAGGCGGATTGCGCGACCAGAGCGCCGATCGCCGCCGACAGCATACTTTGCATGAATTTCATGGTTGCCTCCTCTCTTCCTTGGTGAATGAATGCTGCAAGGTTCAAACCGTTTTTTGTTGTGATTCAGACAATTGATGTTCTAACATGCTGAGCGTGCGATAGCAAGGCAGAACCTGGGCGACGCTTGCATTCGGCTCGCGACGCTCCCGGATGGCGGCGAAGAATTCGCGATCCTGCAGCTCGATGCCGTTCATCGATACGTCGACCTTTGAAACGTCGATCTGGCTCTCCTTGCCGTCGTACAGGTCGTCGTAGCGCGCCAGGTAGGTCCCGCTGTCGCCAATGTAGCGGAAAAAACTGCCGAGCGGCCCCTCGTTGTTGAACGACAGGGAGAGCGTGCAGATGGCGCCTGTGTCCGCCTTCAGCTGGATCGACATGTCCATGGCGATGCCCAGTGTCGGGTGGCGCGGCCCCTGGATGGCGTGGGCCTGGACGATCCGCCCCCCCGTCTGCCAGGCGAACAGATCCACGGTATGCGCGGCGTGGTGCCACAGCAGGTGGTCGGTCCAGCTGCGCGGCTGGCCCAGCGCGTTCATGTTGCTGCGGCGGAAGAAATAGGTCTGCACGTCCATCTGCTGGATGGCGAACTCGCCGGCCCGGATTTTCCGGTGTATCCACTGGTGGCTGGGGTTGAAGCGGCGCGTGTGGCCGCACATCGCCACCAGGCCGGTCTCCTTCTGCAGGGCCGCCACCGCCTCGGCATCGCGCAGCGAATCCGCCAGCGGGATCTCGACCTGCACGTGCTTGCCGGCCTTCAGGCACTGCATGGCCTGGGCGGCATGCAGCTGCGTCGGTGTGCACAGGATCGCCGCATCGACCTCCGGCAGCGCCAGGCTGTCGGCCAGATCGGTGCAGACGTGGGCAATGCCGTACCTGGCGGCCACCTCCCGCGTCTTGTCGAGCTCGCGGCTGACCAGGGACACCACTTCCACGCCATCGATCGGCGCGATGGCATCGAGGTGCTTGATGCCGAAGGCGCCGGCGCCGGCCAGCGCCACCTTGATAGTCTTGCTCGTCATGCGTTCTCCAGGATCAGGTGGCCCACGGCGGTGTTGCTCGCCGGCACATGATAGAAGCGGTGCACCGTCCTCGGCGGCCTGTCGCTCATGGCGCCGCGGGCGATCAGCCACATCACCAGCTCGATGCCCTCCGAGCCTGCCTCGCGCACGTAGTCGATGTGCGGCATCCGGGAAAGACCCTCCGGGTCGGCGATCAGGCGGTCGAGAAAGACCTGGTCGAACGCGCTGTTGATGAGCCCGGCGCGGGGCCCCTGCAGCTGGTGGCTCATGCCGCCGGTGCCCCACACCTGCACCTTCAGCGGTGCATCGAAGGATTCGACGGCCTTGCGGATGGCCTTGCCCAGCAGGTAGCAGCGGCGGCCCGAGGGCACCGGGTATTGCACCACATTCACCGCGAAAGGAATCACCGGGCAGGGCCATGCGGCCGGCTGGCCGAACATCAGCGACAGCGGCACGGTGAGGCCATGGTCGACATCCATCCTGTTCACAATGGTGAGGTCGAAGTCGTCCTGGATCACCGACTGCGCGATGTGGGCGGCGAGCTCAGGGTGGCCCTGCACCAGCGGCACCGGGCGCGCGCCCCAGCCTTCGTCGGCCGGCCTGAACTCCGCTGCGCAGCCGATGGCAAAGGTCGGGATCATTTCCAGGCTGAACGCCGTGGCGTGGTCGTTGTAGACCAGGAAGATCGCGTCGGGCGTATGGTCCTTCATCCACGCCTTGGAGACCTCGTAGCCGCCGAACACCTTCTGCCAGTACGGTTCGCCGGTCTTGCCCATGTCGAGCGCGGCGCCGATGGCCGGCACATGCGAGGTATACACGCTGGCAGAAATGCTGGCCACTACTTCTTCTCCCCGATGCGGCGGTTGCCTTCTATGGAGCGCCCGCCGGCGATCATCATGTCGCGGTAGGCCTCCTCGCTCATGCCGGTCATGCTGCCGGCCATCTGCTGGAAGCTCTTGCCGTCCGTGGCGCCGATCTTGGCGAGGAAGTAGATATTGCCGCCCAGGGCGATGCAGCGGTTGAGGTCGCGCGCCAGCACGGCCTGCTTCTGCTCCTCGGTCATCGGCCACTCGTCGAGATAGGCGCGCTCGCCGGCCTTGAAGCGCGCGCGGTTCTCCGCCTTCATCAGCGACATGCAGAACTGGTTGAGCCAGTAGCCCTTGCGCGACTGGTCGGCGTCGAAAATCGTCGTGCCGGGGATGTCCTTGTAGGGTTTGTCCAGAGCCATTTCCTGATCATCCATCGTTTCATTCATCCCCTGCCGGAGGGCGGGTACAGGCCATAAACATGATCAATGAATGAATCATCATTCAGTATGATGCATTCCCGCCCTGCCGGAGTCAAGTCGGAACGCCGATGCTGCTGCCGTCATCGTCGGCGCAAACTTTCTGGTGCGCTGCAATAATTCAGGCATGATCACCCCCGGCCACCTCCGGCCAGTAGAGCCGCAAGGGGTTGTCGACCAACAGCCTGCGCTGCAGCTCGGGCGTGACGGCGATCCTCGGCAGGAAGTCCACCAGCTTGCCGTCGTCGGGCATATGATCCTTCAGGTTCGGATGGGGCCAGTCGGTGCCCCACAGCACGCGGTCGGGAAAGATTTCGACGAGGCGACGGGCGAAGGGCACCACGTCATCGTAGCCAGCCGGGCCGGATTTCGACAGCCGTTCCGGGCAGCTCACCTTGGACCAGACGTTCGGGTGCTCGCGCAGCAGCTTCACGAAAAGGCCGAACTCCGGGCCGTCCGCAGGCTTCGTCACGTCGGGACGGCCCATGTGGTCGACCACGATGGTTGTCGGCAGCCCGGTGAAGAAGTCCCACAGAGCGGGCAGATCCTGCGCCTCGAAATACACCACCACATGCCAGCCGAGCGGCGCAATGCGGCCGGCGATCTCCAGCAGCACCTCCTTTGGCGTGAAATCGACCAGGCGCCTGAGAAAGTTGAAGCGTACGCCGCGCACGCCGGCCGCGTGCAGGGTCTGCAGTTCCGCATCGCTCACGTCGCGGCCGACCGAGGCGACGCCGCGCGCCCTGCCTTGCGAATGCAGCAGCGCATCGACCAGGGCGCGGTTGTCGTTGCCGTGGCAGGTGGCCTGCACGACGACGTTGCGCGAGAAGCCGAGATGGTCGCGCAGGGCGAACAGCTGCTCCTTCGAGGCGTCGCAGGGCGTGTACTTGCGCTCCGGCGCGAAGGGGAACTGCGCCGCCGGGCCGAAGACGTGGCAGTGCGCGTCTACGGCGCCGGCCGGCACCGCGAAGGCGGGCTTCGAGGGATTGGGGTGGAAAGGCAGCCAGTCGGGGTCCATGGTTCTCTCTGTCAGGATTTCTTGGTTGCGGACAGGATGCGGTCGGCGTCTGCGCGCCAATCCTTTCCTGCTGCATCGCGGTCACCGAACAGGCCGGTGTCGGCCAGGTCGGCCACCCAGGCCTGGCGCTCGGCGGTGCCGGCGGCGGACCAGGGTTCCAGCCCCGCCTCGCGCACCGCCTGCGCCGCTTCGCGCATCTCCTCGGCGCGGCGGCGGCCGTGCTGGATGACTCTTCGGAAGAAATAGGCGCCCTGCTGCTCCCAGTCGAGGCCGGGGAAGGTCTCGGCCAGGGAGGCCAGCACCGCGTCCTCGACGCCCCAGGCGCGCGCCGCGGTGAAGCTCTCGATGACCATCGCTTCCAGGCCCTTGATCATCACGCTGCGGCACATCTTGGTGGCGGAGGCCACGCCGAGCTTTTCCGGCCCGGCCTTGGCTTCGAAGCCGAGCGAATTCAGCAGCGGCGCCAGTGCGCCGGCATGCGGCCCGCCGAGCAGCAGCGGCACACGGATGCGATAGGGCGGCACCGAGGTCATCACCGCGCCCTCGACGTAGTGACCGCCTGCGGCGGCGACGATTTCAGCCGCCCGTACCTTGGCGCCGGGCGAGGCCGAGTTGAAGTCGAGAAACCAGGTGCCGGGCCGCAGCGCCGGCGCGCAGGCTTCGGCCACCGGCACGGCCTGGCTGGCCGTGACGGCGGAGATGACCAAGTCGGACTGTGCCGCCAGTTCGGCATGCGAGGCCGTCAGCCGCACGCCGTGGCGCTCGGCATGCGCGCGCAGCGGCGCCTCGTCCGGGCCGCCGTGCTTGATGTCGCAGGCCACGAGGTTGCCCACCCCGCGCACATGCAGATCCTCGGCGAGGATGCGCCCGACCTCGCCGTAGCCGACGAGGCCGATGGTCCACTCGAGCGGGGTGGCGGAGGGCGTCATCTGGAACAGTCGCAAGGCATGACGCTTGCGCCTGCTCGGAAAATCCCCCCAACCCCCCTTTTCCAAAGGGGGGCATCAGTGTCGCTCTCTCCCCTTTGAAAAAGGGGGGCCGGGGGGGATTTCAACGGCCCTCGCAATGGCAATGCGGTCAACATATCAATCGACGTACTTCAAGCCGGCCTTCTCCAGCGCCGGGCGCATGTCGTACATGTCGAGGCCGAGCTCGCCGGCCGCCAGACGCTGGCGCTTGGCCGTCTCGCTGGCCTCGCGCGCCGCGGCGGCCTCGGCCACCTGGGCGGCGAGGGCCGCCGGCACCACCACCACGCCGTCGTCGTCGGCGACGACCACGTCGCCGGGGTTGACCACGGCGCCGGCGCACACCACCGGGATGTTCACCGAGCCGAGCGTGGCCTTGATGGTGCCGCGGGCCGAGATGCACTTGCTCCACACCGGGAAGCCCATGGCGGCGAGGTCCTTCACGTCGCGCACGCCGGCGTCGATGACGAGGCCCAGCGCCCCGCGGGCGCGGAAGCTGGTCGCCAGCAGGTCGCCGAAGAAGCCGTCGGTGCACTCGGCGCTGAGGGCGGCGACGACCACATCGCCCGGCCGCAGCTGCTCGGCGACGACGTGCATCATCCAGTTGTCGCCCGGATGCAGCAGCACGGTGACGGCCGTGCCGCAAAGATGCGCGCCGGCATGGATCGGCCGCATGTAAGGCTGCATCAGGCCGACGCGGCCCATCGCTTCGTGAATGGTCGCAACACCGAACTCCGCGAGCCGCCCGACGGCCACCCGGTCGGCACGGACGATGTTGCGCCTGACGATGCCGAGTTTGTTCAGACTCATGGTCATTTCCCTTTCGCTTTCAGCGCGGCATCCAGGCGCGGGTAGACGCGGCGGGCGTTGCCCTCGTAGATCTTGTGGCGTTCCGCGGCCGTAAGAGCGGCAGCCTCGATGTAGCGCTTCGTGTCGTCGTAGTTGTGGCCCGTCTCCGGGTCGACGCCCTTGACGGCGCCGATCATCTCGGAGGCGAAGAGGATGTTGTCCACCGGGATCACCTTCGTCAGCAGGTCGATGCCCGGCTGGTGATAGACGCAGGTGTCGAAGTAGAGGTTGTTCAGCAGGTGCTCCCTGAGCAGCGGCTTCTTCAGCTCCTGCGCGAGGCCCCGGTAGCGCCCCCAGTGGTAGGGCGCGGCACCGCCGCCGTGCGGGATGACGAAGCGCAGCGTCGGGAAGTCCTTGAACAGATCGCCCTGGATCAGCTGCATCACCGCCGTGGTGTCGGCATTGATGTAGTGCGCGCCGGTGGTGTGGAAGCAGGCGTTGCAGCTCGTGCTGACGTGGATCATCGCCGGGATGTCGTGCTCGACCATCTTCTCGTAGAGCGGATACCAGTGGCGGTCGGTCAGCGGCGGCTCCTTCCAGTGGCCGCCGGAAGGATCGGGATTGAGGTTGATGCCGACGAAGCCGTACACCTTCACGCACTTTTCCAGCTCGGGGATGCAGGTTGCGGGGCTCACGCCGGGCGACTGCGGCAGCATGGCAGCGCCGATGAAGTGGTCGGGAAACAGCCGCGAGACGCGAAAGCACAGCTCGTTGCAGATCGCCGCCCAGGTGGCGCTCACCTGGAAGTCGCCGATGTGGTGGGCCATGAAGCTGGCGCGCGGCGAGAAAATGGTGAGGTCGGCGCCGCGCTCACGCATCTGGCGCAGCTGGTTGTTCTCGATGGATTCGCGCAGATCGTCGTCGCCGATCTTCAGTTCCGCGGCTTTCGGCGCCGGCGCCGTGCCCTGGAGACTGACTATCTGGCGGTTGCGCCATTCCTCCAGCGCCCTGGGCGCGGTGGTGTAGTGGCCGTGGATGTCGATGATCATGGTCAGGCCTCCTGCCGGGCCGCCCCAAGGGAGGCCTGCGCCCCCTCGGGGGGCAGCGAACGAATGTGAGCGTGGGGGTACATATCCTCTCCTAAGCGGGTTCCATGCCCTGGCGCCGCTTGGCCGCGTCGGCATCCGGCGATTGCAGGAAGCCGATGAGGGCGCGCACGGTTTCAGGCCGGGTCGAGGCGGCGCAGAGGCCGGCGGTGAAAGTCGACACGATCCGGCAGCCGGGTGGCAGCGTACCGAGCACTTCGATGCCGGGCACGTTCGTCATTTCGCTCTGCTGCTGGAAGCCGAGTTCGACCGTGCCGTCGGCGATCAGCCTGGCCACCGGCACACCGGCCGGCGCCTGCACGATGCGGCCGCGCACGGCGTCGAGGATGCCCCAGCGGTCGAACAGCGCCAGCAGCGCCGTGCCGCTCGGCCCGGTCGAATGGCCGATCGTGCGCGCGGCCAGCACGGCCTGCTTCAACGCTTCTTCGGAAGCAACATCCGGACGCGGCGCGCCGGCGCGCACCGCAATCGCCACCGGCGAGCGCACCAGCTCAGCCTGGCTGCCGGCGACGACGCGACCGCTGGCAACAAGTCGGTCGATGGCGTCGGCCGCCAGCACCACCACATCGTAGGGCTCGCCGGCCTGCACGCGCTTTGCCGCATCGACGCCGCCGACCGACTCGAAGGCGACGTCGATGCCGCTCGCCTGGCGAAAGGCGCCGGCCAGTTCGGCCAGCAGCTGGCGCGTCGCCATCGAGGAAATGCCGTGGATCCGGGTGTTCATGGAAGGGGATTCTCCCCACCCGGCCTGCCCGCGCCTAGCGGGGCGGCGCGCTAGCAGCTATCGCGTTTTGTTATGGGCGCTGCCGGCGGCAACGATCAGCTCGCGCAGCATGCGGAAGACGTGCTTCGAGAGCGGCGTCGCCGGCTTGTGCGCCGACACCGCCAGGCACAGCATGCTGGTCAGGCGCGGCTCGACGAGCGGCCGCAAGCGGAAGAACTGAGGCACGCCGGAAGCGGCCAGCGCCGAAGACGTCAGCACGGCATGGCCGTGGCCGGCGCGCACCAGGTCGAGGATGGACTGCACGCTGGAAACCTCGATCGCCACGTTCAGCTTGAGGCCGGCCAGCGCCGCCTGCGTCTCCAGCAGCTTGCGGATGGCGTGGCTGCGCTCCGGCACGATCAGCGGATAGCCGGTCAGCTGGAGCAAGGTCACCGTATCCTGCAGACTGACTTTCTTCCCGCTGCCTTTTCCGCCCGCCGGCGCCGCCGGACCGACCAGGCCGAGCGGCTCCTCCAGCACCGGCATCACTTCCAGCGCCGGCTGCGCCTCGGGGTTGTGCAGCAGGCCGATGTCCACCCGGCCGGTGGAGATCCACTCCGCCAGGTGCGCGGAAAGGCCCTCGACGATGGCCAGGCGCGCCTTCGGCAGCGTGCGGCGGAAGCCCTCCACCAGCGGCAGGGTGAGAAGCCGTCCCATGCTCGGCGGCAGGCCGACGACGATGCGCCCGGCCGGCTCGTCGCGCGTGGCCTCGATGTCCTCGCGCACGCGGGACACCAGCTGCAGGATGCCGACGCTGTGCTCGAACAGGCGCTTGCCGGCCTCGGTCAGCAGCACGCCGCGGCCGGTGCGCTGCAGCAGCGCGACGTGCAGATCGGTTTCCAGCAGCCGCACCTGGCGCGACAACGCTGGCTGGGCAATGTTGAGGATCACCGCCGCCTTGCTGAAGCTGCCCAGCTCGGCGACGGCGACGAAGTATTCGAGCTGCTTGAGGTTCACCCGGCTGCCATGGCAAAACGCAATAACTTATAGTATCAGCATTGCGCGTGTCCCGGACGCAACGCATGGCGCCGACATACCCCTGCCGTGACATGAATCTCTCCGCCTTCTGCCTCGTCGGATTGACGGCGGCCCTGCTGGCGGCCTGCGTGCCGCCCCAGCCACCCCTGCCCGAGGCGGCACGGTCTCAGCCACCCGCCGAATTTCCCGCCGCCTACTACCGCCAGGCCGAAGCCGCCGGCCGCCGGGTGCTGCGCATCGATCCTGCCCTCTCGATCGTCGTCATCGAGGTGCGCCGCGCCGGCGCGCTGGCCGGGCTGGGCCACGACCACGTCGTCGCCAGCCATGACGTGCGCGGCCGGGTCGATGCCGACGCCGGGCGCGCCGACCTCTACGTCCCGCTGCACGTTCTTGTGGTGGACGAGCCGCAGCTGCGCGCCGAGGCGGGGTTCGGCGCGCAGCCCTCGCCCGAGGCGATCGCGGGCACACGCCGCAACATGCACGGGAAGGTGCTCGGCACGGAGCATTTCCCTTTCGCGCTCGTCCGCGCCGCGCGCGATGCGGCCGATCCGGCACGGCTGCACGTCGCGCTCACCCTGCACGGCGTCACGCGCGACTTTGTCCTCCCGGCGCGGATCGACGCCCTGCCGGGCGGCATCGCCGTGTCCGGCAGACTGACTTTCAGGCAGACGGATTTCGCCATGACGCCCTACTCCGTGCTCGGCGGCGCGCTGCGAGTGCACGATGAGCTGGAACTGCGCTTCAGGGTGGTGGCGACGGACGGATGAACGTCAAGGATTCGATGGGTGCCGCCGCCGTCCTGCGGCGGCTGACTTTCCCTTTCGCTCCCCGCCGACCGGCAGCGACGGCGAGCGGATGTCGGAACGCAACGCCGTGCAGGCCCCGTGCCCAGTGCGATCGAGTGAATGAGTCTGGAGAGCATCTGCAGAGGACTTATTCGCCCGGCAAAAACTGCTTCAGCTGTTTGCAGGGACAAAACCTTGGAGCAAGCTGTTTCTGCTCGCAAAGCTGAAGGCATGCCTGATAGGTGAATTTCCGCGGAGGCTCTCGTGGAAACATGCCGCAGTCGAAAATGCCCAGAAGCGAGTCCGCCGCGCCCTCGTCTTCCTTCCTGTCTCTCAACCAGCTGCGGATCTGCTCGACTGTGGGGACGTCTGGGTGGTTGGAATTGTCCCTTTCCGCTGTTTCGACAAGCAAGCCCCGTTCAATCCTGAGGATCAACGTGCGCTCGTGGAGTCCGATGCCTCCAGACGGGTTCCGGCAGAGCCGTTTGCCTCGATAAGTGACAAGGTTGCCGGAAATCCAGTCCGCATGGATGGGCTCGTCGCTGCCGCCGAAAACGCTCGCGAGGGAAATGTCGGCACCGCACTTGAACAATCCCGTCAGCCAGAGCCGGTTGTCTGCAATGCGCCATTTGGCTCGAGGGGCGCCGATTGCCGAGCAGCGCTCGGTGCGCCTTATCTCATCGATTCTTTCATTTGAGGGCAATGGCAACCATGCGCCTTTTTCAGGCCAGGCAGTCGTTGTCTCTCCCGAGTATTCCAGCCTGTCCATCAGAGGCGGGCTGGCGTAAATCGTCGTTGCCGTGCACGCGATGAAAATTGCAGTCGATGCCACGCTGAGCGGGGTCTTCATGGGTGCGCAAAACTTTCCGGCTCAGACTGCCAGCGTCACCCACGCCTGCACCGACGGCCGCGCCCATTGCAGCGCGACGTAGCGCCCAAGGTTTTCCGGCAGGGGATCGCCGTTGGCGGCGAGGCGGTTGAGGGTGAGGGCGAGTTCGGTGTCGGCAATGCACCAGCTGTCGAAGAGGTGGTCGGCGCCCTCCGCGAGCAGGCTCGAAGCGACGCGGATCAGCTTGTCGGCGGCAGCGCGGCCGGCCTCGCCGAGCGGCTTGTCCACGGGGGCGCGGAAGATGACGGTGGTGGGCCGCTCCTCGCGCAGCGCGACGAGGTCGCTGCGCAGCCAGGCCTGCAACTGGCGGGCACGGGCGCGCTGTTTGGGGTCGGCCGGGTAGACGGGCGGCGCGGGGAAGACGTCTTCCAGGTATTCGATGATGGCCGAGGACTCGGCCAGACCGAAGTCGCCGTGCTGCAGCGCCGGCACCTTGCCGGTGAGCGTGAGCTGCTCGTAGCCCGCTTCGCGTTGTTGCTTAGCGGCGAGATCGACGGTCTTCAGCACGAAGGGCAGCCGCTTTTCCTTTAGGGCGACGAATGCCCACATGGCGTAGGGACTGACGCGGTTGCTGTCGATGTAGAGGGTGAGCTGGTCGTTCATTTGAATCCCCTTGTTTGCGTTGCGATGTGCGGGCCGATGTAAATCCCCTCTTGATTACCAATGAAGCTCAGCATCCCATCGTGCCAACCCCACACTCGTCATTCCGGCGTAAGCCGGAATCCAGGATGCGGCTGTCGTTTCGAGACAGGTCGCTCTGGATACCGGCTTGCGCCGGTATGACGATCTGATCGGTGTGCCATGGCGTCGAATAGCAGAGGCAAGTATGGCTGAGCCTCATGGGTAATCATGAATCCCCTTGATCCCCCTTTTGCAAAGTGGGAAATCTCTTCAGCCGGATCTTTCCATTTCAGCGCCGCTCGCGCGCAACGAAAGGCTCGACGAGTGCCTCCTGCACCGAGGGCGGGAGGTTGTGCGCCTTGTCGAAGCTGGCGTTCCAGACGTCGGCATTGGCCAGATCGGCGCCGGCCATGTCGGCGTCCTTGAACACGGCGAAGCGCAGGGTGGCGCCGAGCAGTTTGGCGCCGACCAGCTTCGCCCCGGTGAAGTCGGCATTCTCGGCGGCGGCGCCGGTGAGGTCGACGCCGGAGAGGTCGGCGCCGACCAGCTTCGCCCCGGAAAGCACGCCGCGGAAGGCATAGCAGCCGCGCAGCGAGCCGCCGGAGAGGTCGATGCCCTCCATCAGGATGTCCTTCAGGTGGGCGCCGGAAAAGTCAGTCTTCACGGCACGGGTATCGATCAGGTTGGCGCCGAACAGGTAGGCGCCGTTGAAGCGCGCATCGGAGACGTCGGCCGCATCGAAGACGGCATGGAAGAGATCGGCGTTGCGCAGGTCGGCGCCCTTCATCTGTGCGCCGCTGAAGTTGGCCCATTTGGCGTTGGCGCCGCGAAAGTCCGCTTCGTCGAGGCGGGCCTTGCGCAAATCGGCATTCTCCAGCTTGGCGCCGGCGAAGCGCGCGCCGCGCAGGTCCTTGCCGGCCAGCTTCGCCCGCGACAGGTCGCAGGCCGACAGGTCGGTGCGCGCCGCCGGGCGCTTGCAGTCGCCGGGCGGCAGATCGGCGGCCAGGGACAGGCCGGTTGCCGCGGCCAGCAGGGTCATCAGGGTCGGGCGTGTTCTCATGGCGTCACGGCAAGGTGAAATGAAAGGTTGCCCCCCGATCCAGGGCCCCTTCGGCCCAGATGCGGCCGCCGTGGCGGCGGATGACGCGCATGACGGTGGCCAGGCCGATGCCGGTGCCGGGGAAGCGCTTTGCGTCATGCAGCCGCTGGAAAGGCTGGAACAGCTTGTCGACATAGGCCGGATCGAAGCCGGCGCCGTTGTCGCGGACGAAAAAGACCGTCTCGCCGCCCCGGCGCTCACTGCCGAATTCGATGCAGGCCGATTCGCGCTCGGACGTGAACTTCCAGGCATTGCGCAGCAGGTTGTCGATGAGCGCCTTGGCCAGCACGGGATCGGCATTCGCCCGCAGTGCCGGGGCGATGTCGCAGGCAACGCGGCGCTGCGGCGCCTGCTCCTGCAGGGTTTCCGCAACTTCGAGGGCCAGCGTCGTCAGGTCGAGCTCGACCCGCTGCATTTCCAGCCGGCTGATGCGCGCCAGTTCGATCAGGTCGTCGATCAGGGTGCCCATGCGCTGGCTGGCATCGCGGATGCGCCGCAGGTACTCCTGCCCGGGCTCATCGAGCCGGTCGGCATATTCCTCCTTGAGCAGGTAACTGAATCCGTCGAGCGCCCGCAGGGGGGCGCGCAGATCGTGGGAGACGGAATAGGAGAAGGCCTCCAGCTCGCGGTTGGAGGCTTCCAGCTCGGCCGTTCGCTCGCGGACCCGCTGCTCGAGCGATTCGTTGATGCTGCGCACGGCTTCCTCCGCTTGCTTGCGCAGGGTGATGTCGTTGCCGGTGCCGCGATAGCCGCGAAAATCGCCGTCCGGCCAGAATACCGGCTTGCCATTGACCGAGTTCCAGCGCAGGGTTCCATCCGGCTGGCGGACACGATAGACGAAATCGCGGAACGGCTCATGGCGCTCGAGAACCGCGCGATGCCGCGCCCACTCGGCCTCGCCGACGCCTTCGATCACCTCAAGTTCCCAGCGGCGCTTTCCGACAATCTGATTTTCGAGGTAGGCGCCCTTGGCCGCCTCCGTTCCGGAAACCAGGGTGAAACGGAAGTCCGCGTCCTGTTCCCAGAACCAGTCGGAGGAGAGGTCGGTCAGGTCCCTGAAGCGCTCCTCGCTTTCCCTGAGGGCGACTTCGGCCTCCCGGTTGCGCGTGATATCGACACCCAGACCGCCGACGACCCGGCGTCCGCCCGAATCCGTGTAGACGAATTTGCTGACCAGCCACCATGACAGGCTGCCATCGGGGTTCCTCGCCGGCTCCACCACCTCCAGGGTCATATTCCCGGCCGGAATTTGATGGTCGTTGCGACGAAACTCGTCCGCCTGGCCGGCCGGCCAGATGTCGTGGTCCGTCCTGCCGATGACAGCATCCCTGTCGAGGGCGAAACGGGACAGGAAATTGTCGCTGACGAACAGGAAGCGGCCCGCCTCGTCCTTCAGCCATGCGATCACGGCGCTGTTGTCGAGGAAGGCCCGCAACCGCGCATGGCTGCGCTGCTGGGCATCGATCATGGCGTTGAACTCGCTCGCCACTTCGGCAATTTCGCGCGGCCCCCCGGCGGGGGCGCGTACATCGAGGTCGCCCTCATGCACCGCGCGCGCAGCCTTTTCCAGCTCCGCCACCGGTTCCGCGATGCGCCGGGCGATGGTCATCGCGAGAAACACCATCATGAGGATGGCTCCCAGGGCGACGGTCGTCAGGCCGAGGGCGCGGCGCCGGGCTTCCTCGTACACCGAATGCGCGGGAACGCCAATCCAGGCGATCCAGCCGATCTCGGGCATAGCCACCACGGAAAAGTAGCGGTGTACGCCATCGACTCCTAGCCCCTCGAACTCGCCGTCGCGCAGCTCGACGATGCGCCGGGCGGCCTCGACGTTCGGGCGCGTGCCGACCACCCCCTCGGGATCGTTGTTGCGCCAGATCAGGATTCCATCCTCGGAGAAGAAGCCGTAGCGGCTGCCCTCGGGGAGAAATTGCTCGGGAATGCGGGGATCGAAGGCCTTCAGGTCGAGCGGCATGTGGATCGCGCCGACCATTTCTCCCGCATCGTTGCGGATCGGCGCACTGAGCGCCGAGACCCATTTTTTCGTGATGGGTCCGAAGTGCGGCTGCCCGACGGTAAAGCGCTTTTCCCGCAGGAATCTCCTGAACCATGGCGTCCCGCCGACATCGACCGGCTTGCCGCCCGGTGGCGCAACCGCAGAGCAAAGGGTCAGACCCGCCAGATCGGTATAGACGATGTTCGAGAAACCGGGATTGAGGGACTGGAGGTCTTTCAGCGCGGGGTCGCAACGGTTCGCATCGACCTGCCTGACAAGTGGGCGGCGGGCCAGGTTCTCCAGCGTCTGGCGGGCGGCGTCGATCCTGCCGCCCGTGCTGGACACCATCATGCCCGCCAGGGTGCGCAGCGAGATCTTGGCCTGGGCGACGGCCTGCTCTCGGTCCTGGTAGATGGCGAAGCCGACCGCTGCGGCGAGCGGAATGGAGACAGCCAGAACCAGCAGCAGGAGATGGCTTCGAATCGAGGAAGCGCGCACCGACCGATACTCCGCACACGAAAAATTCACTGCAATTGCATGGCATGCAGTATCCCCGACGACGACAACGCCGTCAAACCGCAGGGCAGCAGGGACGAACCCGAAAAATGCCGTTTCCGCTAGGATGCCGGCTTCAACAACAACAAACACCTGATTACCAAGGAGGCTCAGTCATACTTTGCGCATGGGCCGGATCGTCATTCCGGCGTAAGCCGGAATCCAGAACAGCCGCTATCGAAGCGATCCGCGCCTTCTGGATTCCGGCCCCGGATTCAAGCATTCCGGGGTCTCGTTCTTACGCCGGAATGACGAGGAGGGGCGGCCAGAATGCGTGCCGAGCTTCATTGGTAATCAGGACAAACTTAAAACCATGCCGCTGTTCGCCCTCACCGTCTTCCTCTCGGCCTTCCTGCTGTTCCAGATCCAGCCCATGGCGGCGAAGCTGATCCTGCCCTGGTTCGGCGGCTCCTCCTCGGTGTGGAGCACCTGCCTGGTGTTCTTCCAGGCCGAGCTGCTGCTCGGCTATCTCTATGTGCACTGGCTGCACGAGACGCTGGCGCCGCGCCGCCAGACGCTGGTGCACATCGCGCTGCTGCTCGTGAGCCTCGCCACCCTGCCGGTGGCGGCCGATCCGTCCTGGAAGGAGACGGCGCAGGCGAATCCCACCCTCAACGTGCTCGGCGTGCTGGCGACGGCGGTCGGCCTGCCCTATCTGCTGCTGTCGACCACCGGGCCGCTGATGCAGGCCTGGTATGCGCGCGCCTTCACCGGCGTGATGCCCTACCGCCTCTACGCGCTGTCGAACCTCGCCTCGATGCTGGCGCTGTTGAGCTACCCGGTGCTGGTCGAACCCTTCCTCGCGCTGCAGGGCCAGTCCTGGGCCTGGTCGGCCGGCTACGCGCTGTTCGTCCTCGCCTGCACGGCTACGGCCTGGTGGTCCTGGCGGCTGGTGTCCGCCGAGCGGGAAACGGCGACAAGCGCCGCCGCGACCGACGTGCCGCGACCGTCCTGGCGCGAGTGCCTGCTGTGGATCGGCCTGGCGGCCACCGCCTCGACGCTGCTGCTGGCGATGACGCGCCACCTGACGCAGGACGTGGCGCCGGTGCCCTTCCTCTGGGTGCTGCCGCTCAGCCTGTATCTGCTCAGCTTCATCCTCTGCTTCGACGCGCCGCGCTATTACGTGCGTCCGCTGTTCCTCGGCGCCCTGCCCTTCGCCTTCTTCGGCATGGACCGCATCCTGGACGAGGGCATGCCGGTGCCGGCGATGGTGGCGCTGATCTCGGCCTCGCTTTTCGTCATCTGCATGGTCTGCCACGGCGAGCTGGTGCGCAGGAAGCCGCATCCGCGCCACCTGACCCTGTTCTACCTGATGCTCTCGCTCGGCGGCGCGCTCGGCGGCATGTTCGTCGGCCTCCTTGCGCCGGTGGCATTCGGCGCCTACTTCGAGTTGCCCATCGGCCTGTTCCTCTGCGCCCTGCTGACGCTCGCCGTGCTCTGGCGCGGACTGCGGAGGCACTGGCGCATCCTGCTCCTGCTGGCGCTCGCCGGCTACGGCTGGCGGCTTGTCGACGTCTCCCGGGAGTTCGTCGACGGCTACCGCGTCGTCGTGCGCAATTTCTACAGCCAGCTGCGCGTCTCCGAGAGAAACGAGGACAAGCCCGGCGCGAAGCGCACCATGGTGCACGGGCGCATCAACCACGGCCAGCAATATCTCGCCGCCGAACACCGCCGCACGCCGACCACCTACTACTGCCACGAATCCGGCGTCGGCCGCGCCCTCTTCGCCCTGCCGCAGGAGCGCCCGCTGAAGCTCGGCATGCTCGGCCTGGGCACCGGCACGCTGGCCGCCTACGGCCGCGCCGGCGACGAGCTGCGCATCTATGAAATCAACGATCAGGTGCTCGATCTGGCGCGCAGCGAATTCACCTATCTGGCCGATTCGCCGGCGCGCATCGTGCCGGTGCTGGGCGACGGCCGCCTGATGCTGGAGGCGGAGCCGGCGCAGGGCTTCGACCTGCTGGCGGTCGACGCCTTCTCGGGCGATTCCATCCCGACCCACCTGCTCACCCTGGAGGCGATGCAGATCTACCTGCGCCACCTGCGGCCCGACGGCATCCTCGCCATACACATCACCAACCGCTATCTCGACCTGCAGCCGGTGGTCGCCGCCGCGGCACGGCAGTACGGCAAGACCGCCCTGCTCTACGCGCTGGAACCGGACGAGGACGACGACTTCTGCTACAGCTCGGACTGGGTGCTGGTGATGAGCCCCGAGCGCGAGAAGGCGCTGCCGCTGGTGATGAACGACGGCGAACCGCTCGCGCCGCGTCCCGGCTTCAGGCCGTGGACCGACGCCTTCACCAACCTGTTCAGCGTGCTAAAGTGAATTCTGATCTTGATTACCAATGACGCTCAGCTTGAGTCAGGGGCTGCAGCCGCCCCTGTTCCCCCCTTTGAAAAAGGGGGGCGAGGGGGGATTTGTCAGCCGCTCGCGCACTGGCCACCGTCGAAAATCCCCCTTGTTCCCCCTTTTCCAAAGGGGGAGACCGGCCTCACGGCTCAAGCGAAAATGAACGGCACCGCTCATGCAATGTCGGCTGAGTTTCATTGGTAATCAGCTTTCTTTTTGTCAGGAGATCACATGCCACAGCGCGCCAAGGCCGTCGTCTGCCGCGAAATCAACCAGCCCGTCGTCGTCGAGGACATCGAGGTCGAGTCGCCGCACCGCGGCGAAGTCATGATCCGGCTCGCCGCCTGCGGCGTCTGCCACAGCGACTATTCCGTCACCACCGGCACCATTCCCTTTCCGCCGCCCGTCGTGCTCGGCCACGAGGGCGCCGGCATCGTCGTGGAAGTCGGCGAGGGCGTCACGGACATCAGTGTCGGCGACGCCGTCGTCAGTTCCTTCGTCAGCATGTGCGGCAAGTGCCGCTACTGCCAGACCGGCCGGCCGCAGCTGTGCGACCAGGCGGCCAAGGCCGCCACCACCCTGCCCGACGGCACGGTGCGCACGAAGGACCTCAAGGGCAATCCGCTCAACATCTTCTCCGGCTGCGGCGTCATGGCGGAAGTCGCCACCCTGCACGTCGACAACGTGGTGAAGATCGACCGCGACATCCCGCTCGACCGCGCCGCGCTGGTGAGCTGCGGCGTGATGACCGGCGTCGGCGCGGTGACGAACACCGCGCGCGTCACACCCGGCTCCATCGCCGTGGTATTCGGCGCCGGCGGCGTGGGACTGAACGCCATCCAGGGCTGCGCCATCGCCGGCGCGGCGATGATCGTGGCGGTGGACATGTCGGACGCCAAGCTGGACATGGCGCGGCTGTTCGGCGCCACGCACACCCTGAACGCCAGGGCCGAGGAGAACGTCGTCAAGGCGCTGCGCAAGATCACCGGCGGCGGCGCCGACTACGCCTTCGAGTGCGTCGGCTACGGCGAGATCGCCGCCCAGGCCTACGGCTGCCTGCGCAAGGGCGGCACGGCAGTGGTGGTCGGCGTAGCCTCGCCGAAGGACACCACCACGCTGCGCACGGCGAGCCTGACCTTCGAGGAGAAGACGCTCACCGGCAGCTACTTCGGCTCGGCGCGCCCGCGCGAGGACTTCCCGCGCCTGCTGGCGCTCTACCGGGCGAAGCGCCTCAAGCTCGACGAGCTGATCACCCGCACCTACCGCATCGAGGAGGCGCCGCAGGCCTTCGCCGACCTCGCCGCCGGAAAGAACGCGCGCGGCGTCATCGTGTTCGGCTAGCGCGACCTCGTCGCTCCCGCGGAAACGGGAGTCCTGGATTCCGGCTTCCGCCGGAATGACGGGCGCCCTCCTCGTCGCCCCGGCGCACGCCGGGGCCCAGAGGTTTTGCTGCCGCCGTTCTGGATTCCGGCTTCCGCCGGAATGACGGCGCTGCGCTCAGTCAAGCAGCGAATTCTGCATGGCGTAACGCACCAGTTCGGAATTGCTGCCGAGTTCGAGCTTGTCGAGGATGCGGCCGCGGTAGGTGGACACGGTTTTCACGCTGATGCACAGCTCGGTGGCGATGTCGGTCAGCGATTTGCCGGCGACGATGGCGCTCATGATCTGCATTTCCCGCGCCGTCAGCCTGAAATGCGGCGGCGCCGGCGTGCCGTCGAGGGCATTGCGCGCATCGCGGCTGCGGGCGACGAAGCCCGGCGTGACGTAGCCGCCGCCCTGGGCGACACGGCGGATGGCGGCGAGCAGCGCCTCGTGTTCGGCGTCCTTGGGCAGGTAGCCATTGGCGCCGGCCTCGAGCGCGGCGCGGGCGAACTGCTCCTCGGGATACATCGACACCATCAGCACCGGCAGCGCCGGCCACTCGCGGCGCACGCCCTTGAGCATCTCCAGGCCGCTGCGCCCCTTCAGGTTGATGTCGAGGATGAGGAGGTCGAAGCGCCCCTGGCGCAGCAGGCGCATGGCGTCGGCGGCGTTGCCCGCCTCCTCGGCTACCCGCATGTCCGGCTCGTCGCCGAGCAGGCGGCGCAGGCCGGAGCGGAAAATGGTGTGGTCGTCGACCACCAGGATCTCAATCATGCTGTGCGCTCCCCGCCGGCGGCAGGGTCAGGCGCAGCACGGTGCCGCCGTTGAGCCCCGGCCCGATTTCGAGGTGCCCGCCCGTCTCGCGTGCGCGCTCGCGCATGCCGAGCAGGCCGATGGACGGACGGCTCAGTTGCTCCTGGGAAATGCCGATGCCGTTGTCCACCACGGCGATGTGAAGCGTGTCGCCGTCGAGGCGGATGGCGACCTGGATTTTCGTCGCCTGGGCGTGGCGCGCGATGTTGGTCAGCGCCTCCTGGAGGATGCGGTAGGCGGCAATGCCCTGCTCCGGGCCGATGGGCAGCGGCGAAGCGGTGGCGTCGATGCTGCAGGCGATGCCGTGGCGCACGGCAAACACTTCGAGCTGCCGCGTCGCCGCCGCCACCAGGCCAAGGTGGTCGAGCAGGCTCGGATGCAGCGCCTCCGAGATCTGGCGCACGGCATCGATGGCGTCCTGCGTCTGGCCGGCGATGTCGTTCACGATGGCGAGGTCCTCGTCGCGGCCGAGGCGGCGGCGCAGGCGCGCCGCGTCCATCTTGATCGATGTGAGAATGCCGCCGAGGACGTCGTGCAGCTCGCGCGCGATGAGGCGGCGCTGCTTCTCGCGGTCCTCGTTGATGCGCGCCGCCAGCTCGCGGAACCGCTCGCGCGATTCCTGCAGTTCGCGCTCGTTCCTCACGCTGTCGGCGATGCTGATGGCGACGCCGATGATCGCCGGCCGGCCGCGGAACAGGCCGGCCGTGCCATGCACCTCGACGTCGACCGGGTAGCCCCTCTTGTGCCAGCCCTGGGTGCGAAAGCGCATGCTGGGAATCTCGCCGCTGATGCGCTGGCGGATGCGGCGCAGATTGTCTTCCGTGCGCCAAGAAGGCGTCAGCTCGCGGATATTCATGCCGACGATCTCCTCCGGCGTGTGCCCGGTCAGCCCGGCGAACACGGCGTTGGCGTACTGGATCACCTCGTCCTGGATGACGTAGATGCCGACCAGCGACTGCTCGACGATGGCGCGAAAGGGAATGTTGTCGTCCGGGAGAGTCATGTCCGATCCTCTTGCGCCGAGTATGCATGAGCGGAAGCGGATTCGGCAACGGCAGTCACGGCCCCCTCTCCCCGCCTGCGGGGAGAGGGTTGGGGTGAGGGGAACTCACCTACTTCGGCGACAGCTTGTAAATCACGTTGTCGATGTCGCTCGTCACGTAGATGTTGCCGGAGGCGGCGACGGCCACGCCGCTCAGGGTGAAGGCCGGCAGGAAGCCGGTGGGCACGTGCAGGCCCACCGCCAGGTTCTGCGCCAGCGGCCGCATGGCGCCCGTCGCCGGATCGATCTGCAGCAGCTCGCGGGTGCCGACGTTGACGACGAGCAGGCTGCCGTCGGGCTTCACCGCCAGACCCTTGGGCCCGCGCAGGCCGGTGGCGACGGTCTGCTTGCCGCCCGTCTTCAGGTCGACCTTCGTCACCTTGCCGGCGAGGAATTCGGTGACATACACCGCCCCGGGCCCGGCCGGCGCGAGATAGACGGGGCTCGCCAGGCCCTCGGCGACGACGTCGCGGCGCTTGCCTTCGCGGTCGCGCACGCGCAGCAGCCGGCCCGTGGCGCCCTCGGCCACCAGGATGCTGCCGTCCTCGAGCATGAGCATGCCGAAGGGCGCCTTGAAGCCGGGGATGGCGTAGAGCAGGTCGTCGTTCTTCGCGTCGAAGACCTCGACCGTGTTCCTGAACCAGCCGGCCATCAGCACCTTGTCGCCGGCGATGGCGGCAGAATTGGGAAATGCCCCGCCCTTGGTCGATTCGCGCACCTCGCCGGTGAAGCCGTCCACCCGCTTGTAGGCGAAGTTGTCGGCGACGAACAGCTCCTCGCCCCGCGGGCCGTCCCACACGGCGATGCCCTGCGGGCAGGCGAGATGCCCGTCCACCACGGTGCGCACCTTGCCGCTCTTCGCGTCGACCTCGAAGATACTGCCGTCGCCGTTGGTGCTGACGAAGATGCGGTCGCGCGCGTCGATGGCGAGGTTGTCGAGGTGGGGGCGCAGCACGGCCACCGTCTTCTTCGCGCCCGTGGCGATGTCCACACGCACCAGTTCGCCGGTCTTGTTGTCGATGACGAAGAGATTGCCCCTGGAGTCGAACTTGATGGCGGCGGGAATCTTGAAGCCGTCGGCGACGACCTCGCTCCTGCCGCTGGCGACGTCGACCCGCACCACCTGGCCCTTGAACCACAACGGGCCGTAGATGTGGCCGTCGCCATGCACCTGGAAGGCGTTCAGGCCGCCCAGCTTCTCGGCGATCTTGCGGTGCTGCTGCCGGCCGCTGGTGTCCAGCTCCCACAGGGCGTCGCCCATGAAGACCTGGCTGAAGAAGACGCGCCCGTCGCGGCTGCGGGCGATGGCGTTGACGCCGGGCATGCCCTCGGCCAGGGTGACGATCTTGCCGTCGGCGCCGCGCGCGAAGACCTTGCCGAGGAAGAAGGCCGTCCAGATCACCCGTCCGCCCGGCTCGAAGACGAGGTCGTCGGCGCCGCCTTCCGGCGGCGGGATGAAGACGCTGGTGGCACCCGTCTCCTTGTCGATCCGGTAGGTGGTCGAACCCTGCACGACGCCGGCGTACAGGGTATCCAGGCTGTCGAAGGCCAGGCCGTTGAAGCCGTTCGCCGGCGTCTTCGGCATCAGCGCCTGGATGCGGTAGGCGGGGTCGACGACCGTCGGCAGCACCGGGCCGGGATCGGCCTGCGCCGCCGCGGCGCCGAGCAGGGAAACGCCCAGCCAGGCCAGAGTTGCCGAAACGCGTATCCTGTTTTTCATGTTCTCCTCCTCTTTGTCGTTAGGCTTGCGGTGGTTGGCGCCGCAATCGCCGTATTGGCGGGACTGACTTTTGCCCTAGGGCGATTCGGCCCGCAACGCCTCGCGCAACTGCCGCCCGAGTTCCGGCCGCTCGGCGAAGGGGTCGGAGGGATTGCGCCCGCCGACGAGGTCCTCCATGCGCGTGCGCACCGTGCCGAGGGCATGGGGATGGCTGAAGACGTAGAACTGCCGGCGGCGGATCGCCTCGAAGGTGAGGCGCGCCATGTCGTCGGCGCTGAGCTTGCCGCTGGATACGGCTTTTTCCGCCATCGCCTGGGCAATGCGCTGGCTGGTCGTCGGCGCCCGCCCGCCCTCCTCCGGCGGCCGGTGGCGCCCGGCCTGGGCGATGCCGGTAGGAATCGAATAGGGACACAGCACCGAGGCATGCACGCGCCCGCTCATCATCGCCAGGTCCTGGTGCAGCGTCTCGCTCAGGGCGACCACGGCATGCTTGCTCACCGTGTAGGCGCCGTGGTTGGGCAGGCAGAGCAGCCCGGCCATCGAGGCGGAGTTGACGACGTGCCCCTCGTAGGCGGGATCGGCCCGTTCCGCCTCAAGCATCATCGGCACGAAGGCGCGGATGCCGTGGATCACGCCCATCAGATTGACGCCCAGCACCCACTGCCAGTCCTGCGGCGTGTGCTCCCAGACCAGGCCGCCGGCGCTCACCCCGGCGTTGTTGAAGACGAGATTCGGCACGCCCAGGCGCTCGCGCACGAACGCCGCCAGCGCCTGCACCTCGCCGTCCTGCGCGACATCGACCGGCAGGGCGTGCGCCTCGCAGCCGCCGGCGGCCAGCTCCGCGGCGAAGCGCGCCAGCGGCGCCTCGTGCAGGTCGGCCAGCGCGAGGCGCATGCCCAGCGCGGCGGCCTGCCGCGCGAAGGCCGCGCCGAAGCCGGAAGCCGCGCCGGTGATGACGGCGATGCGCCTCTCGAAATGCTCCACGCCGCCCGCCCTACTTGCCTTCGAGCAGCTTGAAGGCGCCGTTCTCCACGCGCAGCAGCACGCGGGCGCGGTTGTCGTGGCCGAAATGGTCGCTCGGCGACATGCTGACGACGCCGTGCGTGAGCGCGATCGACTGCTCCGTCTCGATGGCATCGCGCAGCGCCTTGCGGAACTCGACCGTGCCCGGTTTGGCCGCCTTCAGGGCAACGGGCACGGCGCGCTGCAGCACCTGCACGGCGTCCCACATGTGGCCGCCCTGCGGGCCCATGCTGTTGGCGCCGTACATCTCCTCGTAGCGCCGGGTGTAGTCGGCGCCGACCTTCTTCGAGGGATGCGATTCCGGCAGCTGGTTCCAGGCCACCAGCGGGCCGGCGGCGAAGATCGCCCCTTCCATGGCCTTGCCGCCGAGGCGCAGGGCATCGCGGTTGGCCGCGCCATGAGTCTGGTAGGTCTGCCCCTTGTAGCCGCGCTCGATGAGGTTGTTCTGCGCCATGGCGCCGGCCGAGGCGCCGGCGACGATCAGCACGGCGTCCGGCTTGGCCATGACGAACTTGATGGCCTGGGCGGTGGCCGAGGTGTCGTTGCGGTTGAAGCGCTCGACGGCCGTGACCTTGATGCCGAGCGGCTCGCCGGCCTTGCTCACCTCGCGCAGATAGACGTCGCCGTAGGGATCGGCCTGGGCGAACACGCCGAGCGTCTTCAGGTTGTTGGCGGCCATGTGCTCGGCAATGGCCTTCGACATCAGCGAGATGTGCTGCGGAAAGCAGAAGGTCCAGGTCAGGCGCTCGCCGGCAAGGTCGTGCGGGGTGAGGGCCAGCAGCGGCGTCTTCGCCTCCACCGCGATGTCCATGATGGCCAGGGTGTTGGGCGTGATCGACGAGCCGATGATGGCATCGACCTTGTTCTCGGCCACGAAGCGGCGCACGTTCTTCGAGGCCTGGGTCGGATCGGTGGCGTCGTCGAGCGCGATGTAGTTCACCTTCTCGCCGGCGATGGTCTGCGGCAGCAGCGGCACGGTGTTCTTCTGCGGCCCGCCGAGCGGCGCGCCGTTGCCGGTGGCCGAGACGGTGATGCCGACGTTGATTTCGGCGCAGGCCGGGGCGGCGAGGCCGAGCGAAGCGGCGGCAAGCAGTGCCGCGAGCAGTCCGGTTTTCATGGTTCTCCTCCAGTCGATGGGTGATGATGCCGGACTGATTGTAGGAAGTCCGCCGCGCCCGTGAACGCCGCAAAGGCAGGATCGGAAATTTCCGACACGGCTTCGGGAAGTTTCTGACAGGGCGCGCCGCCGGCTGACTCTACAGTTCGCCCTGTCAGAGAGCATTCAGGAGTCAGCATGTCCCTTCCCCATCCCTGGCTGGCGCATTATCCGGCCGGCGTGCCGGCCGCGGCCGTCCCGGCCCACGGCGATGTCTTGAGCGCCTTCCGCGCCGCCGTGGCCGCCGCGCCGCAGCAGCCCGCCATCCTCTATTTCGACCGCCGCATCGGCTATGCGGAACTCGACCGCCTGAGCGACGCCCTCGCCGTGGCCCTGGCCGAATGCGGCTTCGCGCGCGGCGACCGCCTGGCGGTCTACCTGCAGAACACGCCGCAGTTCCTCATCGCCGTGCTGGCCGCCTGGAAGCTCGGCGGCAGCGTGGTCACCATCAACCCGATGAACCGCGAGTACGAGCTGGCCAGGCTGCTCGACGACGCCCAGCCGAAGGCGCTGGTGTGCGAGCACGCCCAGCGCGAAACCGTCGTCGCCCGCCTGCCGCAAGGCACGCACCGCCCCGCCCTCCTGCTGTGCACGGCGCAGCGCGACCTGCAGTCGCGCAACGACGCGCGCGTGCTGAACGGCACGGCGCCTGCCGCATCATCGGACGCCGAAGACTTCCTGGCGGCAATCGAGTGCCGTCTCGGCCGCCGCCCGGCGGCATTCACGCCCGCGGCCGCGGACACCGCCGCCATCGTCTACACCTCCGGCACCACCGGCCAGCCCAAGGGCGCACTGATCGGCCACGGCAACCTCGCCGCCGTCTGCGCCGCGCAGCGCGCCTGGCTCGGGCTGGAAAACGGCGCGACCCTGCTCGCCGCCGCGCCCCTGTTCCACATCACCGGCCTGGCCGGCCACATGGCGCTCGCCTGGACGCTGGCCGCGCCCCTGGTGCTGTGCTACCGCTTCGAGCCCGGCGTTGTGCTCGACGCCATCGCCGAGCACCGGCCGCGCTGCAGCATCAACGCCATCACCGCCTACATCGCCCTGATGAACCGCGCCGACGGCCAGGCGCGCGCCGCGCTGGACAGCCTCGGCACGGTCGTCTCCGGCGGCGCACCGGTGCCGCCCAGCATCGCGCGCCAGGTCGAGGAGAAACTGGGCTGGCGCATCCTCAACGGCTACGGCCTGACGGAAACCGCCTCCGGCGTGATCATCATGCCGCGCGGTGCCGACTGGCGCGTGGACCCGGTCTCCGGCGCGCTGTCCATCGGCGTGCCGCTGAGCGGCGTCGAGGCCTGGATCGAGGGCGAGGACGGCCGGCGCCTGGGCCACGACGAGATCGGCGAGATCGTCGTCAGGGGGCCGATGGTCTCCGCCGGCTACTGGATGAAGCCCGAAGAGAGCGCCGAGTCGATGCGTGCGGACGGCTTCCGCACCGGCGACATCGGCTTCATGGACCGCGACGGCTGGTTCTACGTCGTCGACCGCAAGAAGGACATGATCAACGCCTCCGGCTACAAGGTCTGGCCGCGCGAGGTGGAAGACGTGCTCTACGCCCATCCGGCGGTGCGCGAGGCGGCGGTGGTCGGCATCGGCGACGCCTACCGCGGCGAGACCGTCAAGGCGGTGATCAGCCTGCGCCGCGACCACGCCGCCAGCCGCGAGGAAATCGAGACCTGGTGCCGCGAGCGGCTCGCCGCCTACAAGGTGCCGCGCACCGTGGAATTCATGGAAGACCTGCCGAAGAGCGCCGTCGGCAAGATCCTGCGCCGCGCCCTGCGCGAGGACGGGGCGGCGGAGTGACTTCGGCCTTCCCCTTCGACAGCGGCCGGCTGCGCGCTTACCTGCAAGAACGCCTGCCCGGCGCGGACGGCGCGCTGCACATCGAGCGCATCGCCGGCGGCCAGTCGAACCCGACCTACCGCCTCGGCTTCGCGGCGGGCGGCCGTTTCGTCCTGCGCAAGCAGCCCGAGGGCCCGCTGCTGCCTTCGGCGCACGCCATCGACCGCGAGTACCGCGTGCTGCGCGCGCTCGCCGGCAGCCGCGTGCCGGTGCCGGACGCCCTGCTCTACTGCGCCGAGCGCGAGCCGATCGGCACGCCGTTCTACGTCATGCAGTTCGTCGAGGGCCGGGTGTTCCACGACGCCGCCCTGCCCGGCCTGACGCCGGCCGAGCGCGCCGCCCTCTACGATTCGATGAACGACACCCTGGCGCGGCTGCACGCCATCGACTGGCAGGCCGCGGGACTCGCCGACTTCGGCCGCCCCGGCAATTACTTCGAGCGCCAGATCGCGCGCTGGACGAAGCAGTACCGCAGCGCCGGCACGCCGCCGTTGCCGGAAATCGAAAAGCTGATCGCCTGGCTGCCGGCGCACATTCCGCCGGGCGAGGAGACGGCCATCGCCCACGGCGACTTCCGCCTCGGCAATCTGATGATCCATCCGCGCGAGCCGCGCGTGGTGGCCGTGCTCGACTGGGAACTGGCGACGCTGGGCCATCCGCTGGCCGACCTCGGCTACAACTGCATGGCCTGGCATTTCGGCGCGGAGCAACAGGGCCTCGCCGGCCGCGAGGCGGCGGCGCCGGGCCTCCCCGGCGTCGACGACTACGCGGCGGCCTACTGCCGGCGCAGCGGGCGCAGCGACGGCCTGCGGCCCTTCCATCTCGCCTTCTCCTTCTTCCGCGTCGCCGTCATCATGGCCGGCATCGCCCGGCGCGCCGCGCAGGGCAACGCGGCGGCGGACAATGCGGCCGACATGGGCCGGCAAAGCGCCCGCTTCGCCGCCATCGGCTGCACAATTGCAGGAATCTGACCAGCAAGGAACCAAAATGGATTTTGAATACGACGCGAAGACCCGGGAACTGCAGCGCCGCGTGCGCGACTTCATGGACGCGCACATCGTGCCGCGCCATCGCCAGTGGCTGAAGGAAGTGCACGCCGGCCTCTTTCCGCCCAGCTTCATGGCCGACCTCAAGGCGCTGGCCCGCGAGGAGGGGCTGTGGAACCTGTTCCTGCCCCATCTGCGCGCGGACGAGCCGGGCACGCGCCTCACCAACCTGGAATACGCGCCGCTGGCCGAGATCATGGGCCGCCTGCCGTGGGCCTCGGAAGTGTTCAACTGCAGCGCCCCCGACACGGGCAACATGGAACTGCTGCACCTGTTCGCCACGCCCGCCCAGCGCACGCAATGGCTGATCCCCCTGCTCGAAGGCAAGATCCGCTCCTGCTTCGCCATGACCGAGCCGGACGTCGCCTCCTCGGACGCCACCAACATCGCCACGCTGATCCGCCGCGAAGGCGACGAGTACGTCATCAACGGGCGCAAGTGGTTCATCACCGGCGCCGCCCACCCGCACTGCCGCCTGGCCATCGTCATGGGCGTGACCGACGCCGAGGCGGAGAAGCACCGGCGCCAGAGCATGGTGCTGGTGCCGCTCGATGCGCCGGGCCTGACGGTGGAGCGCAACATCAGCGTGATGAACCACGTCGCCCCCGACGGCCACTGCGAACTCCTGCTGCGCAACGTGCGCGTGCCGGCGGCGAACCTGCTCGGCGAGGAAGGCGCCGGCTTCGCCATGGCCCAGGCGCGCCTCGGCCCCGGGCGCATCCATCACTGCATGCGCAGCATCGGCCAGTGCGAGCTGGCGCTCGAGCTGATGAGCGAGCGGGCGCAGGAGCGCAAGGCCTTCGGCAAGTACTTGCACGAACACGGCGTCGTCGCCGAATGGATCGCCGAGTCGCGCTGCGAACTGGAGCAGGCGCGCCTGCTGGTGCTGAAGGCCGCCTGGATGATCGACCGGCTCGGCGCCAAGGCGGCGATGAACGAGATCGCCATGATCAAGGCCGTGGTGCCGCGCATGCAGACGCGCATCCTCGACCGCGCCATGCAGTGCTTCGGCGCCATGGGCCTGTCGCCCGACACGCCGCTGGTGGAACTGTGGGGCCACGGCCGCTTCCTGCGCATCGCCGACGGGCCCGACCAGGTGCACCTGCGCGCGATCGCCCGCAACGAGATCAGAAAAAGCCGCGAGACCCTCGGCGCCGGCGCCGCCTATCTGAGCGTGCCCGAGCGGTCATAGGGCAGAGCGCGGACGAAAAAAAACCCCGGCATGCCGGGGTTTTTTCAAGGGTGCTTCGGGTCAGAGGGGCTTGATGTTAGCCGCCTGCTTGCCCTTCGGGCCGGTCGCCTCGTCATAGGAGACCTTCTGGCCTTCCTTCAGAGACTTGAAGCCGCTCGACTGGATCGCGGAGAAGTGCGCGAAGAGATCCTCGCCGCCATTGTCCGGGGTGATGAAGCCGAAGCCCTTGGCATCGTTGAACCACTTGACTGTACCTGTTGCCATATTTCCTATCCTAAAAAATTGAAGGGCGATATGCCCGACGGTTCGTTCGAGTACCCAGAACCGAAATGGCAGTTGCGTACCGTCATTCTGCTGCATGAGTCCGAGCGAATGCCGCATTGAACCCGCAACGCGGCAATAAATCAAGCTTTTTTTCATGCCAATGGGGCCCCGGAGGCAATCCTGTTGCAGCGATGCGCATCCACCTTGACATAGAGACAGACGCCGCCAAGGAACAGCGGCAGCTCGACCGCCAGCGTCGCAGTCAGGGAATCCCACAAAGTCAGCCCCCACAGGACGGCGCTGCCAGGATACAGAGGAAGGTCGGGCCGATGCACGATGGCGTCGAGCAGCCAGTGGCTGAACACCGCCAGGCCGATCACCAGCGCGCCGCGTGTGTCCCGGCGCAGGAAACGATAGCCGAGCGCCAGCAGCAGGGCCCAGACTGCCACGGCCAGCAGGCTGTGCGAGCAGGGGTAATGCTCGGCGACCGGCGGCATCACGGCGGTGTCGCCGGGCTCGATGCACACGCGCTCGATGCCGGCCAGCAGCAGCGCCGCCCACAGCAGGTCGATGAACTGCGCCGCCAGGAACAGCGTGCCGAGCTGGACGTGCGGCGCCGCCGCCTTGGCGCCGAAACCGATGCCGAAATGGCCGATAAACACGCCTAGGCGGCCTCCAGGCTCTGCTTCAACGCCTCGATCATCACCTCGTGCGGCTGCGCGCCGGCAAGGCCATAGCGGCCAGCGAAGATGAAGAAGGGCACGCCGGTGATGCCCATGCGCTGAGCGCGCGCCGCCTCCGCGCGCACGATCTCGGCATCCTCGCTGCTTTGCAGATAGGCCAGCGCAGCCGTCTCATCCCCGCCGCATTCGGCGGCGAGGCGCGCCAGCACCGTTGCATCGCCGAGGTGCTCGCCCTGCAGGAAATGCGCGGCAAAGAGGCGCTCGACCAGGTCATCAGCGTTGCCGGCCTGCTGCGCGCGATGAATCAGGCGGTGGGCGCGCAGGGTGTTGGCGCGCAGCGCGATGCGCTCGAAGGCGAAGGCGATGCCGGCGCCGCGTCCCGCTTCAGCGACCTGCGCCCACACCTGCGCCAGCTTCTCCGTTCCGCCGAATTTCTTCTCGAGATAAGGCCGGTAGGGTTCGCCCGCCTCAAGCGTGTCCGGATCGAGAAAGTACGGCAGCCAGCGCAGGCGCGGCGTCACGTCAGGACGCGCCCGCGCCAGTTCGCGCAGTGCGGCCTCCAGCCGCCGCTTGCCGATGTAGCACCACGGGCAGACGACGTCGGAGACGATGTCTATCTTCAGCTCGTTCACGCCTTCACCTGCAGCACGATCTTGCCGATGTGGCGGCTGCTTTCCATCAGGCGGTGCGCCTCGCCCGCCTGCGCCAGCGGGAAGACGGCATGGATATGCGGCAGCAGGCGGCCGGCGGCGAGTTCCGGCCAGATGTGTTTCTGCAGTGCGTCGCGGATCGCCGCCTTCTCGGCCAGCGTGCGCGGCCGCATGGTGGAACCGGTGACGGTGAGGCGCTTGAGCATCACCGGCATCAGGTCGAACTCGCCCCTGCTCCCTTCGAGGAAGGCGATCAGCACCAGACGGCCGTCGCGGCGCAACAGGCTCAGGTTCTTCTGCAGATAGGGTGCGCCGACCATGTCGAGCACGACGTCCACGCCTTCGCCGCCGGTGAGCGCCTTCACTTCCTTGACGAAGTCCGCCGTGCGGTAGTCGATGGCGTGGTCGGCGCCGAAACCGCGGCAGAACTGCGCCTTCTCTTCGCTACCGACCGTGACGAAGCACTCGACGTCGAGATGGCGCGCCAACTGGATGGCAGTCAGGCCGATGCCGCTCGAACCGCCGTGCACCAGCAGGCGCTCGCCCCGCTTCAAGCGTCCCAGGCCGACCAGGTTGGCCCAGACGGTGAACCAGGTTTCCGGCAATGCCGCCGCCTGTGCCATATCGAGTCCGTCAGGGATCGGCAGGGCATGCGAAGCCGGCGCCACGCAGTATTCGGCGTAGCCGCCGCCGGGCACCAGCGCCGTCACGCGCTGACTGACTTTCCATTCCGTGACGCCCCCGCCCAGCGCCGCCACCGTGCCGGCGACTTCCAGGCCAAGGATGGGCGAGGCGCCCGGCGGCGGCGGATAGCGGCCCGAGCGCTGCAGCACGTCGGGCCGGTTGATGCCGGCGCAGCGCACCTCGATGAGGATTTCGCCGGGGCCCGGCTGCGGCCTGGCGCCCTCTGCCAGCTGCATGGAGTCCGGCGTGCCGTCGGCGCCGTAGATGATCTGTTTCATGCCAGCCCCCCTCATTCTTCGGCGACGATCCAGAGGAAGACCGCCTTCCCCTGCGACACCGCGATGCCGGCCAAGTCGGCCAGCTGGGTGAGGAATTTCTGAACGTCCTCGACGGGCCAGCCTTCCGCCTCGAAATCCTCCGTCGCGGCCAACTCCTCGCCGACCGCCTCCAGCCCCGCCTCGTCGAGGCCGGCCAGCCGCTCGACCGAGGCGGCCGGGAAGCGCAACAGCCAGGGCCCCTCCTCCGATTCCGCATGGAGCAGGCCGAGGTCGCGCTGCGCCTCGTCGAAGTATTGTCCGGAGAGCAGGGCATGCAGCATGGCGAACTTGGCCTGGTCGAAGCCGCGCGCCTCGAAGCCTTTCCAGTCGTCGACCGGCCGCTCGGATCCGACGATGTCGGCGGCCTCGTCCAGGTCCGCCGCCACCACGCTGCTCATCACGCCCATGGATCGTTTTCCTTTCTCAATCGACGACCTTGCCGCGCAGCGCCTTGATCGCGCCGCGCCGGGTCTTGCCTTCGAGCCGTTTCTTCTGCGCGCCGCGCGTCGGCCGCGTCGGCTTGCGCGCCCGCGGCGCGGCGGCGGCGGCGCCGGCTATGAGTTCCCGCAGCCGCTGCAGCGCCGCCGCGCGGTTCTTCTCCCGGCTGCGGAACTGCTGCGCCTTGATGACGACCACGCCTTCGCCGGTGATCCGCTGGTCGCCGCGCTCGAGCAGCCGCGCCTTGCAGTCCTCGGGCAGCGAGGACGCGCCGATGTCGAAGCGCAGGTGAATGGCGCTGGAGACCTTGTTGACGTTCTGGCCGCCCGCCCCCTGCGCGCGGATCGCATGCAGCTCGATCTCTACGAGCGGGACGGAGAGGCCGGGAACGACCTCCAGCATCGACTCGGCAGGACGCTCGCCGCAGGCGATGCCGCTGGCGAATGCGCGCTTGGCGCCGGGCGACAGCTGCTTCACCTCGTGCTCCGCTTTCTGCGCCGAGGACCGGTCCGGGTAGGCGACGCTGCCCAGCAGGCGCAGCGGCGGGTGCGAACGCGTGTAGCGCGCCCCCCGGCCCGCGGCGTGTGCGGCGTAGCGCGCCTCGACATCGACGCTGACGCCGGTGTAGATGCTGCCGTCGCGGCATTCGATCAGGTAGAGAAACCATTCTCCCATCTCAGGCCGCCTCGAGGCGCAGCGCGCGCCGCACCATGCGGCAGTCTTCCGAGCCGGCCTGGAACTCCCGGCACACCAGCGGGCGGTTCGCGTAGACCGTGCAGCCCACCCGGCAGCCGAGCTCGCCTTCCAGCGCCGCGCAGCGATGGCCCCAGGACTGCATGCGCCAGTGCTCGAAATCGATCAGGTCGTCGGGTATGCCGGCGCCGTCGCCCTCGCCCATCAGCACCGGCCAGGTTTCCGACCAGGCGCAGCAGCCGCCGCAGGCGACGCAATCGGGGATGTCCGATGCGCTGCCGCTCATGCCGCCGCCCCATTGTCAGGTCTCATTCTGTTTTCCCGTATTTCGCTATGCGAACGATGGTTTCGTTTTGCTTGCCTTCATGCTATCGTGCCGCAAATTCTATCGGACATCGCAATGCACGAGTTGCGGAACAGGACGGCGGTCATCACCGGCGCGGCCAGCGGCATCGGCCTGGCGCTGGCGCAGCGCGCAGCGCGCGAGGGCATGCGCCTGGTGCTGGCCGACATCGACGCGGCGAAGCTCGCCGAGACGGCGCGCATGCTCAATGCGCCGGCCGGCGCGCTGCACACGATGCGCGCCGACGTCAGCCGGGAAGAGGACGTCGCCGCCCTCGCCGAGGCGGCCTTCGACCGCTTCGGCGCAGTGCACCTCTTGTGCAACAACGCCGGCGTCGGCCTGACGCGCCTCTGCTGGGAAACGAGCGCGGCCGACTGGGAATGGATCCTCGGCGTGAACCTGTGGAGCGTGGTGCACGCCATCCGTCATTTCGTGCCGCGCCTGCTGACACAGGCGGACGAGAGCCACATCGTGAACACCGCTTCTGCCGCCGGCCTGCTGTCCACCCCCGCCATGGCCGCCTACAACGTCAGCAAGCACGGCGTTGTCACGCTGTCGGAAACGCTGTACGCCGAACTGCAGGCACAGCACGCCCGCGTCGGCGTCTCGGTGCTCTGCCCGGCCTGGGTACCGACCGCCATCCATAGCTCGGAGCGCAACCGGCCGGCGCGTTTCGGCACCGCCGCGCCGCCATCGGCCGCTTCAGCCGCCTACCAGGCGCGCGTCGGCCAGGCGGTGGAATCCGGCCGCCTGACAGCCGACGACATGGCCAGCGCGGTATTCGATGCCGTCGCCGAGAAGCGCTTCTACGTCATCCCCCATGTCCGCATCAAGCAAGCCGTGCGCCGGCGCATGGAAGACATCCTGGAAGCGCGCAACCCCGCCCCGCTGCCGGAGAAACAATGAAAGCCCTGCTCTGCACCGAATACGGCCCGCCCGAACAACTGAGCGTGCAGGACGTGCCTTCGCCCGCGGCCGGCCCCGGCCAACTGGTGATAGACGTCAAGGCCGGCGCGCTCAACTTCCCCGACGCGCTAATGGTGCAGGGCCTCTATCAGGTCAGGCCGCCGCTGCCCTTCTCGCCCGGCGCGGAAGTGGCCGGGCTCGTCAAGGAAGTCGGCGAGGGCGTGCAGGGACTGAGGGCAGGCGACCGCGTCATCGCCTTCCCCGGCTTCGGCGGCTTCGCCGAAGAATGTGTCGTCGCCGCCGAGATGACCCTGCCCCTGCCGGGGAACATGGACTTTGCCAGCGGCGCAGCGCTGGTGCTGACCTACGGCACCTCGCTGCATGCCCTGCAGGACTGCGGGCGGCTGCTGCCGGGCGAGACGCTGCTGGTGCTGGGCGCTGCCGGCGGCGTCGGCGCGGCGGCGGTGGAGATCGGCAAGGCGCTGGGAGCGCGCGTCATCGCCGCCGCATCGAGCGAGGACAAGCGGGCGCTCGCCCGCCGGCTCGGCGCCGACGCGACCATCGACTACCTGCGCGAAGACCTGCGCCAGCGCGCTCTGGCGCTGACCGGCGGCAAGGGCGTCGACGTGGTCTACGACCCGGTCGGCGGCGGCCACACCGAGCCGGCGCTGCGCGCCACGGCTTGGCGCGGGCGTCTGCTCGTCGTCGGCTTCGCCGCCGGCGAGATCCCGAAGATCCCGCTCAACCTGGCGCTGTTGAAGGAACGTCAGATCATCGGCGTGTACTGGGGCGACTCGGTGCGCCACGATCCGCGCGGCCATGCGCGCAACATGAAGCAGCTGATGGCCTGGTTCGCCGCAAGGAAGATCAACCCCGTCGTCAGCGAGCAGCTGCCGCTGGCGCAGGCGCCGGCCGCCATCCGGCGGCTGCTCGACCGCCAGGTGAAGGGCAAGGTCGTCATCCTGCCGGAAGCCTGAAGCAAGCAAGGAAACCCAGCACCATGGCCAAGTCAGCCCGCAAGACGGCGGCAGAAAACCTGCCCGTCGCCAAAGCCACCAAAGCCGTCAAGGACCGCCAGTTCGTCACTGCGCTGGCGCGCGGCCTCGATATCCTGCGCGCCTTCACGCCGCGCCATCCGGTGCTGGGCAACAGCGAGATTGCCCAGCGCGCACACCTGCCCAAGCCGACCGTGACGCGCCTGACCTATACCCTGACCGAGCTCGGCTACCTCAACTACTCGCCCGAATCCGGCAAGTATTCCCTCTCGGTTGGCGTGCTGGCGCTGGGCTACTCCTTCCTCGCCAGCCAGGACATCCGCGCCATCGCCCGACCGCTGATGCAGGAATTCGCCGACTATGCCCGCGCCACCGTCTGCCTGGCGGCACGCGACAACCCCCACATGGTCTTCCTCGAGGTCTGCCAGGGCAACCCGACCTTCCAGATGCGCCTGGAGGTCGGCGCGCGCGTACCCTACGGCATGACCGCGCTGGGACGCGCCTACCACTGCGGCCTGCCCGAGGAAGCGCGCGCGGCGATGCTGGAAGAGCACCGCAAGACCGGCCGCAAGGAGGATTGGGAGAGCTTCCGCGCCAGCTTCGAGAAGGCCGTGCGCGACTACCAGAAATACGGTTTCTGCATCTCGCTCGGCGAGTGGAACCGGGATGTGTACTCGGTCGCCGTGCCGCTCATCTCGCGCGACCAGTCGAAGATCCTCGCCCTCACCTGCTCCGGGCCGCCCTTCGAAATGACGCGTAGCCGCATTTTCGACGAGCTCGGCCCGCGCCTGATCCGGCTGCGCGACCGGCTCTTCGCGGCTACGGGAGGCAGCTTCTGAGCCTGCCTGTCCTGCGCATCGATGCGGGGATTGCTTCGGCCTTGTCAGCGTAGCCGGTCGGACTGCTGCGGTTCCTCCAGAACGCACAGGGCGTTTGCGTACTGGTCCAGCCCGAAGTAGTAGTTTGTCTTCATCGGTTCCGGCCACTCGACAACCAGGGCCTGGGCGAGCGTCTTCCAGCCTCTTCTCATGTTGCCGTCCAGGAAGAAAAGCAAGGCATGATACCGGCCGTCGATCATGACGGCTGCGCCTGGCGCAAGCCTCTCCTCCAGCAAGTATGCTTCTTCGGCCCCCAGGAATTTCGCGCCCTTCGGCGCTCCGTCAAGGTACATCAACTCCGGCACAACATCGGGCACTTCGGCAAACCGGACGGTCTCGATGCCCGCGATGCTGCATTCGGCACCCGCGGAAAAATTCACCTCGCAGCAGGGGGCAAGTTCCCGCGTCAGGAGCGCGCGCGTCTGCTTTTCCCACGCTTCAGAAGGCTCGACCGAATAGAGTTTCCCGCCGTCGCCGTTCTGATGCAGGGCGAATGCAATGGTCAGGGTGGACAAGCCGGAGCCGAATTCGAGTACCCGTCGCGGGCGCCAGGTGCGCACGTAGCCGTAGAGATTGCGCAGATCGACGTAGTCCGGCGCGTAGGCTTCCTCCGGCCTGGATGCCGTTCTGGCCTCCAGCAGCGCAATGACTCCCGCCCTTTTCAGCTCGTTGTACGCGGCCAGCTGATTTCTGCGATCCAGCGAGATCACCGCCGTCACTATCTCATTGGCCATCTGATAATGAACCGGGTTGCCGACATCGAAATTGCGGAAAACGGTTACGCCCGATTCGTGATTCGCAATGTGGCTGCCGACCATGCCGCCGGATGCGGAGAACCGCAATTTCCGGGGTATGCGCCGGGTGAATATGAACTGTTTCCTGTCACCGAAACTCATGTCGTGTTGTCCCGTGCCGGTCTTTCGGCCTCTCACCCCGCCGTACTGCGGAGACTGACTTGTCCCGGCTTCGCATCGTCGAGCGGGCCGGCCTTTGCGGATTCGATTTTATGCGGGATGGCGCGCTGAGGCGACGCGCATCAGTCAAATCCGGTAATCCAGTCTGAGCTTCTCCTGCAGCTTGCGTGCCTGCTTGAAGGCTTCCTTGAGGATCAGCCGGTCGAGTTCGTTGAGCTTGTCCGGATCGATGCGGTTGGCGCCGGCGTCGCTGCCGTTCAGTTCGTACTGGTGCCGCAGACGCAACTGCTGGATGAAAAAGAAGCCGTCGATCATCGCCTCGACATCCGCGCCGAGATTCGTGGCCTCTCCCGCAGCGCGCAGGCGCTGCGCCGTGCTGGTCATGCCCCCCTTGTGCGCCAGGGAAAAGATGCGCGCGGCGTCGACGAAGGGCCGGGAGCCATACATCTTGAGGTCCAGGGTGTGCGGGAAATCCTTGCTGTTGTCGTAGACGAAAGTGCGGATGAACCCAAGCGGCGGCTGGCACTGCAGCGCGTTCTCGGTCATCAGGCGCAGGAACAGCGCGGCCTTTTCGGTTGCGCCCAGCAGCCAGTCGCGCAGGGCATGCGACAGTTCCTCGTCGCCGTAGAGCGGACGAAAGTCGAAGAAGATCGAGGCGTTCAGCAGCGCCTTGGGCTCGGGCGCCAGGATCCACCTGGCGAACTTCGTCCGCCACTCCTCCAGGGACAGGCACCACTCGGCGTTGCCCGCCATGATGCCGCCCTTGCAGAGCGGAAAGCCGCAGGCGTCGAGCTTGCGGTTCACCGAATCGGCGAAGGGCAGCAGGCTCCTGCGCACTTCGCCGACATCGCCCGCATCGGCCTCGAAGATGATTCCGTTATCCTGGTCGGTGGACAGCGTCTGCTCGTAGCGCCCCTCCGATCCGAGCGCCAGCCAGCACCATCTGACCTGCGGCAGGTCGAACTCGTCGTGCGTCAGCTCGATGATGCGCAAGGTGAGCAGGTCGTTCAGCGTCGATATAAAATGGGTCAGCTGATCGGCGGACATGCCCTGTCGCAACATGGTGGATGCCATGCTGCGGATTTCCCTCGAGCAATCCTGCAGCGCGGTCAGGTCGCGCGCCTCGCGGATGCTGCCGGTGATGTCATGGACGCCGGTGCGCTGCAGGGCGAACAGGTCGTTCTGGGAGACGATGCCGATCAGGCTGCCGGCATCATCGACGACCAGCAGATGGCGCAGGCCGCGGCGGCCCATGATGAGCGCGGCCTGGTAAGCCGTGGTCTGCGGCTTGACCGTGATCACACCCGCCGTCATCACCGCGGCGATCGGCAGGTCGAGGGTGCAGCCGGTCAGCGCCACCCGGTGCAGCAGGTCGCGCAAGGTGAATATCCCCAGTGGCAGCTTGCCGCCTGCGTCGGCGACGATGATGGAGCCAATGCGTTTCTCGTCCATCACCTTGATGGCCTGCCGCACCGTGGCATCCAGCGGCACCGTCACCGGCTGCCGCCGGATAAGGCGGCCCAGGGGACTGTACATCGCCTGGTAATCGTTCCTTGCGGCTTGCTGGCGAAGAGGCTCTTCCATTTCCGTTCGCTTCCGGTTCAATACCTGATTCTGGCGTAGTAGGTGCGCTCCGCCGCCTCGCGCGCCTCGCGCAGGGTGCGGATGCCCATCTCGGCCAGCAAGGGGATCATCTTGAGGAAGACCTCGCCTGTGACAATGGCATCGCCCAGCGCAGTATGGCGGCCGATGACGTTGACGCCAAGCCGCTCGCAGATCGCCTCGAGCTTGTGCGATTCCTGGTTGGGGTGGATCACCGCGGAAAGCAGCAGCGTGTCCAGAACCGGCTGCCGGAAGCAGATGCCGGTGGATGCCTCCTTCAATTGCAGAAAACGCATGTCGAAGGCGGCATTGTGCGCCACCAGCACCGTGTCCTCGCTGAAGGCATGAAAGGCCGGCAGCACCTGCTCGATGGTCGGCTGGCCGGCCACCATTTCCTCGGTGATGCCGTGGATGGGGATGCCTTCCGGCCGCAGCGGGCGGCGCGGGTCGACGATCTGGTCGATGAACTCGCCGCGCAGCAGGCGGCCGTTCACGATGCGGGTGGCGCCGATCTGGATGATCTCGTCTCCCGCGGAGGGTTCGAGGCCGGTCGTCTCGGTGTCGAAGATGGTATAGCTCAGTCCGGTCAGCGGGCGGTCGTCGAGGGCGCGGCTCTCCTCGGTCTGGCGGAACAGGTTGAAGTCGTAGTATTCGGGCCTGCTGTCGGCATGCATCAGCGGCGCGGCTTCGACCGCTTGCTGCGGCGTAGCGGAGGGAACCAGGATGCGGATGAAGGCGCGGTGCGAGGCTTTCTCGCGCTCGAACCAGATTTCGCCGTCATGGCGTTCGATCACCTCGCGCAGGGTGAGCGGGCTGTTCTCGCCCGCCGCATTCATCGGATCGATTTCCCATGCCAGCAGGGCCTGGCTGCCGACCACCGCCCCGGACCATATCAGGTCGAACTGGACATGGCGTCCCGCCGGTTCCATGCGGAAGCGCAGCTCGCGTATGCCGTATTCGTCCCGCAGCCGGGCGGCCAGATACGTCACCGCCTGCAGCAGGGAAAAGCTGTCGACCTTCACCCACAGGTCTGCGGCAACCTGTTCCAGCTTGGTCGGCAAGTCCAGCCTCTTCTCGATGCGCCGTTGTACGGCCGCGACGAAATCCTCGCCCAGCATGTCCTCCAGCGGCCAGCGCGCCTTGAGCGCATCGGCAAATTCGCTCACCGTGCGATCGAGCCGATGTCCCATCGCCTGCACCTCATCGCGGATGATGCCGACGAAGCGGTCGCGCTGCTCCTGCTCCATATCCTGGTATTCGTGCAGGTTTTCGACGGCGGCCCGGATGTTGCCGAGCGAAGCGCGGCTGCCCTCGGTCAGGGATTGCAGCAGCGCATCGCGCCGGCTCTCCATCTCGAAATTGCGCGTGATGTTGTCGAGCATGAGGACAAAGCCGGCGATAGGGCGTTCGCCCGCCGCCCCTTCCCCCTTCTCGCCGAGGGCGCCAAGCACGGGCGCCATTTGCACGCGGATGAGTTGTCCGGCGCGGCTGGCCGTGACGAAGTTGGCGACGGGCTGCCGGCTGCCGCGTGCAAGGCGCTGCTGGATGTTTTCCAGGGCGTGGGCGATAAGACTGCGCTCCAGCACGGCGAAGATCGAGCGCCCCAGGCCGATCAGGGCGCTGCCTGCCGCAGGCTCGCCCTCGGCCAGCGCCCTGAACTGGAATTTGGCCCGGTTGTTGTAGAGCAGGATGCGGCCGTCCAGATTGCAGACCACGACGCTTTGCGTCAGTTCCGACATGAGCGCCGCCAGGCGGTTTTTCTCTTCCTCGCTGACGGTCCTCGCCTCCCGGATCCGTTCCTCGACGTCGCGCTGCAGCGATTCGCGCTGCTCGGCCAGGGCATTGACGACCTGGGCCAGCGTCCTGATCTCCGGCGCCCCCAGTTCCTGCAGTCGAAGTCCCGGATTCGCATTGACCATGACCAGCGCCTGTTCGCGCAGGGTCAGCGGTGCCTCCACATAGGCGCGGTAAATCGCATGCACGATCATGCCCAGCACTGCCCAGGCCAGGAGGATGATCAGAATCGACAGTTCCAAGCGCGGCATCATTATTGCAAGGAACGCCAGCCGCTCATGCTCCTTCATGTCGGCCCAAAGCACTGCGCCGAGCGAACAGAAGAGCAATGCGAGCAGTATGTAGATGCCCGCCAGTACCAGTACCAGCTTGAGCCGGCCACTGCTCTGCGCCATCAGATCTCCAGCATCAGCCTGACCTGGGCGATCAGGTCCTTCGTGGAGAATGGCTTCGTCATGTAGGCATCGGCGCCCAGGGCGGTGCCCTTGGCGACTTCGGTATCGCGCCCCTTGGCCGTGAGCATCACGATCTTCACCGACTCCCACTCCGGATTGGCGCGGATCGCCTGGCATACCTCGAATCCGTTTTTCTTTGGCAGCATGATGTCCAGCAGGACCAAGTCGGGCTTGCTCTGCTCGATCAGCCTCAGTGCGGTCTCGCCGTCGCCAGCCACGGCCACCTCGAATCCCTCGCGCTTCATGAGGAACTCGAGCGACACCACAATGTTCGGTTCGTCATCGACGATCAGAATGCGTTTGTTCATTTTGCCTCGCTCTCCTCCAGGCGCATTGCGCCCTGCCTGTCCAAGGGCAGGGTAAACGAGAATGTCGCCCCCTTGCCCGAACTGCTTTCCACCCAAAGCCGCCCCCCGAAATGCTCGACGATCTGTCTGCTGATCGGCAGGCCGAGACCGGTGCCCTGCGGCTTGGCCGTCATGGTATCGCCAACCTGGCGGAATTTCTCGAAAATGGTCTGCTGGTCGTCCTTGCCGATGCCCGGCCCGTTATCCTCCACATCGACCCTGACCGAATCGGCCTCGGCCATGAGGCGGATTTTCACCCGGCCGCTTCCTTCATCGCAGAATTTGACCGCATTCGAGAGCAGGTTCAGCATGACTTGGATCAGGCGGTCGCGGTCCGCCCTGACGCTGGGCGCCTCGCCGGCAAGCACCATCTCCAGGCCTACCCTCTTGTCGGCAAAGAGCGAGGAGGTTGCCGCAACGGACTCTTCGATGATCTCGTGCAAGTCCACATTGGCAGTGTGCCACTCCGCGTTGCCCGATTCGATCTTGGCCATATCGAGCACCTGGTTGATCAGGCGAGTAAGGCGTTCCGTTTCCTTGACGATGATGGCGAGGAATTTCATGCGCTCCGCCAGGTCGGTCTTCGGATCTTCCAGCAGGATTTCCGAGAAGGCGCGAATCGAGGTGAGCGGGGTACGCAGTTCGTGCGTCACGGTGGACATGAAGTCGTCCTTCATGCGGTCGAGTTCCTTCAGCCGCTCGTTGGCGGCGCGCAGCTCGGCGGTGGCCGCTTCCAGCTCGCGCGATTTCTGCTCGAGCTGCCTCGAATAGGCGCGCACCTGCGAGGCTTCGTCGAGAATATTCATCACCTCGTCAAGCCCGAGCGGCTCCTCCTTCACCACGGATGCCACCATGACGCGGGCCGAGGCGCCGCCGATGGCGCCCGCCAGCAGGGCTTCGGCAAAATGCACCAGGTCTGCGTTCGCCTCCAGCGCCTCGATCGAGGCGGCCCCGCGCCGGCGCGCATAGGCGAGAAAGGCCTCGCGCGCCCGCTCCGGCCCGAGAAAACGCCCGATCAGCGGCAGCAGGTCCTGCACGTGGGCGCTGCCGCGCCAGAACCTGGATCCGGCAGCGCCTTCGGTCAGGCGGAACACATCGACGAACAGCGTGGCCTGGCTGGTTTCCACCACGTCCGGACGCTTGCGCAGCGACACCGCCACATAACACCCGATATTGGCCAGCATGCTCCAGAACAGGCTGTGGGAGATGTCGTCGAGGCCGGTCAGGCCGAACAGCTGCTGCGGCTTGAGCAGGGCGAGGCCGAACAGACCCTCGCGAATGAAATCCAGCGACAGCCAGCCGGACTTGGCAAACGACGGCAGCAGCAGGGTATAGGCCCACACGGCAAAGCCGGCCAGCAGTCCGGATATGGCGCCCAGCCGCGTACCGCCTTTCCAGTAGATGCCGCCGAAGATTGCCGGTGCAAACTGCGCCACGGCGGCGAAGGAGATCAGGCCGATGCCGACCAGCGCATAGGCCTCGCCGGCGGCGCGGAAATAGATGTAGCCGAGCAGCAGGATGGCAGCGATGGCCCAGCGCCGAATCGACAGCAGCAGCCCGGACAGATCCTGCTCCTCCTGCAGTCTCAGTGCCTTCCAGCGCAGCAGCACGGGCATCACCAGGTCGTTGCAGACCATGGTGGACAGGGCGATGGTCTCGACGATGACCATGCCGGTGGCCGCCGACAGGCCGCCGATAAAGACGAACAGCGCGAGCGTCTCCCTATGCTCGGCCATCGGCAGGGTCAGCACGAAGGTGTCGGCATCCACGCTGCCGTCGGGGAAATGCAGCATGCCGCCGACGGCGATGGGCAGCACGAAGATGTTGATGATGATGAGATAGAGCGGGAACAGCCAGATTGCCCGCGCCAGGTGGCGCTCGTTCACGTTCTCCACCACGGCAATCTGGAACTGCCGCGGCAGGAACATGATCGACAGCATGGAAAGGAAGGTCAGCGACCACCAGCTGCCGTAGCTGGCGCCGGTATCGGCCACCGTCATCAGGGCCTTCAGCCTGGGCACGGCCTCGGCGCGGTCGAAGATGTCCCCGAAGCCGTTGTAGATGCCGAAGGTGACGAAGACGCCGACGGCGACGAAGGCCAGCAGCTTGACCAAAGACTCGAAGGCAATGGCCGCCACCATGCCTTCGTGCCGCTCGGTGGCGTCCAGGTGCCGCGTGCCGAACAGGATGGTGAACGCCGCCAGGATCATGGCGATGTAGAGCGCGCTGTCCTGCAGCAGCGGCTGCGCGCCGGCCCGGGCCGGCATGACGATGTCCGGGTAGTTGAGCAGGATGATGAAGCTGTTCGACACCGCCTTCAGCTGCAGCGAGATATAGGGCACGATGCCGACCACCGCGATTACCGTCACCAGCCCGCCGAGCAGTTGCGTCTTGCCATAGCGGGACGAAATGAAGTCGGCGATGGAGGTGATGCGGTTGGCCTTGCTGATGCGGATGATTTTCAGCATGACGAACCACCACAGCCCGGCCATCAGCGTAGGGCCGAGATAGATCGGCAGGAAGCCGATACCGGTCGAGGCGGCGCGCCCGACGCTGCCGTAGAAGGTCCAGGTGGTGCAATACACCGCCAGCGACAGGGCATAGATGGTCGGATTGGCGATGATCGAGCGGCCTTCGTCGGCGCGCTTGTCGCCGAAATAGGCGATGGCGAACAGTACGCCCAGGTAGGCGAAGGAAACGCTGGCGATGACCCAGCCCTGGAGCATTTAGGCCTTATCCATGGACAACAACCTCACTCCTTCCGGCGCTCGATGGCCCAGGCCATCAGGCCGATCAGCAGTGCCCAGGCACCGAACAGGTAGAAATACAACAGGGGGATATCGAAGAGTTCGCCCGGCTTGTTGAACAGCGCGATGAGCGGATAGTTGAACAGCACGCAGCCAAGCAGGAACACCGCCGCCAGGCGCTGCCCCGTGATGATAGAGCGTTTCATGGCTCTCCCCTCCGGCGATGCCGGGCATTGATGCCGGTTCGATTATAGCCCGTGTGCTCTCTCGGCAATGAACGGCCGAAAAAAAGGGCGCTGCGCAGCGCCCTTTCTTCCCATGCAGACGATCTGCTCAGGCCGCCGGCTCCTTGAGCTGCTGCAGGATGGCGGGGTTCTCCAGCGTGGTGACGTCCTGGGTGATCTCCTCGCCCTTGGCGATCGCGCGCAGAAGCCGCCGCATGATCTTGCCCGAGCGCGTCTTCGGCAGGTTGTCGCCGAAGCGGATGTCCTTCGGCTTGGCCAGCGCGCCGATTTCCTTGGCCACGTGGGCGCGCAGGTCATCGGCGATCTTTTTGGCATCCGCACCCGAAGGACGGGCCTGCTTGAGCACGACGAAGGCGCACACCGCCTCGCCGGTCAGGTCGTCCGGGCGCCCCACTACGGCGGCTTCCGCCACCATCGAGTGCGCCACCAGGGCCGACTCGATCTCCATGGTGCCGAGACGGTGGCCGGAGACGTTGAGCACGTCGTCGATGCGGCCCATGATCCAGAAGTAGCCTTCCTGGTCGCGGTTGGCGCCGTCGCCGGCCAGGTAGTACTTGCCGCCAAAATCGGCCGGATAGTAGGACGTCTTGAAGCGATCCGGATCGCCCCAGATGGTGCGGATCATGGAGGGCCAGGGCTTCTTGACGACCAGGAAGCCGCCCTTGCCCAGTTCCACGTCGGCGCCGGTCTCGTCCACGATGGCGGCCATGATGCCCGGCAGCGGCAGGGTGCAGGAGCCCGGCTTGGTCGGCGTGGCGCCCGGCAGCGGCGAGATCATGATGCTGCCGGTCTCGGTCTGCCACCAGGTGTCGACGATCGGGCAGCGGCCCTGGCCGACGGTGTTGTGGTACCACATCCAGGCTTCCGGGTTGATCGGTTCGCCCACCGTGCCGAGGATGCGCAGGCTGGACAGGTTGTAGTGCGTCGGCTGGTCGGCGCCGGCCTTGATCAGCGAGCGGATCGCCGTCGGCGCCGTGTAGAAGATGCTGACCTTGTGATCCTGGATCATGCGCCAGAAACGGCCGGCGTCGGGGTAGGTCGGCACGCCCTCGAAGATCACCTCGGTGGCGCCCATCGCCAGCGGGCCGTAGCAGACGTAGGTGTGGCCGGTGACCCAGCCGACGTCGGCCGTGCACCAGAAGACGTCGTTGGACTTGATGTCGAACACCCATTTCATGCTCATCACCGCGCCGAGCAGGTAGCCGCCGCTGGAATGCTGCACGCCCTTCGGCTTGCCGGTCGAGCCCGAGGTGTACAGGATGAACAGCGGATGCTCGGCGCCGACGTAGGTGGGCGGGCACTCGTCGGGCAGGCCCTCTTCCAAGTCGTGCCACCAGATGTCGTGGTTGGCGTTCCAGGTCACCTCGCCGCCGGTGCGCTTGTAGACGATGACCTTCTCGATGGAGCTGCAGCCGCCCAGGCCGAGCGCCTCGTCGACGGCCGGCTTGAGCGCCATTTCCTTGCCGCCGCGGTACTGGCCGTCGGCGGTGATCACCAGCCTGGCCTTGGCGTCGATGATGCGCTCCTGCACGCTCTTCGCCGAGAAGCCGCCGAACACCACGGAATGGATGGCGCCGATGCGGGCGCAGGCCTGCATCGCCACCACGGCCTCGATCGACATCGGCAGGTAGATCAGCACGCGGTCGCCCTTCTGGATGCCCAGCTTCTTCAGGCCGTTGGCGAAGCGGCAGACGCGGTGATACAGATCCTTGTAGGTGATCTTGGTGACCTGGCCGTTGTCGGCCTCGAAGATGATGGCGGTCTTGTGCGGCTTGGATTCCAAGTGGCGATCGAGACAGTTGTAGGAGACGTTGATCTCGCCATCCTCGTACCACTTGTAGAAGGGCGCGTTGGATTCGTCCAGCACCTTGTGGAACTGCTTGTGCCAGATCAGGTTGTCGCGGGCGATCTTGCCCCAGAACCCTTCGTAATCCTTCTCGCTCTTGGCATAGAGTTCCCGGTAAGCCGCCATGCCGGACACGTTGGCATGGGCGACGGATTCGGGCGACGGCGGAAACACGCGGGTTTCATTCAAGACCGACTCGATCGTGGACATCTGGACTCTCCTCAGGCAAGTACTGGAAGCGCCAACGACCGCGGAATCCGCCCAGGGAGCGAACCTGTTCCGGGGCCGGCGCTTGACGGCGCGACTCTTCTTCCGAATCGGGCCATTCTAACGAAAGAGGCAATCTATCGACAAAAGCTTACTGCTGTCTTACAGGGCAGCCCCACTTTATGCCGCATCGCAGCATGGATGCTAGAATTCCACCCCTCGCATTCACCCAACGAAACCATGGAGAAAATCACCATCCACTCCGTCAGGGCCATGGAAGGCTTCATTTTCTGGAGCCGCTGGCTGCAGGCCCCCCTCTACCTGGGCCTGATCGTCGCCCAAGGCGTGTATGTCTACCAGTTCATGCACGAACTGGCGCTTCTCGTCACCAAGGCCGGAGCGCTCTCCGAGGCCGAGGTGATGCTCATCGTGCTGGGCCTGATCGACGTGGTCATGATCGCCAACCTGCTGATCATGGTCATCATCGGCGGCTACGAGACTTTCGTCTCCAAGCTCGACCTGGAGGGCAACCCCGACCAGCCGGAATGGCTCTCCCATGTCAATGCCGGCGTGCTCAAGGTCAAGCTGGCGGTGGCGCTGATCAGCATCTCCTCGATCCATCTGCTGCGCACCTTCATCAATGCCGCCCAGGTCGAAGACCGCGTCATCGTCACGCAGATCGCCATCCACGCCTCCTTCCTGGTCTCCGCCCTGGCCATCGCCTGGACCGACAAGGTCATGATGCAGACGCTGACGATCAGCAGCCATACCAAGCATTGAAACGGGAATCCCCATGAGCCAGCCCATCCGCCAGGAAGACTTCATCCAGAGCATCGCCGACGCCTTCCAGTACATCAGCTACTATCACCCGGCCGATTACATCAAGGCCCTGGCCGCCGCCTACAAGCGCGAGGAGTCGGTGGCGGCGAAGGACGCCATCGCCCAGATCCTGGTCAACTCGCGCATGTGCGCCGAGGGTCACCGTCCGATCTGTCAGGATACGGGCATCGCCGTGGTGTTCCTCAAGGTCGGCATGAACGCCCGCTGGGACGCCTCCATGAGCATCCAGGAGATGGTCGACGAGGGCGTGCGCCGCGCCTACAACAACCCCGACAACAAGCTGCGCGCCTCCGTCCTGCTCGATCCCGCCGGCGCACGCACCAACTCGAAAGACAACACGCCGGCCGTGGTGCATGCCGAAATCGTCCCCGGCGACCATGTCGAGGCGATCTGCGCGGCCAAGGGCGGCGGCTCGGAGAACAAGTCGAAGATGGTCATGCTGAATCCGTCGGACTCCATCGTCGACTGGGTACTCAAGACGGTGCCGACCATGGGCGCCGGCTGGTGCCCCCCGGGCATCCTGGGCATCGGCATCGGCGGCACGCCGGAGAAGGCCATGCTGCTGGCCAAGGAAGCGTTGATGGCGCCGGTGGACATCCACGAGCTGATCGCCCGGGACCAAAAGAGTGAAAAACTCAACCGTGTCGAGGAACTGCGCCTGGAACTCTACGACAAGGTCAACGCCTTGGGCATCGGCGCCCAGGGCCTGGGCGGCCTGACCACCGTGCTCGACGTCAAGATTCTCGATTACCCGACGCACGCCGCCAGCCTGCCGGTGGCAATGATCCCGAACTGCGCCGCCACCCGCCATGCCCATTTTCATCTCGACGGCAGCGGCCCGGCGAAGCTCGACCCGCCCAGCCTCGACGACTGGCCGCGAATCACCTACGACGCCAGCAAGGGCAAACGCGTCAACCTCGACACCGTCACGCGGGCGGAAGTCGCCGGCTGGCAGCCGGGCGACGTGCTGCTGCTCTCTGGCCGCCTGCTTACCGGCCGCGATGCCGCCCACAAGCGCATGACCGACATGCTCAACCGCGGCGAAAAGCTGCCGGTGGACTTCACAGACCGCTTCATCTATTACGTCGGCCCGGTCGATCCTGTGCGCGACGAGGTGGTGGGCCCGGCCGGCCCGACCACCGCGACGCGCATGGACAAGTTCACCCGCCAGATGCTGGAGCAGACCGGCCTGCTCGGCATGGTCGGCAAGGCCGAGCGCGGCCCTGCCGCCATCGAGGCCATCCGCGACAACCGGGCGGTCTATCTGATGGCCGTCGGCGGCGCCGCCTACCTGGTGTCGAAGGCCATCCGTGCCGCGCGCGTGGTGGCCTTTGCCGATCTCGGCATGGAGGCGGTCTACGAGTTCGAGGTGAAGGACATGCCGGTCACCGTGGCGGTCGATACAAGGGGGGCTGCGGTGCACCTGACCGGCCCGCTGGAGTGGCAGACCCGGATCGGCAAGATCCCGGTTGCTAAGGCCTGACGAGATCAGACCATTTTTTTCAGTTTCGCCTCGGCATTGGCCGGGCTCATGCCGAGCTTGAGTTCCGCGTCGATAAGCTTCAACAGAGGCATGAGCTGTGCGACGATTTCCACAAGGTGGGGCTTCACGCCTTCGATGTTGCCCGCCTGCAACAGGGCGAGCGCATCTTCCACGCCCAGTTTGGGGATCGGGAGTTCTTCGGATGCCTCCGCCTCGATCGGTTCCGCTGTCAGCTCCACCTCCTGAATCGCCCGTCCCTCCGCAAGTTGCAGGAGATGGGTCATAGTCTGCCATTCATCGTCACGGCTGTTGGCAAAACCGAATTTCAGACCGACCTCGACCCGTTCTCCCCGGTAGCTTATTTTTGCGTTGCGGATAGTCTGATCCAGCCGGTTGGCGAAGGAGCGCGCCTCTTCCAGGTCGATGCCCGGACATACGACGGTAAACTGAGCCTCTCCCGTCTGCGAAACCGTATCTTCCATCCTGACGCGATTCGACAGCACCGCCCGGAACTGCTGGATGAGCTGATCGCCGATCGGACGCCCCAGCTTGCCGATCAGCGCATCCAGGCGGTCGATTTCGACGACCACAACGCTGATCTCTCCGCCATGCCGCTGGGCGAGCGCCAGCGCCTGCCGCCCTTGTTGCTTGAGGTATTCCCCCGAAGACAGACCTGACTTCGGATCGACTATGACCTTCTTGGCCATCGCCTCCAGTTCGTTGCGGGTCTTTGCCAGCTTGACCAGGGCATCGAGACGTGCCAGCAATTCGACCGTGCCAATCCCTTTGGTGATGAAATCGGTTGCACCGAGCTCTTTGGCACGGTTGCGCGCCAACTCGTCTTCATCGCCCGAAATCATGATGACCGGCATTTCCCGCAGGCGAGGCAGCTTCGATTCGCGCACGCGCCTGAGCAACCCATAGCCATCGAGCTTTGGCATGGTGAGGTCCGAGATCAGCACCTGGATGCTCGGGTCGAGCATCAGGGTCTGCCAACCGGCCTCGCCGTCGCCTTCCTCGCGAATATCGAATTTGCCCCTGATGTGCTTGACGATGGAAGCACGCACCATGCGTGAATCGTCGACAATCAGGATGCGCGGTTGCGAGGAGGCGCCGGCTTCGCTCATGGCTGCCTTTCAGGCGCAGTTAACGACGACGCGGCCATGCGCCTGGCCCCTGATGAATTCATCGAAAACGGACGGCAAATCCGCCAGTTTCACCTTACGCGTCATGCCGGCCAGATGGGCTGGCCGCATGTCTCCTGCAAGGCGCTCCCACACCCTGCGGCGCAGCGGCATGGCGGTGTAGCCGGAGTCTATGCCAAGCAGGCTGGCGCCGCGCAGGATGAAGGGCGCCACGGTGGTATTCAGGCTCATGCTTGCCGCCAGGCCGATGCTGGCGATCACGCCGTTCTGCTGCATGGTGCTCGCCATCCAGGCCAGCACTTCGCCGCCGAGATTGTCCACGGCGCCGGCCCACATCGCCTTGTCGAGCGGCTTTATCTTCGCCAGGTCAAGGCTAGACCGCAACATGACTTCCCGCGCCCCCAGGCTCTTCAGGTATTCGGCCTGACTCTCCTTTCCAGTCAGGGCCACCACCTCATAACCCAGTCGCGCGAGGATGTCTATGGCGATGCTGCCAACTCCGCCGGTGGCCCCGCTGACGATGACCTTGCCGTTTTCCGGTCTGAGTCCGTTCTCCTCCATGCGGATGATTCCCAGCGCTGCCGTATAACCAGCCGTCCCCAGGGCCATGGCATCGAAGAGGGACATTCCTGCCGGCAGGGGCACGATCCAATCGGCCGGCACACGCCCATACTCGGCATAGCCTCCGTGATGCGCCACACCTATGTCGTAGCTGGTGGCAATGACCGGGTCGCCTGCCTTGAAGCGAGGATCGGTACTGCTGGCCACTGTGCCAGCCATGTCGATGCCGCCTATGCAGGGATGGCGCCGGATGATCCGTCCAGCCCCGGTTGCCGCCAGCGCATCCTTGTAATTCACGCTGGAATAGGCGATGCGAAGGGTTACCTCGCCTTTGTCGAGTTGATCTTCTACAAACTGTGCGAAACCGGAGACGGTTTTCCCGTCACTCTGGTCGATGACAAACGCCTTGAACGGGCCCACGGCAACCTCCATACGGTTGGGTTTCGATTATACGCAATTAAATAATAAATTCCCTTTAAACGTCAAAAGCATGGCCTTCTTTCTTCAAGTCCGAAGACATATACTGCTTTACAGGCCAAAGCACAGCAGGTATATTCAAGTGCATGAATTTACGACAGATTGCCATAGCGTTGGGTTTGACGCTGGGTTCGTTTGGCTGCTGTTTCGGCAACGATATTCCTCCAGCCGATCTGGAACGCGCCTCTCTCCTCAACTATGCAGATAATGCAGGGGACTTGATACTGCGCGCCCTTGCATTTGTCGGAGTCAACTATCAACGCGGCGGAGAATCTCCTGAAACCGGATTCGATTGCAGTGGCCTGGTCAGACATGTCTTCCGCGAATCCCTCGGCCTGGTTCTGCCTCGCACATCGAAGGAGATCAGCCGTATGGGCGAAACCATTCGACGGGAAGAACTCCTCCCTGGAGACCTTGTTTTCTTCAATACCTTGCGACGCGGCTTTTCGCATGTCGGCATCTATCTCGGGGAAAACCGCTTCGTGCATGCTCCCGCATCTGGCGGCGAAGTGCGAGTGGAAGACATGCGCCAAGGCTATTGGATCAAGCGCTTCAACGGCGCGCGTCGAATAGTTGCAGGCATAGGCGATTCTTAATCGAATTCCCCACCCGCTCCCAGACGCAGTGGCTCCCATCGTTAATGGTTAATAAGAACCATTTGCATTTGACAAGGCTTATTGTTACGATATAAAAGTTGCAATACATCGACGCTATTCATATGTCATCAATTCATAGCTATACGCTGATCGCTGCAGCGCTAATCGTCTCCGCGGCCCAGGCCGAGGATAAGGTACTCAATCTCTATTCCGCCCGCCACTACCAGACCGACGAGGCGCTCTACGCCAACTTCAGCCGCCAGACCGGAATCAGGATCAACCGTATCGAGGGCAAGGAAGACGAACTGCTGGAACGCATCCGCAACGAAGGTGCCAACAGCCCGGCCGACGTCTTCATCACGGTCGATGCAGCCCGTTTGGCGCAGGCCGACGCCCTCGGCCTGTTCGCCCCGGTAAAATCGAAGCTGCTTGAAGAGCGCATCCCTGCGCACTTGCGCTCGCCCGACTGGTTCGCCTTCTCCACCCGCGCCCGCGTCATCATCTACAACAAGGCGGCAGTCAATCCCGCCGACGTGCAGAGCTACGAGGACCTCGCCGGCCCGAAGCTGAAGGGCAAGGTTTGCGTGCGCTCCGGCGCTCATCCCTACAACCTGTCCCTTGGCTCCGCCCTGATCCATCACCTGGGCGAGCAAAAGACGGAAGACTGGGCGCGTGGCCTGGTTGCCAACTTCGCCCGCGCGCCCAAGGGCGGCGACACCGACCAGATCAAGGCCGTGTCCGCCGGCGAATGTGGCGTGTCGATTTCCAACACATATTACATCGCCCGACTGCTGCGCTCGGAAAAGGCGGCCGACAAGCAGGCCATGGAGCAGGTCGGCGTGGTCTGGCCGAACCAGAAGAGCTTCGGCACGCATATCAACATCTCCGGCGGCGGCATGCTGAAGACTGCCCCGCACAGGGAGGCCGCGGTGAAATTCCTCGAATACCTCGCCGGCGACGAGGCGCAGTCCTATTTCGCCAACGGTAACAACGAGTGGCCGGTGGTGAAATCCGCATCGTCGAAGAATCCCGCGCTGGAGTCGCTCGGCACCTTCAAGGCCGACAGCCTCAACGTCGGCACCCTGTCGAAGAACACCGCGCTGGCCCAGAAAATCTTCGACCGCGCCGGCTGGCGCTGATTGCTGTAGGACGGATTCCTACAAGCCTGTCGGGCGCCTTGTGCGCCCGATGTTTTTTCCCATTCCCGAAACGACTTGAAGCACCGCCCGCAAACTGCTGATTACACGGGCGTGTAAATGCAAGCGATTGAACCGATTGAAAAATTTTAGGGGGACAAGCCTAAAACAAACTGTTGAAACCCGCACTCTGAGTCGTTAACAAGCTTACAAGGACAAACTGGAGTGCGATCATGGCTGGAACGGCTCACGGCAAGGTCATGAAGGTGACCGCACCGAACTTCCACGATGAAGCCCTCTGGCGCAAGCGGGGCTCAAAATGGACCTGCATCAGCGCCGGTCCGGTGCTTCACTGGATGATCGGCAAGCCCTACCACGAAGTGTCCCGCTACATCGAGCGCAAGGGCTGGCGCGTCATCTGGGGCTAGCACGCCGAAGTTTGAGTATTGCCCCTCGCAATCTGCCGCGACACCGCGATCAGCGGCAGGATGCCCACGGCGACAATCGCCAGCGCAGCGGTCGACGCCTCCGCCAGTCGTTCGTCCGACGCCAGGGTGTAAGCCTGCGTCGCCAGGGTGTCGAAGTTGAAGGGGCGCATCACCAGCGTCGCCGGCAGTTCCTTCATCACATCCACGAACACCAGCAGTCCTGCCGTCAGCAGGCTGCCGCGCAAGAGCGGCAGATGCACCCGCTTGAGTGTCGCCCCCTTGCCATAACCCAGAGAACGTGCCGCATCGTCCATGCTGGGCGTGATTTTGGCCAGGCTCGTCTCCACCGTCTGCAGGGCGAGCGAGAGAAAACGCACCAGGTAGGCATACACCAGAGCGGCGATTCCACCTGTGAGGATCAGGCCGGGATTGCTGCCTGTCAATGCGGCGATCGCCCCGGCCAGCCAATTGTCCAGCCGCGTGACGGGGATCAGCACGCCGACGGCGATTACCGAGCCGGGCACGGCATAGCCCAGGCCGACGACGCGATTCATCCACTGCGGCCAGCGCTCGCGCGACAGGCGAGCCGAATAGGCCAGCACGACCGCCAGGCCCGTCGCCAGCAGCGCCGTCGTCGTCGCCAGCGTGAAGCTGTTGCCGGCGAACTGCAGGAAGCGCGCGCCGAACTGCGCGTCGCCCTCGGTCAGCGCCATCCCCAGCAGGAGGCCCGCCGGCAGCAGGAAGCCGAAGACGAGCGGCAGTGCGCAGGCGAGCATGGCGCCCGTAGCCGCGAGGGGCGAGAGGGGCTGTCCCGGCTGCGGCCGGTTGCGCCCGGTGGTGTTGTGGAAGCGGGCGCGGCCACGGCTCATGCGCTCCAGCAGCAGCACCAGGATGACAAAGCCGAGCAGCGCGGCGGACAATTGCGCGGCGGCGGCGCGGTCGCCGAGGGAGAACCATGCACGATAGATGCCGGTAGTGAAGGTCGGTACGGCGAAGTAGGCCACCGTGCCATAGTCGGCCAGCGTCTCCATCAGGGCCAGCGCCGCCCCCGCCGCCACCGCCGGCCGCGCCAGCGGCAGTGAGATGCGGAAGAAGCTGCCCCAGGCGGAAAGACCGAGCGAGCGGCCGACTTCCAGCATGCCGCTGGCGCGCTCGATAAAAGCGGTGCGCGCCAGCAGATAGACGTAGGGATACAGCACGCAAACGAACATGGCGATGGCGCCGCCCAGGGAACGTACATCGGGAAACCAGTAGTCTCCCAGGCGCCAGCCGAAGCTCTCCCGCAGACCGGTTTGCACCGGCCCGACGAACTGCAGCAGGTCGGTATAGGTGTAGGCCATGACATAAGCAGGCACTGAGAGCGGCAGCACCAGCGCCCACTCGAACAGGCGCCGGCCCGGAAAGACGTGCATGGTGACCAGCCAAGCGGTGGACACGCCGACGACGACGACACCGGTGCCGACGCCGAGGCACAACCAGAGCGTGTTTGCGACGTATTCCGGCAACACGGTCGAGGCCAGATGCGTCCAGGTTCCGCCTGTGCCGCCGGCGAGCAGATTGGCCCAGACGCTAACGATCGGCCCAGCGGCCAGCGCGGCGATGGCCAGCGCCGCCAGGGCAAGCGGGTTCGGGCCGCCGGCGGCGGAGGGGCGGGGCGGAAGCGAGGTCATGGCTGTGGCGTTATGCATGGATGCGCGGCCTGAAGCATAATGAGAATTGTAATCGATTGGCTATTTATGCCCCTGCTAGAACTCAAGCACATCTCCCACGCCTACGGCAGCCATACCGTCGTCAGCGACTTGTCGTGCGTCCTCGACCAGGGCGTCATCGGCTGCCTGCTCGGCCCTTCCGGTTGCGGCAAGACCACGGTGCTGCGCGCCATCGCCGGCTTCGAGCGCATTCACAGCGGGGAGATCCTCATCGGCGGTAGCACGGTGAGCAGCCCGGCCGTGCAGGTGCCGCCGGAACGGAGGCGCATCGGCATGGTGTTCCAGGACTACGCCCTGTTTCCCCATCTGAGCGTGGCCGACAACATCGCCTTCGGCCTGAAAAAGTCAGCCGCCACGGCACGGCGCGAACGCGTCGATGAACTGCTCGTCACCGTCGGCCTGTCCGGCGCAGGATCGAAGTATCCGCACGAACTCTCCGGCGGCCAGCAGCAGCGCGTAGCGCTGGCGCGGGCACTGGCGCCCAGGCCCGACCTGCTGCTGCTCGACGAACCTTTCTCGAACCTCGACGTCGACCTGCGCGAGCGCCTCTCGCTGGAAGTGCGCGATATCCTCAAGCGCTCCGGCACCACCGCCATACTCGTCACTCACGACCAGCACGAGGCCTTTGCCGTGGCCGACGAGATCGGCATCATGCACGAAGGGCGCATCCAGCAATGGGACACGTCCTACAACCTGTATCACCGCCCGGCCAACCGCTTTGTCGCCGACTTCATCGGCCAGGGCGTCTTTCTGCAGGGCCAAGTGCTCAACGCGCGCGAGGTCGAGATAGAGCTGGGGCGGCTTTCCGGCCGCATCCCGACCGACTGCATCGCCGGCTGCCTGGCCTGCGGCAAGGACTGCCGCGTCGCCGTGCTGCTGCGGCCGGACGACATCGTGCACGACGATGCCGCGCCGACCCAGGCGGAAGTCGTGGCGAAAGCCTTCCGCGGTGCAGAGTTCCTGTACACCCTGAAGCTGCCCAGCGGCGAGCGCGTGCTCTCACTGGTGCCCAGCCACCACAACCACGCCATAGGCGAAAAGATCGGCATCCGCCTCGACGTCGACCACGTCGTCGTCTTCCGCAACGTATGAACCCTCAATGATCCCCTGGCTTGACGGTGACGCGCCCTTCCCGCCGGTGGAGCGCGCACTGCGCCGTCCCAACGGCCTGCTCTGCGCCGGCGGCGATCTTTCTTCGAAACGGCTGCTCGATGCCTACCGCCGCGGCATCTTCCCCTGGTTTTCCGAGGGCGAGCCGATCCTGTGGTGGAGCCCCGATCCGCGCATGGTGCTGTTCCCGGCGGAGGTGAAGCTGTCGCGCTCACTCGTGAAGACGCTGCGGCGCAGGCGCTACGAAGTACGCCTCGACTCGGCTTTCGCGGAGGTCATCCGCGCCTGCAGCGAACCGCGGCCGGGCCAGAACGGCACCTGGATCACGCCCGAGATGCAGCAGGCCTATCTCCGCCTGCACGAGCTCGGTCATGCGCATTCCGTAGAGACCTGGATCGACGGCCAACTGGCCGGCGGACTCTATGGCCTGGGGCTCGGCCGCGCCTTCTACGGCGAATCGATGTTCTCGCGCATCGCAGACGCCTCGAAGATCGCGCTGGCGCACCTGGCGCGCTATCTTGAACGGCACGGATTCGCCGTGATAGATTGCCAGATGAAGACGGCCCATCTCGCCTCGCTCGGCGCGAGGGAAATCCGGCGCAGCGAACTCGTGCGCGGCCTGGCGGTCTGGACCAAGGAAGCCCGGGGGCCCGGCAAATGGCCGCCGGATGATGCATTGGATATGTTTGGCGCGAACGCCCCATGAGCCTGCTCAAGGACCTGCCCTTTCCGCTGCTGCAGTTCTACGCCACGGCGCCCTACGCCTGCTCCTACCTGCCGGGACGCATCGCCCGCTCGCAGGTTGCCACGCCCAGCCACCTGATCGATGCGCGCATCTACGGCGAACTGGTGCATGCCGGCTTCCGCCGCAGCGGCATCTTCACCTACCGCCCCTACTGCGACGCCTGCCGCGCCTGCGTGCCGGTGCGCATTCCCATTTGCCGCTTTGCGCCGAACCGCACGCAGCGGCGCACGGCGGCGCGCCATGTCAACCTCGTTGCGCGCGAACTGCCGCTCGCCTTCCGCGAGGAGCACTATGCCCTCTACCAGCGCTACCAGGCCTCGCGCCACGCCGGCGGCGGCATGGACCAGGACAGCCGCGAGCAATATGCGCACTTCCTGCTGCAAAGCCATGTCGACAGCCGCCTGGTCGAGTTCCGCGAGGGCGGCGTGCTGCGCATGGTCTGCATCGTCGACCTGCTTGCCGACGGCTTCTCCTCGGTCTACACCTACTTCGATCCTGACGTGCCCGGTGCCAGCTATGGCACTTGGTGCATCCTCTGGCAGGTGGAGCAGTGCCGCGCGCTTGGCCTGCCTCACCTCTATCTCGGCTACTGGATCCGCGAAAGCCGCAAGATGGCCTACAAGGCGCGCTTTCGCCCCATCGAGGGCCGTATCGGCGGCGTCTGGCGAGAACTCACCGAGGAGGATCTGGCGCGGTAGAATTCCGCATGCTCTACGAATTCGCCCGCCCATTCCTCTTCGCCCTCGACGCCGAAACCGCCCACGACCTGACGCTCGCCGGCCTGCGCAGCGCGCGTGCGCTGCATCTGCCCGTCGCCTGCAAGGCACCCGCCGCAAAGCCGGTGCGGGTGATGGGGCTGGAATTCCCCAACCGCATCGGGCTGGCGGCCGGCCTCGACAAGAACGGCGAGTGCATCGAGGGGCTGGCGGCGCTCGGCTTCGGCCACGTCGAGATCGGCACGGTGACGCCGCGTCCGCAGCCGGGCAATCCCAAGCCGCGCCTGTTCCGTCTGCCGCTGAGAAAAGCCGTCATCAACCGCATGGGTTTCAACAACCATGGCGTCGATGCACTGGTGAAGAACGTGGAGCAGTCTGGCTACAAGGGCATCCTCGGCATCAACATCGGCAAGAATTTCGACACGCCGATCGGGCGCGCCGTCGACGACTACCTTGCCTGCCTGCGCAAGGTCTACCCTCACGCCGGCTACGTCGCGGTGAACATTTCCTCTCCCAACACGAAGAACCTGCGCCAGCTGCAGGGGGAATCCGAACTGGATGGCCTGCTCGGCCCGCTCAAGCGCGAGCAGGCGGCGCTCGCCGAGCGGCACGGCCGCTATGCGCCGCTGGCGCTGAAGATCGCGCCGGACCTGGACGAGGAGCAAATCCGGGTCATCGCAGACGCCCTGTGCCGCCACCGCATCGATGCCGCCATTGTCACCAACACCACCCTCTCGCGCGAGGGCGTCGAGCATCTCGCCCATGCCGACGAGGCCGGCGGTCTGTCCGGTGCACCGCTGCTGGCGAAGGCTAACGGCGTGTTGCAGGCGCTGTCCCGCTGCCTCGGCGGCGAGATCCCCCTGATCGGCGTCGGCGGCGTAATGAGCGGTCGGGATGCGCGCGCCAAGCTGGAAGCCGGCGCGCAACTGGTGCAACTCTACACAGGCCTAATCTACCGTGGCCCGGCGCTGGTCGGGGAAGCCATCGCGGCAACGGCGGATTTCCGAGGAGGGTAAATATGGCTCCCCGTGCGCACAATCGTTCGCTGCCCTCCGAGGGGGCGCCTGCCCCCCTTGAGGCGGCCCGGCGGGGGGCATGATGCGGATCGGCGTGCCGAAGGAGATCAAGAACCACGAGTACCGTGTCGGCCTGACCCCCGCCGGGGTACGCACGCTGACTTTGGCCGGGCACGAGGTGTGGGTGGAGACGAACGCCGGCGCGCGCATCGGCTTCGACGATGCCGGCTACCTCGCCGCCGGAGGGCACATCGCGCCGGATGCCGCCGAGACGTACTCCCGCGCCGAGATGGTGGTGAAGGTGAAGGAACTGCAGGCGGCGGAATTTGCCCTGACGCGACCCGGCCAGATCCTGTTCGCCTACCAGCACTTCGCGCCCGACCCCGATCTCCTGCAGCATGTCATCGACTGCGGCCTGTCATGCGTCGCCTACGAGACGGTGACGGACACGCACGGCGGGCTGCCGCTGCTGGCGCCGATGTCGCGCGTGGCAGGCCGCCTTGCCCCGCAGGTCGGCGCCTGGGCGCTGCAGATGGCCAACGGCGGTTCGGGCGTGCTGCTCGGCGGGGTGGCCGGCGTGCCGCCGGCCAGGGTGGTCATCATTGGCGCCGGCAGCGTCGGCACAAACGCCCTGCAGGTAGCCGTCGGCATGGGCGCGCAGGTCACCTTGTTCGACCGCGGCGTCGCCAAGATCGAGGCGCTCGACCGCATCTACCGCGGCCGCATCAGTACCTGCATCGCCGATCCACTCTCGCTTGAGCGTGCCATCGCCGACGCCGACCTCATCGTCGGCGCCGTGCTGATTCCCGGCAAGCTCTCGCCCAGGTTCATCACGCGCGACCAGCTCAGGAGGATGCGCCCCGGCTCGGTCATCGTAGACGTCGGCATCGATCAGGGCGGGATTGCCGAGACCTCGCGCCCGACCTCGCATTCCGCCCCGCTCTTCGTCGAGGAAGGCATCGTGCATTACTGTGTGCCCAACATGCCCTCCGCCGTTGCGCGCACTGCAACGCTTGCTCTGACGCAGGCTATCCAGCCCTACGCGCTGAAACTTGCCAGCCTTGGCCTGCGCCGCGCGCTGGAGGAAGACCCGGGGCTCATGCAGGGCCTGCAGACGCATGCCGGACGAGTGACGCACACCGGTCTTGCGGAAGACACCCGTCGCAGTTACACCGAACCTGCCGTGGCCCTCGCCTCAGACTGACCGTATTCAGGAAAGTCATAAGGTTATTACTTCGTCAGGGTTGTATGCTGTGCCGCAAGAAGAGATAATTTGCAGTCCAGCAAAAACAGCCCAACATGACCGGCTATCTGTTCATCGTCATCGGCGCCGTCCTCGTCAACAACGTGGTCTTCGGCCGAATCCTCGGCCTGTGCCCGTTCATGGGAGTGTCCAAGAAACTGGAGACCGCCCTCGGCATGAGCGCAGCAACCACTTTCGTGCTGACCGTCGCAGCCGGGGCGTCCTACCTGATCGACCATTACCTGCTGGCGCCGAACGGCCTCGAGTATCTGCGCACGCTGGCCTTCATCATCGTCATTGCCGGTCTGGTGCAACTCACGGAAATGGTCATTCAGAAGTCCAGCCCGGTGCTGCACCAGGTGCTCGGCATCTACCTGCCCCTGATCACCACCAACTGCGCCGTGCTCGGCGTGCCGCTGCTCAACGTCGCATTCAAATACAACCTGCTCGAATCCCTCCTGTTCGGCTTCGGCAGCGCAGTCGGCTTCTCCATGGCGCTGGTACTGTTCGGCAGCCTGCGGGAGCGGCTCGAGGGTGCGGACATCCCCTTGCCCTTCCGCGGCACCGCCATCGCCATGATCACCGCCGGCCTGATGAGCATCGCTTTCATGGGCTTCGCCGGCCTGGACAAATACTGATGCTGCCGGCCCTGCTCGTCATGGCCGGCATCGCGCTGGCGCTCGGCGCAATGCTCGGTTTCGCCTCGATTCGCTTCAAGGTTAAGGGCGATCCATTGGTGGACAAGATCGACGCCATCCTGCCGCAGACCCAATGCGGCCAGTGCGGCTTTCCCGGCTGCAAGCCGTATGCCCAGGCCATCGCCAAGGGCGAAGCCGAGATCAACCAGTGCCCGCCCGGCGGTGAGGAAGGCATCCGCAAGCTGGCCGACCTGCTCGGCAAGGAATTCAAGCCGCTCTCCGCCGAGCACGGCGTGGAGAAGCCCAGGCAGGTGGCCTTCATCGACGAATCCCTCTGCATCGGCTGCACGCTTTGCACACAGGCCTGCCCGGTGGACGCCATCGTCGGCGCCGCCAAGCAGATGCACACCATCGTGGCAACCTTGTGCACGGGCTGCGAATTATGCGTGCAACCCTGCCCGGTAGATTGCATTTCCATGGTTCCGGTGCCGGAGACGGTGGAAACCTGGCGGTGGCGCTATCCCGTCTTCATGATCAAGGAAAAGGCCGCGTGATCGCAGCCCTGTTCAAGTTCAAGGGGGGCGTCAAGCCGGCCTCGCACAAGGAGGAATCGGCGCAGGTGCCGATCGCCAGTGCGCCGCAGCCGGCACGCCTGTTCGTCCCTCTGCGACAGAGCGCCGGCAATACGCCGCACCCGCTGGTGGCTGCCGGGCAGCGCGTGCTCAAGGGGGAGCGCATCGGCGCGCCCGAGGGCATCTTCTCCGCCGCCATCCACGCACCCACTTCCGGAAAGGTGCTGGCCGTCGAGCCGCGCATGCTGCCGCACCCGTCAGCCCTCGCCGCGCCCTGCGTGGTGATCGAGGCCGACGGCGAGGAGCGCTGGATCGAGCGTCAGCCCGTGGACTACCGTAATGAATCCCCGGATGCGCTGCGCGAGCGCCTGCGTGATGCCGGCATCGTCGGACTGGGCGGCGCGACCTTTCCCAGTCATATCAAGCTCAAGCCCGGAGCTTCAGGCCGCATCGAGACTCTGGTCATCAACGGCGCGGAATGCGAGCCTTGGATCACCTGCGACGATCGGCTCATGCGAGAGAGGGCGGACGGCATCGTGCGCGGCATCGCCATCCTGCGTCACATCGTCTCCGCCGAACGCGTGCTGGTCGGCATCGAGGACAACAAGCCCGAAGCCATCGCCGCGATGAGTGCCGCGAGCGCAGGCGAGAAGCGCATCGGGGTCGTGCCGGTGCCGACGCGTTATCCGGCCGGCGGCGAAAAGCAGCTGATCCGGGTCCTCACCGGCACGGAGATACCCTATGGCCGGCTGGGCACCGAGTTTGGCGTGCAATGCTTCAACGTCGGTACGGCCTGGAGCGTGCATCGCGCCATCGATCTGGGCGAGCCGCTTGTCTCGCGCATCGTCACGATCACCGGCAACGTCGAGCGGCCCGGCAATTTCGAGGCGCTGATCGGCACGCCGGTCGACGAATTGCTCGGGCTCTCCGGACCGAAGGCCGACACCGATCGCTACATCATGGGCGGACCGATGATGGGCTTCGTCCTGCCGCGCACCGACCTGCCATTGACCAAGGCAGCCAATTGCATTCTTGCCGCCAGCCCTGCGCTGTTTCCGCCGCCGGGCGAGGAAATGCCCTGCATCCGCTGCGGCGCCTGCACGCGCGCCTGCCCGGCCGAGCTGCAGCCGCATGAGCTTTACTGGTTCTCGCGCTCGAAGAATCTCGGCAAGGCCCAGGAATACGGCATCTTCGACTGCATCGAATGCGGCTGCTGCGCCTACGTCTGCCCCTCGAACATCCGTCTGGTCGACTACTACCGGTTCGCGAAGACCTCCATGCGCGCGCTGGAACGAGAGAAGGCGGCATCGGATGCGGCGCGCCTGCGCTACGAATTCCGGAATTTCCGCACCGAGCGCGAACAAAGGGAAAAGGCCGAGCGCCTGGCAGCCAAGACCGCCGCAGCTCGGCAGGCCGCCACCGGTGCCGAAAAAACAGCCATCCCCCCCCCGGCCGCAACCTCGTCCGGCATCGCGCCCGCTCTGCCCCGGCTGGATGACGCCAAGCGCGCCCTGATTGCCGCCGCCGTGGCGCGCGCACAGGCGCACAAGGCCGGCGTGCAGCCGAAGAACGTCGACAACCTGACGCCGGAGAAGCAGGCCGAGATCCGCGAGATCGAGGCGCGCCGCGCCCAAGTGCGCGAAATCGCCAAGACGCCGCCTGAGGAACCGGTATGACCACGTCCCCCCACATTCACCTGCCGGTCAGCGTCAGGCTGATCATGCTCAAGGTGCTGGTCGCCCTGCTGCCGGGCATCGCCATCTATGTCTGGTTCTTCGGCGCGGCCATCCTGGTTCAGATCGCGCTCGCATCCATCGCGGCGCTGGCCGGCGAGGCGGCCATGCTGAAGCTGCGCGGGAAACCGGTAGTGCTGTTCCTCACGGACGGCAGCGCCCTGGTGACGGCTTGGCTGATCGCCCTGACCTTTCCGCCCATAGCGCCCTGGTGGCTGACCGTCACGGCAACATTGTTTGCGATCGTCGTCGCGAAGCACCTCTATGGAGGCCTTGGCCAGAATCCGTTCAACCCGGCCATGGTCGCCTTCTGCATTGCAATCGTCGCCTTCCCTGCCCTGATGTCACAATGGCCTGCGGTTGGCTTCACCGATTTCGCGGCGCAGATGCAGGTCGTCCTCAAAGGTCAGCCTCCGCAGGACGCCGTTACCATGGCCACCCCCCTCGACACCCTGCGCACCCAATTGCACACGCCCGAGGCGCGCGCCACCGTGGCCGGCGTGCTCGCTTCGCACGCCAGTTTCGGCAACATCGGCGGCAAGGGCTGGGAATGGATTGCCCTGGCCTACCTCGTCGGCGGCCTGTGGCTGGTTCAGCAGCGCGTCATCACCTGGCATGTCCCTGTCGCCTTCCTGGCCACGCTGGGGCTGATCGCCGGCGGCTTCAGCCTGGGCAACCCGGAGCGCTATGCCGGGCCGGTGTTCCACGTCGTCACCGGCGGCGCCATGCTGGGCGCCTTCTTCATCGCCACCGATCCGGTATCCGGCGCCACCACGCCGCGCGGCAAGCTGATCTTCGCAGCCGGCGCGGCCTTGCTGGCGTGGATCATCCGCACCTTCGGCGCCTATCCGGACGGGATAGCCTTCGCCGTACTGCTGATGAATCTGTGCGTGCCGCTCATCGATATGGGTACCCAGCCGTCGGTTTTCGGGTACAAGAAGGACAAGCGGCAGGAAGGAAGGCCATGACCGAGCCGACTGCCACTCGCGTCTCCCTGCGCACTGCGGCCATCCTGGCCGCATTCGCCATGGTGTTCACCACCCTCATGGCGGTCACCTACCGGGCCGCCAAGCCGGCCATCGATGCCAGCGCCGAGGCCGAAAAGCTGAAACTGGTGGGAGAGGTCCTGCCCGCCTCCCTCTATGACAACACGTTGCTGACCGACCAGATTGTCATCCCGCCGCGGCCGGAGCTCGGCCTCACGGCACAGGATGATCCTGTGCGCCTGCTCCGCGCCCGCAAGGGCGAGGCGCCTGCCGCCCTGATTTTCGAGGCAGTGGCGCCGGACGGCTACGGCGGTCGAATCCGGCTGATCCTGGCCGTCGCCCCGGACAACCGGCTTATTGGCGTGCGCGTGATCGGCCACAAGGAAACGCCGGGGCTGGGCGATTACATCGATCCGAAGAAGGATCGCAACAAGACGTCGCCCTGGATCCGCCAGTTCGATGCCGCGGGATTCGCCGAGGTGGCGGCGTCCGACTGGAGGGTTAGAAAGGACGGCGGCCGCTTCGACGCCCGCGCCGGCGCCACCATCAGCGCCCGCGCCGTGACGAACGCCGTGCGCCGCGCCCTGCAGTTCGCCGTCGACCACCGCGACAAGCTGTACGCACTTCCGGCGCAATCGGATTTCGGGATGGAAACCGCGCAATGAGCACACAGACCTTCAGGAACATCGCCCACAATGGCATCTGGAAACAGAACACCAGCCTGGTGCAGTTGCTCGGCCTCTGCCCCCTCCTCGCCGTCAGCACCAGCTTCGTCAATGGCGTCAGCCTGGCCATCGCCACGATTTTCGTGATGGCACTGTCGAGCGGCGTCGTGGCCAGCGTGCGCAGCTTCATCCCCCACGAGATCCGCATTCCGGTGTTCATTCTCATCATCGCCTCTCTCGTGACGGTAGTGGACCTCGCCATGAATGCCTGGCTGCATGAGCTGTATCTTGTATTGGGCATCTTCATTCCGCTCATCGTGGTGAATTGCATCGTACTGGCACGGGTCGAAGCCTTTGCCGCCAAGAACACGCCGCTCGTCGCCGCCTGGGACGGCGCCATGATGGGCATCGGCATGGTAGTGGCCATCGCCGTGCTGGGCGGGTTGCGCGAGTTGATTGGCACCGGCATGCTGTTTTCCGGCATCGAAATGGTGATCCCGGGCGCGAACCCCCTGCTGCTGCTGCCCGCGGACTACCCCGGTTTTCTCGTCACCATCCTGCCGCCCGGCGCCTTTCTTGTGCTCGGCTTCATGATCGCCGGGCGCAACTGGCTGGATGCCCGTGCGGCCGAACGTGCGCGTGCCGGGCATATGGCCCCCGCACACCCCTCATGACCCCGAAGAAGGTCCGCGCGATCTTCGAGCGTTTTGCGCAGGCCAATCCCGCGCCAACCACCGAACTCGAGTACCGCACGCCATACCAGCTCCTGGTGGCGGTGATCCTCTCCGCACAGGCAACCGACAGGAGCGTGAATCTGGCAACGCGCGAACTGTTCCGGGCGGCCGGCACGCCGCAGGAAATCGCCGCCATCGGCGAAGCGGGGTTGATGAGCTTCATCAACCGCATCGGCCTCTTCAAGTCCAAGGCGAAGCACGTGATCGCCATGACGAGGATCCTGCTCGATCGATACGATGGCGAGGTGCCGCACGACCGTGCCGCGCTGGAGGCGTTGCCCGGCGTCGGCCGCAAAACCGCAAACGTCGTGCTCAACACGGTTTTCGGCGAGCCGACCATTGCCGTGGATACCCATGTCTTCCGCCTTGCCAACCGCAGCCGCCTCGCTCCCGGCAAGGACGTAAGAGAAGTGGAAGAGAAACTGATCGAGGCCATACCCGCCGAATACCTTCCGAACGCCCATCACTGGCTGATCCTTCACGGCCGCTACGTCTGCAAAGCCTTGAAGCCGGACTGCCCGCACTGCCTCATCAACGACCTGTGCGAATGGCCGGAGAAAACGGCTGGATGAACGCAGTTGCAACCGCACTCGCCTCTGCCGGCAAGGCCGATCCTGAGCTGGCTGCCGCAGTCGTGCGCGCAGCGCTGAACCGGGCCGGCATCGACATCGCGCAGGGCGTGCTGCTGTTTCTCAGCGCCGATTTCGCGCATCAGTCGCACGCAGCCGTCGTGGCGGCCTCCCGCGCCGCGCAATGCCTGCTGGTGACAGGCTGTACGGCGCCTGGCGTATTCACCGAGGAGGACTGGGTGCTCGATCGACCTGCCGCCTGCGCCATGGTTTTCGGCGGAAAGAGCGTCCTGGCCCACACCCCAACAAACGCTCCCCTGCTCACTCTGGCAACGCCGGCTGCCGCAAGCACGGGCTGGCTGAGGAACGGCGGACTGCGCTATGGCCTCTTGTCGACGGACAGCAGCGCGCATGGCGCAGGACGCATCTGGTGCCACGGCAAGATGGCCTCCGACGGGCGATGCGAGACGGCGATCGCCGGCGCCCGCTCGGCCCTCGGCGCGTCCCGCGGCATGCGCATCCTGGGCGAAACACATCGGGTGAAATGCAGCGGTCGCGACATATTGGCGGCCGGTGATCATCCCGCTCTCGATGCGCTTCTGCGCGAATTGCCGCAGGACGTGCGACAGATGGAAAAGCTGCCCTTCCACCTGCTGGCGGCCGGCATCGTGTCCGGGCGGCCGGAGCGCGCCATCGAGGAAGGGCGCTATATCCTGGCGCCGATCGTCGCTGCCAGTCACGAGGAGCGCTCGGTGACGCTGGCGATTGCGGCTCGGGACGGCTCGCATCTCTTCTGGGCCATGCGCCAGAGCCTTGCTGCGGAAAACGACATGCGCCGACTGGCCGGCGAACTCGCCGCTCGTCTCGGTGCCGCACCGGAATTCGGGCTGCTCTTTTCCTGCCTGGGTCGCGGCCCCTTTTTCTTCGGCAGCGAGGATCGCGACCTGATCGTGGTCAAGGAACGCTTTCCCGGAATGCCGCTGATCGGGGCCTATGGCGGCGGCCAGATCGCCCCGCTTTTCGATGGCACGCACCAGGTGCACAATACGGCTGTGCTGGCCCTGTTCAAGTCCGATGTTTAATCCCACCCGCAATCAGGCCAGAAGTTTTTTCATCGAGGCCTGGCGAAAGCATCGGGCAAAGGAGGTCGTCTCGCCCATCGAGGATGCGGCCATCCGCCTCATCGCCCAGCACCCGGAATACCATCGCCTGTTGGAAGCGGGCGAGGCATCGCTCTCCCGCGAATGGTCACCGGAATCCGGCGAGGCCAATCCCTTCCTGCATCTGTCGCTGCATCTGGCCGTTGAGGAGCAGCTCGCCATCGACCAGCCCCGCGGGCTGCGAGCCGCCTTCGAGGCGCGCCTTGACAAGCTGGGAGACCGCCACGCGGCGCTGCATGATGTGCTGGAATGCCTGGGCGAAACGATATGGCGTGCGCAGAATAGTCAGTCTCCGCCGGACGGCGAAGCCTATGTGGAGTGCGTACGCCGGAAGTAGTCGTGGAGTGCGTACGCCGGAAGTAGTCAGCCCGCCCGGTAGGCCTGGATTTCACGCAAGCCATCCGCCATTCCCCTGGCCAGATCGTCGACATCTTCCTCGAACCAGCCCAGATAGCCCAGGGCGGACTGCCTGGCATGCTCCCATTCCGCATCGTCAGGGTAGTTGAGGAAGCGCGCAACGACGTGTTCCGAGACCAGGCGTATTGCCACCAGCAGACACACGTCCGGCGTTGCATGCCCCCGCGGCGCATCGAAAATCGAAGTCTCATGGTGGTAGCGAATTGCCCACACCACCTGGTCGGGCAAATGCCACCCGCGGGCGAGCAGGGCACCCGCGACGACGTGATTGGTGTGATGCTGCTCATCCTCGATGGAGGTTCCGCCGGAGGGCATTGCATTGGCCCTCATCAGCGTCTGTCGGTAACCGGAATATTTCTGCATGAGAATGGCAATGCCGACATCGTGAAACAGCCCCATGGTATAGGCATCGTCGCCCGAGACACCCGGCAGGCGGCCGGCTAGATAAGACGAGACGACGGCATTGTAGTTGGAGCGGTCCCAAAACCGCGCAAGAACGGGCGTGTCCCCGCCCAGACTCTGCTTTAGAACGACGCCATATACGATTTTCAGCAGATTGCGCAAGCCCAGCACCGCCACGGCCTGCTGCACCGATTGCACCTTGCGCCGCAGGGCGAAGAACGGTGAGTTGGCCGACTTGAGGACGGCTGCGGCCAAGGCCACGTCGCCTATGATGAGCCGCGAGATGCGGATGAAATCGATGTCCTCGCGCCGGGCCTCCGCAAGCAGTTCGACTACGATGTCCGGGCAGGGAGGTATTCCTATATCCTGCAGCATGCGGGTGGTGTGCTCGTCGGGCAGATCATCCTCGAAAATGTCTGCTGCATTCATGGTCGCTCCCGCTGCCGGATACTGCTGCACTGGTCTAAGCGCATTGTAGCCAAAATGCCGAATGGAAAGTCCATGAACGGACCTGGAAAATCCATGAACGGATCGCCCCCCTCCATGACGAGTCCCCTCTGTCATGGATGCATTTTTTATCCAACTTTGTTAATATATTTGCTTGGCCTGATTCAGGTCAAATGCCCTTCAAACCATGGTTTTGTTATCTTGATCAATAAAAGGAAACTGCACATGAAACAATCTCTCCTCGCTGTTGCTCTGGTTGCCCTGGCCCTGACCGCCTGCGGCAAGAAAGAAGAAGCCCAGCCGGCTGCCGCACCTGTCGCGCCAGCAGCCGCTCCCGCTCCCGCGCCTGCCGCCGCTCCTGCCGCCCCCGCCCAGCCTGCTGCCATGGAAGGGATGTCGGGTATGGCTGGTGCGCCTGCTGCTGCTCCTGCGCAGCCCGCTGGCATGGCGGGAATGGAGGCCACCAAGAAGGAAGAAGAGCCGAAGAAGTA
>CAYYXS010000027.1:0-64774 GCA_964475635.1 uncultured Rhodocyclaceae bacterium
GACGCCGCGCCCTCATCAACCGCTTCCGCTGCGGCGGATAAACGCTATTCGTTGGGCGTCTTTTCGCTCTGCCGATTTCTAAACTCAACCAAGAAAGAAAAAATCCATGACCAGCGACCAAGAGAACTCTTGCCACAAAATTATCCACACCTCTGCCGCAGCTGCGGCAGCTGGAAACCTAATTCCAGTACCGGGCACCGGAATTGCTGCAGACATGGTGGCGATGACAGCCATGACGATGAGCCTTGCAGGAGTTTTTGGCGGAAACCTCACGGAAGAAGCCGCCAAGGGTATTGCGATTGCGGCAATCAAAAACACAATGCTCAAGCAGCCGATCAAAACACTCGCTAAAGAACTCTCTAAGCTGATCCCTGGCCTTGGTCAAGTTGTCGCCCCAAGCATCAGCGCAGTAATGCTCGAAGCAGCGGGTTGGTCCATCGCCAAAGACTTGGATCGTAAATTTGTCAAGGCATAGACGCCCAACCCTGCGCTCCAAGGGGCAGCGCCCCTGAGCTTGAACGTTGGGCCTCTCACTTGAGAATGCTTGGGACCTGGACATGAAAGAAACAATTATCGGAATCGTATCTGCCGGAATTGGCTTCATCTCTGGATTACTTGTGCCATGGATCAAGTGGGAGATCGAAAAGCGCCAAAAGAGGCATGACTATCGAAAGGAATTGATTGCAAGTTGGAAAGCGAAGTTAGCGGCCGCGGAATTCCATTCGCCGGAAGGTCGGAGCAGTTTTGGGAGCTCCCCCGAATATTCGAGCCTACGGTCGCATATGGCAAAGGAAGTAATAAAGAAATTCGAAGCGCCCCACACCATTTACGTCGGTGGAGGTAGAGGCGACGATGTACGGAAACAAATGCTCCTTGATGAGGTTTCTCGACTCGAAAAGCATTGGGGGCTGTCATAGGTTCGCGCGGCCCAACCCATCATCCCACCGGACGCTGCGCGATAAAGTCGCGCAGCGCCGATGATTTCAAACGTTGGCAAGAATTACGGAGGTTACCGCATGGATTTAAGTCCGAAACATAAAAGCGACAAATTCCAATGTCCTCACTGCGGAATTGCCTCTCAACAAACATGGTTTGACAAAGACTCTGCGGCGACAGCCGCGGATAAGATAATTAGCAATGTCTACTTCGAGTATCGAACCAACATCCAAGACTATAAACAAGAAGCCATAGCGGCATTCATTCATGCCGTGTCCGACGAAATAAGCGGAGCATGACTTATTTCGTACCACAGGGATTTTCCGTTGCGACCTGTTCTTCCTGCCACAGTCCAAGCTTATGGATCAATCGAGAGCTTGTATATCCAAGGCAGGCAAGCCTACCGGCTCCGAACTCTGATCTGAGTGAAGAAATAAAAGAGCTGTATCGTGAGGCGACGTCTATTTTCACCGATTCACCCAAGGGCGCCACAGCATTACTGAGACTTGCTCTTCAGCTTTTGCTTAAAGACCTTGGAAAAACAGGCAAGAATATTAACAACGACATTAAGGAATTGGTCGAATCAGGGTTGAGTCCAAAAATCCAGCAGGCTTTGGATTTGCTTCGGGTCGTAGGAAACAATGCCGTTCATCCTGGTCAGATTGATCTCGACGACAACAAGGATGTCGCTATGAAAATGTTCCACGTTCTGAATTTCATAGCAGAAGAGTTAATAACAAAACCAAAAGAACTCGATTTTCTTTACACAGAAGTTCTTCCAGAGGAAACAAGGGGGCACATTGCGCAGCGCGATGCAAAGCCTAAGGCCTAACCTTCGTCGAGGCGCAGCTACTCCGCTGTGTCGCCATGTCGGCGGGGTCGGCACGGCGCCCACCTCGCCTTTACGTTGATAGTCCGCTCAGGGTCGATAGCTTCCCTGGACCCGCCACCTCGCCGTATCACAGGGACTGACTTTTCCAGGAACGTCCCCGCGACGCGGACAACGCGAAGACCGCGACATCAGGAACGACGCTCAGGCTTCGCCTGCACTCCTGAGCCGCCGATATTGGCCTGTCGCATCCGTTCAGTTCGTCCCGCAGGTTTGACGACCGTGTCGCGTCGATCAGGCTGACGCGGACATCCGCGCACTCCCGCGCCATCTCAGGTAGAACCTCGTCGACGATGCCGGCCGCTGCCAGCGCCGTCAGGTCCGCCGTCGGGATCGGACAGGACTTGAGCAGCACGAGGCGGCGGGCGCCGAGGCGGCGGGCGAGCCAGAGGGCGAGCGAGTCGCCGGTGATGCGCCAGGAGCGCTCGACCTCCAGGGCGTCGGTGGCGGGGTCGGGCAGCCAGATCAGTGGCGATGGCGTGTCCTGTTTCGGGTACTTCAGGGTTTTGCGTGGGTCGTCTGCGCGAATAACACCCCCTCTCCTGCTGGCGGGAGATATCCCCTCACCCCAACCCTCTCCCCGCAAGCGGGGAGAGGGGGCAGGAGACTGGCCGCCATCCACACGAAAGCCGGATGAGGCCTGTTTCGAAAGCTCAAAGAGGAGGCCTGCGGCGCCCCAGGCGGCGCGGAAGCCGGCTTGCGCGGCGAGCATTCTGCCGAACTGAGCCATGGCGAGGAGCGCCATGTCGTGCGCGGCGGCGTCGTCGAAGCCGCGCTCGGTCTGGGCGCGGCGCACGGCGTCGGCGAAGGGGCCGCCGCCGGGGGCGATGACGAGGTCGGGCAGGCGCGCGAGTTCCTGAAGCAGGCGCGGCAGGTGCGCGGAGGCGGCGAGGCTGCCGCCGAGCTTGACGACGCGCAATTCCCCCCTTTGCAATAAGGGGGGGAGGGGGGATTTTTTTGGGGTTCGTGAGTCGGTCACCGTTTTAAATCCCCCTTGTTCCCCCTTTTGCAAAGGGGGAGACCTTCTAATTTGCCTTGTTCTGCCGCGAGCCGCGCCACGGCGACGGCGGGGGCGCAGCGTGCGGACCAGGCGCGCGCCTCGGCCGTGACGGCTTCCATGCCGGGCAGGTCTTCCCAGCGCAGCAGCGGGCGGCGCGCGCGGGCGGCGAGTTCGGCTACCAGCGGCGCGCCGATGCCGGCGGCGACGAGCGGCGCGCGCGGCGGCAGGGCGCTACGCCGCAGGACTTCGTCGAGCGCGCCGTGCAGTTCGTCGAGCAGGCGCGCGCGGTACCAGCGCGCGAGTTCGCGCGCGCGCGCGAGCCCCGCGTCGGGCAGGTCTTCGGCCACCATGCGCAGCAGGCGGCGCGCGCTGGCCTCCACGCTCTTCTCGCCTTGGTCGGCGGCGGGCAGCAGGTCGGTCGCCTCGTCGATCTCGCCGCACACGCGCATGACGTCGGCAGTGGTGGCGAAATATTCGTTCATCGGCCGGCGCAGCAGGCCGCCGAAGGGCACGCGCTGCGCCAGCGCCATCAGCGGCGTGCGCAGCATGCCGAGGTAGACCAGCTCGCCGGATTCGAGCCGCTCGGCGTCGCTGGCGCCGATGGCGCGGATGCGCCCGCCGGCGAAGGGCGCGATGTCGGTGGTGGTGCTGCCGAGGTCGACCAGCACGCCGTCGCCGATGGCGGCGGCGCAGCAGGCGGCGCTGGCGAGCCAGTTGGCCGAGGCGATGGCGCTGCTGGCGGCGGCGACCCGTGCGTGCGGCAGCAGGCCGGCGTCGCCGGCAAAGAAGCGCAGCGCATCGTGCGGGCGCCGCCGCGCGAGCTGCGCGGCGAAGGCGTCGGCGATGCCGCAGACGCCGCGGTGGCGGTCGGGGAAAAGGTCGGTCAGCTCGCCCGTCATGGTGACGGCGTGCAGCACCGGCGTTGGCGGCAGCACGTCGAGCACGGCGGCGGCGGCCTCGTCGAGGTGCTGCAGGCCCAGCCACAGCGGCGTCGGCAGCTGGCGCACGCTCTCCAGCCGCCCGCCGGCGCAGCGCGCCGCCTTGAGGTGGGCGCCGCCGATGTCCCAGCCGACTGCGTTATGCATGGCAGGCCTCCGCGATGAAATCCGCGAGGATCTCCGCCGCGAGGTTGCGGCCGAGGCGCGCCGAGAGGCCGACGTAGGCGCCGGTCAGGCGCGGGTTGACTTCGAGCACCGCGGCGCGGCCGTCGACGCCGAGGACGAAGTCCACGCCGACGAAGCCGCGCAGGCCGGGGATGGCCCGGACGATGCGCCGCGCCAGCGCGGCGGCGTCGGCTTGCGGCGGCAGCTCGAGGCCCTGCCTCAGCCCCTGCAGGGAGAGCGCGCCGTCGGCGGCGACGGCGATGTGCTGGCGGTTGATGGACAGCAGCTCGGCCTCGCTGCCGGCCACGCGCAGCGACAGGCTCATGGCCAGGCCGGGCAGCCAGGGCTGGGCGATGCGTTCCTCCGATGCTTCATCGCGGTGCAGTGCTTCCGCCTGCGCCGCGGTCAGGCGGTACGCCGCCTCGCAGCCGCAGCCGCGGTCGGGCTTGACGGCCCAGGCGCGGTGGCGCTCGAGCGGCGCCTGCGCGAGCGGCCAGGTCGGCACGGTGGCGATGCCGGCGTCGGCCAGCCGCGCCAGGGTGCGCGACTTGCTCGAGGCCAGCGCGACGGCTTCGCCCGTGCAGCCGAGCACGGCGATGCCGGCCTGCTCCAGCGCGCGCACATGGGCGAGGGCGATGCCCGCGGACTCCGGCGCGACGAGCCAGACGGCGTCGGCCCGGCGCGCGGCGCGCAGCAGGAAATCCGTGTCGCGCTCACCGGCGCGCGGCGTCACGCGCTCGCCGCAGGGCGGCGGCGGCAGGTCGGGCGCGGCGCTGACGAGGAGCGCGAGGCCCGCCACGGCGGCAAGGTCGGCGCACAGCGCGTCGCGCATGGCGCAGCCCTCGGCGACGATGGAGGGCGGCAGGGCGGCGCCGCTGCCGCTGGCGTATTCATGCACCAGCACGCGCATGGGGTTCTCCGAGCAGGGGACGCAATGCCGCGGCGTCGAGGCTGCCGTCGTGCAGGGCGGTGGCGAGCAGCGCGCCGGCGACGCCGCCGGCGGCGAGCCGGTGGAGGTCGGCGGCATCGCGCACGCCGCCGCCGGCGTAGAGTTCGATGTCCTCGCGTTCGGCCGCGGCGGCGCGTTCGCTCAACGCGGCGAGCAGCTCCAGCGCCGGGCCGCGCCGCATGCCGACGCCGGCGAGCTCCATCGCCAGCACGCGCCGCGGCCAGCGCTGCGCGTCGCGCTCCAGCCCGGGCGGGCCGATGAAATTCCCTGAGCGATGGTCCAGCGAGAGCACGAAATCCGCCGTGGCGGATAGGCCGGGCAGGTCTTCGGGACGCTCGCCGTCGGCGAGGCTTTCGCTGCCGACGACGGGCAGCAGGGCGAGGCCCGTCGGCGCGAGCTGCGCGGCCAGCTCGCCGAGCCAGCCGGCGCGGCCGGCATCCAGCCACAGCTCGCGCACGCCGCGGCGGCCGAGCACGGCGCCGAGGCGCTGCAGGACTTCGAGGTTGCGCCGGCTGCCGCCCTGCACGATGGCGTCGAGGTCGGCGACATAGACGGCGGCGAACGGCGCCAGCTCCAGCAGGGCGGCGGCGACGCCGACCGGATCGGCATCGGCGGACAGGCGCGAGCGGATCGGCCGGTAGCGCGCGCGCGCGCCGGCCACGGCGCGCACCACCAGGCCGTCGAGGAGGTCAATGACGGGGAGGATGTGCATGGTGCGGGGAAACCTGTGACCCCCTCGCCCCGCTTGCGGGGAGAGGGTTGGGGTGAGGGGCAAGCGGCCGTCCCACCCTCACCCCAACCCTCTCCCGCCAGCGGGAGAGGGAGTTAACTTCGGGGAAAAGTATGAAGCGCCTCAGGCCGCGGCCTGGAAAGGGTGTTTGACGCCGCGTTTCTTGGCGATCACCTCGGCCGCCTTCGGCTCGCCGATGACGGCGCGGCTGATCGCCTCGCGCGTGGCGCGGTAGTTGAAGTCCTGGATCTTGGCGTCGTCCTCGGCCTGCCAGTGGATGAAGACGCCGACCGAGATGAAGATGTCGTCGGCTTCCGCGGCGGGGATGGTGCCGTCCTCGACGGAGTCGGCCACCGCCATGGCCACCGCGCGCTGCGCCGGGCCGAACATCTGCACCGCCTGCTTGGCGCCCTTGATGGTGACCTTGTTGAACATCACGGTGTTCGGCTTGCACATCAGGTTCGGCGCCACCACCGCCAGCAGCGCGGTGAAGCCGTCCTTGTTGTTGGTCAGCGCGTTGCAGAACGCCGTTTCCGCCGCCGAGCCGCGCGGGCCCAGGATGAGGTCGATGTGGGCGATCTCGTTGCCGTCGCCGACCAGGGATTCGCCAACCATGACGCGATTGATCTTTGCCATTGTGTTCTCCAGTGTGTGTTGAAGGAACTGCGCGGCGACATGCCGCCGGCAAGACAAACGCAGGAGTCATGCCAGCAGCCCGTGGGCGAACAGCGTCGCCACCGTCAGGTCGGCGCTGGTGCCGGGGTTGAATCCGCGCCGCTTCAGGGAGTTGTCCCAGTCGAGCAGCAGTTCGCAGCGCGCCGGGACGCGCGTTTCGGCGCGCAGGCGGCCGATCGTTTCGGCGGCTTCGCGGGTTACAGTCTGTGCCGCGTTGTCACCGAATTTGCGCAACAGGTGGCTGTCCGGCCAGCGCGCCAGGATGGACAGGTACAGCGCGCCAGCGGCGGTTTCCGCATCGTCGCTGCGTTCGAGCTGCTGCCGGTAGAACGGCAGGGTGAAGGCGAACAGGTCGGTGAAGCCGAAGGCGTACTGGCAGGCGATGCGGTCCCGCGCCACGGCGAGGCGCATGGCCGCGAGCAGGCCGATGCGCGGCGCGCTGCGCACGTCGTGCTCGCCGGCTTCGCCCAGGCCGCCCGGATTCGCCAGGGCGATGGCGCCGAAGACCGCCTCGGCATCGGCCGCGTCGGCCGTCTGCAGCACCTCGGCGATGGCAATGCGCAGGCTGATGGACGGGTACCGTTCGGCGGCCAGCGCCAGCGGTGCGCAGGCGAGCAGGATGCCGAGGTTGGTGTTGCAGCCGACCGCGGCCCGCGTCGCCGCGACGGCCTCGAGGATGCGCCGGCCGAGCGGACTGCCGGCGCGGGCCAGCGCCGGCGCGGCAGCCTCGGCGCTGGCGACGAAGTCGGCCACCGTCATGTCATGGCCGTCGGCGTGGCGATGCACGTTGCCGGGCTTGAGCGCCGCCAACTCAAGATTGCAGGCGGCGAGGAAGGCGGCGCGGATGTCCGCCTCAGGCAAGGGATGCCATCCTTTGAGTTGCCATGCGGCGGCCGATCAGGTCGTCGGCCAGCGCCCCGGCGATGCTGAAGTCGCTGACGCGCTGCAGGCCCCGCCAGGCCGGCACGCCGTTCACCTCGATGACGCAGGCGCGGCCGTCCTCGTCGCGCATCAGGTCGACGCCGGCGTAGTCCATGCCCAGCGCGCCGCTCGCCGCCGCCGCCCAGCGGGCGAGGTCGGCATGTTCGGCATCGGCGAGGTCCACCGGCTGCGGCTGGCCGCCGCGCGCCACGTTGGTGACCCAGTGCCGGCTCTCGCGCCGCATGCCCGCCAGCGCCCCTCCGCCGACGACGAGGACGCGCCAGTCGGCGAACACCTTTCCGCGCGGCGGCAGCCAGCGCTGCAGGTAGGCGACGCCGGCCGTAAGCGGCGGCGACGCGGGCACGGCCTCGATGCGCGCCAGCCCCTTGCCCTGCGAGCCGAACAGCGGCTTGGAGACCAATGTGTTTCCGGCGGCGAGCTCGCGCATGACGAAGCGGCCGGCGCCGGCGGCGTCCTCGGCGGCGAAAGTCAGTGGCGTCGGTACGGCGGCGCGGTGCAGCAGGAAGCTGGTCATCGCCTTGTCGACGCTTTTCTCGATGGCGCGCGCGTCGTTGTACACCGGCACGCCGAGCTCGCGCAGGGCGTGCAGGATGTCCAGGCGCAGCACCACCTGCTCCAGCGTGCCGCCCGGCACGCCGCGCACGAAGGCCGCTTCCGGCAGGCCGCGCGCGAAGCCGGGCAGGAACAGGCCGTGCGGGCGGATCGACAAATCGATGCGGCAGCGGCGCAGGTCGACCGTGCGGCAGTCGTGGCCGCGCGCGAGGAAGGCGCGCTTTAGCTCGCGCGTGTGCCAGGCCTGGGGTTCGTCGGTGATGATCGCGATGGTCATGTCAGAAGGTCTCCCCCTTTGAAAAAGGGGGAACAAGGGGGATTTGCGGCGGTGGTCGGCTTGCTGGCGGCTGTTAAATCCCCCCCAGCCCCCCTTTTCCAAAGGGGGGAGACGACCCCCCATCCCCCAGCCCCCCTTTTCCAAAGGGGGGAGACGACCCCCCATCCCCCAGCCCCCCTTTTCCAAAGGGGGGAGGAGGCGAGGCCATGGGCGAGACTCACGGCCGCCCCAGCCAGAACCCCAGCAGCCGCTCGCGGTCCACCGCGCCGGCGGCGTACGTGCGCCCGCTGCGCAGGTTGCCGACGAGGACGCGCGCCGGGGCGAAAAGCATCGGGTCGAGCTTGTAGAAGTCGTAATTGGCGGCCTTGAACAGCTCGCCGAAGGAGCGGCCGTAGTCGGGCGAGCAGGAGGAGGGCAGGCGGCGGCAGAGCTCCTCGGCGGCGGCATCGTCGCAGTCGACCAGCAGCTGCACGGCGCCGCCATACAGAATGGCGTCGTTGGTGCGCGCCATGGCGGTGAGGAAGTCCCGCCCCGGCGTCGGCAGCGGCGCGCAGCCCAGGCCGTCGACCACGGCGCGCGGGTCGAAGCCCAGCGCATGCGCCTTGTGCAGGGCGACTTCCAGCACCCGCGCCACCACCTGAGTGGTGCCGGCGAGCGAGCGCGTCGGCGTCAGGATGACGGTCAGTCCCGCAGACGCAAGCCTCGCGTCGGCGAGCACCTTGTCGACGACGGCCTGCGGCGGCGGCTTGTCGGTCTCCAGCACCAGCACGCTCCTGTCGTGGCGGTCGGCGTAGCCCAGCTCGGCGAAGAGTTCCTCCTTGCGCGCCAGCGCGCGCACCGGGCCGGAACCGAGGCTGAACCAGGCCTGCTTGCCCTCGCCGTGGGAGAGGCTCCAGCCGGCGTACTGGCTCGCCAGGCAGGCGAGCAGCGGCTGCGAGCTCGTCACGGTCAGCGCCAGCGGCCAGCCGTCGCCGCCCGCACTCACCTGCACGCGGCCGAGCCCGCCCAGGCAGATCTCGGCGATGCGGCGGCCGGCCTCGATGCCGCCCGGGCAGTCGATGCCGGCGTCGACGACGGTCGGGCCGTCGCCGTCGCGGCTCACCTTCAGGCGCAGGAGGTCGGCGTCAGCACACAGCGAGGCGGCCAGCGGCGCGGCCAGCGCGTTCACGCTCGGGGTCTTGTTCATGTCGGTCACCCAGGGAAGTGGAAAGCAGTTGCAGGCGCCGCGCGAGGCGCGAGAGCAGGCCCTGCGTCGAGCCGGCCGAGGCGCGCACGCTGCACACCGGTTCGCCGGCGGCGAACTCGGCGGCGCCGTCGGGCAGGTCGGCGCAGTTGTGCGGCCAGCGATAGCCGGCCGGCACGCGCAGCGGCGCGGCGGCATACAGCACCGCCTCGCCGCAGGGCCGCCAGCCGTGCAGCAGCGGTGCGGCGGGCAGGCGCCCGGCGCAGGCCTCCACGTGCAGGGCGAAGGGATTCAGCGTGGGATAGAGGGCGATACTGGCGGTGGGGCGCGGGTTGAGCTCCAGCAACTGCACCTCGTCGCCGTCCACCAGGAAGTCCACGCCGGCCAGGCCGCGCAGCGGCAGGCGCCGCGCCAGCGCGTCGACGACCGCGGCGACGCGCATCTTCGCCTTGCCCGGCAGGCCGTCGTCGCAGAGCACGCCGCCGTAGCGCCAGGGGAATTCATGTGTCGGCGCGAGCAGCTGGCGCTGCCAGCCGACGATGCGCGCCTCGCCGCCGGCGGCGACGAACAGCACCGAGGCCGGCCGGCCCGGCGCCTGTCGCTGGAAGTACTCACCCGCTGCACGCGCCATGCCCGCCCGCCACGCGCGCACATGCAGGCCGCCGGTGCCGCCGGCGCGCTTGACGAGCCAGCCGGCTCCCTTCGGCGTGTCGCGGAGACTGACTTTCGGATGCGGCGCGCCGATCTCGTCGAGCAGGGCGAACCAGCGTGCCGGCGTGGCGGCGGCGAGCACGGCTTCCTTCGGCGAGGCGGCGACCGGCGCATGTTCGCCGAGCAGGTCGAGCAATTCCGGCTGTGCCTCGATGCCGCTGCCGGCGACGATGCCGGCGAAGCCGCGCGGCGCGTGGCGCCGGCGCAGCTCGCGGATGGCCTCGTCGAGCGCGCTCCAGTCGGGTGCGAACACATTGCTCCCCTCGCCCCGCTTGCGGGGAGAGAGGTCGGGGGTGAGGGGCAGCCGCAGCACGCGTCCTTCGCAGGCCGCCTGCGTGTCGCGGTCGGCGAAGGCGTCGACGGCGCAGGGCGCGAAGCCGGCGCGCGCCGCGGCCTGCGCCAGGGCGCGCACCGTCACGCCAACGAGAAGCCAGTGTTCACTCACGGCAAACCGCGCGCGCCGTCTCGAAGCATTCGGCGAGGCCCAGCGCCACCGGCTCGCCGGCGAGCATCCGCTCGAACAGGCGGCGCTGCGTCTGGTACTTGATCTGGCCGACAGCCAGCGCGCCGATGCCGACGGCGCGGCCCGAGGCGGCGGCGAGCGGCTTGCGGTCGTCGAGCACGCCCAGCCCCTCGATGCCGTCGGGCGGCACGGCGTTGAGGTCGGCGGCGGCGAGAAGGCGCCCGGCGGCGCCGAGCTCGTCGCGGCTCACCACCTGCACGCCGGCCTTGGCTGCGCCGAGCAGGATGTCGGCCTCCGCCAGCAGGCCGCGGCGGCGCGCGTCGTCGGAGCAGACCGGCTCGACGGCGGCGCCGAAAGCGCGCGCGATCATGTCGGTCAGCGTCTTCGCCCGATCGAGCGAGGAGTGGCTGGCGAGCTGCACGCGCGCGCCGCAGCCGGCGGCCAGCACGGCGGCTGCGGCGCCCACCGGGCCGGCGCCGAGGATGAGGAAGCGCTTGCCCTGAAATCCGCCCTCGGCGGCGAGCGCGCGCTCCAGCGCCGCCACCGCGGCGGCGGCGGTGGTGAAGCCGCCGCTCGGGTCGCAGAACAGCGAGACGACGAAGGGCGGCGTCATCGCCTCCTGCGCCGCGCGCAGCATGGCGGCGGCGACGTCGATCTCGCGCCCGCCGATGAACAGGCCAGTGCGGCGCACGCCCTTCGGGCCGCGCGAGAAGATGGCGTCCTGGGTCAGGCCGGCGACTTCCGCCAGGGTCACACCGGCATAGGTCTGCGCGTGCTGGAAGCCGGCGTCGATGGCCATGTTGACGTCGAAGGGGCTCATGTTGCGGGCGGGGGTGAGCATGTGCAGGATGGCGGGTTTTTCCATGTTTTCTCCGATGGGTGAATTCAGGAGGCGCGCGCCTGCTCGGCGGAAGCCGACTCGGCGATGCGCGCGCCGAAGTTGCGGCCGGCGACCGTGCGGAAGCGGATGGGATCCTCCGGCGCGCGCGCGGCCTTGGCGGCTTCGAGCAGGCGGCGCGCCTCTTCCGCCGAGGGCGTCATGACGAAGCCGGTCGGGCCCCAGGAGCTCTGCCCGCAGCAGAGCGCGCCGCGGCCGGCGAACCAGTCGAGCCAGCGCGCCACGCGCGGGCTGGCGTAGCGCCCGCCCTGCGCCGGCGCGAAGTGGTCGCCGACCAGCGACTGGATCTCCGTGACGGCCGGGCCGAAGCGTGTGAAGTCCGCCTCGGCCAGCGCCGGCAGGACGTGCATCAGGGTCAGGCTGGCGATGCGCTCGGCGCCCTGCGCCGGGAAAGGCGGCAGGGCGCGGAAGGCACGCGCTTCCGCCTCGCCGGCGAGGCCGCGGTGCGTGGCGTCGAAGACGAGCACGATGCGCCAGGCCGCCGGGAAGGCCTGGCGGGCGACGATCGGCGGCACCGTTGTCTGCGCGGCGTGGCCGCCGTCCACCACGAAGCCGCCCTGCTCGAAGACGCCGATGCCGATGCCGGAACGCGCGCCGCGCTGCGTGAGTTCGGCGATCTCGCGCGGCGCCGCCGCGCGCCCGGCCAGGCGTGCGACGGCGTAGCCCAGCGCCAGCGCCAGCTGCGTGCCGGAGCCGAGGCCGGCGTGCGGCGGGATGGCGTCGAGCAGCTCGATGGCGAGCGGCGCCCTGAAGTCCAGCGCCCGGCGCAGCCGGTCGAGGCAGGCCAGCGCCCGCTCGCGCTCGGCCTGCGCCCGTTCGCCGGCGGCGAAATACGCCTCGCGCACCGAGCGCGCGCGCTGCACGCGCAGGCGCGTGCCGAGGCCGTCGAGGGCCAGGCCGAGGCTGCCGAAGCGGCGGCCCGAGGCCGCGCCCGGATCGATGAAGCCGAGGTGCAAGCGGGCCGGGCATTCGATGTCGATGGCGTTCATTGTTCTGTCCTGTTGCAGTTTCGTGACACTCTGTTCCGCCGATGTCGCGGCAGGAATGCCGCCGCCCTGCTGCAGTGGGCTGGCGCGCCGCTTGCATTGGCTGCGGCATGAATGCCAATTGCTTCGTCTGTCCCTTCTGCGGCCTGCTCTGCGACGACCTGCCGTTTCCGGGCTCAAGCGACCTCCTGCAAGCGGCATGCCCGCAGGCGGCGGAGGGGCTGGCGGCCATACAAGGAGAGACCGGCGCGCGCATCGACGGCGCGCCGGCGGACATGGAGGCGGCCGTGCGGGCGGCGGCGGCGGCGCTGGCCCAGGCGCGGCGGCCGCTGATCGGCGGGCTCGGCGGCGATGTGCAGATGACGCGCGCGGCGCTGGCGCTGGCCGACCGCTGCGGCGCGCGCCTCGTGCATGGCAACCAGATGGCGGTGCAGCGCAACCTGTTCGCCCTGCAGGGCCGCGGCGCGGTGAACACCACCCTGGCCGAGGCGCGCCACCGCGCGGATCTGGTCGTCGTCGTGGGCGGCGACGCGACGCGGCGCTTTCCGCGCATCCTGGAGCGCCTCTTCGCCGCCGCGCCGGTTTTCGTCGATGCCGCGCAGCGGCGCCTGGCGCTGCTCGGCGTCGACGGCCTCGAACATGCGCCGGCCGGCGTGCCGGCGGAGCGCATCGACTGCGGCGGCCTCGATCTGTTCGACGCTGTCGGCGTGCTGCGCGCCTGCTGCGAGGGCCGGCTGGATGAACGCAGCGTGCCGGCCGGGCTGGCGCGCCTGGCCGAACAAATGCGCGCCAGCCGCTACGGCCTGCTGCTGTGGGCGGCGGGCGAGTTCGACTTCGACGGCGCCGACCTGCTGGTGGAACAGCTGCAGCAGCTCGTCATGGGACTCAACCGCGAGACGCGCTGGGCCGCCCTGCCGCTCGGCGGCAGCGGCGGCGACCTGACGGCGAACGCCGTGGCGGCCTGGCAGACCGGCTTCGCCCTGCCGCTCGACTTCGCCGGCGGCGAAGTGGCCCACGATCCCTTCCCGGACTACTGCGATGCCGATCTGCTGCTGTGGCTCGCCGTGCTGCCGGGACTGACTTTTGCGCGCCTGCCCGGCGTGGCGCCGGACATCCCCGTTATCGCCGTCGGCGCGCCCGGGCTGGCGCCGCCGGGCGCGCGCGTCTTTATCCCGGCGGCCACGCCGGGCGTGAATGGCGCCGGCCATCTGGTGCGCGCCGACGGCGTGGTGACGCTCTACGCGCCGGCGCAGGCGGCCTCCGGCCTGCCCACGGCGGCGGAAGTCCTGGAGCGCATCCTCTCCTCCCCCCTTTGCAAAAGGGGGGCAGGGGGGGATTTAACGGCCGTCTGCGAGCCGACCACCACCGAAAATCCCCCTCGTTCCCCCTTTTTCAAAGAGGGAGACCGCTCGGTCGAGCGTGCCGGCAAGCAGGAGCCGCCATGCCCCTGACGCGCCTGAAGCACGGCCGCATCGTCGACCCGGCCAACGGCGTCGACGCCGTCGCCGACCTGTGCTTCGAGGACGGCCGCATCGTCGCTGCCCCGCCCGAGCGGCCCGCCGCGCGCGAGATCGACTGCAGCGGCAGGGTGCTGATGGCGGGCGGCATCGATCTCCACACCCACATCGGCGGCGGCAAGGTGAACATCGCGCGCACCCTGCTGCCCGAGGACCACGCGCCGCTGCATTTCGAATCCGACGTGGCGCTGCGCAGCAGCTGCGGCCACGCCGCCACGCCGACGCTGACGGCCGGCTACCGCTACGCGCAGATGGGCTACACGTCCTGCTTCGAGCCGGCCATGCTGCCGGTCAACGCGCGCCAGGCGCACCTGGAGATGGGCGACACGCCGATCGTCGACCACGGCGCCTACGCCCTGCTCGGCAACGACGACTTCCTGCTGCGCCAGCTCGCCGCCAATGCGCCGCAGGCGAAGATCGACGACTACGTCGCCTGGACGCTGTGTGCCACGCAGGCGATGGGCATCAAGGTGGTCAATCCCGGCGGCATCTCGGCCTTCAAGTTCAACCGCCGCGCCTTCGACCTCGACGACGCGCATCCGCACTACGGCGTGACGCCGCGGCGCATCCTGCAGGCGCTGTCGCGCGCGGTGGCGAACCTCGGCGTGCCGCACCCGCTGCACGTGCACGCCAGCAACCTCGGCGCGGCCGGCAACCTCGCCACGACGCTGGCCACCATGGAAGCGGTCGAGGGGCTGCCGCTGCACCTCACCCACATTCAGTTCCACAGCTACGGCACGGAAGGCGAGTTCAGGTTCTCGTCGGGCGCGGCGCAAATCGCCGAGGCGGTGAACCGCGCGCGCCACGTCAGCGTCGACATCGGCCAGATCATGTTCGGGCAGACCGTGACCTGTTCGGGCGACTCCATGGTGCAGCATCGCAATGCCGGCCTCGCCTCGCCGAAGAAGTCGGTGATCATGGACATCGAGTGCGACGCCGGCTGCGGCGTGGTGCCCTTCCGCTACCGCGACCAAAGCTACGTGAATGCGCTGCAGTGGGCCATCGGCCTCGAGCTGTTCCTGCTGGTGGAGGACCCCTGGCGCATCGTGCTGACCACCGACCATCCCAACGGCGCGCCGTTCACCAGCTACCCGCATCTCATCCGCCTGCTCTGCGACAAGGCCTTCCGCGACGCGCAGTTCGCGCGCCTGCACCCGGCGGCGCAGGCGATGTCGATCCTGCCTTCCTTGAAGCGCGAGTATTCGCTGGCGGAGATCGCCATCGTCACGCGCGCCGGGCCGGCGCGCCTGCTCGGGCTTGCCGGCCGCGGCCATCTCGGCGCCGGCGCCGCCGCCGACATCGCCGTCTACCGCGAGCAGGCCGACCGCGAGGCGATGTTCGCCGCGCCGGACTGGGTCTTCAAGGATGGAGAGGTTGTCGTGCGCGAGGGCCGCATCCAGGCCACCCCTCAGGGCGCCACCCATGTCCTGCGGCCGGAATACGACCGCGCCATCGAGCGCGAACTGGCCGCGCATTTCGACAGCCACCTGACGCAATCCTTCGCCGGCTTCGCCATCGGCGACGACGAGCTGTGCGAGGCCTGCAACCACAGCGGGCGGCTGCACGTGCATGGCTGCAGACGGCAATGAAACTCAACGGCGCATTCATCGAGGACACCTTTGCCGAAGCCTTCGGCATGAAGGCCGCGCGTATCGTGGTGACGGCCGGCGACGCAACCTGGGCGCGCCACGCCGGCCTCGCCGCCACCGGCTTCGCCACTTCGGTCATCGCCTGCGGCTGCGAGGCGGGCATCGAACGCGAGCTCGACGCCTCGCAGACGCCCGACGGCCGCCCCGGCGTGGCGCTGCTGTTCTTCGCCGTGTCGACCAAGGAGCTGACCCGGCAGATCGAGCGCCGCGTCGGCCAGTGCATCCTCACCTGCCCGGGCACCGCCGCCTTCGCCGGGTTGCAAGAAGGCGAGCCGCTGCCGATGGGCAAGGCGCTGCGCTACTTCGGCGACGGCTTCCAGATCGCCAAGGTGATCGGCGGGCGCCGCTACTGGCGCATCCCCGTCATGGACGGCGAGTTCCTCTGCGAGGAATCGACGCCGATGACGAAGGCGGTCGGCGGCGGCAACCTGATCTTCGTCGCCGACAGCGCGGCCTCCGCCCTCGCCGCATCGGAGCGCGCGGTGGCGGCGCTGCGCCGCGTGCCCGGCGTCATCGCGCCCTTCCCCGGCGGCGTGGTGCGCTCCGGCTCCAAGGTCGGCTCGAAGTACAAGGCGCTGCCGGCGTCCACCAACGACGCCTATTGCCCGGGCCTGCGCGGCCGGCCCGCCAGCGCGCTGGCGGAGGGCGAGAACTGCGTGCTGGAAGTGGTGATCGACGGCCTCACGGCGGACGCCGTGGCGGAGGCCATGGCTGCCGGCCTGCGCGCCGCCTGCGAGGTTTCGGGCCTGCGCCGCGTCACGGCCGGCAACTACGGCGGCAAGCTCGGCCAGTTCCATTTCAAATTGCGCGAAATTCTTGAGAGGCCGCCGTGTCCTGGAGACTGACTTTGCGCCAGCCGCCGCCGGGGCGGATCTCGCTTGCCGGCATCGTGCCGGAACGGCTGGCCGGCATGAGCGCGGCGGAGGTCGAGCGCCAGCCCTTGCGCTGGGGCAGGCAAACGCCGGCGCTGGGCGAGTTCTTCCGCGTTGCCGGCACGCCGGGCCTGCATCTCGTCTTCGAGGGCATGGATGCACGCTTTTGCGACGTTGCGCGCGGCATGACGGCGGGCGAGTGCGAGATTCAGGGCGACGCCGGCGATTTCGTCGCGGCGGCGCTGGCGGGTGGAAGCGTCACGGTGCATGGCAATCTCGGCCGCTTCGCCGCCTGCGGCATGCGCGGCGGCGCGCTGCATGTCCGGGGCGATGCCGGCGAGCGGCTTGGCGCGGCGTTGCCCTGGCAGATGGCCGGCATGCAGGGCGGACGGGTGATCGTGGACGGCAGCGTCGGCGCGCGCTGCGGCGACCGGATGCGGCGCGGCGAGATCCTCGTCGGCGGCAATGCGGGCGAGTTCTGCGCAGCGCGCATGGTCGCCGGCACCCTCGCCGTCGCCGGCCGCGTCGGTGCCCATGCCGGCTATGCCATGCGGCGCGGCACCCTGCTGCTGTTCGGAGCCGAGGCGGCGCTGCCGTCCACCTTCGTCGAGACCGCGCCGGCCGCCGAGGTGTATCTGCGCCTGCTGCGGCGCCACTGGCTGGAAACGCTCGATGCCGGCAGCGTCTTCGTGCGCCGTGCCGGCGCGGCGGCGGAGTGGCGCGCCCGGCGCTGGCTGGGCGATCTGGCCAGCGACGGGCGCGGCGAAATCATCCGCCTGGCCGGCTGAAGCGAAAAGTCAGTCAGGCCAATACGGCGCCCGCTCCTCACCCCGCCCGCTCTCCCCGCAGACGGGGAGAGCGGGCGGGGTGTTTTCTTCTCTCAGGGCTCGACGCGCTGCTCGATGGCGCCGAAGATCGACTGTCCCTGCGCGTCCGTCATCTCGATGCGCACGCAGTCGCCGTATTTGAGGAAGGGCGTCTGCGGCGCGCCCAGTTCGATGCTCTCGACGCAGCGCAGTTCGGCGAGGCAGGCGTAGCCTGCGCCGCCGCGCTCGACAGCCGCCTCGCGCAGCCCGCCCTGGCGGTTGGAGACGGTGCCGGAGCCGACGATGGAGCCGGCCTCCAGCTCGCGCGTCTTTGCCGCATGGGCGATCAGCCTGGCGAAGTCGAACTGCATGTCGCGGCCGGCGTCGGGCCGGCCGAAGGGGCGGCCGTTGAGCGCGATGCGCAGGGGCAGGCGCAGCTTGCTGCCGCGCCAGGCTTCCCCCAGCTCGTCGGGCGTGGCCGCCACCGGCGAGAAGGCGGTGGCCGGCTTGGACTGGATGAAGCCGAAGCCCTTGGCCAGTTCCTGCGGGATGAGGTTGCGCAGCGAGACGTCGTTCGCCAGCATCAGCAGTCGGATGGCGCCGGCGCATTCTTCGGGCGCGGCGCCCATCGGCACGTCGCCGGTGACGACGGCGACCTCGGCCTCGAAGTCGATGCCCCAGTCCTCGCGCGCCGCGCGGATGGCCTCGCGCGGGCCGGCGAAAGAATCCGAGCCGCCCTGGTACATCAGCGGATCGGTGAGAAACGAGGCGGGCAGCGCGACGCCGCGCGCGCGCCGCACCAGCTCGACATGGTTGAGGTAGGCCGAGCCGTCGACCCACTGGTAGGCGCGCGGCAGCGGCGAATGGCAGCGCGCCTCGTCGAAGGGTTCGGCGTGGCGCGCCGCGCCGTGGTTGAGCGCCGCATACACTTCGCGCAGCAGCGGCGCGATCGCCTGCCAGTCGTCGAGCGCGGCCTGCAGGGTGCGCGCGATGCCGGGCACGCCCTGGCAGCGCGCGAGATCGCGGCTGACGACGACCAGGCTGCCGTCGCGGCCGCCGGTCTTGAGCGTGGCGAGTTTCATGCCTCAACCCCCGGCATGGCTGCCGTCGTGCATCCATTGCGCGTGCTTCGGCGCGCGCTTCGTCCGCGCCCATTCTTCCAGCATGTCCCATTTGACGCGGTCGAGCGCCTGCATCATTTCCGGCGTGCCGGTGTTGACGGTGAGCTCGATGCGATGGCCGCTCGGGTCGAAGAAATAGATCGACTTGAACAGCGTATGGTCGGTGACGCCGACCACGGCGATGCCGTCGGCCTCCAGCCGGCGCCTGGTTTCGAGCAGTTCTTCCATCGAGCCGACTTCCAGGGCGAGGTGCTGGACCCATTCCGGCGTGTTGGGGTCGCGCCCCATCGGCGGCCTCGTCGGCAGCTCGAAGAAGGCGAGCACGTTGCCGCCGCCGGCGTCGAGGAAGACATGCATGTAGGGATCGGGCTCCTGCGTCGAGGGCACGCGGTCCTCGGCGATGGCGAGGATGAAGTTCATGCCGAGGTACTTGCCGTACCACGCGACGGTTTCCTTCGCGTCCATGCAGCGGTAGGCGACGTGATGGATTTTCATGATCTGCATACATGCCTCCTCAGGCCGGTTTCAGCGTGCCGCGGCGCAGCTGGTCCCGCTCCATGGACTCGAACAGCGCCTTGAAATTGCCTTCGCCGAAGCCCTCGTCCCCCTTGCGCTGGATGAACTCGAAGAACACCGGCCCGAGCACGGGCTGGGTGAAGATCTGCAGCAGCAGGCGGCGGCCGGCGGGCCCGCTGCTGCCGTCGAGCAGGATGCCGCGCGCCTGCAGCGCCTGCGCCGGCTCGCCGTGGCCGGGCAGGCGCTCTTCCAGCATCTCGTAATAGGTTGCCGGCGGCGGCGACATGAAAGGCAGGCCGGCGGCCGCGAGCGCGTCCCAGGTGGCGAGCAGGTCGTCGCTGAGCAGGGCCACGTGCTGGATGCCTTCGCCGTTGAACTGCATGAGGAACTCCTCGATCTGCCCGGCGCCCCCGGACGACTCCTCGTTGAGCGGGATGCGGATGAGGCCGTCGGGGGCGGCCATGGCGCGCGAGGTGAGGCCGGTGTATTCGCCCTTGATGTCGAAGTGGCGCAGCTCGCGGAAATTGAACAGCCGCTCGTAGAAGCCGGCCCAGTACTGCATGCGGCCGCGATGGACGTTGTGGGTCAGGTGGTCGATCGCCTTCAGTCCTGCCCCTGCCGGATTGCGCCCGGCGCCGTCAAGGAAGCGGAAGTCGATGTCGTAGATCGACAGGCCGGGTTCGTAGCGGTCGATCAGGTAGAGCGGCGCCCCGCCGATGCCCTTGATCGCCGGCAGGCGCAGCTCCATCGGCCCGGTGGGTATCTCGATGGGCTGGGCGCCGAGCGCCAGGGCGCGCGCGTAGGCCTGGTGGGCGTCGCGCACGCGGAAGGCCATGCCGCAGGCGGAAGGGCCGTGCTCGGCGCCGAAATAGGCGGCGAGACTGCGCGGCTCGTGGTTGACGATGAAATTGATTCCCCCCTGGCGGTAGAGCGCAACGTCCTTCGAGCGGTGCTCGGCCACCCGGCTGAAGCACAGCTTCTCGAACAGCGCTTCGAGCAGCCCCGGCTGCGGCGCGGTGAATTCGACGAACTCGAATCCCATCAGGCCCATGGGGTTTTCCAGCGGCTCCGCCATGTCTGTCCCTCTCGTCCTTTCACTTCATTTAAGGCCAGGCGGCAGCAACATTCAAACCAGGTTCTAAAATGGATAAAGGAGGTGGCCCATGAAAGCGAATCCGATTCTCTCCGGCGTCTTCCTGGCGGCGCTCTTCTCCCTGCCGGCGCAGGCCGCCGAACCCGGCGTCACCATCAAGTCGCCCAAGGACGGCGCGAAGTGGGACGCCCTGGCGCAGAACCGGCTGGAGTACGAGGTGGTGCCCGGCCCGCGCGGCGATCATGTCCATCTCTATGTGGACGGCAAGGAGATCGGCGTTCTGCGCAAGCTTGAAGGCAGCCATCCCATGGAGGCGCTGGCGCCGGGGCTGCACACGGTCTGCATCAAGGTGGTCAGCAAGGCTCATGTGCCGGTCGGCGTCGAGCAGTGCGTGAAAGTGACCGTGGAGTAGGGGGAGGCTGAGATAGGTTCCTATGGGCGAGAACCTCGCGTATGCCCTCGTCCAGGTCATCCACAATTTCGGCGCCGCCGCGGTGGTCGGCGGCGCGGTGCTGGCGTGCTGGCCGGTGCCCGCCGGCAGGCAGGCGGGGCGCAGGCTGGCCGGGCTGGTGTGCCTGGCCTGGGCGCTGCAGGCCGCCAGCGGCGCCGGCTTCGGCGCCGTGAGCTACTACCACTACGGCCGCTTCCCCGACATCCACGGCATCGCCGTCGCCGCGCTGGCGGTCAAGATGCTCTGCGCCGCGGCGGGCTTCGCGCTGTCGGCAGCCTATCTGTACCGCGGCGCGCAGCTCTCCGCTGCGGGCCGCGAACGGATATGGCGCTGGCTTGCCGCGCTGGGCGTCGTCGCCCTGACGGCCGCGGCCTTCCTGCGCTGGTTTTCCTAGGGCCTGTTCTCAATTGTTTTGTCGGTGCGAACGGGTCTTTCCGGGCGCAGGGCAAGGCGCGGCGGCGAAGACAGTAGTTACTCTACGGCGAGCCGCCGCAACGCGGCCATGCGCCCGGAAAGACCCGTTCCCTTCGGGTTGCGGCCAAAAGCGCCGGCTGCGTCGTTGCGCTCCTCGTCAAGGGGGCGGCCATTGACTTCGTCGCGCGCCTAGCAGCCAACGCTTTTGGCCACAACGCATCCGACAAAACAATTGAGAACAGGCCCTAGGGGAATTCCCGCATGGCCCGGGGGAATTCCCGAATTGTGAGACACCCTCGCCGCTCCTAGTATGGCCGCTCTTGCGAGAACATATCTGGGAAGGGGGAAAGGGTGGTTCTGCCTGCCAGTCGGCATGCCGACTTCGTCATGCGTGCGGTGGGCGAGGGCTTGCCCGGCCACGCCGGCTTCGTCGCCCGTTCCTGGAACCGCTGCGTCAATGAATTCAGTCTGCATCCGGCCGGCGCCTTTGCCCTGGCAGGCATGCCGCGCGAGCAGCTGGAGCAGCGCAAGGAACAGAACCGCCATCTGCTCGCCTGCGCCCGCTCCGAGGCGCTCAGCCTCTACCGCCAGTTGCCCGACCGCGACACCCTGGTGGTGATCGCCGATGCGGCCGGTACGGTGCTGGAGACCCTCGGCGACGGCGTCTTCGTGCGCCAGGCCGCGCGCATCGGCATGTGCCCGGGCAGCGACTGGAGCGAGCGCGCCTGCGGCACCAACGGCATCGGCACCAGCCTGGCCGAGGGCCGCCCGCTGGTGGTCAACCGCGGCGAGCATTTCTTTCCCAGCCTGACGGAGCTGTCCTGCGCCGCCGCGCCGATCTTCGACGAGCGCGACGAGCTGGTCGGCGTGCTCGACGTCACCTCCGAGTCGGATCTCGGCGCCGAGCATTTCCGCATGCTCATCGGCATGTCGGCGAACACCATCGAGAACCGCCTGTTCGAGGCGCGCCACGGCCATCTGCACCTGATCCACCTGCACAGCCGGCGCGAACTGCTGCACACCTTCCACGAGGGCCTCGTCGCGCTGGACGAGGCGGGGACGGTGCGGGCGGCCAACCGCAGCGCGACGCTGCAGCTCGGCTGTCCGGCGCGCAGCAGCCTGCTCGGCCGCAAGGTCGAAGACGTGTTCGAGATCGGCCTGGGCGAGCTGCTAAGCCGTGCCGCCGCCAGCGCCGGCTATCCGCTGCCGCTCGCCACGGCCGGCCGCTCGCTGTTCGTGCAGCTGAAGGCGCCGGGGCGCATCCACCGCGGCGCGGCGTCCAGGCGCGTCGAGGCGCAGGGCGAGCCGCAGCGCAAATGGGGCGATGCCGGCATCGAGCGCGACTTCGCTCGCGCCAGCCGGGTCTACGAGAAGGGCATCTCCGTGCTGCTGCAGGGCGAGACGGGCTGCGGCAAGGAAGTCTTCGCGCGGGCACTGCACGAGGCCGGCTCGCGCGCCGAGGGTCCTTTCGTCGCGGTGAATTGCGCCGCGCTGCCCGACACGCTGATCGAGAGCGAGCTGTTCGGCTACCGCGGCGGCGCCTTCACCGGGGCGACGCGGGAGGGGCGGCGCGGCCGCATCCAGGCCGCCGACAAGGGCACGCTGCTGCTCGACGAGATCGGCGACATGCCGCTGCCCCTGCAGGCGCGGCTGCTGCGCGTGCTGGAGGAAAGGGAAGTGACGCCGCTCGGAGGCGAAGCGGCCGTCAAGGTTGATGTGCGCGTGATCTGCGCCACCCACCGCAATCTGCAGGAGATGGTGGCCGCAGGCGGCTTCCGCCGCGATCTCTACTTTCGCCTCGCCGGTTTCGCCGTCGAGCTGCCGCCGCTGCGCCTGAGGAGCGGCCGCGCCGAGCTGATCCGCGCCCTGCTGGCGGAGATCGCGCCGCAGGCGGCGCTCGACCCCGCCGCCCTGGCGCGGCTGGCCGCCTACCATTGGCCGGGCAATTTGCGCCAACTGCGCAACATCCTGGAAACCGCCGGCGCGCTGGCCGCCGGCGAGACCATCGGCCTGGCCGACCTGCCGCCGGAAATCCGCCTGCACCCAGGCGGCGGGGTGCCGGAGATGCTCGAAGCGCCGCTGCGCGGCGGGGCCGCCGCCGCGGAGGAGGAGAAGGCCGGGCTCGACTGCCTGGAACAGGCGGCGCGCCAGGCCATGCTGCAGCTGCTCGACGGGCATCGCTGGAACATCAGCCGCGTGGCCAGCGAACTGGGCGTCAGCCGCAACACCGTCTATCGCAAGATCGATCGCTACCGGCTGCGCCGGGATTAGGGCCGCTCCATCCCGGGCACCTCCGGGATTGTTGGTGCTCCAATAATCCTGCACAATCCACGCATGTCCCGCCGTCACCTGAGCCCCGTTTCCACAGCCGCACTGGAAGAAATCCGCGCCCTCATCGGCGCCGCGCCGCGCCGCGACCTGCTGATCGAGTACCTGCACCGCATCCAGGATGCGCACGGCTGCCTCGACGCCGAGCGCCTCGCCGCGCTGGCCGCGGCGCTGAAGCTTTCGCGCGCCGAAGTGTTCGAGGTCGCCACCTTCTACCACCACTTCGACGTCGTGCGCGAGGGCGAGGCGCCGCCGCCCGCGCTCACCGTGCGCGTGTGCGATTCGCTCGCCTGCGCCATGGCCGGCGCGGAAGAACTGATCGCGGCCATAAGTCAGTCACTGGGGGACGGCGTGCGCGTGCAGCGCGTGCCCTGCGTCGGCCGCTGCGCCTGCGCGCCGGTGGCGGTGGTGGGGCAGAACCCGGTCGAGGAGGCCGATGCCCATGCCGTGCGTTATGCCATCGCGGCCGGCGCGACGGAGGCACCGCTGCCGGAAGAAGCGCGCCGCCTGGCCGATTATCGCGCCGCCGGCGGCTACCGGCTCTACGACGACTGCGCGGCCGGCCGGCGCAACGCAGAAGAGATCGTCGCCGCCCTGGAGCACGCCAACCTGCGCGGCCTCGGCGGAGCGGGCTTTCCGGCTGGGCGCAAGTGGCGCACGGTGTCGGCCCAGCCGGCGCCGCGGCTGATGGCGGTGAACATCGACGAGGGCGAACCGGGCACCTTCAAGGACCGCTGGTATCTGGAGCGCGAGCCGCACCGCTTTTTCGAAGGCATGCTGATCGCCGCCTGGGCGGTGGGCATCGAGAAGATTTACATCTACCTGCGCGACGAGTACGCCGGCCTGCGTGCGCTGCTGGCGGAAGAGCTCGATGCGCTCGCCGCCGCCTTCCCGCAGGCGCCGGAAATCGAGCTGCGGCGCGGCGCCGGCGCCTATGTCTGCGGCGAGGAATCGGCCATGATCGAATCCATCGAGGGCAAGCGCGGCGCCCCGCGCCTGCGCCCGCCCTACGTGGCGGAAGTCGGCCTGTTCGGCCGGCCGACCCTCGAACACAACATGGAAACGCTCTACTGGGTGCGCGAGATCGTCGAGCGCGGCGCCGACTGGTTCGCCGCGCAGGGCCGTCACGGCCGCCAGGGCCTGCGTTCCTTCTCGGTGAGCGGGCGCGTGACGAAGCCGGGCGTGCATCTGGCGCCGGCCGGTATCACCCTGCGCGAGCTGGTCGACGAATTCTGCGAGGGCATGCTGCCGGGGCACGAGCTGTACGCCTATCTCCCCGGCGGCGCCTCGGGGGGCATCCTGCCGGCATCACTGGCCGATGTGCCGCTGGATTTCGACACGCTGCAGGAACATGGCTGCTTCATCGGCTCGGCGGCGATCATCGTGCTCTCGCAGCAGGATTCCGCGCGCGCCGCGGCGCTGAACGCGATGCGCTTCTTCGCCCACGAATCCTGCGGCAAGTGCACGCCCTGCCGCGTCGGCACGAAGAAAGCGGCCGAACTGATGGCGCGCGCGGACTGGGACACCGGCCTGCTCAAGGAACTCGCGCAGACGATGCAGGACGCCTCGATCTGCGGCCTCGGCCAGGCGGCGCCGAACCCGCTGCTGTCGGTGCTGAAATTCTTTCCGCAGGAGCTGGAGCGGAGCGGGGTTCCCCCGCTACCCGCCGGAGAGAGGGCAGGGTGAGGGGCATGATCAAGTTCACGCTCGACGGCCGCGAGATCGAGGCGCGCGAGGACGAGAGCATCCTGCAGGCGGCGCAGCGTCACGGCGTCGACATTCCGCATCTCTGCTGGAAGGACGGCCTGCGCGCAGACGGCAACTGCCGCGCCTGCGTGGTCGAGATCGCCGGCGAGCGCACGCTGGCACCTTCGTGCTGCCGCGCGCCGAAAGACGGCATGCAGGTGCAGGCGCAGAGCGCGCGCGCCCTGGCGGCGCAGAAGATGGTGCTGGAGCTGCTCGCTTCCGACATGCCGGATGAAGCGGTGCGCGCCGATATCGAACTCGACGACTGGGCGCGGAAGATCAACATCGGCGCGCCGCGCTTCCCGCGCCGCGCGCAGCCGGCGCCCGACGCCACGCATCCGGCCATCGCCGTCAATCTCGCTGCCTGCATCCAGTGCACGCGCTGCCTGCGTGCCTGCCGCGAGGTGCAGGCGAACGACGTCATCGGCTACGCGCGGCGCGGTGCGATCGTCTTCGACTTTGCCGACCCGATGGGGGCAAGCTCCTGCGTCGGCTGCGGCGAGTGCGTCGCCGCCTGCCCGACGGGGGCGCTGCTGCCTGCACAACCCCCTTTGAAAAAGGGGGTGGCGACGCAGTCGCCGGGGGATTTTGCGGCGGCCGAGAAATCCCCCCCGCCCCCCCTTTTTCAAAGGGGGGAGGAGGAGGGGGGATTTTTGCAATGGGGGGCGGAAAAGCGCGTCGATTCCCTCTGCCCCTACTGCGGCGTCGGCTGCCAGGTGACCTACCGCGTACGCGGCGACGCCATCGTCGGCGTCGACGGCCGCGACGGGCCGGCCAACCGCGGCCGGCTCTGCGTCAAGGGCCGCTACGGCTACGACTATGCGCGCCATCCGCAGCGCCTGACCCGGCCGCTGATCCGCAGGCCGGGCACACAAAAATCGGTCGACAGCACCTTGGACGACTTCCGCGAGGCAAGCTGGGACGAGGCGCTCGACTGCGCCGCCGACGGCCTCAAACGCATCCTCGCCCGCGACGGCAGTCAGGCGCTGGCCGGCTTCGGCTCGGCCAAGGGCTCGAACGAGGAGGCCTATCTCTTTCAGAAGCTGGTGCGCACCGGCTTCCGCACGAACAACGTCGACCACTGCACACGGCTGTGCCACGCCTCCTCGGTGGCGGCGCTGCTGGAGGGCCTCGGCTCCGGCGCGGTGTCGAATCCGGTCATGGATGTCGCGCTGGCCGACGTGATCGTGGTGATCGGAGCCAACCCGACGGTGAACCATCCGGTGGCAGCGACCTGGATGAAGAACGCAGTCAGGCGCGGCGCCACGCTGATCGTCATGGACCCGCGCGAGACCGAGATCGCGCGCCATGCCAAATACGCCCTGCAGTTCAAGCCCGACAGCGACGTGGCGCTGCTCAACGCCCTCGCCCACGTCATCGTGACGGAAGGCCTGGTCAATGAAGCCTTTATTGCCGCGCGCACCGAGGGCTACGAGGCCTTCCGCGACAATGTGATCGCCGCCACGCCCGAGGCGATGGCGCCAATCTGCGGCATCGACGCGCAAACCATCCGCGCCGTGGCGCGCACCTACGCCAGGTCGCGCGCGGCGATGATCTTCTGGGGCATGGGCGTTTCCCAACACACCCACGGCACCGACAACGTGCGCTGCCTCATCGCGCTCGCCCTGATGACCGGCCAGATCGGCCGTCCGGGCACCGGCCTGCATCCGCTGCGCGGGCAGAACAACGTGCAGGGCGCTTCGGATGCCGGCCTCATCCCGATGATGCTGCCCGATTACGGCCGCGTCGGCGACGCCGCCGTGCGCGCGCGCTTCGAGGCGCTGTGGGGCATGCCGCTCGACCCGCGGCCGGGCCTCACCGTGGTGGAGATCCTCGACGCCGCGAGCCGCGGCGAGATCAGGGGCATGTATGTCATGGGCGAGAACCCGGCCATGTCCGATCCCGACCTCGCCCACGCCCGCGCCGGCCTGGCCGCCCTGGAACATCTGGTGGTACAGGACATCTTCCTCACCGAGACGGCACGGCTGGCCGACGTGGTGCTGCCGGCCTCCGTCTTCGCCGAGAAGACCGGCAGTTTCACCAACACCGACCGCACCGTGCAGCTCGGCCGCGCCGCCATCGATCCTCCGGGCGAGGCGCGCCAGGACCTGTGGATACTGCAGGAGCTCGCGAAACGGCTGGGCCTCGGCTGGAACTACGCCGGGCCGCAGGAGGTGTTCGAGGAGATGCGCGCTGCCATGCCGTCGATGGCCGGCATTTCCTGGCAACGCCTGGAGCGCGAGGGCGCCGTAACTTATCCCTGCAGGGATGCTGCCGATCCGGGCCAGCCGGTGATCTTCACCGAGCGCTTCCCGACGGCAAGCGGGCGCGGCAAATTCGTTCCGGCACAGTTCCGGCCGGCAGCGGAACTGCCCGACGCCGACTACCCCTTCGTGCTGATCACCGGCCGCGTGCTGGAGCACTGGCACACCGGCGCCATGACGCGCCGCTCGCAGGTGCTCGATGCGCTGGAGCCCGAAGCGCACATCGATGCGCATCCCGACGACCTCGCCGCGCTGGGCAGCGCGGCGGGGGACTTCGTCATGCTGGAAACGCGGCGCGGCAAGGTGACGGCGAAGGCGCGCGCCGATGCGGGCCTGGCGCGCGGCACACTGTTCATGCCCTTCTGCTATGCCGAAGCGGCGGCGAACCTCCTCACCAACCCGGTGCTCGATCCCTTCGGCAAGATTCCCGAGTTCAAGTACTGCGCGGCCAGACTCACGAACAACGCGCGTTGATCGCTTTCGCGCTGCAGATCACTTCGCGCTGCGGGCCGGCGGCCTGCGGCTGCAGCAGCACTTCCTGCGGCCAGTCGGCCGGACGCAGGGCCTGCATGATGATTTCGCCCGATTCCTCGCGCAGCGCCCTGAATCCCAGGCGCTCGGCCAGCCGCAGCATGGGCCGGTTGTCGTGCAGGCTGGAGAGCTGGATGCGCTTGAGGCCGCGCGCCCAGCCTTGGCGCATCAGGTAGTCGAGCAGCACCCGGCCGACGCCCTTGTGGCGCAGCAGGTTGGACACGGCGATGCCCAGCTCGGCGCAGGAGAGCGATCCGGGCCGGTTCTCCGCGCACATCTCGCTGCCGGGTATGGCCGAGAGCTCGGCCACGCCGACCAGGCGCTCGCCGTAAAAGGCGCCGAACACCACGCAGCCGTTGTCGAAGCGCATCTGCTCGACATAGACATGCACCGTCGCCGGTGTCATGGTGCGGAAGAAGCGCCAGTAGAGCGCGACGTCGTCCATTTCCTCCAGGAAGAAGCGTTCGACAGATTCCCGCTCGCCGGTGTCGAGCTGGCGGATCGAGATGGCTTGCGAGTCGGTCATGCCGGTGGCCATGTGCTTGCCAGGGTTATTTCCTTTGCATCTTGTACTCTAAAACCTTTTGGCTATCCTGAAAAGGCAGCACCCCACAGAGACAGGAGGCAATATGAAAACCACGACTTTCGCATTGCTGGGCGGCCTGGCCCTGGCCGGCAGCCAGGCCTTCGCCTTCCATTGCCCGATGGACATGAAGAAGATCGACGAGGCGCTGGCAAAGAACCCGATGCTTTCCGCCGAGCAGATGGCCGAGGTGAAAAAGCTGCGTGCAGAAGGCGAGACCCTGCACAAGGCCGGCAGGCATCAGGAGTCGGTGGACACCCTGGGCAAGGCGATGAAGCTGCTCAACGTGCAGTAGAGCCGTCATTCCCGCCGCCCTCCTCGGACTTGATCCGGGGAAAGCGGGAATCCATCGTGGCCCAACAACGCGCTGAATCCCCGCTTCCGCGGGGATGACGGCACTTCGTCGCCCCGGCGAAAGAACGTCACCCCGGAATGCTGGAATCCGGGACCGGGGCCCTGGGTTTGCGGTCGATCTGGATTCCGGCCTGCGCCGGAATGACGATTCCTTAGCGTCCCCGCGAGCCAGAATGGTGTTGGGTGGCGTTGCCGCAGGCTGCGCTTGCCGGTCTCGATCGGCTTCTTCAGCAGGCGCTCGAAGTCGCGCAGCAGGCCATGCGCACCCCGCCGTTCAGAAGAAATAGCTCAGCCTTAACGACAGGGCGTCGCTGCGGCGCAGGGTGCCGTATTCGCTGTCCGGCGCGCCCCGGTAGAGTGCCCAGTTCGCCGTCAGGCTGAGATGGGCGGAGGCGTGGTAGCTGGCTTCCAGTTGCGCCATGCGGCTGCGGTCGAAGGGGTTGCCGCGGGCGAGGGCGCCCAGCTCCAGCTCGCTTACACCAAAGGCCTCGGGCCAGGCGAGGCGGGCAAACCAGGCCGAGCGGGTGAGCGGCTCCTGCTGCTCCTGGGCATGGCGGCGCAGGGTGCCGTAGTGCGCCGCGCCGGCGCCTCGGCGCGGCGCCTCGGCGCGCAGGCTGCGCCAGGCGCTGCGGGAGAGGCCGGCGCCGTTGAACTGGTATTCCAGGGTGAGGGTCTGGCGCCAGGGAGTGGTGTAGGTGAGGCCGGCCGCGAGGGCCTGCCGGAAGGCGGCTGCACTGTCCGCCGCGCCCGTCGCGCGCGCCAGCAGGCTGCGACGGGCGCCGCCCGCCCATTCGGCATGGCCGACGGTTGCATCGCCCATCAGCCAGGTGAGGTTGGCGCCGGCCAGCACGGCGTCGCCCGTGTCGAAGGCCATGACTTCCGGCGACAGTTGATCGGCGATGCGGTAGCTGCCCTTCACCAGCCAGCGGGCATCCGCGTTCGTCCGCTGCAGCGCCAGGGAGAGCGGGTGGTCGCTGTCGCTGCGTTTGCGCGTCAGCCTGGGCGCATACAGCGCAGTGAGCGCGCCGCGCGGCCCCACCGCCTGCAGCCGGAGCATCGCCGTCCCCAGCCGGTTCTGCCGCAGCGCGCCCGGATCCTCCGAGGTGCGCACGACGACGCTGTTGGCGCGCAGGAAATCGGTCGGATTGAAGCCGCCAGCGACGCCGTTGCGCAGGTTGATCCGACCGGCATCGAGGAAGGTCTCGGGCGCGGCTTCCCACGACAGGTACAGCTCGCGCAGGGTGTTGCGCACGCTGGCGCTGCCGAGGCGCTCCTGCTGCTGGCGGGCGAGGTCCAGCCGGTCGGAGAAGGCGAAGCGCAGGCCGGGGGCGAGAGCGGTTTCGTGGCGCACGTCGACCGCCAGCCGCAGGCCCCAGTCGGGCTGGGCGGCATCGGCCGCGGGTAGCGCGACCGTCCGCCAGCGATAGGCCTGGAGCCACCATTCGAGACGGGCCTGCGGGCCTTGCGCCGCCAGTGTAGCGGCCGGCGCGGCAGCCGGTGTGGCAGCCGCCGCCGGCGCGGCCAGGATCGCCTGAGGGATGCGGGACAGTGCATCTTCTTCCTCCTCGGGCGGGGCCGCGAGACAGCGGCCTGCCCACCACAGAACCGCCAACCAGTGCTTGCGCATGGGGGCCTACTCCGGCCGGAAGCGGGCGAGATAGTCGCGCTGCAGCCAGGACTCTGGCACGTCCCGGTAGGCATAGCCGGAGAAGCGCATCACCGTGACCCAGCCCGGGTCGAGGCCGTCGATGATGACGGTCTCGGTCGGGCGCTCGCGCCCCAGCTGCTGCGCGTAGCCGCGATAATAGGCGGTCTTGAGCAGGCGCCCGCTGTCGGCGTAGAAGCGCGCCTTGATCGGCCGCAGGTCGCCGCGCTCCACCCAGTAATCGACTCGGGCGTAGTTGGCGTCGGGCATGGCGGCGGTGAGTTCGAGCCGATAGGTGTCGCGTCGCGCCTTGTCGACGTCCGTCACCGTCTCTTCGCCGGCGAGACGGGCTCGGTAGTCGCGCGCCAGGTTCACTGTCGCCACGTCGCCGTTGGAGGCCTGCCCGAGCAGGCGCTGCTGCGGCGAGATGCGCACGCTGGCCTTGGAGGCGGGATCGTAGAACCACAGGTCTTGTCCATTGCGCAGCATCAGCTTGTTGGCGTCGCGCGCCGGCTCGACGAAGCGCACCAGGCTGCGGTACTGGCCGGTGCGGTCGTCCGCCCGGGAATAGACCTGCAGGACGGTGCGGCTGCGTTCCTCGCCGTTGCGGTACTCGGTCAGCGCGTTGAGCAGGGCGAAGGGTTTGCCGGGATTGCGCACTGCGTCCGAGGCGGCGAGGATTTCCTGGGCGTCGCGGACGGGCCCCGCCGCCTGGGCAGCGCCGACGCAGCAGGCGAAGCCGATCCACACGATGTTCCGGCGCAGGCGCTCAAACATGGCGCAGCGCCTCCACGACGGGCAGCCTGGCGGCGCGGCTGGCGGGCAGGAGCGAGGAGCCGGCGGCGAGCAGCATCAGCACGGCGGCGCCGCCGGCGAGCAGGAGCGGGTCGCCGGCGACATCGAGCGCGAGGGGAACCGGATCGACCTGGTTCGGCGGCAGCCAGCGCAGGCCGGCGCGGTTGATGAGGCCGGCGACAGCGAGCGCCAGCGCGGCGCCGGCGGCGGTGCCGAGGGCGCCCAGCATCAGACCTTCGCTGACGAACAGCCGGCGGATGCCGCTGCGCCGCATGCCCATCGCCCGCAGGGTGCCGATCTCGACGACGCGCTCCGACACCGCCATGTTGATGGCATTGGCGACGCTGAACAGCACAATGACGCCCATCAGCGCCGCGAGGAAGCCGAAGATGGCGCGGAACATGCCGGCGACGGAGCCATAGGTCGGGTTCAGTTCGGTGAAACTGCGCGCTTCCAGCGCCCAGCTGTGCTGCGCGATCAGCTCGCGCAGGCGCGCCAGTGCGGCGGGGATGTCTTCGCTGTGCTGCAGCTGCAGCACCACGGCGGTCGCCTCGCGGCGGCCCTGGCCGTAGATCAGGCGCTGGGCGAGGTCGAGATGCAGGCCGACGAAGATCTCGTCCAGCTCGCGCACGCCCTGGCTCTCGGCCTGCACGATGTTCAGCTCGCCGACGTTGGGCGCGCCCTGCGCGGTGGCGGCGAGCAGTTCGATATGCACGCCGTCGCGCCCGGCCCGGGGCCGCCCGTCCTCCGCCTCGACGACCTGCGCGAGGCGGGCGGGCAGTGCGGCGGCGGTTTTTTCCCGCTCGGGGCGCGGGCAGTCGGGGACGTTCAGGGGGCCGCACAATTGCAGCACGCGCGCCAGGCCCACGCCGACCACGCCGGACCGGGGGGCGCCGTCCTGCAGGGGCAGGGCGCGCGCAGGGAAATCCAGGCCATGCTGGTTCCACTGCCGCATCCTGGCCTGGTCCGAGGGGACCATGCCCATGCCGACGAATGTGCGCGACAGCCCTTCGCCGAAGTTGCCGGCCACGCCCGTCACGGTCAGGATCGGCGTGGCCACCTGCAGCAGCGGGCCGATGCCGGTGTCCGTCCTGAGCGCGGCAATCAGCTTTTCATAATCGGCGATGCCGTAGGCGGCCGGATTGCCGCTGCCGAACAGGAAATAGCCTTTCTTCTGGATCTGGATATGGCCCATGCGGCGCACCGTGGAGGTCTCCAGCCCATGTATGACGGAAGCGACGAAGCCGCCGAACAGCAGCACCGCCGCCATGCCGACTGCCAGGGCCGACAGGGTCAGCGCCGTGCGGCGCCGGTTGCGCAGCTGGTTGCGCAGGGCGAGTCCGAGGAATTTCATGGCCGCCCCCTTTCATCGGCCAGGCGACCGTCGCGGATCGCGATGACGTCGTCGGCCGCCTCGATCAACTGCGCGTCGTGCGAGCAGAAGACGAAGGTGGCGCCGGTGTCCCGCTGCATGCGGCGCATCAGTTCGATCACATCCGCGCCGGTCTTGCTGTCCAGGTTGGCGGTCGGCTCGTCGGCCAGCACCAGGGCCGGCTCCTTCACCAGCGCCCGCGCAATGGCCACGCGCTGGCGCTGGCCGCCGGAGAGCTGTCCCGGCAGGTGCTGCGCCACCGCCGCCAGCCCCACCGCCGCCAGCATGGCCTGCACCCGCTCGCGCCGCTCCCTCGGCGGGACATCGAGCATCAGCAGGGGATACTCGACGTTTTCCCGGGCGGTGATCACCGGCAGCAGGTTGAAGTTCTGGAAGACGAAGCCGATGCGGCGCGCGCGGAAGTCCGCCAGCGCGTCGTCAGTCAGTCCGGCGACATCCTGCGCCTCCACCGTGACGGTGCCGGCGTCGGGCCGGTCGATGCAGCCGATCAGATTGAGCAGGGTGCTCTTGCCGCTGCCCGAGGGGCCGACGATGGCGGTGAAGCGGTTGCGGGCGATCGCTACGCTCACGTTGTCGAGCGCCGGCACGCTCACCTGGTCCATGCGGTAATGCCTGCTTGCCCCGAGCACGCTGACCAGCGGCGCGGCGGATGCCTGGGTACTCATGCGCGTTCCTCCTGAAAGTCTGCCGCGGGGATTGGCAGCGGCATGGACGGCATTGCAGCGCCGCGATGTGTCTGCGATGTGTTCTGCCGGGGGATTTTTGTAACGGACTGCCGCAATCGGCTGGGAGGATACATGGGGATACAAAGCGGTGCGGCACGCCGGCGCCCCGGGAGTAAGATTCGTTCGGCGAATCCAATCCAGGAACCTGAACGGCATGACTACCCAGGATCACATCCTCATCGTCGACGACGACCGGGAGATACGCGAGCTGCTGGCGGACTATCTGCAGAAGCAGGGCCTGCGCTGCACTGCCGCGGAAAACGGCCGCCGCATGCAGGCCGCGCTCGAATCGGCGCAGATCGATCTGATCGTGCTGGACCTGATGCTGCCGGGCGAGGACGGACTGACGCTGTGCCGCAACCTGCGCACCCGCTCGAACATCCCCATCCTCATGCTCACCGCGCGCGGCGACGACATGGACCGCATCCTCGGGCTGGAAATGGGCGCCGACGACTACCTGGCGAAGCCCTTCGTGCCGCGCGAGCTGTACGCGCGCATCCGCAGCATCCTGCGTCGCGCCCGCGCCCTGCCGACGCGCGGCGGCGAGGCTGCAGGGCGGGCCGCCGCCTTTGCCGGCTGGCGCCTGGATCCGGTGGCGCGCCGGCTCGTCGATGCGGACGGGCTGGAGGTTTCGCTGAGCGGCGCCGAATACCGCCTGCTGCGCGTCTTCATCGACCATCCGCAGCGCGTGCTGTCGCGCAGCCAGCTGCTCGACCTCACCCAGGGCCGCGAGGCCGAACCGTTCGACCGCTCGATCGACCTGCTGGTCAGCCGGTTGCGCCAGCGCCTGCGCGAGGACGCGCGCGAGCCGGCCATCCTCAAGACCGTGCGCAACGAGGGCTATGTGCTGGCGGCGCGCGTCGAGTGGGGGACGTGATGGCGCTGCCGCGCGGCTGGCGTGCGCGCCTGGGCGGCCTGCTGCCCGCATCCCTCTTCGGTCGCATGCTGCTGATTCTGTTCCTCGGCCTGTTCATCCTGCAGCTGACGGCGATCGGCTTCATCGTGGCGGAGCGGATCAGGCTGGGTGACAAGGGCGGCGCCCCTCCGTCGGCCGCTGCCGTGGCGGTCCCGCGCGGGCCGGGGCCGCCGCCGCCCGCGCGGGTGGTCGTCGCCTATTTCGTCCTGCTGGCGGCCGGCGTCGGCGTGTTTTCCTTCCTCGCCGTGAGGCTGGCGACGCGGCCGCTCAAGCGCCTGGCCGAGGCGGCCGAGCGGCTCGGCCGGGATCCCGATCCTGAGCCGCTTGAAGAAGACGGTCCGAGCGAAGTGGCCGCCGCCGCCTGCGCCTTCAACCGCATGCAGATCCGGCTGCAGCGCCACCTGGCCGAGCGCACGCACATCCTGGCTGCCGTGTCGCACGATCTGCAGACGCCGATTACGCGCATGCGCCTGCGCGCCGAGCTGCTCGACGACACGAAGCTGAAGGAGAAATTTCTCGCCGACCTGGATGCCATGCAGTGCTTGGTGGAGCAGGGGCTGGTCTATGCGCAGGCGGCGGATACTGCCACCCCGGGCGAGGCGCTCCGCCGGGTCGACGCGCGCACTCTGTTGGAAAGCCTGGCCTGCGACTACGCAGACGCCGGCAAGCCCCTGCTCCTTTCCGGCGCGGTGCCGGAAGTCGTGCTCGTCACCCGTCCGCAGGCGCTGCGCCGGATCCTCGGCAATCTCGTGGACAATGCCCTCAAGTTCGCCGGCAACGCCACTCTGCAGGCCGAACTGGAGGACGATGCGCTGGCTGTCGCCGTGAGGGATGCCGGCCCTGGTATCTCCGCCGAGGAACTGGAGAAGGTCCTCCAGCCTTTCTACCGGCTGGAGACCTCGCGCAGCCGGGAAACGGGCGGCAGCGGCCTCGGCCTCGCCATCTGCCTTCAGCTCGCGCAGTCGCTCGGCGCAGGACTCAGCCTGCGTAACCTGCCAGAGGGGGGGCTGGAGGCGCGGCTGCGGCTGCCGCTGCAGGCTCCGGGCGCTGCGGAGAACCGCGGCGACTGAGCCGGATCAGCGACCGCGTGCGCCGGAATGATGGCGTGCGCTGTTGCCGCGCGCGGGCTGGCCGGGCCGCGACGGTCGCGGCGGCGCGCCCTTCGGCTGGCCGCCCGGGCGTCCGCTGCCGCTGCGCTGCGCCCGCCCCTGGCTGCGCTGGCCGTTCTCGATCGGCTCCGCGCGGATGCTCGGGTCGGGCTCGAAGCCGGGCAGCACGATCTTCTCGATCGGCTTCTTCAGCAGGCGCTCGATGTCGCGCAGCAGGCCGTGCTCGTCGACGCAGACCAGCGAGACGGCATGGCCCGAGCTGCCGGCGCGGCCGGTGCGGCCGATGCGGTGCACATAGTCCTCCGGCACGTTGGGCAGCTCGAAGTTCACCACGTGCGGCAGCTGGTCGATGTCGAGGCCGCGCGCGGCGATGTCGGTGGCCACCAGCACATTCAGCTTCATGCTCTTGAAGTCGGCCAGCGCCCGCGTGCGCGCGCCCTGGCTCTTGTTGCCGTGGATGGCGGCGGCGCTGATGTCGGCCTTGTTGAGCTTCTCGGCCAGGGTGTTGGCGCCGTGCTTGGTGCGCATGAACACCAGCACCTGATGCCAGTGGTGGTCGTCGATCAGCTTGATCAGCAGCTCGCGCTTCCTGGCCTTGTCGACGGGATAGACGCGCTGCGTCACCAGCTCGGCGGTGGCATTGCGCGGCGCGACCTCGACCAGCTGCGGCTCGCGCAGCAGGCCGTTGGCGAGGCCGCGGATGTCGTCGGAGAAGGTGGCGGAGAAGAGCAGGGTCTGCTTCTGCTTCGGCAGCAGGGCGAGCACCTTGCGGATGTCGTGGATGAAGCCCATGTCGAGCATGCGGTCGGCTTCGTCGAGGACGAGAATCTCGACGCCCGACAGGTCGACCGTGCGCTGGCCGACGTGGTCGAGCAGGCGGCCGGGCGTGGCGACGAGGATGTCGACGCCGCCCTTCAGCGCCTTGATCTGCGGCCCGATGCCGACGCCGCCGAAGACCAGCGCCGTCTTCAGCGGCAGGTAGTGGCCGTAGGTGCGCACGCTTTCCTCGACCTGGGCGGCGAGCTCGCGCGTCGGCGTCAGCACCAGCACGCGCGGCTTGCCGCGGGCGGCGGCGGGGCGCGTGCTGATGAGCTGCAGGATGGGCAGGGTGAAGCCGGCGGTCTTGCCGGTGCCGGTCTGGGCGGCGGCCATCAGGTCGCGGCCCTGCAGGACGACGGGAATTGCCTTGGCCTGGATCGGCGTCGGCTCGGTGTAGCCTTCTTCGGCGATGGCGCGAAGGATTTCGGTGCGCAGGCCGAGTTCGGTGAAGCTCATGATGTTGTTCCTGGATCAGCCTCGCCTTGCTGGCGATCAGTCTGGGCAGGATCTCGTTGGGGGTGTGAGAACGCGAAAGGGAGTTACGCGATGCGCGGCAAGCTGACTGATGGATGGCCGACGCGGGCGCAGTGTAACAGCTTGGCGGGTTTGCGGGAAACGATTTCGTCGTTCCCGCGGAAGCGGGAACCCAGTCGCTTGAGGAAGCGCCGCTGGATTCCCGCGTTCGCGGGAATGAGTGATCCATGTTGCGGTTCAGCCCTCCAGGCAGCAGAGCGCCTCGCCGAGGCCGAGGTAGACCGTGCCGCCTTCGATCTTCACCGGATAGGTGGCGGCGCAGCCGGTGTCGGGGGCGACCGCCTCGCCGCTCTCCAGGTCGAGCGAGAGGTCGTGCATGGGGCAGGCCACCTTGTGGCCGTACACCATGCCCTGCGAGAGCGGGCCGCCCTTGTGCGGGCACTTGTCGTGCAGTGCCCACACCTTGTCGTCGACCGTGCGGAACAGGGCGATGCGGCCCTGCGGCGTGTTCACCACGCGCGCCCCGCCGGCGGGGATGTCGTCGACGCGCCCGATTTCGGTCCAGTTCGTGTCATTCATTTTCGTCAGCATGATTTCTCCTCGATTCGATGGTCATTCGGCCATGGCCAACTCGGCCAGCGGCGCGTACTCGTAGGCTTCCTCGCCGCGCGTGCCGCGCGCCACCCAGGGGTCGTCCTGGGCGAATTGTTGCGAAGCCATGAAGCGGTCGGCGAGCGCCTTGCGGTTGGCGGCGTCCTCCACCATGCGCTTCTTGACGTAGGGCAGGCCGACGCGCTCGATCCAGGCGCCGCTGCGCTCCATGTAGTGGCCCTCTTCGCGGTAGAGCTGGAGGAAGGCGGCGGCATGCTCGACGGCCTCGTCGTCGGTGGCCACCTTGCACAGCAGATCGGTGGCGCGCACGCGCACGCCGCAGGTGCCGCCGACCTGCACTTCCCAGCCGGAATCGACGCCGACGAGTCCCAGGTCCTTGATGGTCGCCTCGGCGCAGTTCCTCGGGCAGCCGGAGACGCCCATCTTGAACTTGTGCGGCGTCCAGGAACCCCAGAAGGTCTTCTCCATGCGGATGCCGAGGCCGAGCGAATCCTGCGTGCCCCAGCGGCAGAGGCCCTTGCCGACGCAGCTCTTCACCGAGCGCACCGCCTTGCCGTAGGCGAAGCCGGAGACGAGGCCGGCCTCGCCCAGTTCCTTCCACACCGCGGGCAGGTCTTCCTTCTTGACGAAGGGGATGGCCAGGCGCTGGCCGCCGGTGACTTTCACCGGCACGCCCATGCGGTCGGCGACGTCGGCAATGGCGCGCAGCTCCTTGGCGTTGGTCAGCCCGCCCCAGCAGCGCGGCACGATGGAATACGTGCCGTCCTGCTGGATGTTGGCATGCACGCGCTCGTTGTGCACGCGCGACTGCGGATCGTCCTTGGCCTCGCCCGGCCAGGTGGCGACGAGGTAGAAGTTGAGCGCCGGGCGGCACTTCGGGCAGCCGTCGGGCGTCTTCCATTCGAGGAAGCGCATCGCCTCGGCGATGGTGACGAGATGGTTGTCGCGGATGGCGCGGCGCACTTCGTCGTGGGTGAAGTCGGTGCAGGCGCAGACCGGCTTCTCCTTCGGCGCCGGCGAGTAGCTGCCGCCGAGGGTGAAGGCGAGGATCTGCTCGACCTTGCCGGCGCAGGAGCCGCAGGAGGCCGAGGCCTTGGTGTGGGCGCGCACCTCCTCCAGGGTGAACAGGCCCTTCTCGGTGACGGCCTTGACGATCATGCCCTTGCTGACGCCGTTGCAGCCGCACACCTCGGTGTCGTCGGACATGGCGGCCACCGCCAGCTCGCCGCTGTGGCCGGTCTCGCCGCCGTGGCCCTGGAACAGCGTGGCGCGCAGGCCGGAGATATCGGTGCCGTCGCGCATCAGGTCGTAGTAGCGCGCCTCGTCGGTGGTGTCGCCGTAGAGCAGGGCGCCTTCCAGGCGGTTGTCGCGGATCACCAGCTTCTTGTAGACGCCGCGGCAGGGATCCTGCATCACCATTTCCTCGTAGCCGGCGCCGCCGACGACATTGCCGGCGGAATACAGATCGATGCCGGTGATCTTGAGCTTGGTGGCGGCGACGGTGTCCTGGTAGCGGGCGAAGCCGGCGCCGGCGAGATGATTGGCGCAGACCTTGGCCTGACGGAACAGCGGCGCCACCAGGCCGTAGAGCGTGCCCTTGTGCTCGACGCACTCGCCGAGGGCATACACGCGCGGATCGTAGGTCTGCATGGTCTCGTTCACCACGACGCCGCGGGCGACATGGATGCCGGCCTCACGGGCGAGGTCTGCGTTGGGCAGGATGCCGGCGGCGAGCACCACCAGATCGGCCGGCAGCGTCGTGCCGTCGCGCAGGCGCACGCCCTCGATGCCCTCGTCGCCGAGCAGGGCCTGGGTTTCGGCATCGAGCAGCACCTTGAGGCCGCGCGCTTCCAGCGAGCGCTTGAGCAGCGCGGCGGCGGGCGCATCGAGCTGGCGCTCGAGCAGGCGGTCCATCAGGTGCACCACGGTGACGTCCATGCCGCGCAGCTTGAGGCCGTAGGCTGCCTCCAGGCCGAGCAGGCCGCCGCCGATCACCACCGCGCGGCGGCCCTCCCTGGCGCGTTCGAGCATGGCATCCACGTCGGCGATGGCGCGGAAGGTGACGACGCCCTTCAGGTGCGCGCCGGACAGGGTCGGCACCAGCGGCTTGGCGCCGGTGGCGAGCACCAGGCGGTCGTAGGGCAGGATGTTGCCGTCGGCGGTGACCACGCAGCGGCGCGCGCGGTTGATCGCCACCGCCTTCCTGCCGGCGAGCAGCGCGATGCCGTGCTGCTCGTACCAGCCGGCGTCGTTGAGCACGGTGTCGGCGAAGGCCTTCTCGCCGGAGAGCACCTGCGAGAGCAGGATGCGGTTGTAGTTGCCGTGCGGCTCGTTGCCGATCACGGTGATGTCGTATTTCTCCGGCGCGATGCGCAGCAGTTCCTCGAGCATGCGCGCGCCGGCCATGCCGTTGCCGATGACGACCAGTTTTTCTCTCATGTGCTTCTCCCTTCGGATTGACGGTTGCGTGACTGCGCGGTCTTCAGCAAGAGTCTTGCCAGGCGCCGCGCTGTGCGCGCTGCGCCTTGATGGGAAAGGGGAAAAGCGGAAAGGGGGACTTCATGCGCCGCAGCGGCGGCGGCACAGGCTTGGTGCGCAATCCGAAAAGAGCGCACAGAATCAGTGATTTGTTTAGGTTTGTATGATTCCGGAATCAAGCGATGGCGCGAGCACGCGCAGCGCGCGCGGCAGGAGCGAAAAGCGCACCGGCGCATGGCCGATCAACTCGCCGTCGGCCTCCACCGGCACCGGCCCGGCCTCCACCTGCCCTTCAGGTTCGCGCAGGGCAATCACTTTCGGATGCGTCAGCAGCGTGCCGTCGAACAGCCGGCGCAGGCTCTTCAGCACCTCCCAGCGCGACAGTTCCTGCACCAGGGTGATGTCGAACAGTCCGTCGTCTACCTCGGCCAGCGGCGCCACGTTCATGCCGCTGCCGCAGTAGCGGCCGATGGCGAAGAACAGCACGAAGGCGCGCGCGTCGATCTTCCTGCCGCCAAAGGTCAGTCCCAGCGACACGGCGTCATAGCTCAGCAGGCCCTTAGCCAGACCGACCAGATAGGCCATCGGGCCGAGCGTGCGGTCCGGCAGGGCTGCGACGACGTGGGCGTCGAAGCCGAGGCCGGCGACGTTGACGAAGTGCCGCACGCTGCCGTCGTCGAAAGTCGCGACGCCGACGTCGTGCAGTCGGCAGTTGCCGGCCGCCATCAGCGCGGCGACCTCGGCGTAGTCCTTCGGCATGCGCAGACCGCGCGCCCAGTCGTTGCCGGTGCCGATGGGGACGACGCCGAGGGTGACGTCCGCCGTCGGTGCGGCGGACTGGCGGAAGATGCCGTTGGCGCATTCGTTCGCCGTGCCGTCGCCGCCGATGGCGAGCACCTGGCGGCAGCCGCCCTCGACGGCGCGCGCGACGAGTTCGACGGCATGGCCGGGATGTTCGCTGACGGCGAAGTCGAAGGCGAGGCCGTGCCGCTGCAGCACCGCCTCGATCTCGTGGCGGTGGTGCATCGCCCGGCCCTGGCCGGAGATGGGATTGGCGACGACGAGCCAGCGGTGTTTCATCCTATAATCGTCCGCAACTCCATTTCGTCCGCCTCCATGAAATACCGCGATCTGCGCGATTTTATCGCGCAACTGGAAAGCCTCGGCGAACTCAAGCGCATTGCCGCCGAGGTCGATCCGCATCTGGAAATGACCGAGGTGTGCGATCGCGTGCTGCGCGCGGGCGGGCCGGCGCTGCTGTTCGAGAAGCCGGCGGGGCATTCAATTCCGGTGCTGGGCAATCTGTTCGGCACGCCGCACCGCGTCGCGCTGGGCATGGGCGCGGAATCGATTGCCGCGCTGCGCGAGGTCGGCGCGCTGCTCGCCACGCTGAAGGAGCCCGAGCCGCCAAAGGGCCTGCGCGACGCCTGGGACAAGCTGCCGCTGTTCAGGCAGGTGCTCAACATGGCGCCGAAGCCGGTCTCCTCCGCACCCTGCCAGGAAGTCGTGTGGGAAGGCCAGGACGTCGACCTGTCGCGCCTGCCGATCCAGACCTGCTGGCCGCAGGATGCGGCGCCGCTCATCACCTGGGGTCTGACCGTCACGCGCGGACCGCTGAAGGAGCGCCAGAACCTCGGCATCTACCGTCAGCAAGTCATTGCGCCGAACAAGGTGATCATGCGCTGGCTGCCGCACCGCGGCGGCGCGCTGGACTTCCGCGACCACACGCTCAAGCATCCTGGCACGCCCTTCCCCGTGGCGGTGGCGCTGGGCGCCGATCCGGCAACCATGCTCGCCGCGGTGACGCCGGTGCCGGATTCCCTCTCGGAATACCAGTTCGCCGGCCTGCTGCGCGGCGCGAAGACGGAAGTCGTCAAATGCCTCGGTTCCGATCTGCAGGTGCCGGCCTCGGCCGAGATCGTTCTGGAGGGCATCGTTCATCCGGATGAAACCGCCGTCGAGGGGCCGTTCGGCGACCATACCGGCTACTACAACGAACAGGCCGAATTCCCGGTGTTCACCATCGAGCGCATGACGATGCGCCGCAATCCGATCTACCACAGCACCTACACCGGCAAGCCGCCCGACGAGCCGGCCATGCTCGGCGTGGCGTTGAACGAGGTCTTCGTGCCGCTGCTGCAGAAGCAGTTCCCCGAGATCGTCGACTTCTACCTGCCGCCCGAGGGCTGCTCCTACCGCCTGGCGGTGGTGAGCATGAAGAAGCAGTACCCCGGCCACGCCAAGCGCGTGATGTTCGGCATCTGGAGCTTCCTGCGCCAGTTCATGTACACCAAGTTCATCCTCGTCGTCGACGACGACATCGACGTGCGCGCGTGGCCCGAAGTGGTGTGGGCGCTGACCACGCGGGTGGATGCGGCGCGCGACACCCTGATCGCCCAGAACACGCCGATCGACTACCTCGACTTCGCCTCGCCGGTGGCCGGGCTGGGCGCCAAGATGGGCATCGACGCGACGAACAAGTGGCCGGGCGAGACAGCGCGCGAATGGGGCCGCGCCATCGCGCAGGATTCCGCGGTGAGGCGGCGCGTCGATGCGCTGTGGCAGGAGTTGGGACTATGACGGAAATCGATCACGCCACCGGCCTGGCCCGGCCGCCGCAGGGACTGGTGACGCTGACCCATGTCATCTACGGCCTGCATGCCTTCAGCGCGCTGACGGGCCTGCTCGGCACGGCGTTCATCGTCACCGCCTTTCTCACCGGCTGGCCGTCGATCGTCGCGGTCGTCCTGAATTACGTGAAGCGCAGCGAGACGCAGGGCACATATCTGGAGTCCCACTTCCGCTGGCAGATCCGCACCTTCTGGTTCGCCCTGCTGTGGGTGGCGCTCGCCGTGCTGACGGGACTGACTTTCATCGGGCTGCCGCTGGCCTGGGTCATCGCCGTGCTGGCCGGCCTGTGGGTGCTCTACCGCATCGTGCGCGGCTGGCTGCGGCTGGACTCGGAAAAGGGCATGCCGCCGTGAGCGAAGCCAGCACTGCCGGCCCCCGTCTCTGCCTCTACGACGTCGCAGCATGTCAGTTGCCAAGTTGCCGTCGTGCCACCGCCTGCGCGCCCATCCAGGCATACCCACATGCCGCGGCGGGCGTACGAATACCTTCAGCGTGCCAGTGTAGACATCCCAGTTGCAGGACTCAAGGCCGAGCCGATCCCGCGGCATGCCTGATGTGCGCGCCGTCACCGGCGCGGCCGACCACGAGGCGGTAGCCCACAGGCAGTACCTGCACGCCAAAGCGTTGCTCGACCCATCCCCATAGGCCACGCGGCAGTAGCAACGCGAAGAGGACGGCAGTTACGCCCAGCCCGATCAGGTACGCCACGCCGGTGTCACCGAAAAAAGTTTCGACCAGGAAGAAGATCACCGCTCCGATGATAGGGCCTTCGAAGGTGCCGATGCCACCGACCAGAACCATGAAGATCATGAAGGCCGTCCACTGCACGCTGAAGTACGTCTTGGGCTGGAACGTGATGGCCGTGGCCAGCCACAGCGCGCCGGCTGCCGCGCAGCCAAAAGCCGAAAGCACAAAGATCAGTCGCTTGGTCGGCACGATCCGAACACCGACAGATACGGCCGCTTCCTCGTTATCGCGGATGGCCTGTGCCGCTGATCCGATCCGGCCACGCAGCATCGCGTACACACCCCAGGCCATGATCACCATCGTGCCGAGCGCGGACCAGTAGGTGTACAACCGCCTCGCGTCAGGGTTGAACTGCTGCAGCGAAATCATCGAGGTGCCGGTCTCACCCTGGATCATCGGGTCGAGGTTGACTAGCATGTGCATCAGCGAAGCCATCACCCACATGCCGATCGCGAACTCGCCCTCCTTCAGACGCAGCATGAGCCATGACAGCGGCCAGGACATCAGCCCGGTGACCAGCGCTGCGGCAGCCAGGGCGCTATAGGCGGACAGCCCCGCATCGGCAAGCCTCACAGCGAAATAGGCACCCAGGCCAAAGAACGCCTGTTGCCCGACCGACAAAAGACCGGCGTAGCCGGCCAACGCGTTCCACATTAGCGCGAGGATCCCATAGACGAAGAGCACCGTCAGTCGCTCGATCCAGGCCTCGGGTGCGGCCATCGGCAACAGCGCCAGAGTCAGCTGGGCACAGACCACGCCAGCGACGACCGCTACGGACAGCGGGCTCCATCGGGCTACTCGGTGAGTCGAATAAGTGTTCATGATGGACCTTCGTCAGGTAGCGCGCCGGCGCAGCACCCAAGACAGCGGGCGCATGCCGGCGACGCGCAGCAGCAGGACGGCCAGAAAAACCAGATGGCCGGCAATCAGGAAACCCTGGGGATGCACCTTGGCGCCCGCGCTCTGCGCTACGCCGAGTACGATTCCGCCAGCCAGCGTGCCCCACAGCGATCGCGGACCGCCGATGATGATGGCCTCGAACGCGAAAATCAGCTGCATCGGGCCGGTGTAGGGGTCAAAAGTAGCGCGCATCGCGAGAAAGGCCCCCGCTACAGCCACGGTCATCAGCGCAATGGCCGATGCCAACGCAAACGTCGTGCGGGAATCTATGCCAACGAGTTCAGCGGTCGCCGGATCTTCCGATGCGGCACGGATGCGACGACCAAGCGCGGTGCGCTGCAAGAACCACTGCAGGCCGCCGAGCATTACTACGGCGGTGGCGAAGGTCAGCAGCGAGAGGTGGCCCACTGCCAGCCCGCCCGGAAGCGTGAAGCCGTCGTAACTCAATGTGTCGATGTAGGGAGCCAGTGAGCGTGTGTCGGCGCCGAAAGACTGGAACATCACATTGTCCAGGATGCCGGCCAGGCCGAAGGTGGCAAGGAGGGGCACCAGCGCGCCGGCACGAGCACTACGCTCGAGCACCAGGCGGTGCAGCAGCCAGCCGAAAGCCGCCATCGCGGGCACCACGGCCAACAGGCCGACGAACGGGTGGATATCCCAACGATCAGCCAGCTCGAACAAGGCATAGGCCGCGACGATCGCAAGGCTGCCATGGGCCAGATTGATCATGCGCATCGTGCCATACATGAACGACAGGCCGCAGGCCAGCAGGGCATAGTAGCCGCCCAGGAGCACGCCCTGAATCAGCTGGTTCAGGTTATCCATGAGCAGCGCTCCGAGAGTGATGGCCGAAATAGTGATCGAGAATCTCCGCGCGCGACATCTCACCGGCCCGCCCGATGGCCACGATGCGCCCTTCGAGCATGCAGACGATGCGGTCGGCTATCGAGGTGGCGCGCTGCAGGTCCTGCTCGACCAGCACAATCGTCGCGCCCGACGAGAACAGCCGCTTCAGCGAGTCGTAAACGCACTGCACAGCCAGTGGCGACAGTCCGAGCGATATCTCGTCGAGCAGCAGAACACGCGGGTTGGTCATCAGCGCTCGACCGATCGCGACAGCCTGCTGCTGCCCGCCCGATAGCGTTCCGGCAAGGGCCCTTAATTTCGGTGTGAGCTGAGGCAGGGCGTCCAGCACCGTCTCGATGTTCCAGTGGCCGTCGCGCCGCGCTGCCTGGGCCAACAGCAGGTTCTCCTCGACAGTCATTGACGCGAATAGTCGCCTGCCCTCCGGCACAAGCGCGATCCCCAGCGCAGCGCGGCGGTAGCCCGGCATATCGGTTATATCGACCCCATCGAGCATAATGCTGCCGCGTGCCGCAGGGTGAACACCAGCCAGCGTCCGTAGCAGCGTGGTCTTGCCAGCGCCGTTGGAACCGACGAGCGCAATCTTCTCGCCAGCAGCGATCTCCAGCGAGATGTTCTGGAAGGCCTGGAACAGCCCGTGGCGCCCTTCCAGGCCCTTGATGGCAAGCGTAGTCATTGCGGTGTTCCCAGATATGCAGCGACCACGGCGGGATCACTCAGCACCGTTCGAGGTTCGCCTTCAGCCAGGACGCGGCCCGCATCCATGCACACCAGCCGCGAAACCACCTGCAACAGCACGTGAACGATGTGCTCAATCCATACGATCGCGATCCCTCGCGCATGCAGGCTGCGGATCGTCTCTACCAGCAACGTGGCTTCGCCGTCGGTAAGACCTCCGCCGATCTCATCGAGCAGCAGCAATTTTGGGTCGGTGGCCAGCGCACGGGTCAGCTCAAGCCGCTTGCGCTCCAGCAGTCCCAACGATTCCGCCACGCGATTCGCCACCGGCAGCATGCCGCACACGTCGAGGGCGTCGATCGTGCGGTCGTAGGCCTCGGATTGCGCAGAGTCACCGCCATGAGTGGCGGCGGTGAGCACGTTCTCGAAGACCGTCATGCCACCGAAGGGCCGCGGCACTTGGTGTGTGCGTGCGATGCCGCGGCGGCAGCGCTCAGCCGCATCCAGGCTCCCGACTTCCTCATCGCGGAACCGAATCGTCCCGTCGCCACGATACGTACCCGATAGGACGCTCAGCAGCGTGGTCTTTCCAGCACCGTTCGGTCCGACGATCCCGAGCGCCTCGCCCTCTCCGACGAGGAAGTCGACGCCCTCGATCACGACGAGCGCCCCGAAGCTCTTCCGCAGCCCCCGCGCCACGAGCAGCGCGGGGGTGGCTGTTACTGCCGCACTCATCCCCGAGTCTTCAGGCGTACGGCACGAGCTTGGTCGTGACCGGAATATTGCGATCGCCCGAATTCTCCGTAATCACGTACTCGTAGCGGTACTTTGCGCCGGCAGAAGCCTTTACCCACTGCGTGCCGATAAGCACCGACGTGGCGACGTTGGGAACCGGCCCCTTAGTAAAGTCGATCGTGCCCATCATCGTCGTGGCCTTCAGGCTGCCAAGCGCCTTGGCGATGGCCGCCTTGTCCTTTGGGTTGGCGCTGACCTTCAGCGCCTCGACGCCCAGATCGAGCAGCGACATCGTTGCACCGAGCTGCTGATTCCACTGCTTCTTCGCACTGGCCTCGTAGCCGTCGGCGAGTTGTACGCCAGTGACGCCGGTGAGCAGCGACTTGTACGGGAATGATTTGTGCCAATAGCAGCCACTGGAAAGGTTGAACCCGAGCGGCCCCAAAGCCTCGACGGTCGAGGGAAACAGGCCGGTCTTGGCTACCTGTGCAACCTTCACCTGCTTGGTAAATCCTTGCTGGGCAGCCTGCCGCCAAAAGGTCGCGAAATCTGGCGGAATCGGGAAGGTGACGAACAGCTCACACTTCTCGGCCTTGAACTTGGCGATTTGCGCCGAGAAGTCGGTCGTGCCTGTCTCGTAGGGGCCCGCGTCCACGATCGTGAAGCCGGCCTTCTGCAGCGCTGGCGCCAGGCTGCCGCGGATGGCGTTGCCGTCGGCATCGTTGGGCAACAAGGCTGCGACCTTGCGATTGTTTGGCACCTGCAACCACTGCGACACGTAGCAGTCCAGGAACTGCTTGACACCGAAGGCGAAGTGAAAGCTCCACTTGAAGGGCGAGGGTTCCCCGGGCTTAGCGCCACGTCCGAAATACCAGGCCTCCCAGGGCATGATGGTGGACAGGCAGGGTACGCCCGCCGCCTCGCAGGCATCGGACACTGGATTCACGGTCTCCGGCGCCGAGGTCACCAGCACCAAATCAACCTTGTCGTTATTGATCAGCGCCTTGGCGAGCTGGCTTGCTCGCGAGGGATCCGACTGGGTATCGCGATCGATGATTTCGATGGCGTACTTGCGACCACCGATCATTAACCCATTGGCCAGCGCCTTGCGTGCCAGTTCCAATACATAGCCATCAGCTTCACCGAACCCCGCGAGAGGGCCGGTTCTAGGGCTGATAAAGCCGATGCGCAGCACACTGGAATCAGCAGGCTGTGCGAATACGGAACTGGGCACCATCAACGACAGGCCAAACGCACCGCCAGCACAGAGGACAGTGCGGCGGGATGTCTTGCGTGAACGCTGAATCTCGGTATTTTTATTGCTCATGACTTGCCTCCTTAGGTTTCGAGATGCAGAAAAGCTCGCGTACGAGCGACAGTGCCGGGCCTGCAGGCTCAGCGGGACAGGTAACCGCCATCGGCGGCGTAGTAGTTGCCGGTAAGGAAGCTCGCGCGGTCGCTGGCAAGGAAGCTGACCAGTTCGGCGATCTCCCCGACTTCGCCAAGGCGACCTAGGGCGTGGAGCTCGGCAAGACCTAGCCGCCCTTCCTCCGGCACGTTGTCAATGAGCCGAGTGCGGATGAAAGCCGGGCCGACGGCGTTGCAGCGCACCTTCTCGCGCCCGTAGTCCAGCGCCACGGTGCGCGTGAGACCAACGACGCCATGCTTGGCCGCAACGTAGGGCGCAAGATCGGCGTGTCCCACTTGACCAAGGATCGACGAAATGTTGATGATGGAGCCCCCACCGCTACGCAGCATTGCCGGGATCTGTGCGCGCACGCCATAGAACACGCCACTCAGGTTGATGTCGATCACTTGGCGCCAGGTCTCGGGCGTGTGTTCTGCCGCCTTGCGGAACTCGCCGCTGATGCCGGCGTTGTTGACCGCCACGTCAAGCCCGCCGAAGAGGGATTCGGCGTGTGCCACTGCAGCGACATTTGCCTCGGGGTCGGTCACGTCCATGTGCATGTAGGCGGCGCGTCCGCCAGCTGCCTCGATAGTCGCGACCGCCAGCCGGCCGAGGTCGTCGACCACATCGCACAGCAGCACCTGCGCACCTTCGGCCGCCAGCCGCTCGGCAATTCCGCGACCGATGCCCATAGCGGCGCCGGTAACCAGCGCACTCTTGCCTTTCAGTTCCATGGTTCCTCCAGTTTCAGGAAACGGTCATCGCGCCATCGCAAACCAGCTCGGCGCCGGACACGGTGCGCGACAGGTCACTTGCGAGGTACAGCGCCGCATAAGCGATATCCTGCGGCAGGCTGGTCACGCCCAGGGGACTGGCGGCCTTCATCTGCGCATAGGCCTCATCGTTGTCCTTGAAAATGCCAAGCGAGACAAGGTCACCGAGCAGTTTTGCGCCCATCGCAGTCTCAACGAAGCCGGGATGGATGGAGTTCACGCGGATGCCATAGCCCAGCCGACCGAACTCCACCGCCGCGGCCTTGGTGAGGAGCCGAACCGCACCCTTGGAGGCGGAATAGACGCCCAGCCCCGGAGTACCGATCAGGCCAGCCACAGATGACAGGTTCACGATGGAACCGCCATGGCCTGCGGCACCGCCGTGCTTCATGCGCCTCACGGCGTGCTTGTGGCCTAGCAGCACGCCCTTGACGTTGACCGCCATCAGTGCGTCGATGTCGGCGGCAGTAATGTTCTCCAGGAAGCAGGTCTGCTCGATCGCCGCGTTGTTCACCAGCACATCGAACCCGCCGAACTCGGAGATTGCCGCATCGAGGATGCGCTCCCAGGCGTCTTCATCCGACGCATCGTGCGGCAAGTACTTCGCGCGCCCGCCTTCGTCTCGGATGGACGCCGCGACACTCTCGCCACGCTCGTGTCGAACATCGCCGAGAATCACAGCGGCGCCCGCGCCCGCGAAAGCGCGGGCGACCGCCTCGCCGATTCCACTGGCCGCACCGGTAACCACGACCACCTTTCCGTTGAGATTCATGAGTCGGCTCCTCTGCTGGGTATCAAACAGCGGCCGCGGTCTTGCCGCGCGTGACCTGCAGCACCTTCTCGACGATTGCGTCGGCAAAAACCTCGTCGTTGAAGTGGCAGTCGTACTCGCGTACCTCAACGTTGGCGGGTAGTTGCGCGCGGATAGAGTTCGCGAATACCGGGCACAGTGACGGATCGTGTAGGTGGCCATCAGGGCTGTCATGGTTCGAGAAGCCCCTCAGGGGAATGAAGAAGGACACCGGTCCCCTGGCCTCGCGAATCAGGCTGCCGAAATGCTTGGCCAGCTTATGCAGTTCCTCTGCTTCGGTACGCACAGCCGTCAGCGCGTGGTTGTGCACGTGGTAGCGCTTGCCGGGGAACTGCTGCTTGGCGATGTCAATCGGCCCTGCAACCATGAAGTCGGCATTACCCGGTGCGAAGACAACCGGAACGCCCTTCTGGAGCGCAGCCTTGGAGCGATCTGGGCCGGCGCTGCATAGGCCGTTGTTCAGGAAGTCGTTATGTTCGACGAGCGAGGAGTCGACCACGGCCGCGACATCGCGCTCCCTGACCAACTGGTCCAGTGCCATGCCGCCAGTACCCAAAGTGTGGAACACCATCACCTCGTAGCCCTTCTGCTCGAGCGCCTTGCGCACACGCACCGTGCAACGGTCGATTGTGCTGAGAGTGCTCATCGCAATCAGGGGCTTGGGCTCCACTCGCACCGGCGAGTAGGCCCGGGCCATCGACGCTGTGGCAATCGCGGCATTGCGGAACACGTCACGTGTGATGCTATTCAGGCCGGCGATGTCGCACACCGGGTTGAACATCACGATGTCCTTGGCCCCAACGAACGGGCGCGTGAAGCCCGAGGCCATCGTCGAGATCATCACCTTGGGCATTCCATAAGGAAAACTCTGCATCACAACCGTGCCCAGGGCCGTGCCCATCGAGCCGCCCACACCGATGATTCCGCTGATCGGCGTCCTCGCATGCAATGCCTGCGCGCACTTGACCGCGCCCTCAATCATCACCGCCTGGCTCTTGCCTTCGTGCTTGAGATCGCGAACTTCTTGTAGCGTCTTGCCGGCGGCGGCAGCCACTTCGTTCGGTGCGATTTCAACCTTGTTGTCAACCTCCGAACGGATGCTCGCATCGAGGTGCGCCACGTCCACGCCATTGGCTTCGAGCGTTTCGCGCAAGTAGCGCGCCTCCACGGCTTTGGTGTCCAGCGTTATGATCATCAGAACTTTTGGCCTGCTCATTTATTGCCTCCTATGGCTTATAGGACATCGTTTGCGATGGGTGTTATGCCTGTGTCGCCTTGAGCTCAGTGGCGAGGCGAACAAAGAAATCAAAGCTGCGAGGGTTGGCCATGGCTTCGTGATGCGCCACCTTTTCGATAGGAGTGCCCAGCAGCAAACGCCGCACGGGTACTTCCATTTTCTTGCCAGTGAGCGTGCGTGGAATTTCGTCGACCTGCACGATATCGTTGGGGACGTGTCGAGCTGAGGCCTGCTTGCGGATAGCCTCTTCTATGCGTGACTTCAGCGCGTCATCCAGTACGACTTCAGGGTGTAGAACAACGAACAGGGGCATGAAGCTAGGACGGCCGAGATACTCAAGGTCCACGATCAGACTGTCGCGCACCTCGGGAAGGGCTTCGACTACGCTGTAAATCTCAGCGGTACCCATGCGAATCCCGAAGCGATTGATCGTCGAATCGGAGCGGCCATAGATGACACTGGTGCCCTCGGGCGTGAACCTGATCCAGTCCCCATGCCGCCACAGGCCCGGGAACATTTCGAAGTAGCTCTCCCGATAGCGGCGGAATTCCAGATCATTCCAGAAGCAAACCGGCATAGATGGCATCGGTTTGGTCACAACCAGTTCGCCGACTTCCCCCACCACAGGGAGCCCCTGCTCGTCAAAAGCATAAGCGGCCACACCCAGTTCTCGGCACTGAATTTCGCCGGCGTGAACCGGAAGGCCTGGCGCGCAGGCAACAAAGCCCGAGGCGATGTCAGTCCCACCGCTGATCGACGCTAGCCAGATGTCGCGCTTGATATTGTCGTAGACCCAGCTGAACGACTCTGCCGGCAATGGAGAACCGGTAACGTTGATCGCTCGCAACGAGGAGTACCCAGCGATCTCGATAGGACGCAATCCTTCTTTTTGACAGCTGGCCAAGTAGGCGGCTCCACAGCCAAAAAGGCTGATCTTCTGCTCATCCAGGAAGCGCCAAAGAGCTTCCTGGTCCGGCCATGCCGGGTTGCCGTCATAGAGCACTGGAATGCCGCCGACAAGCAGCGATCCCATCAGTAAGTTCCAGACGATCCAGCCCGTGCTTCCTAAAAAAACCACTCGATCTCCTGGGCGTACATCATGCTGCAGCGCTAACGTCTTCTGATGCGTGAGCACAATTCCTCCGTGGCTGTGCACGATAGCTTTCGGCAGGCCGGTCGTTCCGGAGGAATAGACGATCCAGAGTGGATGCGCAAAGGGCATTCGCTCGAAGGACAACGGCGCATCGACTGCGACAGCCTCCTTCCAGCTCATGCAGTTGTGCCAGACCGGAGGAGTCGCGCCTGCGTCGGGTCCTGGCACATGGATTACTTGCTCGACGCTCGGCAGCGCAGCAAGCAACTGCTCGACCACCTCTCTGCGCACGTACGAATTGCCGTTGTAGCGGTAGCCGTCGACCGCCAGCAGCAGCTTAGGCTCAATCTGCCGGAAGCGATCTTTCAGCACGCTGATGCCCATGTCGGGTGAGCAGCTCGACCATACCGCCCCGATGCTGGCGCATGCGATAAAGGCCGTCACTGTCTCGGGGCGGCTAGGCATAACCGATGCAACACGATCGCCAGCTCGTACGCCCATGCGGCGCAATGTTGCAGTCAGCGCGCCGACATCACGTCGCAACTGGACCCAAGTAACTTCTCTCAGCGGCTCCCCTTCGATACGTGCGATGAGGGCTGGGCGATCATTAGTCGCGTGGCGAAACACGTGTTCCGCATAGTTCAGCGTTGTGTCAGGGAACCATTCGGCACCAGGCATCCCCCTCCGGCCAAGCACACGCTCAGGCGAGCCATCAGCCTGCATCTCGAAAAAGTCCCAGATCGAACGCCAGAACGAGTCGAGCTCGTCAACCGACCAGGCCCACAGGCTGGCATAGTCACGCGAACTCGGACCCAATCCACGAGTCGACAACCAGTCTTGGTAGCGAGACAGAGTCGAGGCGGCGTAGGTCTCACTGGGTGGCCTCCACAGCGGAGCGTTCAGCGCCATGCTCATTGCAACATCCCCAGCAGCGCATGCACACCGGGAAGTGATAGATGCGGCCTTCGCCCTTCTGGAAGAGCGGCGAAGTCCTCGGCACCGGCAAGACCGGTGTGCACGCCAACGGAGAGCGCTCCTCCGCGCAGTGCCATCGCATTCTCAAGCGTAGGATCGTCACCGACTACGGCAACGTCGGCGGGCAATGCGCCGAGGCGCTCGCAGGCGACTTTTAGTGCTGTCATCGACGGTTTGCCGACGACGATGGCTCGCTTGCCGGTAACACTGCGGACCGCGGTGGACAGCGCGGCCGAAATGCCCAGCGTCGGGCCGTCGCGGCTGGCCAGCTTGGCAGCGGTCGATACGGTATATAGCGTCGCGCCACCCCATACGGCCCTGCATGCTGCGTCGAGATCTGCCAATCCGAACTCCGGGTACCATCCGATCAGTACAGCGTCGGCATCGTCAGCCCGGGCCGGGGACCTGACAATCTCGAAGCCCGCCTCGGCCAGCGGCCGCCACACGCCTTCTACGCCGAGCACGAGGATGCGGCGATGGCCTTTGCGCCGAAATACCGACAGGGCCACGCTCAGCGGTGTGAGCGTGCTGTCTGTATCCAGATCAAAGCCGGCCTTCGCGAGCGTCCGCGACAACTGCAACGGCGTCTTTGTCGTGCCGTTGGTGAAGGCGACATAGGGAGTCCCGCGTTCATTCAGCAGCGCGAGGGTCTGCAAGGCGCCGGGTAGTGGCTGATAGCCGTTGAGTTGCCTGTCGGCCAGCGCGAGTGTCCCGTCGATGTCAAAGACAAAGCCCCGTGCGCTACGCAAGCGCTGTTGCAGTGCCTGCGCGTTCATTGCGCCTCCGTGGCGACGCCACTATGGCGCGAAAGTTCGAGACGGAAGCCATCGCGCTCGATACGAACGAGGTCCACGTCCTGGCGCTTGCCCAATGACTCCAGCAGCTTTTCTACTGGCGCAAGTGCCGCGTTGTAGTCCCGGCGGCAGGGGCCCGCCGCCACCATGGCATCCACCTGTTCGGCAGGCATCACGGCACGGAGCAGGAACTCCTCGTCAGACAGTTTTGCGGGGAAGCGCCGGCGCAGTTCGTCGAGTCCTGGCATTGACGGCTGGGCGGCCAGTTCCTTCGCCCGTGGCAAATCGAGGATGCGGTCGCGGACGAGGCTGTCCATCGGCGCGGGAGGCGTGCCGAACCGACCGATAACGTATCGGATCACCTCGTCCGGAACGTTGGCGTATCGCTCGGATGCGAGTACGTTCAGTACGGCCATTGTGCCAACGACCTGCGAAAACGGTGTCACCATGATCGGATAGCCCAGATCGATGCGTACGCGCTCGACCTCCTCGAAGACCTCGGCAATGCGATGCTCCTGCCTCATCTCACGCAGTTGGCGACGCATCGTGCCCAGCATTCCGCCGGGCAGCTGATGGTTGAAATAGCGAGCGTCGTACTCTTGCGGCACCCCTTGCGACAGGCCATGCGCCTTGGCCAAGGCCACGAAGTACGCGCTGACGCGGGCCGCAGCGTCCATGTCGAGATCAACAGTCCTGCCCAGCGCCTGCAGATTGGTCACTACGTTCTCCACGGCCGGCTGGCTGCTGCCGTTGGCCAACGGCCGCGCCGCGGTATGCAGAGCATTAATGCCCAATTCGGGCGCGACTAGGTACGAGAACGGCGCCAGGCCAATCGTGCAGTGCGAATGCAGCTCAAGCGGCTTATTGCCGACTGCCACCCGCAGGGCAGGCAGCAACGTGCGGGCACGCTCGGGAGTGAGCAGACCACCGGGGTCCTTCAGATAGATGCGGCCGATCGACGGTTCGGCCGCGAGGCGGCTAGCCATCGCCGAGAAAAAGGCGTCGTCGTGGAAGGGGCTCACCGTGTAGACCAGCGCGCCGACGATCTCGCGTCCGCCTTCCTTCGCGATCGCGCGGCAGCTGTCGACCAGGGCCTCCGTACTGTTCATCGGATCCATGACCATGAAACGCTCGACGCCGTTGCGCACGAGCAGCCGGTACGACAGCGCCATCAGTTCCGGATTGGCGGTCTCCCAAGAGATGAAGCGCATTCCGGTCGACAGGAAGCTCAGCGGCGTGCGTGGCGTGTGCTCTTTCATCAGCCTGAAGCGCTCCCACGGGTCTTCCTTGTGGAAGCGCACCGTAACCGCCATATGCGTACTGGTGCTGAAGTCGAGGGCGTGGTAGCCCACCTGGTCCAGTAAGGGCGCGATCTCGATCATCATGCCGGTACGCAGGCCGGTGGCGCCCCACAGACTCTGATTTCCGTCGCGCAGCGTGGTATCGATGAACTGGATGCGATCGTTGCTCATTCGTTGGTTCCTGTACGGGCATTGGCGGACCGCTCGGCCAGCCAGCGGCCAAGGAAGCCGGTGTCGACGCCGCCTTCGGTAAATTCCGGGATGGCCAGTACATCGCGGTGCAGAGCCTGGTTCGTCTTGATGCCGGTCAGTCGCAGCTCGGCGAGCGCAGAATCGAGCCGGCGCAGCGCCTCTTCACGCGTCCTTCCGTGCGCGATGAGCTTGGCGATCATCGAGTCGTAGAACGGCGGGATCATGGCGCCTGTCTCGATGTGTGTGTCCACGCGCACCCCATCGCGCTTCGGGAAGTGCGCTTCGCCGATGCGGCCCGGCGACGGCTGGAAGTCGCGAGCCGGGTCTTCCGCGTTGATGCGGCACTCGACCGCGTGACCGTTCAATTGAACGCCCGCCTGATCTATGGAGAGGGTGTGGCCTTCCGCTACCCGCACCTGCTCGGCCACCAGGTCCAGGCCGGTAATCATCTCCGTCACCGGATGCTCGACCTGGATGCGCGCATTCATCTCGAGGAAATAGAACTTCTGACGTTCGACATCAACCAGGAATTCAACCGTGCCGAGACTTCGATAGCCGATATGGCGCGCGAAGCGCACGGCGGCAGCATGCAGTTCCTGGCGCATGCTTTCTGGCAGGTGCGGCGCCGGTGCTTCCTCGATCAGCTTTTGATAGCGACGCTGCACCGAGCAGTCGCGATCGCCGAGGTGAATGACGTTCTCGCCGTCGCCAAGCACCTGTACCTCGATATGGCGACCCTTGGTGACAAAACATTCGATGTAGACACGACCATCACCGAAGGCAGCCAGCGCCTCGGCTTCGGCTAAATCAAACAGCAAGGTAAGGTCCGCAGGTGTATCGGCGCGTTTCAGGCCGCGGCCGCCACCACCTCCCACAGCCTTGATCAGCACCGGGTACCCCACCTGGCCAGCCAGTCGCAGCGCCTCTGCGATCGACGCCACCGGCCCTCCCGGCGTCGTCGGCACATGCGCCTGGTCGGCAATGCGCCGCGCTTCGAGCTTGTTGCCAACGCGACCAATTTGCTCGGCGGTGGGCCCGATGAAGGTCAAGCCATTCTCCTCGCATGCCGCAGCGAACTCCGCACGTTCGGAGAGGAAGCCGTAACCCGGGTGCACGGCCTGGCAGCCCGTGCCCAGTGCTGCAGTCACCAGGGTACCGATCTTCAAATAGCTATCGTTCGAGCGCGCGGGGCCGATGCACACTGCACGATCCGCCAAGCGTGCGCCGAGGCTGTAACGGTCAGCGCTGGAGACGGCCAGCACAGATTCGATGCCAAGCTGCCTTAGGGTGCGGATCACTCGCACCGCGATCTCGCCTCGATTGGCGACGAGCACGCGCCGAATGCGGACGGGCGCTCTAAAGTCGGAAAGTGCTCCACTCATCTCCTCACCTTCAGTTAGTGGGCCGCACGCGGATGAGCACTTGGTCGTATTCGACCAGTTGGGCGTCCGGAGCCACCAATTCAATCACCTCCCCACTAACTCCGGCTGCAACCGGGCTCATCAGTTTCATCACTTCAACGATGCCGATGACGGTGTCCGGCCCCACGCGGCTGCCAACGATAACGAAGGGCTCGGCTCCCGGCTTGGGCGCTCGGAAGAAAGTGCCGAGCATGGGCGCCTTGACCTCGAGGAAAACGCCGGCTTGCAACAGCGGTGCCGGTGCCGGCTCATTAACTGTGGCGGGCGCGGCTGCAGCCGGGGCATTCGCAGGCGCCGAGGTACGGGGTGCCGTGGGGGCTGCGCCGCGGCGGCGCAGATCCAGCTTGAGACCCTCGAATTCGAGGTCCAGTTCGTCGAAATGCGAAGCATCGAGCAGGCGAATGATGCGTTCGACGTCGTCGTGCGAAATGCTCATGAATGTCTCTCTCGGAAATGCAGTGACCGGTACACCCACAAAGTGCATTCATCTGTCGGCGGAGGAATCGCCCGTCGGAACGAGCAAATCGAGGAGCTCATGCCGCCCGCTCACTGGCGGACGGCGAATCCTCAGACGGGTGTGCGGCGGAATGTCATGTTTGTCACCAATGATGTTTTTTAAGATAGTGCGCAGAGTATTGCGCCACTTCGACAGGCCGGGTATCGTTGCGAGGCCGGTTTTCTCTGGGTGAAAAGTTGAATGCGGTACTACAGGGTGAAAACCATCCGCGCATTGGACCGCGGGCTTGAAGTGCTTGGCTATCTGCAGAAGGCTCGCACTGCAAGCCTGCACGACCTTTACTTGGCCACTGGCCTGCCTAAGGCCACCCTGACCCGCGTGCTGACGACGCTCGAAGGTCGCGGGTTGATCTGGCAGCGTCTGGCAGACGGCGCTTTCATGGCCAGTCATTCCTACTTGCCACGATCACCGCAAATTCATGACGAGGATTTTCTTGTCGAGGCTGCGGCACCCATCCTCGAGCGGCTCTGCAAGAAAGTGAGCTGGCCTTCGGTCCTCGCAGTGCCGCGCCTGACATACATGGAGGTCATTGAAACGAACCGGCCTCGCTCGTACTTCTCCTACCTCGTGCTGGGCCCCATCGGTTTTCGCGTCAACATGCTGCGCTCAGCCGTGGGGCGCGCATACCTTGCCTTCTGTGGTGAAGATGAACGACAGGTCATCCTTCAGCGCTTGGCAGCCAGCACCGACCCCGGCAACTACCTGGCAAACAAGCCTTCTACAGTGGAGAATATCCTCAATGAGACACGGAAGTGCGGCTACGGTGTGCGCGCGGCCGACTTCGGTGGTGACTTCGAGAAGACGCGCCGCCAAGCAGACGATCACCGCAATTCGATTGCAGTTCCGATCTGGGCCAAGGAGGAAGTGATCGGGGCCGTGAATCTCACATGGGTCCAAAAGGTCGCCACGGTGCAGCAGATCGCCAAGACCTGCCTGCCGCAGCTGACTCAGGCTGCGCGCGAGATATCGATGAAGCTGGAGACCGCTTAGAGCACCTCGTCACGGAATTCACGGCCGTACGAGCGCCACGCCTACACGCTTGCCTTACTCGACTGCCTCGCGTGCCAGCTCGGCATTTTTCGGTGCCCTCAGCCCTGCGGCAGCAGCTTTGCCACCACGGGCGCCCAGCGCACCGTCACGCCGGGCAGCACCTCCACGGGCGTCTCGCCCGCCAGTTCCATGATGCGCGGCCGGCCGTAGGCCGTGCCGTCGTGGCGGTAGATGGTGAGCACGCGATCGGCCGGATGGGCGAGCCAGTATTCGCGCACGCCGGCCCGCTCGTAGGCGGCCAGCTTCACCGTCTGGTCGTGGCTGGCCGAGGCCGGCGAGAGCACTTCCAGCACCCAGTCGGGGGCGCCGCGCACCCCGCGCGGGGAGAGTTTGGCCGGATCGCAGACGACCAGCACGTCGGGCTGGACCACCGTGTCGATGGCCTCCTCGCCGCGCTCGGCCGGCCCCAGCAGCACATCCACCGGCGCCACGAGCACGCGGCAGGGATGTCCATCCAGCGCTGTGCGAATCTGGTGGCCTACCTCGAAGGCCACGGTCTGGTGATCGAGCGAGGGCGCCGGGGCCATGAGGAAGGCCGCTCCGTCGATCAGCTCGTAGCGCATGTCCTCCGACCAGGCCCGATAGTCGGCATAGGTATAGTGGTGTTGATCGCGCAGCGCATAGCCCATGGCATTCTCCGCACAGCAATGGTTACCGGCCAGTTTAGGCAAATGCCGGGCGCTTGTGAATCCTGCGGGCGCATCGAAAAGACGCCTTATGGCCTGCGGCGGCCCTCAGCCGGCCAGCATCCTTCCCGCCTTGCCCAGCGCCTGTTTGGCGCCCACCAGCACCGGCGCCTGCTCGTAGCCGAGCGCCTTCAGCCGCGCGCCGACCGTCTGCACGGTCTTGGCCAGGTCGGGCGCCTGTTTGCGCCGCTGCGCTTCGCGCAGCAGCTTCACCAGGTGGTAGGTGAAGGCGCCGTAGGGTGTGGCGCCGTCGCGGTATTCGTAGGCGAACTGGTCTTCCCGGCTGGCTTCCAGGATCACCGGCAGATAGGGCCCGCGATGGCCGTAGGCCTTGCGTGCGGCGTCGTAGTCCCGCGTTTCCAGCTTGCGCAGGGCGATGGCGCGGCCGAGGCGGTGCGCGGCGCCGCTGGCGCCGAGATAGGCCGTGCCGTCGGCGCGGCGGGCCAGTGCGGAATCGGCGCCGGGCAACGGGCCGCGCGTGCCCCACTCGCCGGCCTGCGCGCGCCAGGCCAGCATGCGGTGGCGGATGTCGTCCGGCGGGGCGAGGCCCCTGATGCGCCGCGCGCCGTCGCGCGTCATGCCGCCCGAGTGGCAGCAGTCGAGGATGGCGAGGAAGCGCGCCTCGTAGGGCAGTTGGCTGTAGAGGTCGTGAAAGGCGTTGTCGGTGAGGGCGCGCTGCGCCGTCCAGTCGAAGTCGTGGGTGACCAGGCATTCGTCGTAGCGGTCCACCTCTTCCGCGGCGCCGTAGGCCGGCATCTGGGCGCCGTGGCCCGAGTAGAAGAACAGGCGCTCGTCGCCCGCGCGGGCGCCGTCGAGCAGCCAGTGCAGCCGCTCGCGCACGGCGCGCGCGGTGGCGCGCCCGTCGAGCACGATGCGGATGTCCCTGGCGTCGAAGCCGGCCTCCTGCAGCAGCGCGCTCATCAGATAGACGTCGTTCACGCAGCCGTCGAGGCGGTTGGCCGGATCGGGATAGTCGTTGATGCCGACCAGCAGGGCGCGGCGGCGCGGCTTGGCCGCCGTGGCGCGCAGGGTTTTTTCCATCCTGCGGGCGAGTCCGGCGAGATGCCGCGGCAGCGGCGCCGCCGTCTCGCTCCAGACCGATTGCCGCGTCGCCGGATGGCCCAGATAGACGGGCGCAGCGTGGTTGAGCGGGTCGTTCTCGATGTCGAACGGCGTCAGCACCTGGCGGAAGTTGTCCGCCGCCAGGGGCAGGGGCTCGGTGAACAGATGATCCTGCTCGTTGTAGAGGTGATACCAGCGGCGCGCGCCGGCGAGCGGCTCGATGCGCCCGCCGAATTCCCGCCGCACGGCGCGGTGGCCGAGCTGCGAGCCGAAAGTCACCAGCACGCGGCCGTCGAGCAGCGGCCGGTCCTCGCCGCGGGCGAAGGTGTCGTAGGCGATCAGCGAACCGAGGCTGTGCGCCAGGATCAGGTCGGGGGCGTGCTGCGCCATGGCCTGCGCGAGGCGCCGGCGGGTTTCCCGCCGCACCGCTTCCGACACCACCCACTGGGCGACCATGCCGGCGGTCCATTTCACCCTATCCGGCAGGCCGAGCACGTCGAGCAGGCCGCGCGGGCGCAGGGCGTCCTCCACCACGGCGCCGGCCCAGCTGGCGGCCAGTTCGAGAAAGGCGCGGCCGTAGGCGAAGCCGGTGGGCGGATGGGCGGCGAAGATGTCGTCGTAGTCGAGGAACAGGATGCTGGCGTCCTGTCCGGCCGGGCCCATGGCTTGGCGGATCGCGCTCTCCCAGCTCGGACGGAAATGCGGCTTGGCCTCTTCGTGGCCGATGCCGTGGATGCAGAGGATGGAGAGGCCCATGGTCATTCTCCCTGCCGGTTGGCCTGCCAGACATCCCAGGCCTGGGCGACGTGGGCGACGGCGGCGTTGCGGCGCAATTCGTACTGGCGGCGGAAGCTGGCGGCGTCGCGGTAGAGGAAGTGGCCGCGCGTGTCGGTCGGCCCGTCCACCGCGACGATGTCGTGGTCGGGCAGGCAGAAGCGCGGGCCGACTTCTCCCTCCAGCTCGTCCGGATAGGTCGAGTACCAGCGCCACCACTGGCCGCTGATCAGCTGGCCGTGCCAGCGCGCGTCCACCGAGGCGGCCGGGTCGCTGCAGTTGGGCAGCGGCGCGCCGGCGAGAAAGTCGTAGCGCAGCAGGGCCGGCGGCAGCGGCTGCGCCGGATCGTAGACCGGCAGCGCGTCGTTCACCGCCTGGCCGGCGGTGAAATGGCCGTAGAGGGTGTGGGCGTAGAAGTCGGCGATGGCGTGGCCGGCGAGGGCGAAGTCGGTCACCTCGGGCGATTTCAGCCGCGCGTCGATGCGCTGCCAGGCCGTGTCGACATAGGCGAAATCGAAATGGTCGCGCGGGTCGTAGGCGAGCACGTTGGCATCGACCGCCAGGCTCTCCGCCTTGATGGCGAACAGGTCGAGGCCGGAGACGCCCTTCGGCCGCAGCGCCAGATCGAAGATCTCGTCATGCACCTTGGCGGCGAAGGAGGGATTGAAGCCGCTCCAGAAGTTGCCGCTGCGGCCGGCCAGATAATCGGCGAAGGGCTCGCCGGCGCGCCGCGCCGGGCTGCGCACGCGCCACAGATGGCGGCTGTTGAAGACGAAATGCGGGATGTATTCGAGGTCGATCGGCGCTTCTTCGCCGGCGCCGACCTCCGCGCCGCCCGCCGCGCCTTGCACCCAGGCCAGCGGTTCGAGGATTTCCCAGGCGCCGCTTTCGCGCTGATACACCACCCAGGCGTGGTCCCAGGCGCGCGGCGCATCCGGGTGCGAATGATCGACCAGCATGCCGAGGGCGACGCGGATGCAGTCCGGGCTGATGCCGCTCGCCGCCAGCAGGGCGGCGAAGACGAAGGCCAGGTCCTCGCAGTCGCCGCCGCCGACGTGCAGCGTCTCGTCGGGGAACAGCCATTCGTCGAAGCCGCGCCTGCCGGGCTTGTAGGCGAGCCGCCCCATCGCCTGGCGGATGGCCTGGGCGCGGAAATCGAAGGCGCCGTGGCTGCGGAAGAGGAAGCGCAACTGGTCGGCCTTCGCCAGGCGGCGCATCACCTCGCGTTCGAGCCAGTGGCGCACCACGGCGTTGCCGTCGATGGACAGGTATTCGCGGATGTCGATGTCGTAGCCGCGGCGGCGCCGGCTGCCGGCGACGCGCCGCGCGGCGGGGATCACCGGGCTGTAAGCGATTTCGTCGCCGCCCCAGCGCCATTTCTGGTAGGGGCGGACGGCGGATTTCTGCATGCACATGGCGGCCTCCTCTCGGGCGGGGAGAAGGCCCGTGTATATCACAGCCCTTGCGGTTATGCCAGTGTGTTTTACCCGCCGGCGCAAAAGTCAGTCTGTGGGGGACGGCGGCTTGCAGGCGGCTTTGCCGCAATCCCTGCGGAACATCGAGAGGTAGCGCCACCAGATCCACGCCAGCAGCGGCAGCGCGCCGATCAGGGCGTAGTCGAGCCAGTCCAATTCCGCTTCGCCCCGCCACCAGGCCACGCCGGCGCGCAGCGCCTCGATCAGCAGCACCATGTAGGCGAAGCCGCCGGCGAGGAGCAGAAATCGCCGCATCAGCAGTTCCTCTCGTAGGCGCAGGCGAGCAGCGCGTCCTGCGCCGCCTTGGTGGCCCCGGCGTTGGGGTGGTTGATGATCATCACGGCGATGGCGCGCCTGCCGCGCCGGTCCAGCACATAGCCGGCCAGTGCGCGCACGCCGTCGAGATAGCCGGTCTTGAGGTGCGCGCGTCCGGCGACGCCTTTGCCGTTGAGGCGCTTCTTCAGGGTGCCGTCGATGCCGGCGAGCGGCAGCGAGGCGAGGAATTCCGGCATCACCGGACTGGCCCAGGCGTCGGCGAGCAGGCGCGCCAGGCTGTCCGCGCTGATGCGGTCGCTGCGCGACAGTCCGGCGCCGTTCTCGATCGCCAGTTCCGGCATGGCGAGCCCCTTCTGCGCCAGCCAGGAGCGCACCGCCGCCTCGGCATCCTCGGCGCGGGCCGGCCGTTTCGCTGTCTCCGCGCCCAGGGTGAGATAAAGCTGGCGCGCCATGACGTTGTTGCTGTACTTATTGATCTCGCGCACCACCTCGGCCAGCGCCGGCGACTCCCCGCGCGCGAGCAGTTGCGCCCCGGCAGGCACGGCGCCCTCGCGCAGGCCGCCGCCGATGCTGCCGCCCAGTTCCGTCCATAGCTGCCGGAAGACGCCGGACACAAATTGCGGATGGTTCAGTACCGAGACGTGGCGCTGCTTCTCGCCGCAGGCCGCGGGGTAGCTGCCGGTGAGGATCAGGCGCGTCGCCGCGCCGGCAGGGACGAGGTCCATGCGAATGCCCTCGTGCCAGTCCGTGCCGCAGGCCTCGTCGCCTGCCTTCAGGAGGTTCAGGAGATCGAGCTGCGCCAGCGCCGGCTCGGCGCTGACGGCGACGGTTTTCCGCGCGGCGTCCGGCACGAAGGCAAGCCGGATGGATTTGTAGTTGAGCAGCAGCGCGTCGGGACCGACGTTGTAGGGCCGCAACGGCTCGTTGTCGAAGCGCGCCGGATCGTGATCCTCGGCGGCGAAGTGGCTGCGGTCGAGGATCAGGTCGCCGCGGATTTCGCGCAGGCCGCGTGCGCGCAGCTGGCGCAGCAGCAGCCAGAACTGCTCGAAGCCGAGCTTCGGGTCGCCATGGCCCTTGAGGACAAGATCCCCAGCCAGCACCCCGTCCGTGAGCGGGCCCGAGGCGTAGGCTTCGGTTTTCCAGGTGTAGGCCGGGCCGAGCAGTTCCAGCGCGGCATAGGTGGTCACCAGTTTCATCACCGAGGCCGGATTCATCGGCTTTTCGGCATTGAAGCTGACGCGCGGCATGCGCGCATCGACCTCCTGCACGACGATCGCCACGGCCGAGGGCGGCACGCTGGCGGCCTTCAGCGCATGCGCCACGGAGGCCGGCAGGCGATCCTGCGCCGGCAGCGCCGCCGGCAGCAGCAGGATCGCCAGCAGGGCGATGCCTCGGAGATCCGCAAGGGAATGTGCGCTCACGCCGCCATTGTAGCGGCTCGCACTTCAGGCAGAGTCCGGCCGCGGGGCGGATGCCGCCGGGCAGACTCGATTGCGGCCCGCATGCTTGGCCGTGTAGAGGCGTTCGTCGGCTTGCGAAATGAGCCCGTTGAGCGATACGACGTCGCCGCCGAATTCGGCCACGCCGATGCTGACCGTGGCGGCCAGCGTTTTACCCTCGTGCCCGATGACGAGATCGCCGATCGTCTTGCGCAGGCGTTCGGCCACGGCGACGGCGGCGGCCAGGGGCGCCTGTACCAGCGTGAAGGCGAACTCCTCGCCGCCGAGCCGGCCGGTCAGGTCCTCGTCGCGCAGCAGGCTGCGGCAGGCCGCGGCGATGCGGCGCAACACCTCGTCGCCGGCCGGATGGCCGTGGCCGTCGTTGATGCGCTTGAAGTGGTCGACGTCGAGCATCAGCAGGGAGAGGGACTGGCCGTAGCGGTGGGCGCGGCGGATTTCCCGCTCCGTCGCGTCGAGAAAGGCGCGCCGGTTGAGCAGGCCCGTCAGGTGGTCGGTGGTGGCCAGCCGCTCCAGCGTGGTCTGGTAATTCTTGCGCTCGGTGATGTCTTCCTGCAGCAGGATGTAGCCCCCGGGTGCGCCATCCACCAGCACCGGCACGCCGCGCACCTGCAGGATCCTGCCGTCGGGGCGGACGATCTCGATCATACTGGGCTGGAAGCTGCGAATCGCCTCGATGCGGCCGGCGACCTGTTGCGCGGCATCGCCCGGCCCGTAAAAGCCGGCCTCGGCCACCCGCCGCAATACCTGCTCCAGCGGCATGTCCTTCTGCACGAAATCCGCCGGCAACTGGAACAGGTCCTCGCTCTGCCTGCTCCAGTAGAGGCAGTTGAGGTCCTTGTCGATCACCACCACGCCGAAGGGCAGGTTGTTGAGCACCGCCTGCAGGTAGGAGGCGGTGCGGCGCACCTCCTGCTCGACCCGCTTGCGCTCGGTCATGTCGGTGTAGATGGAAACGAAGCCGCCGCCAGGCAGGGGGCGGCCGCGGATTTCGAGCACGGTGCCGTCCGGCCGCGTGCGTTCGAAGACATGCGGCTCCATCCTGCGGGCGCGCTCGACGACGGCCCGGGCCTGCTCCTCGGGCTCGCCCGGGCCATATTCGCCGCGGCGGGCATTGAACAGCGCAAGCTTGTAGAGATCCGGCGCTTCCGGCTCGAACAGCGCGTCGGGGAACTGCAGCAGGCGCTTGAACTCGGCATTCCATGCCGTGATGCTCAGGTTCCGGTCCGCCAGGCTGACGCCGCTGGGCAGGTAGTCGATGATCGTCTGGAACAGTTTCAGGAGTTCGTCATCGCTGAGCGACATGCCTCGTTCTCCTTCCGGCCATCACGAAAGCCATGTTGAGAAGTATATCCGTCCCACTGCTGTCCGGTTAAAACGCGAACAGATTCAATTGGTTGTTGATGGCGATG
>CAYYXS010000028.1:0-64460 GCA_964475635.1 uncultured Rhodocyclaceae bacterium
CCACCAGGCCGGAATCGCGGTCCAGGCCGAGGGTGAGCTGGGTGAGGTCGTTGGAACCGATGGAGAAGCCGTCGAAATGCTGCAGGAACTGTTCGGCCAGCAGGGCGTTCGAGGGAATCTCGCACATCATGATGAGGCGCAGGCCATTCTCGCCGCGCTTGAGGCCGTTGGCAGCCAGCAGCTCGGCCACGCCCCTGCCCTCTTCCACCGTGCGCACGAAAGGCACCATCAGCTCGACGTTGGTGAGGCCCATCTCGTCGCGCACCTTCTTCAGTGCGCGGCATTCCATCTCGAAGCAGTCGCGGAAGGACGGCGCGACGTAGCGCGAGGCGCCGCGGAAGCCGAGCATGGGGTTTTCCTCTTCCGGCTCGTAGATCTCGCCGCCGAGCAGCTTGCGGTACTCGTTCGACTTGAAGTCGGACAGACGGACGATGACCGGCTTCGGCCAGAAGGCGGCGGCGATGGTGGACACGCCTTCGGCGAGCTTCTCGACGAAGAAGTCGCGCGGGCTGGCGTAGCCGCGGGCGCGACGCTGGATCTCGTCGCGCAGGCCGGCCGGCAGACGCTCCAGCTCGAGGATCGCCTTGGGGTGGATGCCGATGACGTTGTTGATGATGAACTCGATGCGCGCCAGGCCGACGCCGGCATTCGGGATGCCCTGGAACTCGAAGGCCAGCTCCGGATTGCCGACGTTCATGGCGATCTTCACCGGCAATTCGGGCAGGTTGCCCAGTTCCTGCGTGGTCACCTCGTAGTCGAGGATGCCGCGATAGATGAAGCCGGTGTCCCCCTCGGCGCAGGACACCGTGACCGATTCGCCTTCGCCGAGCGACTCGGTGGCGTTGCCGCAGCCGACCACGGCGGGGATGCCCAGCTCGCGCGCGATGATGGCAGCATGGCAGGTGCGGCCGCCGCGGTTGGTGACGATGGCCGCGGCGCGCTTCATCACCGGCTCCCAGTTCGGGTCGGTCATGTCGGTGACGAGGATGTCGCCCGGCTGCACCTTGGCCATCTGCGAGGCGTCGGGAATGACGCGCACCGGGCCGGCGGCGATCTTCTGGCCGATGGCGCGTCCCGAGGCCAGCACCTTCGAGTGCTGCTTCAGGCGGTAGCGCTGCAGGACATGCTGGCTCTCGCCCGCCTTGACGGTCTCCGGACGTGCCTGAAGTATGTAAAGCTTGCCATCGACGCCGTCCCTGCCCCACTCGATATCCATCGGCCGGCCGTAGTGCCGCTCGATGGTCACGGCGTAGCGGGCCAGTTCCAGCACGTCCTCGTCGGGGAGGGCGAAGCGGTGGCGCTCGGCCTCGGCCACGTCCACCGTTCGGGTCGAGCGGCCGGCCTGCTGGGCGTCGGTAAACTCCATCCGGATCATCTTCGAGCCCAGATTGCGGCGGATGATGGCCGGCCGGCCTTCTGCCAGCTTGGGCTTGTGCACATAGAACTCGTCGGGGTTGACCGCCCCCTGCACCACCGTCTCGCCCAGGCCAAAAGAGGCGGTGACAAAGACCACGTCGCGAAAGCCGGATTCGGTGTCCAGCGTAAACATCACACCGGCGGCGCCGATGTCGCTCCTCACCATGCGCTGCACGCCGGCGGAAAGCGCCACCTCGGCGTGGCGGAAATTCTTGTGCACGCGGTAGGCGATCGCGCGGTCGTTGTAGAGCGAGGCGAAGACGTGCTTGACGGCGTGCAGGACGTTGTCCAGGCCGTGGATGTTGAGGAAGGTCTCCTGCTGGCCGGCGAAGGAGGCGTCCGGCAGGTCCTCGGCCGTGGCGCTGGAGCGCACGGCGAAAGAGGCGTCCGCCGCGCCGTTGCCGGCCAGCGCCCGGTAGTGCGTCGCGATTTCGCTTTCGAGCAGCTCGGGAAAGGGCTGCTCGGCGATCCAGCCGCGGATCTTCGCACCCGTCTCGGCGAGCGCATCGACATCGTCGACGTTCAGGCTGTCGAGCAGGGCATTGATGCGCCCGTCCAGGCCCCGATGCTGCAGAAAGTCCCGGTAGGCCTCGGCCGTGGTAGCAAAGCCGCCCGGCACCCGGACCCCCAAGTGGGCCAGCTGGCTGATCATTTCGCCGAGCGAGGCATTCTTGCCACCGACCCGCTCGACATCCTTCATGCGCAATTCTTCGAAGCTGATGACGTACCGCGACATTTCCGATCTTCCGTGAGGCTGATTGAGTAAAATCGCGATTCTAGCCGTTTTCGGCGCCGCGCTCCGATCCGCCATGCCCGACAGGCCACCGCGCACCGTGTTCTACATCTCCGATGGCACCGGCATCACCGCCGAGACCCTCGGCCACAGCCTGCTCAGCCAGTTCGAGAGCATCCGCCTGCGCCAGGTGCGCATCCCCTTCGTCACCACGTTGGCCAAGGCGCGCGACTGCCTCTGGCAGATCCGCCAGGCCGCCATCGAGGACGGCATCCGGCCGATCGTCGTCACCACCCTGGTCGATGGCAACATCGGCAGGGTGCTGCGCGAGGCCGATGCCCTCTTCCTCGATTTCTTCGAGGCTTTCATCGTGCCTCTGGAAAACGAGCTGGGCGTGCAATCGACGCACACCATCGGCCGCTTTCACGGCGTGGCCGACAGCACCGACTACATGAATCGCATCGAGGCGGTGAATTACGCCCTGGCGCACGACGACGGAGCGACGGACAAGGGGCTGGGGAAGGCGGACGTGATCCTGGTCGGCGTCTCGCGCAGCGGCAAGACGCCGACCAGTCTGTACCTCGCCCTGCAGTTCGGCGTGCGCGCCGCCAACTACCCGCTGATCCCGGAGGATTTCGAGCGCGGCGAGCTGCCGGCGGCGCTGCAGGCACACAAGCGGCGGCTGTTCGGCCTGACCATCGCGCCGGAGCGCCTGCACAGCATCCGCAGCGAGCGCCGGCCCGACAGCCGCTACGCCTCGCTCGCCAACTGCCGCTACGAGATCGGCGAGGCACGCAAGCTGATGGAGCGCGAGGGCATCCGCTGGCTCGACTCGACCAGCAAGTCGATCGAGGAAATCGCGGCGACCATCATGCAGGAAGCAGGCATCGCGCGGCAGGGATACTGAATCGCCGTATCGCGGAGACTGACTTTTCCGGCTGGCTCATTCCCGCGCACGCCCCCCTCCGGTACGCCACGGCAACCAGACGGTAACGGTCGTTCCGGCGTCGGGGGTGCTGTGCAGTGCCACCGCACCGCCATGAAGCTCCGTCAGCCGCTTGACCAGCATCAAGCCCAGCCCCGTGCCCTGGTAGCGCCTAGATAGCGCACTGTCAACCTGGCTGAAGGGCTGAAACAGGCGCGCCTGATCTTTCGCGGAGATACCGATGCCGGTGTCGCTCACGACCAGTTCCAGCCATGCCGTGTAACCATCTGCCGGCAGGGGCGCCTGATCTATCTTTCGCGCCGTCAGACGGACCGAGCCGCCGTCGGGCGTGAACTTCACGGCGTTGGACAAGAGGTTGAAAATGATTTGCTTGACCTTCAGCCCATCCAGCCAGACAGCGTCCATGCCCTCTTGAATCTCGGTGGTCAGCCTGATCCGGTGCGCCACCGCCTTTTCCCGCAGCATCGTCAAGCCGGCCTGCGCGAGCGCGGCCACTTCCTGCGCTTCGAGCTCCAGCGTCATGCTGCCGGCCTCGACTTTGGACAGGTCGAGCACGTCGTTGATCAGCGACAGCAGGTGGTTGCCCGCATTGAAGATGTCGGTGACGTGTTCGGTCTGCTGCGGCGAAAGCGGCCCGGCCACCCCCTCCTTGAGTATCTCGGAAAAGCCGAGAATCGCATTGAGCGGCGTTCGCAATTCATGGGACATGTTGGCGAGGAACTCGGACTTCAGCTGATTTGCCCGCCGCGCCGCCTCGGCCTCGGCCCTCACTTCTTCCATCCGTTCGCGTTCGGCGCGGATGCGCAGCATGAATACGCCATAGGCCAGGTCGCCGGCGAGCTCCTCCATGAGCTTGATTTCATCGGCGCCGAAGGCATTCTCGACGGCCGCGAAAACGGTGAGCACTCCGTACAATTCATGGCTGTGCTGCATCGGCAGGGCAAGAATGCCCCTGACGCCGGCTTCGCGCAAAAGCGCGAAGCCCTGCGCCGGCAGCGGGGCAAGATCGTTGCAGACCTGTGTCCGGCCCGTGCGCCTGGCGGCGATTGAAGGGCAGAGTTCGGCATGCGCCGGGTGCCGTGTCAGCTCGGCATGGATGCCGAACAACGTCTCGTCGCCGAAATGCGCTCCGAAAACGGGCGCCCCGCCTTCGTCGGGCGGGAACTCCACCCAGGCGAGCGGAAAGCCGCCGGTTTCCACGATGTTGCGGCAAACGTTTACGAACAGTTCCTTTTCCGAAGTGGCGTGTACGAGGGCCATGTTGCAGGCCGACAGGGTTTGCAGGGCACGATTGACGCTGGCCAGTTTCGCCGTGCGCTCGCGCACCAGTTGATCGAGGTTGTTGTTCAGCAGATTGAGTTGCGTCTGGATGAGCGTCAGTTCCCGGTTCTGGTTGAGCGTATTCTCGTAGAGCGAAAGCAGCAGGTTTAGCATCTGCTGGCCGCCCCCCGAGATGGTATGAAGCTTGCCGCCGTAGCCGACGATTTCCTGCCTGCGCTCGTCGGCCCTCCGCCGCTGGATCGGGGCGTCCACCAAGGCCTGGACGCGGTGCAGCAGGTTCGATTCCGCGTAGGGCTTGATGATGTAGGCATCGGCGCCGCAATTGATCGCCTCGATGATGTCTTCCGGCTCTGCCAGCACCGTCAGCAGCACCAGGGGGATATTCCACAACTCGTCGTCGTACTTGATGGCCCGGCACAACTGGTAGCCGTTCATCACCGGCATGTTGATGTCGCTCATCACCAGCGCCGGGCGCCTTGCCCGCATGGCGTCCAGACCCTCCCTGCCGTCGCGCGCCAGGCTCACCGCGTAACCGGCCCGGGCGAAGGTGCGGCGCAACAGTTCCGCTTCAACCGGGCTGTCCTCGACAATGAGTATTTCCGGCGGCGCGCCGGCCGCGATGACGGGGGGCGTCGTCATGGTTTTCCCTTTGCGACAGGCGTGCCGCGCCGGCCGGCCAGCGCAGTCAGGATCGGTGCAATTTCATCGAGCGAAAGCTGATGCCGAACCGCGCCCAGCGCCATCGCTTCGCGCGGCATGCCATAGACCACGCTGCTGGCCTCGTCCTGGGCGATGGTGATCCCGCCGGCTGCGGCGATCTCCAGCATGCCATCGGCGCCGTCGCGCCCCATCCCGGTCAGGAGCACACCGATCGCATCGGCGCCAAAGCGCCGCGCGACCGCCTTCATCGTGACGGTTATCGAAGGCCGGTGGCCTTCGCTGGGCGGTGCATCGGAAGAGACGAAGCGCCCTGCTTCGTCGAACACCAGATGGGCTCCCGCAGGCGCGAAATACACGGTGGCGGCCTGCGGCAGCTGCCCGCCTGCCGCTTCGCACAGCGGCAAAGGGCAAACCTCGGCCAGCCATTTCACCATTTCGGGCAAAAAGGTGTCGCCAATGTGCTGCACACACACCACCGGCGCCGGAAAATCGGCGGGCAGCGCAGAGAGGATGGCGCGCAAGGCCTGCGGTCCCCCGGTGGAGGCGCCGATCGCCACCAGACGAATGGGCCTCGCACTGACAGACGGCGGCGGAAGAGGCGGCGCCTTGCGCTGCCTTTCCGGCTCGTTGCGGCGAAACACATGCACTCCGGCGACGATGCGGATCTTGCTGACGAGCTCCCGCGCCAGCTTTTCCTGGTCGGCGTTGAGAATGTCGCTGGGTTTGGGATAGACATCCACCGCGCCCGCTTCGAGCAGGCGGAAGACATTGGGTGAATTGGGTTCCACCGACAGGCTGACGACGAGGATGGGGCGCGGCGACTCGGCCATGACTGCGCGCGTCAGCGCCATGCCGTTCATGACCGGCATGTGCAGATCGGTGCAGATCACGTCGGGATTGAGGACGGGCAGCAGCTCGAGCGCCTCCCTGCCGTCGGCGGCCGTGCCGACGACCTGGATGTCCGGCGAGGCGGCCAGCAGGCGTTGCAGGATATGCAGCGCGAGCGCGGAATCGTCGACCAGCAGCACGCGGATCATATGAGCCTCTTCAGGGTATCGAGCAGCACGCGCTGGTCGAATGTCGGCTTCGGGAGATAGGCATTGGCGCCCGCCTCCAGGCCGCGCCGCTTGTCCTCGTCAGAAGCCAAGGTTGTCACCAGGATCACCGGCAGCGCCTGGCAGCGCGGATCGGCGCGAATCCGCCCGGTCAGCGTCAAGCCGTCCATGTTGGGCATCACGATATCCGTGACCACGGCGGCAAAGGACCGGCTGGCGAGGGCGTTGAGCGCGTCGATGCCATCGACGGCCGTGGTCACCTCGTAACCCGCGTCCTCGAGAATGCGTTTCTCCATGGCGCGAATCAGTGCCGAATCCTCGGCCAGCAGCACGGCCGGCCTGGCTGGCGCGCGCTCCGCGGCAAAGCTGCGGCGCGCAACCTGGCCAGATCTGCGCGCCGAGCGCATCAGGTCGGCCGGGTTCAGCACGGCGCAGATCTCGCCGCTGCCCAGCATCGCCAGCGCTGCGACGTTGCGCACTCGGCGCAGCGGCGCGCCAAGGGGCTTGGGCACCACTTCCTCCTCGGCCGGCAAGTCGTCGGCAAGCAGCCCCAGTCGCTCATTTTCCAGCTCGATGAGGACGCAGCAGGCAACGTCTGGCTGCTTTCCCTCCGGCTCGGCGGGCAATTCGAGCAGATCGGCCAGGCGGGCGACCATCGTCGGCTGGCCATCGAACAGCACAGCCGGCCGCCCTTCGAGGGCAAACACCTCGCTTTCGCGCAGGCGCCAGGCGGCATGGACGCAATCGACCGGCAGGCCGTAGAGCCCTCTGCCGGCGCGTGCCAGCAGCAGCCGTGCCGTCGCCAGACTGAGCGGCATGCGCAGGCGTACCGTCAATCCCTTCCCTGGCGCCGATTCGAGACGGATGCCGCCCTTCAGCCGCTCGACGTTGATTCGCACCACGTCCAGACCGACGCCGCGCCCCGACAGCTCGGTAACGAAGACGCTGGTGGAAAAGCCGGGCTGGAAAACCAGCTGTTGCAGCTGCTCCGGCGTCATCGCGGCCAGAGTCTTGTCGTCGGCAAGGCGCTGCCGGCCGGCCTCTCGGTGGATCGCCGCCGCGTCCAATCCGCGACCGTCGTCCCGCACCTCGATCAGCACATCCGCGTTCTCGCGCGCCGCGCCGAGGCGTATCGTGCCGCAGCGCGGCTTGCCCGTCCGCTCGCGTTCATCCGGCGGCTCGATGCCGTGGTCGACGGCGTTGCGGACAAGGTGCATCAGCGGGTCCTTCATTTCTTCGAGGATGCGCTTGTCCACTGCGATATCGCCGCCCTCGATCGTCAGCGCCACTTCCTTGCCCAGCGTCCTGGCGAGATCCCGCACCATGCGCGGAAACAGCGCAAACAGCGTGGACAAAGGCAGCAGGCGCATGTTGCGCACCCGCTCCTCCACCTGGCCGGCCGTGAATGCGAGCCGCGCCGCGTCGTCGACCAGCGCGTCGCGCGCCTGCTTGAGCCGGTGGCCGAAACGCTGCGCCGCGGCGCGCCTCGCGCCCTCCTGCGTCCGCCCCCTTTCCAGCGCCGCCCATTGCTCCTGCAGCTCGTCCAGCAGCGCCCGCCTGTGCTGCGCCTGGCCGCGGATCACGGCCAGTTCGCCCGCCTGGGTCATGAGCTCGTCGAGCCGGCGGGTCTCGACGCGCACCGTTTCGATGTGGAATGGTTCGGCGTCCGTCGCAGACTGACGCTGCTCCCGGGGAGCGAGCGCCGCCTCGCCTGCGGGCGCCGCTGCGGCAGCCGGCCGCAGCGGCGGCGATGCGGCCGGCTCGGCGGCGCCGGGCATCCGGGCTGCCGCGGCCGGGGCCGCCGGCGCCCCAGCCGATGCCTCGTCGGCGAGCGCCTCGGCCACATGCCGGCGCAAATCGACCAGCGCGGCATTCAGGTGCTCGACGGTTGCCGGCGTCAGCGTCGACTCGCCTTTGCGCGCCGCGTTGAGAATGGTCTCGAAACCATGGGCCGCAAGCTCGATGCGGCTGAGCCCGAGCATGCGCGCCGCGCCCTTCAGGCTATGGGATTCGCGGAACACCTCTTCGAGCAGGGCGGGGTCGGCAGGCGTTCCTTCCAGGCGCAGCAGGCCGTCGTCCAGGCGGGCAAGGTGTTCCCCGCTCTCCGCCCGAAACAGCCGCCGCAGTTCCGCATCCGCGATCATGGCCGGATATCCCTGGGACTACACGATCGCCTTGAGGTTTGCCGCCGCATCATTGAGCCGTTCGACGCCGATCTTCGTCTGGCTGATGCCGGCCGCCGTCTCCCGTGCGCCGGCGGCGATGCTGTTGGTCGCCTCCACCACCTGACCGAAGGCGGCCGATTGCTGCCGGGCGTTGAGCATCACCTGCTGAGCGTTCTCGTTCACGCTGCCGGCCATGCCGGCGAGGCTGCCGAACAGTTCGGCAATCCGGCCGGCCAGCTGCGTCACCTCGACGACGGTGCGCGTGCCCTCTTCGGTCGTCATGACCACCGTGTTGGCGGCCTTCTGAATGTCCGCCACCAGCAGACCGGCCTGCTCCGCCGACTTCTTGCTCTCGTCGGCGAGCTTGCGCACCTCGCTCGCCACCACGGCGAAGCCCTTGCCGTGTTCTCCGGCGCGCGCAGCCTCCACGGCGGCATTCAGGGCCAGCATGTTGATCTGCGCCGAGAGATCCTTGACCAGGGTGGCGATGCTGCCGATCTGGCCGGTCTGCTCGCCCAGATGCAGGATCTGTTCGGCCATGGCGCCGATCTTGTCCTTGAGATTTCCCATCGAGGCCACCGCAGTGCGTACCGCCTCGCCGCCCTGGGCCGTGACGCTGCCGGCCTTTTCCGCCACTGCTGCCGCATTGGCCGCCTGCTCGGCCGAGCGGCTCGATGAGACGGACAGCTGTTCGATTGTCGCCGACGTTTCGTTGGCCGCCGCCGCCTGCTGCGCGGCGGTGCGCTCGTGCTCGACGATGGTGGCGGCGATTTCGCTGGCGGCCGCCGAGAGCTGAGCGGCGTTGGCGACGATCTTGCGGCTCACGGCAGCGGCAAGCCAGAAGGCTATGACCACCGCCATGACGAGCGCGGTGATCATGCCGTAGACGACGGAGTTGACCACGCTGTCGACCGCGGCATGCTGGGCGGCCTGACGCGGCTTGAGCAGCTCGCTTTCCCGCCGATTGAAGTTATCCACCAGCATTTCCGTTTCGCGCACCTGCCGGGTCGTTTCCCCGTCACGGAAGAGCGCTAGGGCCGCCGCCGGCTTGCCGCCATCTACCAGTGCCATTTCTTCGTGCAGACCCTGCCTGAGGCGCTGCGCCATCGTCACCAGGTTCTTCAGGGACTCAGCCTGCTGCGGATCGGTAACCCTTTGCGCCAGGGATTCGGAGAGACGGTTGAACTCCTTCTCCGCGTCCTGAAAATCCTGCTGCCGTTTCGCATCCTTCTGCAACAGATAGCCGCGCGACGCTCTCTGCATTCTTTCCATCTGAAAGGCGAGTGTTCGGGATTCGGCCACGATGGTGTGCGAGTTGTCCAGCAATTCCGCCTGGCGCATGGCTTCCAGCAAGCTCGAATACACCAGCAGCATCACCGCCAGCAGCACCAGGAAAGGCGCCAGGAATCCCAGCAGGACGCGCTGGCGCAAACGCAAATTTGCTAGCATGGCCATTCCTCCTCGGTCAGACTGTTTCGTCCACAATCCATTCCCTGCGCGACAGCAGCGCGGGCAGGTCGAGCACCGCCGCCACGCGCCCTTCATGGTCGACGACGGCGGCGATTTCAGCGCCGTGCCGTTCGCGCAAGGCCGCCGGCGGCGCCCGCAATTCCTCGCGGCGCCGGTAGATCACGTCGCAGACGTCATCGACGGCTATGGCGGCGGGCTGCCCCCCGATCTCGCCGATCACGGCCTTGCCGCCCGCCGGAGCGGTTGCCGGCAGATCGAGCGCGCCGCGCGGATCGATCAGGCTGACGAGCTCGCCGCGCAGGTTGATGACGCCCAGGATGTGCGCTGGGCAGCACGGCACCGGTGTGGCCTGCCGGATTTCGCAGAATTCCCTGAGCGAGCTCAGATCGAGCCCGAAATACTCGCCGCCCACCATGACCACGGCGAAGCCCAGCCGCTCGCCCCGATCGCCGGCGGCGGCTTCGCGCAAGGCGGCGGCGCGCGCCCGGAACAATGCCAGCGCTTCCGGCGAGCCGTCCTGGCAGGACGCCGCGGCGGGAGCCGCCGGGAGGGCCATGTCGGCGACTGCCGGCGCCCGTTCCGCGCCGCTCAACCTGGACACGTCGAGCAGGCCGACGAGCGCGTCGCCCACCTGCGCCTTGCCGATCACCAGAGGCGCCGCTGCCGCATCGATGCGGAACGAAGGCTGCATGATTTCCCGGGCAAGCTCGATCACGTCGATCACGTCGCTGACGATCAGGCCGAACGTTCCGCTGCCGCATTCCATCACCACCACGCGGTCGCCGGTGCCATAGGGTCGCGGCGGGTGGCCGAGGCGACGGCGCAGGTCGACTGCCACGACGAGGCGGCCGCGCAGATTGAACACGCCGGCGACCCAGACGGGGGCCTCCTCGACAGGCGTCAGTTCGGGCAGCCAGACGGACTCCAGCACCTGCCCTGCATCCACGCCGAAGCGTGCGCCGTCGAGATCGAAAACCAGCAGGGATCGGGGATTCATGATAGCCGGCGCCACGATGATTTATTCATTATAGGCACATGACCTCGGCATTGCCGGAATGGCTGCCTATTGCGCAAGCCATTGCGCCAGCTCCGACGAGGTGGTTTCGTAAGGCTCGATGGCGGTGTCGGCAGGCAGCGCGCGAACGATATCCAGGGCCAGCTTGCGCAGCATCCGCGCCCGCGTCGCATTTCCTGTGCGCTCGCAGAGCGCAGCCAGTTCGAGGTGGGCCGCAACATCGCCGGGATCGAGGTACAGGGTCTGTTCCAGCTGCCGTGCGGCCTCGTCGAAATCGCCGCCGAGCTGGGCCAGTTGTGCGAGCAGGAAATGCGGTCTCGGGGCGAGCGGCATGGCGGCCAGCGCCTGCCGGCAGGTCTGCTCGGCCTGGGCATAGTCGCCGCGGTCGGCTTGCCGGCGCGCCGCATCGAGCAGGTCATCCCCCGAGGGAGCGGACGGCGCCATGGCAGGCGCTGCCGCGACATTCGCAGTCGGCGACGGCGCAGCGGCATGCACCGGCGGCAGCGCCGGTTGCACGGGCGGTGCCGCCGCGGCGGCATGCTGATACACCACGCCTTCGCCGAACAGACGGCTGCCCAGATTGCGCACGCCGTGACCGATCAGCTCGGTGTGGCCGGTCATCAGATAACCGCCCTCGCCCAGCGTATCGGACAGCTTTCCGGCAACCGCAGCCACGGTCGCGTCGTCGAGGTAGATGAACACGTTGCGGCATAGGATCAGGTCCATGTCCCGCAGGTCGCCGCCGGGGTATTCGTCGCGGACCAGATCCATGCGGCGCAGGCTCACCATGCGGCGGACGGACGCGTCGAGTTCCCATTCGTCGCCTTGTCGATGAAAATAGCGCTGCCGCAGCGCCGCCGGCGCCTGGCGGAACGACCAGGAACCGTAGCGCCCCCGCTCCGCCTTCGCCAGCGCCTTCGAATCGATGTCGCTGCCGACGATCAGGATGTTCCAGTCCTCGCGCCGCGGCAGCAGTTCCCCGATGACCATGGCAATCGAATAGACTTCCTCGCCGCTGGCGCAGCCGGCGCTCCAGGCCTTCAGGGTCCTGGTGCCCTGGCGACGCTCGATCAGTTCCGGCAACAGGCGCAAACGCAGCAGATCGAACTGTCCGCTGTCGCGAAAGAAATAGGTTTCGCCGCTAATGCGGGGCGCGGCATCCTTGGCGGGGAGCCTCGCCCTGCCGCTGTCCGGCTTGTGTGGGGGGCTGGTCATTCACGGATAACCCTGGCGTCTTGCGGGAAAACAAGGGCATGCTCCAGCGGTTGCAGTCCGGCGCGCCGTATGCCGGCAACCGCCTGTGTCTGGCCGACTCTGTTTTTTTATAGTGCATTTGCGATCGCAATGCCAGTGAAATACACGGCCTGCAGCCGCGTCGTCCGCTCTGCGCGACGGGGATGCCGAGCCGCCGTATCGCGGAGACTGACTTTTCCGGCTGGCTCATTTTCCCCGCGGCAGCGCCTTCTGCCGCACTTCCTCGAACAGGCAGACCGCAGCCGCGGCGGCGACGTTGAGCGATTCCGTTGCGCCCGGCATGGGTATCCGCGCGGCATCGCTGGCGAGGGCCTCCAGTTCCGGCGACAGTCCGGCGCCCTCGTTGCCGAACAGCCAGGCGACCGGCCCGCGCAGATCGATCTCGTAGAGGCTGGTGTGTGCGCGCAGGCTGGCGGAGACGATCTTGCCGGCAAAGCCGCCGAGGCTCCCGGCGAGCGGCGCATGCTCGTGCAGGCGCAGGCCGAAATGGGCGCCCATGGCCGCGCGCAGCACGCGGGGCGACCAGGCCTGGGCACAGCCGGCGCCCAGGAAGACGTCCTCGATGCCGGCCGCCGCAGCCGAACGCAGGATGGAGCCGAGATTGCCGGCATCCTGCACGGCATCGAGCAGCACGCGCGAACCCTTGCCGGCGGGTGCCGACGCCGGGATCGGCACCAGGGCGAGAATGCCGGTCGGCGCGGCCACCGGGCTGAGTTCGCCGAAGAGGGCATCGCCGAACAGGACCGCCGGCGCCTGAGGATGCTCTTCGAGAAAGCGCCTGATCTCGGCGTTTTCGGCGCCGCTCCGGCCGAGCGCCAGCAGCTCGGGCAGGCCGTAATGCCGGCACCAGGCGGCCACCAGATGCATGCCGTCGAGCAGGGTGCGGTTCTGCTTGCGGCGTTCGCGTCCGGATTCGGCCAGGGCGCGCAACTGGCGGAAGGTCGGGTTGTCGCGGGAAGTGATTTGCTTCATGACTGCGGGAAAGTATAGTGACATTCCCATGAGCGCGCCGAAAGTCGTCATCGTCACCCCCGCCCCGCCCGGCTCGCGCGCCGGCAACCGCAATACGGCGGTGCGCTGGCGCGGCATCCTGCGCGGACTCGGCTGCAGCGTGGCGGTGAAGACGGCATGGCAGGGCGAGCCCTGCGATCTGCTGGTCGCCCTGCATGCGAAGAAGAGCCACCGGGCGCTGGTCGATTTCACGGCGCGCCACCCCGGGCGACCGGCCGTGCTGGCGCTCACCGGCACCGACCTCTATCGCGACATCCGCTGCGACGCCGGCGCGGCCGCTTCGCTCGATCTGGCCAGCCGCCTCGTCGTCCTGCAGCGGGCGGCGCTGGCGGAGCTGACGCCGGCCCAGCGGCGCAAGGCACGGGTGATCCACCAGTCGGTGGCGGGCATGCCGGCGCATCGGCCGCCCCTGCGCGGCTGCCGCGTCTGCGTACTCGGCCATTTGCGCGAGGAGAAGGACCCGTTCCGCGCCGCACTCGCCCTGCGCCTGCTGCCGGACGAGAAGATCGAGGTGGTACAGGCCGGCCAGGCCCTGTCGCCGGAGCTGGCGCAGGAAGCCCGCCGGCTGATGCTTGCCGAGACGCGCTACCGCTGGATCGGGGAACTGCCGCACGGGCAGGCGCTGCGCCTGCTGGCGCGCTCGCACCTGATGGTGATCAGCTCGCGCATGGAGGGCGGCGCCCATGTCGTCTCCGAGGCGATCGCCATGGGCGTGCCGGTGATCGCTTCGGACATTCCCGGCAACCGCGGCCTGCTCGGCGAACGCTATCCCGGCTATTTCCCCGTCGCCGACGAAGCGGCGCTGGCGCAATTGCTGCGCCGGGCGGCGTGCGATGCCCGCTATCTCGAGCGCCTTGCGGCAGCCGTCAGGCGCCGCCGCTCTCTGGTCGTGCCGGAGCGGGAGAAGCGGGCATGGCAGGCGCTGCTGGCGGAATTCAGAGCAGTTCGCTGACCGGACGGAAGCTGCGGCGGTAGATCTCGGCCACGCCGTGCCGGCGCAGGGCGGCCAGGTGGGCGGCGGTCGGATAGCCCTTGTGCCGGTCGAGGCCATAGTGGGGATAGAGCGCATGCAGGCGCAGCATTTCCGCATCGCGCGCCGTCTTGGCGAGGATCGAGGCAGCGGAAATGGCGGCGACCTTGCTGTCGCCCTTCACCACGGCCCTGACCGGGTGAGCGATGCGCGGGCAGTGCGTGCCGTCTACCAGCACCTCGTCGGGCCGCAGGGCCAGCGATTCGACCGCGCGGCGCATGGCGAGCAGCGTCGCCTGCAGGATGTTGAGCGCATCGATTTCCTCGACCGAGGCGCTCGCCACCGCCCAGGCCAGGGCACGTTCGCGGATCAGCGGCGCCAGCCGGTCGCGAGCCTTCTCGCTCAGTTGCTTCGAGTCGGCAAGACCGTCGATGGCCCGGCACGGATCGAGGATGACGGCGGCGGCGTACACCGGCCCGGCCAGCGGCCCTCGCCCCGCTTCATCGACGCCGCAGATCAGGCCGCCTGCGGCGCCGAGGTCCATGCTTCCGTCCGGTTCAGGCAGGCGATGATCGCCTCGGCCGCCCGTTCGGCCGAGTTCAGCCGCAACTGCTCGTGCAGCCGGGTGAAGAGTTCGCCAACGCGCCGGCCGGTTTCCTGATCCTCGACCAGATTGCCGAGGGCCTGGGCCAGATTCTCGGGGGTCGCATCGTCCTGCAGAAATTCCGGCACGACGAAGCGTCCGCAGAGGATGTTCGGCAGGCCCACCCAGGGCTGGTACTTCATGCGGCGCATGATGCGCCAGGACCAGGGCGACATTTTGTAGCCGATGACCATCGGCTTTTTCAGCAGCGCCGCTTCGAGCGTGGCGGTGCCGCTGGCGACCAGCACGCCGTCGGCCGCCCCCATGGCATCCTGGGCATGGCCGAACAGGCGCGTGATGGGCAGTTCCTGCGCCGACAGCTTGTACAACGCCAGCTCGAACAGATCGCGCGTCTCGCGCGTGGCCAGCGGCACGAGGAAGCGCGCCTGCGGATAGCGCTGGTGCAAGCGCCGCGCCGTCTCGATGAAGGTGTCCGCCATGTAGTGCAGCTCGGACTGCCGGCTGCCGGGCAGCAGGGCGAAGACCAGTTGATCCTGCGGCAGGCCGAGTTTCTCGCGCAGCGCAGGGCGATCCACTTCGAGCGGAATGACGTCGGCCAGGGGATGTCCGACATAGCTGACGGGAATGCCGGCGCGCCGGTAAATCTCCTCCTCGAAGGGAAACAGGGCCAGCATGTGCGTGACGGACTGGGCTATGCCGCGGATGCGGCCGCCGCGCCAGGCCCAGATGGAGGGGCTGACATAGTGGATGGCCGGAATGCCGCGCGCCTTCAGCCGCTTCTCCAGATGCAGATTGAAGTCCGGCGCGTCGACGCCGATGAAGGCGGCCGGCGGGTCGGCAACCAGCTCGTCGAGCAGCCTGCGGCGGATGCCGGTGATCTCGCGGTAATGCCTGAGCGCCTCGGCATAGCCGCGCACGGCGAGCTTTTCGGAAGGAAACTGCGCCTGGAAGCCCTCCGCCTGCATCTTCGGCCCGCCGATGCCGTAGAAGAGGGCCCCGGGCAGGTGCTTCTTCAACGCCTTGATGAGGTGGCTCGCCAGCAGGTCGCCGGAGGCTTCGCCGGCGACCATGGCGATGCGGATGTTATCAGGCACGCGCAGGTCCTACCTGATGATGCCCCGGCCGGGGACGGCGAGGAACTCGGCGAGCAAAGTCAGTGCCGGGGATACGGCGGCTTCCTCTGCGATCGCCGCACGGGCCTCTTCCAAGGGTACGCCCTTGCGGTAGATCTGCTTGTAGGCGCGCTTCAGCGCGGCGACGGCCTCCGTGCCGAAACCGCGTCGTTTCAGCCCCTCCGAGTTGATGCCGTAAGGCTTGGCTGTGTTGCCGGCCGCCATGACGTAGGGCGGCAGGTCCTGCAGCAGGATCGTCCCCATCGCGGTGATGCTGTGGGCGCCGATGCGCACGAACTGGTGCACGACGGTGAAACCGCCGAGGATGGCGTAATCGCCGACATGGACATGGCCTGCCAGCTGGGCGTTGTTGGCGAAGATGGTGTTGTCGCCGACCTGGCAGTCGTGGGCGAGGTGCGCATAGGCCATGATCCAGTTGTCGGAGCCCAGGCGCGTCACGCCGGCATCCTGCGCCGTGCCGCAGTTGAGGGTGCAGAACTCGCGGATGGTGTTGCGCTCGCCGATTTCGAGGCGCGTCGGCTCGCCGGCGTATTTCTTGTCCTGCGGCGCTTCGCCGATGGAGGTGAACTGAAAGATGCGATTTTCCCGTCCGATCCGCGTATGGCCATTGATGACGACATGGGGCCCGATCCAGCTGTCGTCGCCGATCTCGACATGCTCGCCGACGATCGAATAGGCACCGACGGAAACATTGTTGCCGAGGCGCGCTTGCGGGTGGACGAGCGCGGTCGGATGAATGCCGGGCGGATTCATCAGATCGTGCGCACGGTACACATGAGTTCCGCTTCCGCCGCGATCTGTCCATCGACCTTGGCCTGGGCGGCGAACTTCCACAGGCCGCGCTTGTTGGCCTGGATCGCCACTTCCAGGATCAGCTGGTCGCCGGGACTGACCGGCCGCTTGAAGCGGGCGCCGTCGATGCCGACGAAGTAATAGACCGACTTGTCGTCCGGCTTGCCGCCCAGGGTCTTGAAGGACAGGATGGCGGCGGCCTGCGCCAGCGCCTCGATGATCAGCACGCCCGGCATGACCGGATGGTGCGGGTAGTGGCCCGGGAAGAACGGCTCATTCACGCTGACGTTCTTCAGGGCGACGATGCGCTCGCCCGGCACCACCTCGAGCACCCTGTCGACCAGCAGGATCGGATAGCGATGCGGCAGGTGTTCGAGGATTTCGTGGATGTCCATCTGGCTCAAGTTTTTTTCTCCAGTAATGCAAGCCGCGCTTCCAGTTCGCGGATTCTGTCCGACATGGCGTCCAGATGCCGCAGTTGCGCGGCGTTCCTCAGCCAGTCGCGATGCGCCGCGAAAGGCAGCGCGCCGGTATAGGTGCCTGCCTGGCCGATCGATTTGGTGACCAGCGTGGCTGCCGAGATGTTCACATCGTCGGCGATGGTCAGGTGGCCAAGGATGATGGCGCCGCCGCCGACGGTGCAGCGCCGCCCGAGGCGGGCGCTGCCGGCGATGCCGACGCAGCCGGCCATCGCCGTGTGCTCGCCGATATGCACGTTATGGCCGACCTGGATCTGGTTGTCCAGCTTCACCCCGTCTCCGACCACCGTGTCGTCGAGCGCGCCGCGGTCGATGGTGGTGTTGGCGCCGATTTCCACGTCGTCGCCGATCAGCACGCGCCCGATCTGGGGAATCTTGCCCCAGCGGCCGTCGGCCTCGCGGGCGAAACCGAAGCCGTCCGCGCCGATCACGGCGCCAGAGTGGATGATGGCGCGCGCACCGATCCTGCAGCCCGCATAGATGGTGACATTGCCGTGCAGCAGCGCTTCCTCACCCAGGGTGACATCCTGTCCGACAATACAACCGGGGCCGATCACGCTTCCGGCGCCGATGCTGGCGCCCTTGCCGATCCAACTGCCCGGCCCAACGCTGACGCCCGCAGGCAGTACCGTCTCGACGACGGCGTTAGGGTGAATGCCCGGGCTGGCCGTGGCCGGCGGGTTGAGCAACCGGGCCACCCTGGCATAGTAGGCATAGGGGTTCTCGCTGACGATGCAGGGCAGCGGGCAGGCCTCGGCGTTTTCCTGAGCGAGCGCCACCGCGCCGGCATGGCTGACCTTCAGCTGCTTGCGGTATTTCGGGTTGGCGAGGAAGGCGAAGTCTTCCGGGCCAGCCCGCTCCAGGGTCGCCACCTGTCTGATGCGCAGGCGGCCGTCGCCGATCAGCCGGCCACCGAAGCGCGCAACGAGTTCATCCAGGCTGAAGCCGTCAACGCGCTCGGTCATGCATGTGCGCTTTACTTGCCGTCCGCCAGGGCCTTGATGACCTTGTCGGTGATGTCGATGCGGGGGGAGGCATACACCGCCTCCTGCAGGATGACATCGAATTTTTCGGCTTCGGCAATGGCCTTGATGGCCTTGTTGGCGCGCTCCAGAACGGCGGCCAGCTCCTCGTTGCGACGCTGGTTGAGATCCTCGCGGAACTCGCGCTGCTTGCGCTGGAACTCGCGGTTCAGTTCGTTGAACTCGCGTTCCTTGTTGCGCTTGTCGCTTTCTGACATGGTGACCGCGTTCTTTTCGAGATTCTCCTGCAGGGTCTGCAGCTGCTTGGCCAGACGCTGCATCTCCTGGTCGCGCTTCTCGAACTCTTTTTCGATCTTCTTTTGCGCCCTCACGGCAGGCGCGGCATCGCGGAAGATCTTTTCGGTATTCACGAAGCCGATTCTGGCATCCGCCGCGGCCGCATCGAGCGCAGGAAAGGCAATCAACCCGGCGACAAGTGGAATGGCTAGTTTTTTCAACATAATTCTCCTGCGAACAAACATGATCAGAACGAGGTTCCCATCTGGAACTGGAAGCGCTCGACCTGATCCCCGGACTTCTTGTTGAGAGGCTGGCCGATGCTGAACTTCAGCGGACCGAAGGGGGAAGACCAGGCGATGGATACCCCGATACTGTACCGCAAATCGGACAACCGCATTTTCGCTCCGGTCGCCCAGACCTGCCCGACATCCATAAATCCGCCGAACCTGAACGACTTGTCGAGGCCGATTCCCGGGATGGGCATCAGGAACTCGGCATTCGCCACCAACCGCTTGTTGCCGCCAAGGGCATCCTTGTGGTTGGGATAAAGGTCGTGCGGGCCGAGCGATCCGCTCTTGAAGCCGCGCACCGAGCCGATGCCTCCAGCATAGAAGTTGCGGAAGAAAGGCAGCGGCTCGCCGCCGTAGCCGTCGCCGAATCCGTACTCGGCATTCAGCATCAGAGTGAGATTCTTCGTGAGGGGGAAAAACTTCTGGTGCTGGTAGTTCAGCTTGTAGAACTTGAGATCGCCCCCGGGGAGGCCGATTTCACCGTAGGCGCGCTGAAACGACCCGCTGGTCGTATAGATCAGGCTGTCCCGCTTGTCGTTGGACCAGGTCGAGTTCAGCAGCAGGGTCGTATTCGCGGTGCCAAACCGGTTCACGAAGTCCTTGTATCGCTGCGGACTGTTGGTGAAGGTCTTCACCCGGGTCGAATCGAACGAAAGACCGACACCGATGGAGTTGTCCTCCGCGATCGGAAAGCTGTAGCGCACGCCGGCGCCAAGCGAGGATGTCTTGTAGTTGGCAATGGCCGTCGAGGTGGGGTCGGTGTCCCTGCGGTAGAGATCGAATCCCCTGCTGACGCCATCCACCGTGTAGTACGGATCGGTGAACGACATGGAATAGAGCTTGTTCACCTTGCCGGAATTGACATTTACGGACAGGTGCCTGCCGCTGCCGAAGATGTTGTTCTGCGAAACGGAACCGGACACGACAAATTTCTCCGCGCTGGAAATGCCGGCGCCGAGCATGATGTTGCCGGTCGGCTTCTCCTTCACGTTGAGATTCACGTCGACCTGATCGGTCGTGCCGGGCACCGCGGGTGTTTCGATATTCACCTCGTCGAAGTACCCGAGCTTGTCCACACGGGCGCGCGTCCGGTTGATCTTCTCGCCGTCGTACCAGGCGCTTTCCATCTGGCGCGCTTCGCGGCGGATGACTTCGTCCCGCGTCCGCGTATTGCCGCTGACATTGATGCGACGCACGTAGACGCGGCGCCCCGGGTCGATGAAAAGGGTGAAGCCGACCTGCTTCTTCTCCTTGTCGATATCGGGAGCGGCATTGACGTTGGCGAAGGCGAAGCCCTCGTTGCCCAGCTTTTCGCTGATGAGCTTGGTGGTTTCCGTCAGCTTCTCGCGCGAAAAAACCTCTCCCGGGGCGATCTTGACGAGCTTGCGCAGCTCTTCCTCCGGCAGTGTCAGATCTCCCGCCAGCTTGACCGAGGATACCGAGTACTTCTCGCCTTCCTTGACGTTGATGGTGATGTAGACGTCCTTCTTGTCCGGACTGATCGACACCTGCGTCGATTCGATGTCGAATTCGATATGGCCGCGATCGTGGTAGTACGACTTCAGCGTCTCCAGGTCTGCGGAAAGCTTTTGCTTGGAATACTGGTCGTTCTTCGTGTACCAGCTGATCCAGTTCGGCGTGCGCAGGGCGAACAGGTCCAGCAGGTCTTTCTCCTTGAATGCCTGCACACCGACCAGATTGATCTGGCGGATCTTGGCCACTTCCCCTTCATCCACCGCGAAATTGATGCCGACCCGGTTCCTTTCGAGCGGAGTTACCGTCGTCGTGATGTTGACCGCATAGCGGCCGCGGCTCAGGTACTGGCGCTTCAGTTCCTGCTCGGCCCTTTCCAGCATCGAACGGTCGAAAATCCGCGACTCGGCAAGACCGATTTCCTTGAGTCCCTTCTTCAGCGCATCCTTGTCGAATTCCTTGATGCCTACGAAATCGACCTGTGCGATGGCCGGCCGTTCCTCCAGCACGACCACCAGCACGCCGCTTTCCACCTCGATGCGGACATCCTTGAAGAAGCCTGTCGCGAACAGCGTCTTGATGGCCTGGGCGGCCTTCTCGTCCGTCATGGTTTCGCCAACCTTGACCGGCAGGTAGCTGAACACCGTTCCGGCTTCGGTTCGCTGGATGCCCTCAATGCGGATGTCCTTTACCGTGAAAGGATCGAAGGCGAAGCCCGAAACGGAGAACAAGGCCGCGAGCAGGCCGGGAATTATCTTCTTTTTCATTGGTTCAACCGGAGACCAGGCGATTGATGTCGTTATAGAAGGCGAAGGCCATCAGCATGACCAGCAGCGCCAGGCCGATCTGCTGGCCTATTTCCATTACACGCTCGGAAACCGGGCCGCCCTTGATTATCTCGACAATATAATACATCAAGTGTCCTCCATCCAATAAGGGTATGGGCAGCAGATTGAGCACGCCCAGGCTGATGCTGATCAGCGCCAGGAACTTGACGTAATACGCAAGCCCGAGCCTCGCGGACTGTCCGGCGTAATCGGCGATCGTCACCGGCCCGCTCAGGTTTTTCCAGGACACCTCCCCCGTGATCATCCGGCCCAGCATGTTGAGACTGAATACGGATGTCTCCCACGTCTGGACGACGGCTTTCTCCAATGAGGCGAGCGGACCGTACCTGACGGTGGTCATCAGCTCCGACCTGTCGCTGCCGTCATCCCTGACGCCGATGCCGATTCTGCCGACGCGTATCCCGTTCTGATCCGTTTCCACCGGGGTGATGGTCAGGCTAACCGGGCTGCCCGACCTGTCCACATCGATTTCAAGCGGGCGCCCCGGGGCATCGCGGATGACGGCCGCAAGCTGCGCCCAGTTCGATATCGGCTTGTCATCGATGCGCAGAACCCGGTCCCCCTCGCGCAACCCGGCCAGGTCGGCAGCCCCTCCCGCGGTTACCTTGCCGATGACGGGGGGCAGCGGCGGCCTGTAGTAACCGAATCCTATCCGATGCGGGATATCGCCCTCGATATCGGCAGAGTCGAGCGACGCAAGGTCGAGCCGGCGGAGGACGACTTCCCGTTTCCGATCGATCAATTCGATTTGCACGGTCTTGCCGTCAAGTGCCTTCTGCAGCAGTTCCCAGCGCATTTCCTGCCAGGATTCGATCGCCTTGCCATCGATGCGCCGAACCAGTTCGCCTTCCTGGAAACCCGCTTTCTCCGCCAGCGACTGGGCTACCGGCTTGCCCAGGATGGGCCGGGGCTCCTCCACGCCATGCACGAACAGAGCCCAATACATGCCGATGGCCAAGGCGAAATTGGCCATCGGGCCGGCGGACACGATGGCGAATCGCTTCCAGACCGGCTGGCGGTTGAAGGCTCGCGGCAGATCGCCGATGCCGACCTCCCCCTCGCGCTCATCCAGCATTTTCACGTAACCGCCCAGCGGGAATGCCCCGACGGCCAGTTCGGTACGATCCTTACCCATCCGCCACGACCACAGCGGCTTGCCGAATCCGACGGAAAAGCGGAGCACCTTTACGCCGCACAAGCGGGCAACCAGGAAATGCCCGGCCTCATGGATCACGATGAGCAGACCCAGCGCCAGGGCAAAGGCCCCCAGGTAGAACAGGAAATTGGTCATGCGGTGAAAACGAGCCTGCGCGCGGCTTCGCGTCCTTCGGCATCAGCCGCCAGGATGGCCTCCAGGTCGGCTGCATCGTTCCAGGGCACGCCGGCCATAGCCTGTTCTATCAAGCCCGGGATGCGGGTAAAGGCGAGTTTCCCATCCAGGAAGGATTCGACCGCAATCTCGTTGGCGGCATTCAGAACGGCCGGCGCATTGCCACCCCGCTTGAGCGCTTCATAGGCCAGGCCCAGACAGGGAAAGCGCCTGTAATCCGGACGTTCGAAATTCAATGCTCCGATGCTGCACAGGTCGAGGGGCTCTACGCCGGCATCGATGCGCTCCGGATAGGCCAGCGCATGGGCTATCGGCGTTCGCATGTCCGGATTGCCGAGTTGGGCGATAACCGAGCCGTCCGCGTATTCGACCATGGAATGAATGACGCTTTGCGGATGGACGACGACTTCGATCTTTTCCCAGGGAGCATCGAACAGCCAGTGCGCCTCGATGATTTCGAGTCCCTTGTTCATCATTGTTGCCGAATCGACCGAAATCTTGCGGCCCATGACCCAGTTCGGATGTGCGCAAGCCTGCTCTGGCGTGACCCGCGCCAAATCTTCCAGGGGCATCTGTCGGAAGGGACCGCCTGAAGCCGTGAGCAGGATCCGGCGCACCCCCTTGCTTTCCAAACTACTTGAAGAATAATCTGTAAGACACTGATAAATAGCATTATGTTCGCTATCGATCGGTAACAGGACGGCTTTGTTCCGTCGCACTTCCTGCATGAAGACGGGGCCGGCCATGACCAGCGCTTCCTTGTTCGCAAGCAGAATCTTCTTGCCTGCCCGTGCGGCAGCCAGAGTGGGTTTGAGGCCGGCGGCGCCCACAATTGCAGCCATGACGGCATCGGCCTGCGGCAGGCTGGCAATCCATTCCAGGGATTCGACACCGACCAGCACCGATGTCTCCGATCCCGCCTCGTGCAACAAACTCTCAAGCTTGCTGCCCGCCTCATCCGAGCCGACCACTGCAAAGCGTGGGCGGAACCTGCAGCATTGCCGGTACAGAATTTCTATCCGGTGCTGTGCCGAGAGTGCCAGCACCTCGTAACGCTGCGGATGCCGCGCGACAACATCGAGCGTGCTGACGCCTATCGAGCCGGTTGCGCCCAGGATGACCAATTGTTGTTTCGGCACGCTCATGCCCCATCCCAGACGAGCAGGATCAAGCCGACCAGAGGCAGGGTGGAGGTCAGGCTGTCGATGCGGTCGAGAACCCCGCCATGCCCTGGAAGCAGGGTGCCACTGTCCTTGAGGCCGGCCTGCCGCTTCGCCATCGACTCGAACAGATCGCCCACGATGCTGACGCCGGTCAGTCCGACGAGGATGGCTGCGTAGGCAATATAATTTATTGATTTGTCGAAAATAAAAGCCGCCATGCCGGTGACCGTGAAGCCGTACGCGAGCACGCCGACGACAGCGCCTGCGGCGCCTTCCCAGGTTTTGCCCGGGCTGATCCTGGGGGCGAGCTTGTGCCGTCCGACAGCACGGCCCGAGAAGAAAGCGGCAATGTCGGCCACCCAGACGCCGGCCATGCAGGCCAGCAGCAGGAGCGGATGGATCGTCCGCAACAGCATCAACGCCAGGCAGGCAGGCAGGAGTACGAGCCAGCCGGCCAGCAGTCCGGGCAGCAACGCACCGACATGCCAGTTCAACCTGAGCCAGACCGGCACAACCAGCAGCCAGAACAGTCCGGCCAGCGCAAATGAGGCAAACAGGAGTTGTTCCTGACGGATCCTTCCGTTCCCGGCATCGAAAGCCATCCAGCCGAGGAAGGCACAGGCCGCCATGGATGCCAGCGCATAAGGCAGGCGACTGGCGCGATCGAGTTTCATGAGGCCGCCCCATTCCCAGCCGCCGAGAGCGGCAACCAGGCTCGCAAAAAGCATCCAGCCGGCAAAGGGAAGCAGGAACAGCATGGCGAGAAACCCGGCCAGCATGAGCAGTGCGGTGATGACGCGCGCCCTAAGCATTCTCTTTCGCCGTCTTGGACGAAACGCCGGCCTTGGGTTTTGGGGACGTGTCCGCCTGAAGCTGTTCGGAGGTGCGGCCGAAGCGACGCTCGCGTTGCCGGTAGGAGGCGATGGCCTTGTCGAGGGCCGCTGCATCGAATTCCGGCCAGAGCGTTTCCGTGAAATAGAGTTCGCTGTAGGCCAGTTGCCAGAGCATGAAATTACTGATGCGCTGCTCTCCGCCGGTGCGGATGAACAGGTCCGGCTCGGGGCCGTAATTGAGCGCCAGATGCGCGGCCAGGTCGGCTTCGGTGAAATTGCCGCGCTTCTCCGGCTCAGCGACAAGCATTTTTTCCATCGCCTGGAGGATGTCCCAGCGCCCGCCGTAATTGGCAGCGATTGTGAGCGTCAGCGAAGTATTGCCTGCCGTCAGCGTTTCGCCGCGCCGGACGAGGTCTACGATCTTCGGATCGAAGCGGGACAGGTCTCCGATGACGCGGAAGCGGATTTTGTTCTCGTGCAGCTTTGCGACTTCCTCTTCCAGCGCCCTCAGGAAGAGGTTCATGAGGAAGGACACCTCTTCCTGCGGCCGGCGCCAGTTCTCGGAACTGAAGGCGAACAGGGTCAGGTAGGCAACGCCGCGCTCGATGCAGCACTTGGTGATTTCGCGGACGGTTTCCACCCCGCGCTTGTGGCCGGCCACGCGCGGCAGGAAGCGTTTCTTCGCCCAGCGACCGTTGCCGTCCATGATGATGGCGATGTGCCGCGGCACATCGCCGACTGGCGGGACTTCCTGGGTGGAACTCGGGAATAGGGTCACGGCAGCATCTCCGCGCGCCGCGCGATGGACCGTCAGACGGCCATCAGGTCGCTTTCCTTCTGGGCCAGCGCCTTGTCGATCTCGGCGATAGTGCGATCCGTCAGCTTCTGCACATCGTCCTGGGCGCGCCGCTCGTCGTCCTCCGAGATGGTCTTGGCCTTCATGGCTTCCTTCAGCGCGTGATTGGCGTCGCGGCGCAGGTTGCGAACGGCAACGCGCGCGTTTTCCGCCTCGCTGCGCACCACCTTGATGAGGTCGCGGCGCCGCTCCTCGGTCAGCGCCGGCATGGGCACGCGCACCATGTCACCCACCGTGGAGGGATTCAGGCCGAGGTCGGAATCCCGGATGGCCTTCTCGATCACCGACGCCATCTTCTTTTCCCAGGGCGCAACCCCGATGGTGCGGGCGTCGAGCAGGTTGACGTTGGCCACCTGGGTGATCGGCACCATGGAGCCGTAATAGTCCACCTGGACATGATCGAGAATTCCGGCGTGGGCTCGGCCGGTGCGCACCTTGCCGAGGTCGTTTTTCAGCGCCTCGAGAGACTTCTGCATCTTTTGTTCAGTCGTTTTCTTGAGTTCCGGGATCATTCGTTCCGCTCCTCAATAATGCACCATGGTGCCCTCGTCCTCGCCGAGGACGACCCGTTTCAGCGCGCCGGGCTTGAAAATGCTGAAAACGTTGATCGGCAGCTTCTGGTCGCGGCACAGCGCAAGGGCCGTCGCGTCCATGACCTGCAGGTTGCGGCCGATCGCCTCGTCGAAGCTTACGCGATCGTAGCGCCTGGCGGCCGGGTCCTTTTTCGGGTCGGCCGTATACACGCCATCCACCTTGGTCGCCTTGAGGACGATCTCGGCGCCGATTTCCGAGCCGCGCAGGGCGGCCGCCGTGTCGGTGGTGAAGAACGGGTTGCCGGTGCCGGCTGCGAAGACGACGATCTTGCCCTCTTCCAGGTAGCGGATGGCCTTGCCGCGGATGTAAGGCTCGACCACCTGCTCGATGTTGAGCGCCGACTGGACGCGGCCGTTGAGGCCCGCTTGGCGCATGGCATCGGCCAGCGCCATGGCGTTCATCACCGTCGCCAGCATGCCCATGTAGTCGGCCGTGGCGCGATCCATGCCGGAGGCGCTGCCGGCCAGGCCGCGGAAGATGTTGCCGCCGCCGATGACCACGCCGATCTCGACCCCCAGGTCGGCGACGGCCTTGATCTCGGCGACGATGCCCGCCAGCGTCTCCCGGTTGATGCCGTAGGCGTCGTTGCCCATGAGGGCCTCGCCCGACAGTTTCAGCAGGATGCGCTTGTAGGCGGGTGACGGCATCTTAGCGCGCAGCGGCCGCGGCGGCCTGCGCCGCCACCTCGGCGGCGAAGTCGCTGGTGCGCTTCTCCAGGCCCTCGCCCACGACGTAGAGCTGGAAGGCGGCGACGGAGGCGCCCTTGGCCTTCAGCAGCTGCTCGATGGTCTGCTTGCCGTCCTCGGCCTTGACGAACACCTGGCCGAGCAGCGTCACCTCCTTGAGGTACTTCTGCACCGTGCCCTCGGCGATCTTCTCCAGCATGGCCTCCGGCTTGCCCGCCTCGCGCGCCTTCTCGACGGCGATGCGGCGCTCGGTGTCGAGCAGGTCGGCCGGCACGCCCGAGGCGTCCAGGGCCTTCGGCTTGGAGGCGGCGATGTGCATGGCCAGATCTTTGGCCAGCTGGTCGTCACCGCCGACCAGGTCCACCAGCACGCCGATCTTGGCGCCACCGTGGATGTAGCTCACCAGCCTGCCCCTGGCCTCGAAGCGGGCGAAGCGGCGGATCGACAGGTTCTCGCCGATCTTGCCCACCAGCGCCGTGCGGGTGGCTTCCACCGTGGCACCATTGAAAGTCAGTCCCGAGAGTACGGCGACGTCGGCCGGATTGTTCCTGGCCACCAGTTCCGCCAGCGCCTTGGTAAACGCCTGGAAGTCGTCGTTCTTGGCGACGAAGTCGGTTTCGCAGTTGACCTCGACGATCGCGCCCAGCTTGCCCTCCGGGGCGATGAAGACGCCGACCATGCCTTCGGCCGCCACGCGGGAGGCCGCCTTGCTGGCCTTGTTGCCCAGCTTGACGCGGAGGATCTCCTCGGCCTTGGCCATGTCGCCGCCGGCCTCGGTGAGTGCCTTCTTGCATTCCATCATCGGCGCGTCGGTCTTCTCGCGCAGTTCCTTGACCATCGAAGCGGTGATTTCCGCCATGCTTGCTCCTGAATTCATGCTGTTGATGCACAGCGGGGCGGCCAGGCCGCCCCGCGATTTTCTGTCCTGCCGGGTCTCAGGCGTCCCCTCCCGCACCGCCCTCGTCCACCTCCACGAAATCGTCGGACACGGCGGCGACGATTTCCTGCACGGCCTGGCTGCGGCCTTCGAGGATGGCGTCGGCGGCACCGCGCGCATACAGGCGGATGGCTCTGCTGGAATCGTCGTTGCCGGGGATGACGTAGGCGACGCCCTCCGGGTTGTGGTTCGTGTCGACCACACCGACGACGGGGATGCCAAGCTTGCAGGCCTCGGTCACGGCGATCTTATGGTAGCCAACGTCGATGACGAAGATGGCGTCCGGCAGGCCGTTCATGTCCTTGATGCCGCCGATGCTCTTTTCCAGCTTGACGAGTTCCCGCTGCAGCATCAGGGCTTCCTTCTTGCCGAGCTTCTCGAAGGTGCCGTCCTGGGACATCGTATCGAGTTCCTTCAGTCGCTTGATCGACTGCTTGACCGTCTTGAAGTTGGTCAGCATGCCGCCCAGCCAGCGCTCATCGACGAAGGGCACGCCGGCGCGCAGGGCCTCCTCGCGCACGATTTCGCGCGCCTGGCGCTTGGTGCCAACGAACAGCACCGTGCCCTTGTTGGACGACATCTTGCGCAGGAAAGCCATCGCCTCCTGGTATTTGACCAGGGTCTTTTCAAGATTGATGATGTGGATCTTGTTGCGGTGGCCGAAGATGAAGGGGGCCATCTTGGGGTTCCAGAAGCGGGTCTGGTGGCCGAAATGGACACCCGCCTCCAGCATTTGACGCATGGTCGTAGACATCAGATTCTCCGATAAGGGTTGGCCTCCGCCCGGCCGTGCAGCTGTCTTTCAGGCACCCTTTCGGCGCCGGGCGTGCGAATTTTGCCGGCCCGAAGGCATGCAAGTTGCGCATTATAACGTTTTTCCCCTTGATTTAGCTACGGCCGCTGCGCTTAAACCGCCTGCGCAGGCCGACCTTCTCTGAACCTTCGTTTTCTCAAGCATAATCCTGCTTTGAACACCCCATGTACCGAACCCTCAAAGAAATGAGCATCGTCATCAAGACCCCCCAGGAAATCGAAAAGATGCGGGTCGCCGGGCGGCTGGCTGCCGAGGTCCTCGACTACATCGATCCGCATGTCAAGCCGGGCATCACCACGGCCGAACTCGATCGCCTGTGTCACGATTACATGGTGAATGTCCAGGGCACCGTTCCTGCGCCCCTGAATTACGCACCGCCGGGCTACAAGCCCTACCCGAAATCCATCTGCGCCTCCATCAATCACCAGGTCTGCCATGGCGTGCCGGGCGACAAGACCCTGAAAAAAGGCGATATCGTCAATCTCGACATCACAGTAATCAAGGACGGCTGGCACGGCGACACCAGCCGCATGTTCGTCGTCGGCGGAGAAGGCGGCATCCTGGCCAAGCGGCTTTGCGCAGTCACATACGAATGCCTCTGGCTGGGCATCGAACAGGTGCGTCCCGGGACGCACCTGGGGGATATCGGCCATGCTATCCAGCGCCACGCCGAATCGAACGGCTTTTCCGTGGTGCGAGAATTCTGCGGCCACGGCATCGGGCGCCAGTTCCACGAGGAGCCCCAGGTCCTGCATTACGGCAGGCCGGGCAACGGGATTGAACTCCGGTCCGGCATGATCTTCACCATTGAGCCCATGATCAATGCAGGCAAGGCAGCCATATCCGAGTTGCCCGACGGCTGGACCATCGTCACCAAGGATCGCAGCCTTTCGGCCCAGTGGGAGCACACCATCCTGGTGACCGAATCGGGCGCGGAGGTGCTGACGTTGTCCGCCGGCGCGCCGCCTCGGCCGAAACTGCGGAACTGACCGTGCTGCCGGATTCAGTCGAGGACAAGGCTGCCGCATTCAGGCAGCGGGCCGTCCAGCTGAAGGCCGAGCTGGCCGAGGGGCAGGCTGCGCTGAAAGCGGCCTACGAGACCAGAGGCGACGCGATGGCCATGCTGCGCGGCCGCAGCCAGCTGGTCGACGATGTCCTCAAGCTTCTGTGGCAGGAGGCGCGGCTTCCGCTCGGTCTCGCGCTCGTGGCGGTGGGCGGCTATGGCCGCCGGGAGGTTTACCCCGCCTCGGACATCGACATCCTTTTCCTGCTGCCGGACAACGTCGCCCGGGAGACCGAGCGCCAGCTCGAGGCATTGATCGGCCTGCTCTGGGACATCGGCCTGGACATCGGCCACAGCGTGCGCACAGTCCGGCAATGCGCCGACGAGGCGGCGCGCGACATCACCGTGCAGACCAACCTGCTCGAGGCCCGGCTCGTCTGCGGCAGCCGCACCCTGTTCGCGGAATTCACCGGGAAAATGCGCGCCCAGCTCGATCCGGCGGCATTCTTCAAGGGCAAGCGGCTGGAGCAGGAAGAACGCTATGTGCGCTATCAGGAAACCCCCTACGCCCTGGAACCGAACTGCAAGGAAAGCCCCGGCGGACTGCGCGATCTGCAGGCGATCCTGTGGATCAGCCGCGCTGCCGGTCTGGGCGATTCGTGGCACGATCTGGCGCGGCACGGCTTCATCACGCGCGGCGAGGCGATGCAGCTGAAGGGGCTGGAAACCTTTCTGCGCCATACCCGCATCCGCCTGCACCTGCTCACGGGGCGGCGCGAGGACCGCCTGCTCTTCGACCACCAGGAGGCCGTCGCCGGACGCTTCGGCATCGCGGCCAGCCGCACCCGGCGCGCCTCGGAGCTGCTCATGCAGCGCTACTTCCGCACCGCCAAGTCGGTCACCCAGCTCAACACGATCCTGCTGCAGAACCTGGGCGCCGAACTGATGCCCGAGGCGAATGCGGCGCCGATCGTCCTCAATGGACGCTTCCAGATGACGCGCGAGCTGCTCGACGTGCGCGAGGAAGACGTCTTCGAGAACGCGCCCTCTGCGATCCTGGAGAGCTTCCTGCTGATGGCGCAGCATCCGGAACTCAAGGGCATGACGGCGCGCACCCTGCGCGCCCTGTGGCGGGCCCGCCGTCTCGTCGGGCCTGACTTTCGCCGGGATCCGCGAAACCGGGACAGCTTCATGCAGCTCTTCCGGCAGCGACGCGGCCTCCTGCACGAACTGCGCCGAATGAACCAGTACGGCATACTCGGCCGCTACATTCCGGCCTTCCGCCGCATCGTCTGCCAGATGCAGCACGATCTGTTCCACGTGTATACCGTGGATCAGCACATCCTCATGGTGGTGCGCAACCTGCGCCGTTTCGCCCTGCCGGAGTTCGCCCACGAATACCCTTTCTGCAGCCGCCTCTTCGCCGAACTGGAAAAGCCCTGGCTGCTGTATATCGCCGCCCTCTTCCACGACATCGCCAAGGGGCGCGGCGGCGATCACTCGAAGCTGGGCATGGCGGATGCACGGCGATTCTGCCGCGACCACGGCCTGGCGGAGGATGACACGGCGTTCGTCGTCTGGCTGGTCGGGCACCATCTGTCGATGTCGCATGTCGCCCAGAAACAGGATCTCGCCGATCCCGCCGTCGTGCGCGCCTTCGCCGACCTGGCCGGCAACGAGCGCCGGCTGACGGCGCTCTACCTGCTCACCGTCGCCGACATCCGCGGCACAAGCCCAAAGGTTTGGAACGGCTGGAAGGGCAAGCTGCTCGAGGATCTGTACAACATCTCCTTGCGCCTGCTGCGCGGCGCGGCCCCCCAGCAGGCCCTCGGCATTGCCGAGCGCCAGGAGGAGGCCCGCCGCCTGCTGCGCTATTTCGGCCTGCGCCAGAGCGTCGAGGAAACCTTCTGGAAAGAGCTCGACACGGTGTATTTCCTGCGTCACGATGCAGAGGAGATCGCCTGGCACACGCGCCTGCTCTACCATCGGCCCGCGCCGGATCGTCCGGTGATCAAGGCGCGCCTGCCCCACATCGGCGAAGAAGGCCTCCAGGTAATGGTTTATGTTCAGGACCAGCCGCACCTTTTCGCCCGCTTGTGCGGTTTCTTCAGCCGCCTCGGCTACAGCATCGCCGAGGCGAAGATACATACCACGAGGCACGGCTACGCACTCGACAGCTTCATGCTGCTCGACCCTGAGGGAGCGTTGGCCAGCCGGGACATGATCAGCCTGATCGAGCATGACCTGGCCGCCCGCCTGAGCTCCGGGGCGGCGCCGGAAAAGGCCGCCGACGGACGCATCTCGCGCCAGGTGCGCCACTTCCCGATCTCTCCGGAAGTCCAGATCCGTCCGACGGAAAAGACCGGCCAATGCCTGCTTTCGATCGTCGCGGTGGATCGCCCCGGCCTGTTGTTCAAAGTGGCCGGCACCCTGGACGAGCACGACATCAACGTCCATACCGCCAAGATCGCCACACTGGGCGAACGGGTCGAGGACGTCTTCCTCATCAGCGGAGCGGAACTGGCCAAGACGGCCACGCTGCTGCGCCTGGAGGCCGAATTGCTGGAAAAGCTTCAGGTCTGATTCAGGGGCCAGCGGCCGAGGATGCGGTAGCTGGCGCCTTCCGGCTTCAATTCCGACTCGACGAGGACGAAGTCCTGCACCGGCCAGTCGATGCGCAGCGGCGCTTCGGGAGACTGCGCCTCGCAGAGGACTTGGCGCAGCAGCGTGACGTGGGCGGCGAAGGGGCGCGCCTCGGTGCGGAAATCGGCCGCTCTGAGGCCCGTCCCCAGGGCCGAGACGAGATCGAGCAATCCCTCCGGCGCCTCGGCGGCAGCCCAGACGATCTTCTTGCGGCGTTGGCATTGCAGCCGCGAGAAGCGCAGCGCGAAGGGAGGCAGCAGGATCGTACCGGCGAGCGCGCTCAGCAAATCCAGACGGTCGGGTTCGACCCCGCCGACGAAGGCCAGCGTCAGGTGCAGCGTTTCCCGGCGCATGCGCCGGCCGCCGAGCGCCTCATGCGCCCGGCGTCCCGCATCGTCGAACTGCTGCGCGACGCCACGGTCGGGCCAGAGTGCGAAAAAGATCCTCCGGCTAATCGGCACGCTCGATCAGCGCCACCGCCTGCGCGGCGATGCCCTCGCCGCGTCCCGTGAAACCGAGGCTCTCGGTGGTCTTCGCCTTGATGTTCACGCGGCCCGGCTCGATGCCAAGATCGGCGGCGATGTTGGCCGCCATTTCCGCCACGTGGGGCGCCATGCGCGGGGCGCGGGCGATCACCGTGGCATCGATGTTCGCCACGCGGTAGCCGGCCCACTCGATCAGGCGCGCCGTCTCGCGCAGCAGCAGCCGGCTGTCGGCATCCTTGAAGCGCGCGTCGCTGTCTGGGAAATGCCGGCCGATGTCGCCCAGGCCGGCCGCGCCGAGCAGCGCGTCGGTGACGGCGTGCAGCAGCACGTCGGCATCGGAATGGCCAAGCAGCCCGCGTTCGAAGGGTATATCCACGCCGCCGATGACGAGCCTCCTGCCCGGCACCAGGGCATGCACGTCGAAGCCTTGGCCGATTCTCATCGCGTCCCGATCCTTTCCGCCAGGATGCTTTCCGCCAGCGCACGATCGCCCGGATAGGTCACTTTCAGATTGCCGGCATCGCTTTCCACCAGCAGCGGCCGGTAGCCGAGCGCCTCAATCGCGGCCGCTTCGTCGGTGACGACGCGGCTGCGGGCAAGCGCATCGCGCAGCAGCCCGAAGCGGAACATCTGCGGGGTCTGCGCCTGCCACAGATGTTCGCGCGGCACGGTTGCCTCGATGCGCCGGCCGGCGCCGGCCCGCTTCAGGGTATCGGCAACCGGCAGGGCAAGTATGCCCCCGATCTCATCGCCGCCGGCCTCATCGATCAGCTTCTCCAGGAGGGCGCCCGACAGGCAGGGCCTGGCCGCATCGTGCACGAGCACCCAGTCTTCGTCCGCGACTTCTCCTGCCATGGCCATCAACCCGTTGCGCACGCTGTCGGCCCTCGTCGGTCCGCCGCAGCGCAAGACGGAGAGCTTGGGGCCGAGATCAGTCCAGTCGAAGCGCGCCCAGGCGCTGTCCTGCCCCGCCAGCACGACAAACACGCCGTCAATGCGGGGCGATCCGCACAGCACCCCCAGCGCATGACTGATCATGGGCCGGCCGGCAAGCGGCAGATACTGCTTGGGCAGTTCGTTTCCCATGCGCGCCCCCGTTCCTGCGGCGGGCACCATGGCGTAATGTCGCGACATGCCGCGATTGTAATCGGATTGGATTGGGGCAGTAGAATTCATGGCTATGGACATCATGCCGCTGCTCGCCGCTCCGCCGCACCTTCAGGCCTTCCTGACCAGCCTGGCCATCGGCCTGCTGATGGGCCTGGAGCGCGAGCGGCGGCGTTCCGCCAAGGCCGGGCTGCGTACCTTCGCCCTGGTTTCGCTGTTCGGCAGCCTCTCCGGCATGCTCGCCGAGCGGGCGGAATCAGGCTGGATCCTCGCTGCCGGACTGCTCGCGGTCGGCGCCATGATCATCGCCGCCTATCTCAACCAGCCCGATGATGCCGGCGACCCGGGCACCACCTCGGTCATCGCCCTCCTGGTCTGCTACAGCCTCGGCGCGGCGGTCTGGTACGGCTACGGCACGCTGGCCGTGATGCTGGGCATCGCCTCGACCGTCCTGCTCTACTTCAAGGCGGAACTGCACGGGATCTCGCATCGCCTCACGCCGAAAGACATCATATCCATCCTGCAGTTCGCCGTGCTTTCCTTCGTCGTCCTGCCGATCCTGCCGGACCGCAATTTCGGCCCTTATGAGGCGCTCAACCCTCACCAGGTCTGGCTCATGGTCGTGCTGGTGTCCGGCGTCTCGCTTGCGGGCTATGCCGCCCTGCGCATGGCCGGACCGCAGCATGGCGCAGCGATGATGGGACTGCTCGGCGGCCTTGTTTCCAGCACGGCGACCGCCGTCGTCTTCTCGCGCCATGCCCGCGCCCAGGCTGCGCTGGCGCGGGCCGCCATGGTGGCGATCATGATCGCCAGCCTGGTGGCGCTCGCGCGCCTGACAGTGATCGCCGCGGTCGTGGCGCCGGCCATCGTCGCGCCGCTGGCCAAGGTGTTCGCGGGAGGGTTGATCCTCGGCCTGGCCGTCACCGCATTCGGCTGGCGACGGCTGGAGGCGCAGGGGGAGCTGCCCATGCCGGAGGTGCGCAACCCGACCGAGATCCGCACCGCCCTGGGCTTCGGCGCGCTCTACGCCATCGTGCTGTTCTGTTCTGCCTGGCTGTCCGACGTGGCCGGCCCGCGCGGCATGTATGCCGTGGCGCTGGCCTCGGGGCTGACCGACGTCGATGCCATCACCCTGTCCGGCCTGCGGCTGTTCACGCTCGACAAACTGTCATCCGCCGAGACGGTTGTCTCGATCGCCCTCGCCGTGCTGTCGAACCTGTCTTTCAAGGCCGGCATCGTCGTAACCCTGGGCGGCTGGCATCTCGCCCGCCGCACCCTGCCGGCCATGCTGGCGGTTGCCGTCGGCATCGGCGCCGGTCTTGTGTTCCTATAGGCCGATAAGAAGGCCCGCTTTGGCCGTCCGGCCGGCCAAAGGTACAATACGCCCGCTTCCTTTCTTTCCAGAACCCGACATGACTTCCTCGATTTTCGCTGCGGTGGAGATGGCTCCCCGCGACCCCATCCTCGGACTCAACGAAGCCTTCAACGCCGATGCGCGGACCACGAAGGTCAACCTTGGCGTCGGCGTGTATTGCGACGACAACGGAAAGATCCCCCTGCTTGGCGCCGTGCGCGCGGCGGAGAAGGCCCGCCTCGAAGCCATGCCGGCGCGCGGCTACCAGCCGATCGAAGGCCCGGCCAGCTACAACAGTGCGGTGCAGAACCTGCTGTTCGGCAACGCCTCGGCCCTGCTCGGGGACGGGCGCGTCGTCACCATCGAGGCGCTCGGCGGCACCGGCGCGCTCAAGGTCGGCGCCGACTACCTGAAGCGCCTGCTGCCCGCGGCGAAGGTCTATATCAGCGATCCGAGCTGGGAGAACCACCGCGCCCTGTTCGAATCCGCCGGCTTCGCGGTCGAGAACTACCCCTACTACGACGCAGCCACGAAGGGCGTGAATTTCGCCGGCATGAAGGCCTGCCTGGGCGGACTGCCGGCCGGCGCCATCGTCGTCCTGCACGCCTGCTGCCACAACCCGACCGGCGCCGATCTCACCGAGGCGCAGTGGCAGGAGGTCGTGGAAACCATTCGCGAGCGCGGCCTGGTCGCCTTCATCGACATGGCCTACCAGGGCTTTGCCGACGGCATCGAGCCGGACGCCCTGGCGCTCAAGCTGTTCGCCGCTTCCGGCTTGCAGTTCTTCGTCTCCAGTTCCTTCTCGAAGTCCTTTTCCCTGTATGGGGAGCGGGTCGGCGCCCTGTCCATCGTCACCGCCGGCAAGGAAGAATCGGCGCGCGTGCTCTCCCAGGTCAAGCGCGTCGTGCGCACCAACTACTCCAACCCGCCGACCCACGGCGGCGCCATCGTCGCGGCGGTATTGTCCAATCCGGAACTGCGCGGCATGTGGGAAGAGGAGCTGGCCGGCATGCGCGAACGCATCCGCGCCATGCGCAACGGTCTGGTCGCCAAGCTGAAGGCGCGCGGCGTGGCGCAGGACTTCTCCTTTGTGGCGCAGCAGCGCGGCATGTTCTCCTACACGGGACTGACGGCGGAACAGGTCGAGCGCCTGAAGGCCGAGTTCGGCATCTACGCCGTCAGCACCGGCCGCATCTGCCTCGCCGCGCTCAACACGCGCAACCTGGATTACGTCGCCGACGCCATCGCTGCCGTGATCCGCTGATGCCGCGCCGCGCCGGGCCTATTTCCCCCGGCCCGGCGCGAGTTGCGGATCCCTGGCTGTGCCGGCGATGGTCAGCGAGACCTTCTGCGTCGCCGTCGTGCCCTTGAGCTCGATGTCCAACATGCCATCCAGGCGGCCCTCCCGATCGATGGCCAGATTGCCGCCGGCCCTGAGCAGGCCCGAGCCCAGGCGGATGTTCTCAATGCGCCGTTTTTCGGCGTCGATCCGGAAGTCGCCGCTCAACTGCTCGAACTTCGTCTCGCCGCCCCGCGTAGGGGCGCGCGAGCGCGCGGCTTCGCCCACGTCGAATCCGATCGCGGCGCCCCGTTTCAAATCGAAGGTGCCCTCGGCACGCAGGGCTTCGTTCATCTTGCCGAAATCGTCCGTCCTGGCAACCAACTTCAGCCGGACCGTCAGCTCCCCCTCCGCAGCGATGGCGCTGCCGAGGGCCTCCAGCAGGCCGGCCGCCTCCATCCGCTTCAGTTCGAATTCGCCGGCAAGTGCCAAGCCGTCGTCCCAGCCCAAGGTAGCCCTTCCCTCGATCAGGCCTTCATAGGCCTTCCCGGCGATCTTGCCCAGTTCCAGTCCCGAAGAGCGCAGCGCGCCCTCTCCCTCGATCCAGCGGAATTTAAGGTTCGGCGCGAAGGGGGTCTTCCAGTCGTTGCCGACGAAGGTCAACCGGAATGCCTCGCCTGCCGGGCGCATGTCCAGCTTGAAGGTGCCGTCGGCGTTGCGCAGCCGGATTTGCTCGATTGCGCCAGCAGCAGTCATCCGAGCCTCGCCGGACATGTCGTCGATGCGAGCAGTCCCAAGCTCCAGGCTCAGGCCTTGGAACGCGAGGCGGCGTATTTCCGCCGGTGCCGCGCCTGCTTGCGCCAGCCGCGACAGGCCGGCACGCCTCACCACCACCTTGTCCAGCACCAGTTCGTGCAGGATCATCTTCTCGCCGAACAGCGAAAGGAAATCGGGCGCCGCCTGCGCGGTTGCAATGCTTAGATGCGCCTCCTCCCCGACCGTGATGCCGCTCAGGGAGATGTGGGGACTGGGCAGGAAGGAAAAGCTGATTTCGCCGATCCTGACCGGGTCGCCCAGCATCGAGGAAGCGCCTTTTTCGATATCCGGCAAATGGCGCCTGTAGGGATACAGCGCAAAAGTCAGTCCCCCCAGTACGGCGGCGCCGATGACGGCGTAGGCTGCCAGCCAGGGCCAGGCCAGAAAAGGAGGCCTGCGGCGGATCGGCGCCAGGTCGACGCCCGTAATCACCCCATCGGCACGCTTCGCGCTGCCCTCCTGCCTGCGCCTCGTCAGGCGTGCCTTCAGGCGATCCATCCATGCCGGCGTCGCGGTCAGAGGCGCTGGCATGCCCGCGGATGGCGTGCCTGAGGTTTCAGGCGCCATGACCTGCGGAGGAACGGGGGCAATAGCTGTTTCCTCGTCTTTCCCGTCTGCCGGCAGCGCAGGCGGCGCATCGGGGATGGGCGGCGCTTTTCCCACCACCGCGATCAGCCCGCCCGACTCCAATTCGGCCAGCGCCGCGAGCGCTGCAGCTTCGTCGCCGAACCGCCTGGCCAGCTCGACAGCCGAAGCATGGCCGTCGACCATGATGAGGATGTTACGCAGGTTGCGCTGGGCAAGACTGGCGCGTTCGCGCACGGCTTCCTCACCCTCCGTGGTTTTGCCGTAGACCGTCGTTTTGTCCATGCTTTCCCCACCCGAATGCAAGCTTTGTATTCGTGAACGGCTTGACGCACTGCGGCGAAATGTCTACCATTCGCGCCTCGGCAATTCCCCGATAGCTCAGTCGGTAGAGCAACGGACTGTTAATCCGTGTGTCCCTGGTTCGAGCCCAGGTCGGGGAGCCACCTTCCCCCCCAAAGCATTCTAGACTCCAATCGGGTCGTCGGCGAGTGTCGCCCAGACCCGACGGGTATTACACCTGGAAATTACTTGCAGGAAGACGCGCTGCAGCCGCTCCCGGCGGAGCAACTGCCGCAGCCCTTTTCCTCGCGGAACGGGCCCAGCTCGGGATGCCGCTCGGCAAAGCGGCGGTAGAGGCGCTGCACGGCGATGCCGCCGGCCAGCAGCGCAAAGAGAAGCCCGACGGTGACGAGATAGGTGGCCATCAGCCGCCCAGCCCGGCAAAGCCCATGAAGGCCATCGAGAGCAATCCGGCCAGCATCAGCGACAGTGCCGTGCCCTGCGCCACGCCGGGCACGTTCGAGAGCTGCAGCCGCTCGCGCACGCTGGCCATCAGCACCAGCGCCAGGGTGAAGCCGGCGCCGCCGCCGAAGCTGAACACCATGGCCTGGGCAAAGCTGTACTCGCGCGCTGTCTGGAACAGCGCCACGCCGAGCACGGCGCAGTTGGTGGTGATCAGCGGCAGGTAGATGCCCAGCGCGCGGAACAGCGCCGGGCTGGTCTTCTTGAGGAACATCTCCACCAGTTGCACCGCCGAGGCGATCACCACGATGTAGGAGATCAGCCGCAGGAATTCGAGCTGGAACATCGTCAGCAGCAGGTTCAGGCCGAAGGCGCAGAGCGAGGCCACCAGCATGACGAAGGTGGTGGCGATGCCCATCGGAAAGGCCGTGTCGAGCCGCGCCGAGACGCCGAGGAAGGGACACAGACCGAGAAACATCGCCAGCACGAAGTTGTTGGCGAGCACCGCGGCGAGGAAGATCTGGCCGAGCGATTCAGGCGCCATGGCCGCCCCCCTGCGCCGCCAGGCGCAGCTCCTTGCGGCGCTTCAGCGCCGAGAACAGCAGCAGCCAGCCGCCCAGCACGATGAAGCCGCCGGGCGGCAGCACCATCACCACCCAGGGCTGGAAGTTCGGCCCGAACAGCGACACGCCGAACAGCGTGCCGGCGCCGAGCACTTCGCGCACCGCGCCGAGGGCCAGCAGGCCGATGACGAAGCCGATGCTCATGCCCAGCGCGTTCACCATCGCCGTCAGCGGCGGATGCTTCGAGGCATGCGCCTCGGCGCGGCCGAGGATGATGCAGTTCACCACGATCAGCTGGATGAAGGCGCCCAGCGCGTCGTACACCGCCAGGCTCACCGCCTGGATGGCGTAATCGACCACCGTGACGAAGGTGGCGATGATGACGATGTAGGTGGCGATCCTCACCTCCTTCGGCACGATGCTGCGCACCAGGGAAACCAGGCCGCAGGAACTGACCAGCACGAACATCGTCGCCAGGCCCATCGACAGGGCGTTGATGGCCGACACCGTCACGGCCAGGGTCGGGCACATGCCCAGCACCATGACGAACACCGGGTTCTGGCGCCAGATGCCTTCCATGAACTCGTCGAAATTGCGGGATTGGGAGAGGTCGCTCATGACGCCTTCTTCTGCAGCTTGTCGATCTGCGGCAGCAGCTTCGGCAGCAGCTGCTGCGCGCTCTCGTTGATGGCGCGGCCCACCGCGCGCGAAGTCACCGTGGCGCCGGCGATGGCGTCGATCTGCCAGGGGTGGGTCTTCGTGCCGTGCTTGACCGCCTTCACCTCGTTGGCCAGCGATGAGAGTTCGGCATTCAATTTGACGTCGAGCGCCTGGAAGTTGGCGAGGAAGGCCTTGTCGGTGACGATCTTGTCGCCGATGCCCGGCGTCTCCTTCATCGCCACCACGCCGAGGCCGGTGACGCACTGACAGTCCGGCGCGTAGCCGTAGAGGATGCGCACCGTGTCGGCATAGCCTTTTGCGCCCGCCTCCACGGCAATGCCGGCGAGCGCACCGGCGGCGTCGTAGGCGGCATAGAACCTCACCGCGCCCGCCAGGGCCTCGCCGCCGGCCGGCCGGATGCCCTGCGGCGAGGCCTGCCACTCGGTCATCGATTTCGCCGCCGGGATGACCTTGAAGACCGTGCGCTCCAGCGCCAGGCGACGGTTGGCCGCGGCGGCCTCAAAGGTGCCCTGGTAGGCGCCGACGATGATCAGGCCGCAGACGGTGGAGACGATGCCGAGCGTCTTGACGAGCGAGGTCGCCGGGGTGGCCGCAGGCTGCTGGACGGGCGCGTTCATTTCTTCTTCGGCTTGTTCTTGAGGATGCGTTTCTTCGGCGTCTTCGCCGCCGCCTCCTCGCGCGAGATGTAGTCGGGATGCAGGGTATACGAGGCCGACTTGCGCGCCCGGATCGAGACGCCCTTGCCGAAAGGCGTCGGCTGGCTGATGCGCTCGATCAGCGGCGTCGCCGCGTTGCCGATGAGGATGGCGTACATGACGCCCTCGGGCAGGCCGCTGTAGAAACGGATCACCACCGTCAGCAGGCCGATCAGCGCGCCATACAGCCACATGCCGCGCGGGGTGACCGGCGAGGTCGCCATGTCGGTCGCCATATACACCGCGCCGAGGATCAGGCCGCCGGAAAACAGCATGAAGAAGGGGTCCGGATATTTCGTGCCGAAAGCGGAATAGATCAGCAGCGCCGCCAGGCCGGCACTGCCCAGCACGGCGACGGGAATGCGCCAGTCCATGAAGCGGCGCAGCGCCAGATAGCCGCCGCAGACGAGCACCAGCAGCGGCGAGGGGCCGACCGCCATGTGTCCGGCCAGCGAAGTCACCAGATCCCAGGCCGGCGTGACGAAGCCTTCGAACTTCCAGCGCGCCAGGGGCGAGGCGCTCGCCAGGGCGTCGTACTGCATGGCCTTCAGCCAGGCGGCGGTATCGGCCGGCGCCATCAGCGGCCAGGCCAGCGTCGAGGGAATGAACTCGGAAAAGCGGTTGGGCAGGAAGGACGGCGTGTAGGTGGCGATGGCCGCCGGGAAGGCTGCCTGCACGAAGGCGCGGCCGACCAGGGCCGGATTGAAGACGTTGTAGCCGATGCCGCCGAAGAGCGCCTTGCCCAGGGCGATGGCGGCGATGCCGGCCACCGCCCCCATCCACAGCGGGAAGCCCGGCGGCAGGGTCAGCGCCAGCAGCAGGCCGGTGATGGTGGCGGAGTAGTCGGACAGGCTGCCGGCCTGGCTGCCGGTGCGCACGAAGGCCCGCTCGGTGAGCAGGCAGGCGGCCGTGACGACAAGCAGCGAGGCCGCCGCCGAGAGGCCATATTGATAGATGAAGAAGGCGCAGATCGGCACGAGCGAATACACCACGTTCGCCATGATCTGCTCGACGCTGCGCGGGCTCTTGATGTGCGGCGCGCTGCGGATTTCGGTCAGGGCGCTCATGCACGGAGCCGGCTAGGCCGGCGAACTTCAGTCACCCCCTTCCGTTGGAAGGGGGATGGGGGGAAGGTTGTTCTCATGCCGCCGCTTTCTCCCGCAGGATTTGCTTGGCCACCCGGAACTGCTGCACCAGCGGGATGTTGGAGGGGCAGGTGTAGGTGCAGCAGCCGCACTCGAAGCAGTCGCCGAGGTGGTACTGGCTGCCCATGGCATCGTATTCGCGCCGCGCGGCGAGCATGCCCAGCATGGAAGGGTTGAGCCCCATCGGGCAGGATTCGACGCACTCGCCGCACTTGATGCAGGGATAGGTCCGGCGCCCTTCGCGGCTGGCCATGTCCTCGCCGCGGAACACCAGCACGCCGGAGACGCCCTTGGTCACCGGCACGTCGAGGGAAGCCACCGCCTGGCCCATCATCGGCCCGCCGAGGATGACCTGCCTGGTATCGGCCGGTGCGCCGGCATAGTCGAGCACGAAGGACAGCGGCGTGCCGAGCGGCACCCGGTAGTTGCCCGGCCGCTTCACCCCCGGGCCGGTGATCGTCACGACGCGCTCGATCAGCCCCTGCCCGGCCGGCAGCAGTTTTCCCAGCGCCGCCAGCGTACCGACGTTGTTCACCACCATGCCGAGCGACAGCGGCAGCTGGCCCGAGGGCACCTCGACGCCGAACAGCGCCGTGATCAGCATCTTCTCCGAGCCCTGCGGATACTTGGTCGGCACCTTCTCGACGAAGATGTCGCCCTGCGGCGGCAGGACGCCGCGCAGCACCTCCGCCGCCTCCGGCTTGTTGTCCTCGACGCCGATGATGGCGCGGCCGGCACCGGTGGCGCGCATGGCGTGGCGGATGCCCACCATCAGATCGGCGGCCTGTTCCACCATCAGGCGATGGTCGCAAGTGAGATACGGCTCGCACTCGCAGCCGTTCACCAGCAGCGTCTCGACCTTTGCGCCCTGCGGCACGGTCAGCTTGGCGTGGCTGGGAAAAGCGGCGCCGCCCAGGCCCACCATGCCGGTACGCTGCACCGCCAGCACGATCTCCTGCGGCGGGAAGGCCTCGATGTCCTGCGGCGTGCCCCACAGCACCTCCTGGGTCGAGGCTTCATAGACGCGGATGACGATGCTCTCGGTCCACGGCCCGCGCGCGCTCGGCCGCAGCTCGATGGCCTCCACCACCCCGGTGGCCGGCGCATGCTGCGGCACCGACAGCCAGCCGTCGGCTTCGGCGATCGGCTGGCCGCGCAGCACCTCCTCGCCGACGCGCACGATCGGACGAGCGGGCTTGCCGATGTGTTGCGACAACGGCACCACCAGCCGCGGCGCGAAAGGCAGCCGGCGGATCGGCGCCTCGGCGGTGTGCTTGCAACTCGGCGGATGCACGCCGCGCTGGAAGGCCTCGCCGCGGAAGTAGGAGAGCAGTTTCATAAAGAAACCTGATTACCAATGAAACTCAGCACGCTTTCTGGCCGCCCCCTTCTCGTCATTCCGGCGGAAGCCGGAATCCAGATTGGGGCGGATCGCATCGTTGGCGGCCGCTCTGGATGCCGGCTTCCGCCGGCATGACGATGGAATCGCGGTGCCGCGACGACACGGCGAAAGTCATGAAAAGCCCCCTCCGTGGTTTTCGCCGTGTCGCCGTGCACGCCGTGGTTAATGCCATTCATCAGTTGTACTTGGCAGCCCGCGCCATCAGCTTGTCGATGCCCGGCTCGCTCATGTTCCACGGCGTGCCGGGGTGCAGGCAGCCGGCGGTGCACTTCTCCGCCGCCTTGACCAGATCGGCGTATTTCGCGCCCTTCGGGTTCACCACCGTGGCCTGCTTCTTGTCGTTGTAGACGAACACCTTCGGCGCGATGCCGGTGCATTCGTCGCAGGCGGTGCATTCCGGCGTCTCGATCCACACCGGCTCGTAGCCGTCCGCCGCCGGCGCTCCCGACTGCGCCGCCAGAGGCAGCGGCGCACTGGCGGCAGGCGCATCGCCACCGGTCACACCCAGGCTGGCAGTGATCTTCTGGATCAGCTCGGCGCGCACCTGGTCGGCCAGCAGCGCGGTATCCACCGCAGCGCGGTCGAGGCCGGCGACGCCCTTCAGCTGCTTCCAGTAGTTGAGGCGCTCCTCGCAGGCGCGCACCAGCTCCTCGGTGAGCAGCAGGCGGGTCAGCCGGTTCTTCTGGTCGGTGGCCCAGATGAAGGGGAACTTGCCCTCGCGCTCGTCGCGCTCCAGTTGCAGGAATTCGGCGACGGGCAGCATGGCGTCGTTCCAGGTTTCCGGCGGCGCCTTTTTGAACTGCTTGCCGAAGCGGCCCTCGGTCGCGGCGAAGTCGGCGAAGGTCATCGGCAGTTCCATCTTCTGCGCGACGCCGTGCTCGTCGGTGAAATTCAGGGTGTAGACCGGCCAGTCCTGCTCGAGCGCCGGGTTGCCTTCCAGGCTGACGCACTCGGCGAAGGTGGTGCCGGCGTCGGGGTCGAAGCGGAACAGCGGATAGGCCCTGCTCTCCACCGCCAGCTTGCTCTGGTCCGCGCTCTTGTCGTCGCCGATGCCGTGCTCCGGCGGGCAGACGGCATAGATGTTGAACAGCGCCGGCCGGCGCGAATTGAGGCCGTCGATGTAGCTCTCGATCAGGTGGTTGGTATGGGCGATGGTGCCGGACATGACGTAGGCCGTGCGGTGCGCCATGCCGATCAGGCTGATCTCCTTGCGCGTCTCCTGCTTGCCGCGCTGGGCGGCGCCGAAGGGCGCCATGTCGGAGATCTGGCCGGTGAAGCCCGAGGTGCAGGCCTGCCCACCGGTGTTCGAGTACACCTGGGTGTCCACCACCAGCACCTTGATCGGCATGCCCGACATGAGGGCGCGCGAGAGGTTCTGGAAGCCGATGTCGTACATGGCGCCGTCGCCGCCGAGCGAGACCACCGGCGGGCAGAGCAGCCATTCCTCTTCCGAGAACTGCTGCCAGTTGAAGCGGCGGAAGAAGTCCTCGTCGCGCTCGGCGATGTAGTCGCCGGCGAGCTCCTTCTCGGCCATGCGCACCGCCTTGAAGCCCTCGGCCATTTTCGCCATGTGGCCCTCGAAGATGCCCATCGCCACGGAGGGGCTGTCCTGGAACAGGTGCGATGTCCAGGGGAAGGGATAGGGGTGGAAGGGATAGGTCGAACCCCACACCGAAGTGCAGCCGGTGGAATTGACGATGCCCATCGCCGCGCGGCCGCGCTTGGCCGGCCCCTCGGCGTAACGCCACCTGAGGTCTTTCAGCTTTTCGATCAGCTGCGTCGCCCACTTCACCCAGGCCGGGTCGAGCGGCCGCGACGGCTTGTTCGCCATGATCTTCGCCGCCAGGCTGGCCAGCGTCAGGTCGGAGCCCTCGGTCTCGTGCACCGCGGCGAGCACGGCGCCGGTGTCGGAGAGGTCCACCGACTCGGTCAGCTTCATGCGGATGTGCTTCTCCAGGCGTCCGATCAGCTCGTCGAGGTGGGCGACGTGCTTCTCCACGCGCGGCTGCATCAGCGCCGTCACCGTGCCGGTGAAGAGATGGATGGCGGTCTTCTCGCCGCAGCCGAGGCAGGCGCCGTCGCCGCAGGGCATGGAGCCGTAGTTGTGCTTGTCGAGCAGCAGCGTCTCCAGCGCGCCGATCTTCTCGTCGAGGCTGTCGATGCGGCCGTATTCCTTCGGCGTGGTCGGCAGGTCGAGCCAGAAATTCCAGTCGCGGCGCAGGCGTTCGACGGATTCCTCGGTCTGCGTCACCATGCGCAGGGCGTCGTCCTCGCAGACCTTGACGCACAGCGCGCAGGCCTTGCAGGTGTAGGGGTTGATGGTGATGGAGAACAGGCCGCCCGAGCCCTTGCCCTTCTTCTCCTTCTGCGTCCAGTAGGGCTTGGTGGTGCCGAACTGGAAGTCGCCGAGCGAGTCGCGGAAGAGCTGGAATTCCTCGGCGAGCTTCTCGCGTTCGGCTTCGGGCGCCTCGGCCACGGTGGCGTTGATGGCCTCGTCGATCAGCGGGCGGATGCTGACGCCGTCCCCGGAAACCAGGCCGCGCAGCTTCTTCTCCAGCGTGCGCACGGCGCGGCGCAGGAAGCGCGTCGGCCGGCCGCCGCGCTCGATGCGCGTCACCGCGGTATTGAAGACGTCGGCGACGGTGCTGACCAGGCCGGGAATGGCGGAATCCGGGCACTCCGTGTAGCAGTTGCCGCAGGCCGTGCATTTCGCGGCGTCCCATTCCGGGTACTCGAAGCGGATCTGCGTCATGTCGCGGAAGACACCAGTCGCCGCCGGCACCAGCGAGGCGCCGATGAAGGGATCGACCAGGTTGTCGGAACCCTTGCCGGAGGCGTAGAAGCTGCCGGTCTGTTCCCAGAAGCGGTGGATGTCGGCAACCTTGCCGTCGCCTTCCGGCATCTGCTTCAGCATCACCGGCAGGCCGGCGGCCTTGTCGCGCAGGTTTCGCCGTGTCGCGCCGACTGACTTTTCCGTGATCTCCTTGAGTTCGCTGAAGCCGCGGCGCACCACGCGCAGGTTGTCCTCCACCACGCGCCTGCCCTTGCCGCCGAACTTCGCCTGCAGCTGATCCTCGATGGCCTTGAACAGTTTCTCGTCGGTGAGGCCGGCGTTCTGCATCACCGGCGAGGCGGCGAAGAAGGCGCCCTGGAAGGCGATGCCCTGCATGCGCAGCTGCAGGTCGGCCGAGCCGGCCTCCTCGCGGGCGACCTGGAAGGCGTCGATATAGAAGACGCGGATGTCGTCATCGACGATTTTCTTCTGCATCCACAGCGGGAAGCTGGCCCACAGGTCTTCGCCGGAGCGGTTGCTCTGGACGATGAAGACGCCGCCCTTCTTCAGGCCGGCGAGCGGGTTGGAGTGCTCGTAGACGTTGGGATCGGGTGAGAGCACCACGTCCACATAGACGTATTCGGAATTGACGCGGATCGGCTCCGGTGCGGCGCAGAGATAGTAGGTCGTCGGCTGGCCCTTCTTCTCAGAACCGTATTTCGGGTTGGCCTTGATGTCCCAGCCGAGCAGTTCGTAGAGGGTCATCGCCAGGTTCTTGCCGGTGGTGATGGCGCCCCAGCCGCCGACCGAGTGCATGCGCACGGTGATCGAGCCCTTCGGCAGCAGGTTCGGGTTTTCGCTGCCGCGCACGGCGAGCGCCTGGATGCGCGGATAGGCGTCCTGCAGCGCCTGCTGGTGGATCTCGTCCTTCGGGTTGAGCGGATCGCGCACGAAGTCGACCGAGAGGTAGTAGAACTTGCGCTGCTTCCCCCCGGGCAGCATGTTCTCGACGGCGCCGATCAGCGCCTCGGGCTGCATGTCGCGCGAGCCCAGGCCGTAGCAGCCCGAGTAGAGGCGCGGCATGTCGCTCGCCAGCGGGTAGGCGGCGTAGCCGGGATAGGGACGCTCGCCCTGCCGAGAATTTGGAGCACGCTCCTTCGGATCGTGCTGTGCCCCGTTCTCCAGGCACTTGGTCATGGTGGCCCGCACTTCTCGCATCAGCGGCAGGTCCTCGGCCAGCGGCTGGTCGGTGCGCTCCAGCACCGCCACGCCCTTCTTGCCCTTGAGGATGGCGCCGACGAGGTCGCCCGGGAAGGGACGGAACATGGTGAGGTCCACCACGCCGACCTTCAGCTTGCGCGTCTCGCGCAGCCAGTCGGCCACGGCCTCGGCCTGCACGATCATGCTGCCCATGCCGAGGATCAGGTACTCGGCGTCCTCGCAGCGGTAGCTGCCGACGCGGCGGTAAGTGCGGCCGGTCAGCTCGGCGTATTCCGCCATGCAGCGGTCGGTGAGTTCGGCGATGTGGTCGAAGAAGTATGGGCGCTGGCCGGCCACCGCCTGCATGTAGGCATCCTGGTTCTGCACCGCGCCGGAGAGCAGCGGCGTGTCCACATCCCAGATCGCCGGCACGCGGCGGCGCTTCGGGCCGTAGAGCATGGCCTGGGCCGGCGTCGGCGTATCGATGAGATCGTCCGGCTTGCCGAGGTACTCGGCCACCAGCTCGCGCTCGGGCAGGCGCACCGACTCGATCAGGTGGGTCGTCAGGAAGCCGTCCTGGCCGACGATGGCCGGGGTGAGCGACAGCTCGGCCGCCTTGCGCGCGATGAGGTTCAGGTCGGCCGCGCCCTGGGCGTCCTTGGCCAGCACCTGGATGAAGCCGGTGTCGTCGATGCAGTGGTAGTCGTCGTGGCCGGCGTGCACGTTGAGGCTGGCCTTGGTGATGGCGCGGCAGCCCATGTTGAGCACATACGGCAGTCTTTTGCCGACGGCCGCGTAGAGCGACTCGTGCATGAAGGCGACGCCCTGGCCGGAGGAGAAATTCACCGCGCGCAGGCCGGTCATCGACATGCCGGCGGTCACCCCGGCGGCGGCGTGCTCGGACTCCGGCTCGATGAAGATCAGCGGCCGCTCGGAGACGTTGAGGTGGCCCTGGGCGACGGCCTCGGCCCAGTATTCGCCCATCTGGGTGGACGGGGTGATCGGATAGGCGCCGGCCGCGTCGGAAGCCTCGCGCTCGACGTGTATCACGGCGGTGTTGCCGTCGACCGCGTCGCGGATGCCGGGATACTTGACCTGGGTCTTGTCCTTGCCGACGCCGGGGCCGGATTCGAACAGCTTGTACTCCATGAGTTTCTTCAGCATGGCATCACCTCACGCGCTAATCAGGGGGAGTTCGTTCTGGCGCAGGATCTTCTTGGCTTCCGCGCCCTTGGCGGGGTTGTTCGGATTGTCGAACCAGACGATGGCGCCGGTCGGGCAGCGCTCGATGGCGCGCTTCGCCGCGCCCTCGTTGCGGGCGTAGTCGACCACCGCCAGGTTGTTCTCCAGGCGCATCACGCCGGGCTCGCTGTCCATGACGCACTTGCCGCAGGCAGTGCAGGCCACTTCGCAGGATTTCTCGGCGGTGTCGCCGTCGGCGAGGTTCTTGCAGGCCACCCACAGCTTGCGCGAGACGGGCTCGATCGAGAACAGGCCCTTCGGGCAGACTTCGATGCAGTCGTTGCAGGCGGTGCACTTGTCGGCATCCACCACCGGCAGGCCGTGGGCGTCCATGTGGATGGCGTCGAAAGTGCACACCTTCGCGCAGTCGGCCAGCCCGAGGCAGCCCCAGGCGCAGGCCTTGCCGCCGCCGCTGACGACATGGGCGGCGCGGCAGGAGTCGTGCCCGGCGTAGCGCGCGCGCATGTAGGCGACGTGCTTGCCGCCGCCGCAGGCCAGCCGCGCCACGCGCTTCTCCACCGAGCCGGCGTCGACGCCGAGAAAATCCGCGATGACGCGATTCTGCGCCGGCGCATTCACCGTGCATTGCGCCGGCATGATTTCGCCGGCAACGACCTTTTCGGCAAAGTTGCGGCAGCCGGCCGTGCCGCAGGCGCCGCAGTTGGATTTCGGCAGCAATTCCTCGACCTGCTCGATGCGCGGGTCTTCGAAGACGTAGAGGCGCCGGTTGGCGTAGGCGATGACGCCGGCCAGGACGATCCCCAGCAGGGCCATGAACACACCGGACAAGGCAAGCGATCCCATCTGCGCCGCAATCCTTCAGGATTGAAATAACCACATTAAAACCAGGGCCTGACTGCCGCGGCAAGGCGCCGGAACGCATTCCGCGCGCAGACACTGGAATCCAAATGGCGTCGGGCCACGCCTTGCGGGCGCAGGCGGCAAAGCCATTCACGGGGCAGCCGGAGATCGGATCCGGCTTACAGGACGATCAGGCGGGGTGTGCCTGACCGGGTGACGCGCAAGCAGCTTTGTTGGGCTGCCTGCGTTCGTGATGTAAAGAGTATAGGGAATCTCGCGGCGACGCAGCAACTAAGTCTTATATATGATCACCCAAAGTTTTTCTTATACGTGACACGAGCTTGGCGTCATTTTCCGTATAGTAAAACAACTTTTCTCCAGACGGGAAACTGCGCTTGCTGCGCTGCAATATGTGATAGGGAAGTTCACCTACCTATAATGGAGCAGAAAGACTTGATTCCTCCCTCTGTTGCCCAAACACATATACCCATGCAATTTCCAGAACACATCCGCCCACCTGCCGTCGCCGGCATGTTCTATCCGGCCGATGCCGCCATGCTCGCCAAGGAAATACAGGCCTGCCTGGCCTCCGTGCCGCGCACCGGGAGCGCTGCGCCGAAGGCGCTGATCGTGCCGCACGCCGGCTACATCTATTCCGGTGCCGTCGCCGGCCGCGCCTATGCCCTGCTCGCCCCGGCGCGCAAAACCATCCGCCGCGTGGTGCTGCTCGGCCCGGCACATCGCGTGCCGATCCGCGGCCTCGCCCTGCCGGCGGCCGAATTATTCGCCACGCCGCTCGGCATGGTGAAGATCGACGCCGAAGCGAAGGCCGCCGCGCTGAAGCTGCCGCAGGTCTCCGCCAGCGACGTGGCGCACAACCTGGAGCACTCGCTGGAAGTGCAACTGCCCTTCCTGCAGACCGTGCTGGACGACTTCACCCTGGTGCCCTTCGCCGTCGGCGCCGCCGCGCCGGGCGAGGTGGCCGAAGTGATCGACCTGCTCTGGGGCGGGCCGGAAACGCTGATTCTGATCAGCTCCGACCTCTCGCATTTCCACGCCTACGCCCAGGCACAGGCCATCGACCGCGCCACCGCCGGCGCCATTCTCGCCTTCGATGCGGCGATCCGCCACGAGCAGGCCTGCGGCGCCACGCCGATCAACGGCCTGCTGCTCACCGCCAGGCGGCGCGGCATGGCCATCGAGCAGCTCGACCTGCGCAATTCCGGCGACACCGCCGGCGACCGCGCGCGCGTCGTCGGCTATGCCGCCTTCGCCCTTTGCGAGGCCGCCCATGTCGAACGTTGAACTCGGCAACGCCCTGCTCGCCCTGGCGCGCGGCGCCATCGGCGGGAAATTCGGCCTGAACGGCGACGTCGCCGCCGCCCACGAGGCCCTCGGCCAGCCGGGCGCCACCTTCGTCACGCTGACCCAGCGGGGCACGCTGCGCGGCTGCATCGGCTCGCTCGAAGCGCACCGCGCCCTCGGCCGCGACGTGCAGGAGAACGCGCTGGCCGCCGCCTTCCGCGACCCGCGCTTCTCGCCGCTGGCGCAGGAGGAGTTCCGCATCACGCGCGTCGAAGTGTCGCTGCTCACCGCGCCCGAGCCGCTGGCCTTCCGCGACGAGGCCGAGTTCATGGCGCAACTGCGCCCCGGCATCGACGGCATCGTCTTCCGCTACGGCCGCCACCGCAGCACCTTCCTGCCGCAGGTCTGGGAGAGCCTGCCCGAGCCGTCGCAGTTCATGCAGCAGCTCAAGCGCAAGGCCGGCCTGCCACCCGACTTCTGGCATGCCGAAGTGAGCATTTCGCGCTACACGGTGTCAAAGTGGAAAGAGTCCGGTTTTCCCGAAAAGGCATGAACGAGAACTTCCCCGGCCGCTGGTGGCACTTCCTCGAGGATGGCCGCATCCAGTGCGACCTGTGCCCGCGCTATTGCCATCTGCGCGACGGCCAGCGCGGTGCCTGTTTCGTGCGCCAGCGCATCGGCGACGGCATGGTGCTGACCACCTACGGCCGCAGCTCCGGCTTCTGCATCGACCCCATCGAGAAAAAACCGCTCAACCACTTTTACCCCGGCAGCAGCGTTTTCTCCTTCGGCACCGCCGGCTGCAATCTCGCCTGCAAGTTCTGCCAGAACTGGGACATCTCCAAGTCGCAGGACATGGACCGCCTGATGGACGCCGCCTCGCCCGGGGAGATCGCCCGCGTCGCGGCGGAGCACGGCTGCAGGAGCGTCGCCTTCACCTACAACGATCCGGTGATCTTCGCCGAGTACGCCATGGACACCGCCGATGCCTGCCACGCGCTGGGCGTGCAGGCGGTGGCGGTCACCGCCGGCTACATCGGCGACGAGGCGCGGCGCGAGTTCTACGCCAAGATGGACGCCGCCAACGTGGACCTGAAGGCCTTCACCGAGGATTTCTACCACAAGCTCTGCGGCGCCCACCTGCAGCCGGTGCTCGACACGCTGGCATACCTGAAGCACGAATCCGACTGCTGGTTCGAGATCACCACCTTGCTGATCCCCGGCAGGAACGACTCCGCCGCCGAGATCGAGGCCATGTCGAAATGGATCGTCAGGGAACTGGGCCGCGACGTGCCCATCCACTTCACCGCCTTCCACCCCGACTACAAGCTCGACGACATCCCGCCCACGCCCGCCGCCACGCTGCGCCAGGCGCGCCGCATCGCGCTCGCCGAGGGCATCCGCTACGTCTATACCGGCAATGTGCACGACACCGAAGGCGGCACCACCTTCTGCCCCGGCTGCGCCAAACCGCTGATCGTGCGCGACTGGCACCATATCCTCGCCTACGACCTCACCGAGACCGGCCACTGCGAACACTGCGGCGCGCCGGTCGCCGGCCGCTTCGGGAAATTCGAGGGCCAGTTCGGCCGCCGCCGCATTCCGGTGCGCGTGAGCATGGGGGCCTAGGGCGTGCGCAGCGCGGAAATCCTCATCCCCGCCGCAAAAGTCAGCCTCCCCGGCACGGCGGCCCTACCGGAGGGCGCCACCGGCATCGTCGCCTTCGCCCACGGCAGCGGCAGCAGCCGCCACAGCCCGCGCAACCGCTACGTCGCCGAAGTCCTGCACGCGCACCGCATCGCCACCCTGCTGTTCGATCTGCTCACCGCGCACGAGGACCAGACCTACGCGACGCGCTTCGACATCGAACTGCTCACCGAACGCCTGCTCGCCGCCCTCGCCTGGCTGGAAGGCAATCCGGAAACCAGGACAATGATAATCGGCTGCTTCGGCGCCAGCACCGGCGCCGCCGCGGCCCTGCAGGCGGCGGCACGGCACCCCGCCCTCGCCGCCGTGGTCTCGCGCGGCGGCCGTCCGGACCTCGCCGGCCCGCAGGCGCTGGCCGCCGTGCGCGCGCCGACGCTGCTCATCGTCGGCGGCCGGGACGACGGCGTGATCGACCTCAACCGGCAGGCTTACGAATTCCTGCAATGCGAGAAAAAACTGCAGATCGTACCCGGCGCAACGCATCTCTTCGAGGAACCCGGCACGCTGGAACAGGCGGCCGGGCATGCGGCGCGGTGGTTTGAAGCTCACCTGCGCAAAGAAGCAGGCAACCCTGCAGAGACACATGCAATGTAATTGATAGCGGAGTCGCGCCGCCCCGGCCGCCTGCTGCCTTGCCTGCCGCGCAAACGGCATGCCGGAACCCGATCGCGGCAACGGACAGCTTGCCGCGGCCATGCTTATGGTCTAAGCTGCGATTATTGACATCGCATCAACTGGGGGGCGGTTTTCCCGGACGAGCCATGCATCGACTCCTGATGAAGCAATTGCAGCGCACCACCGGGCTGGCGGACGAGGCTCAGTTGCAGGATGCCCTGGCGAGCCTGACGACAGTGGTTGAGCGTGCGCGCGAAGCGCATCCGGAGCTGTCAGGGGTGCCGGCGGCAATTACCAGGCTGCTCGACCAGATCGATTCCGCTTATGAACAGAATGACCGCGACAGGTCGCTGATCCAGCGCAGTCTCGATCTCACCTCGGAGGAACTGCTCGGCACCAACGAACGCCTGCAACATGAGCTTGCGGCGCGCTCGCACGCCCTCGATGCACTGCAGACTGCCTTGGCCAGTCTGCTCAATACCGGCGGGATGCTGGACGCCTCCGACATGCAAGCCGATATCGAGCAACTGGCCGGGGAACTGGCAAACCTGGCCACGGAGCGCGCGCGATCCGAGGAGCAACTGCGCCTCTGGCCGAAGGTGTTCGATGCCAGCCGCGAGGGCATCGTCATCACGGACGGGGGAGAGCGCATCCTCTTCGCCAACCGGGCCGTCACCGAGATTACCGGCTATGCGACGGAAGAGATCATCGGCCGCACGCCGCGGATGTTCTCCTCGGGCCGGCATGACGAAGAGTTCTACCGGCAGATGTGGGCGGCAATCGAGACGGACGGGCACTGGGAGGGCGAGATCTGGGATCGGCGCAAGGACGGGGCAATCCATCCGAAATGGCTGGCGATCAGCTCGGTGCGCAGTCCGGACGGGCCGGTCACGCACTTCATCGCTTCGTTCGCGGATATCACCGAACGCAAGGCCAGCGAGGAGCACATCCGCTATCTGGCCTACCACGATCCGCTCACCGACCTGCCCAACCAGCGCCTGCTGCGGGACCGCTTCGAACACGAGATAGCGCATGCGCGCCGTGCCGGCTCCAGCGTCGCCCTGCTGTTTCTCGATCTGGACCGCTTCAAGAACATCAACGACTCGCTCGGGCATCCCATCGGCAACCGGCTGCTGAAAGCGGTGGCGGAGCGCTTGAAGACCTGTCTGCGCCAGACCGACATCATCAGCCGCCAGGGCGGCGATGAGTTCGTCATCGTGTTGTCCGACCGGTATTCCGTGGACAATCTGACGCTGATCCTCAACAAGCTGCTGGAGCGGCTCAACGAGCCCTTCGAGATCGGCGGCGACATCCTGAACGCCTCGGCCAGCATCGGCATCAGTGTGTTTCCCGTCGACGGCGACGACTTCGACACCCTCCTGCAGAAGGCGGACACCGCCATGTACCAGGCCAAGGCGGGCGGGCGCAGCACGTATTGCTACTTCGACGCGCACATGAATGCCTCGGCCCAGGAGCGCTTGAAACTGGAAACGAGCCTGCGCGGCGCCCTCCAGCGCGGCGAACTGGCACTGCACTACCAGCCGCAAGTCATCCTGCGCAACGGCAGGATCGTCGGTGTGGAAGCCTTGCTGAGATGGAACAACCCTGAACTGGGCGGCGCCGTCGGGCCGAACCGCTTCATTCCGGTGGCCGAAGACAGCGGCCTGATCGTGCCGATAGGCGAGTGGGCGCTGCGCGAGGCCTGCAGGCAGGCAAAGGCCTGGCATGCGGCCGGCTGGCCGGAGCTGACCATGGCGGTCAATCTCTCGGCCGTGCAGTTCAGGCGAGGGGATCTTTTCGCGGCCTTGTCCCAAACGCTGGCCGAGACCGGGATAAGCGCCGGCTGCATCGAACTTGAACTCACCGAATCCATCATGATTCAGGACGCCGACGACACGCTTGCCAAAGTGCATACACTGAAGGAGCTGGGCGTGCAGTTGTCGATAGACGATTTCGGCACGGGCTACTCCAGCCTCTCCTACCTGAAGCGCTTCGCCGTCGACAGGCTCAAGATCGATCAGTCGTTCGTGCGCGGCTTGCCGGAGAACCGCGACGACTCGGCCATCGTGCGCGCCGTCATCCAGATGGCCAAGAGCCTCAGGATCGAAGTCATCGCCGAAGGCGTCGAGACGGAAGAGCAAGCCCGTTTCCTGCTGCAGGCCGGATGCGACAAGGCCCAGGGCTACCTGTTCGGCCGGCCGCATCCGAATCCGCTGCCGGCGTACACATCGCCGGCAGCGCGGCAAATGCACTGACGCAGCACAAAGGCGGCCCCACGAGAGTCCGGGCGAGGTGAGGCAATGAACATACGGGTCGCGCAAGCGCACATCCGCAAGCCCGGGAAGGCTGCCGCGGCACTGCACGACCTGCGCCGACTGGAACCGCAGCTGGTGCTCGTCTTCGGCGCGGTGCCGGGCTTCGTGGATGCCGGCTTGGCCGAACTGCTCGCCGATGCCTTTCCCGATGCGGTGCGTATCGGCTGCACGACCGCCGGAGAAATCACCGGCGCCGGCGTTGTCGATGGCAGTTGCGTCGTTACCGCCTTGCGCTTCGAGAGCACGGTCGTGCGCGAAGCAACAACCCGCCTGCACAGCATGGAAGATTCGCACGCGGCCGGCATGCGGCTGGCCGGGCCCTTGAAGGACTCCGGGCTGAAAGCCGTGATGGTTTTCGGACAGGGCGTGGGAATCAATGGCAGCGCCCTTCTTGAAGGCATGGTCGAAGTGCTCGGCGGCGAGGTCCCGATCACCGGCGGACTGGCAGGCGATGGCGGGGCTTTCCGCCAAACCTGGACGCTGAGCAGACAGGGCGTTTCCGACCGCATCCTGGCAGCGGTCGGTTTCTACGGCAACGACCTGGAGTTCGGCCACGGTTCCTTCGGCGGCTGGGCGCCTTTCGGCCCCGCGCGCAAGGTCACCCGCTGCCAGCACAATATCCTCTACGAGCTGGACGGCTCGCCGGCGCTCGACATCTACAAGCGCTATCTGGGCGAATATGCGCGCGACCTGCCCGCCTCCGGCCTGCTCTTCCCGTTTTCCATGCTCGGCAAGGACCGCTCGGAAGTGGGCCTGATCCGAACCATACTCGGCGTTGACGAAGCCAGCGGCAGCCTGATCCTTGCCGGGAACATCGATCCGGAAGGCTATCTGAAACTGATGCACGCCAGCACCGAAGGCCTCCTGAACGGGTCGCAGGCCGCGGCGGAAGCGGCACTCAGGATGATGGCGCATTCCGGGCAGGGGCTGGCCATCCTGATCAGCTGCGTCGGACGCAAGCTGGTCCTGGGCGGCCGGGTCGATGAGGAAATCGAGGCGGTGGCCAAGGTGCTGGGCCGCGACACCCTCCTGACCGGCTTCTATTCCTATGGCGAAATCAGCCCATTCACACCCGGCGTCGAATGCAGGCTGCACAACCAGACCATGACGGTCACCTGTCTTTCAGAGACGGCACGCAACTGAATTCCGACAGGGGAACCGCTGTCGCGGGCAGTGCAAGCACTGGCCGCCGGCGAAGCCGCGATGCTGATCAAGGACCTGAAACGGGCGGGAGAACTTCGGCCGGCGCGTCAGGTGCCGTCTGCCCTGCGGCGGCGGTCCAGGGCTTGCTGGAAGCGGCGGATGGTCGGCCCGACGAGTGGGCGGTAGAGCCAGCGCAGCAGCCAGCCTGGCGCACCGCGGCCGCGTTCCTCGAAGGCGACGCGTGCCCGCGGGTGGTCCATGAAGCGGAAAGCCGGAAAGCGGTAGCTGCCGATGTCGCGCCAGAACTCGATGGCGCGCAGGTGCTTGGCGTTCTTGTAGCCATAGTGCGCCGGCGCCACCAGTCGCAGCGGCGCGCCGTGCTCGACAGGCAGCGGCGCGCCGTTCAGGCGATCGGCGAGCAACACGTCTTCGGCCAGCAGGTCATCGAGCGGCAGGCTGACGGCATAGCCGTCCTGGGCGCGCAGGACCACGAAGCGGGCATCGCCGTGCGGCCGCGCCTGCGGCAGGACGATCCGGCGGTAGAGATCGGCGAAGCGGACACCGCTCCAGTGCTGGGCGCGCACCGACCAGGTGGTGACGCAGTGGAAATCCGATACCTGCTCGGCGCGCGGCAACGTGCCCAGCGCTTCGGCGACGACGATCGATGCGTCGACGTCGCCCCCGATCCTCAACTGGAGCTGGCCGGGTTCCCTGGGGAAGCGCTCGGCGAAATGGCTCAGCCCGAAACGCGGGAAGTGGTCCAGTTCGAACTGGCCTGGCGGGAGAGGTTCGGTCATGGCGGCATTTTCCGGTCAAGTGGTCGTAATCCTCAGCGCCGCACCCGGGCGCGGCCTGCAGCGGGCAGGGTCGGCACGACCCGGCCGACCACGGCGGCATAGGTGCTGCGGATCAATTCGTCGACGATCGGCGGCGGCGCCTCGCGGCGCTTGAGATGGGGACGCACCGCAGCCAGCGGCGCCTCGGCCAGCACGAACCCGGCGCACCGCAGCGCCTCGGCCCCGCTGCCGCCGAACGCCTCGCGGGCGAACTTCCGCACCATGATTTCGCTGCGCCGTGCCTGCTCGGCGACCCGCTCCCTGAGCGATTCCGGCCACTCGCCGCGGATGAAGTCATCCTGGTTGTACTGCAGTAGCGCGCAGGCCTCGTCGAGATGGGCGCGCGACCAGGCGGGAGTGTGCAGGGCCGCGCCGAGCCAGTCGCCGGCCTCGGCGGCGGCCTGCAGGCCCCGCTGGAAATCCTGGATGCCGGCGAGCCACAACTCGCCCAGCAGCGCATCCCGCGAAACGAAACGGTGGTAGAAGGATCCGGTCGGCGCCGCCAGGCGGCCGGTCACCGAGCCGACCGTTACCGCCGCCGGCCCTGCCTCGATCAGCAGCTCGCGCGCCGCGCAAATGAAATCCGCCGAATTGAAATGCGCTCGACCCATATTTGTAGAATACATGTTCTAGATTTGGATGTCCACATCTCCTCAGGGGGGGCGCGACTGGCGAAACGCGCTATGATGGCGACGATCCCCCAAGCCGGATCGCACCCACTACACCCACCAGCCACTCAGGAGACCCGTCATGGCCAAGAAATCCTCGAAGAAGTCCTCCGAAGCCGTCTACAAGATTGTCGAGGTGGTCGGCTCCAGTCCCACCTCGTGGGAGGACGCCGCCCGCGCCGCCGTCGAGGCGGCGGCGAAGACCTTGCGCGACCTGCGCGTGGCCGAGATCACCAAGCTCGACATGAAGATCGACAAGTCCGGCAAGGTGGTCGCCTACCGGGCGCGGGTATCCATGTCGTTCAAGTACGAGGGCTGAAGACTTCGGTGCAGACGCGGCCCGGGTGCGGTCGCGCCCGGGGCGCTACAGCAGCTTTCCCGGATTCATCAATCCTTGCGGATCGAGCGCCTGCTTGACGGCGCGCATCAGATCCATTTCCACTGCGCTCTTGTAGCGCAGGATTTCCGTCCGCTTCAGCTGCCCCAGCCCGTGCTCGGCGGAGATCGAGCCGCCCAGCTCGGCGACGAGGTCGTGCACGATGCGGTTGGCCTGCGGCGTCTGCGCGATGAACTCGGCGTTGGCCGCCGCCTCCGGCCGCGACAGGTTGTAGTGCAGGTTGCCGTCGCCGATATGGCCGAAGGCGACGATGCGCACGGCGGGAAAGGCGCGCCGCAGATCGGCGTCGGCGCGCATGATGAATTCGGCGATGCGCGACACCGGCACGGCGATGTCGTGCTTGATGCTGAGCCCCTCGATGCGCTGCGCCTCGGAGATGTTCTCGCGCAGGCGCCAGAAAGCCTGCTGCTGGGCGAGGTCCTGCGCCACGGCGGCGTCCGCCACCCGCCCCGCCTCGATCTCCGTCCCAAGGATGTGTTCCAGCGTGCCGGCCAGATCGAAATCGGCCAGGGTGTCGGTGAGCTCGGCCAGCACGTACCAGGGCGAGGAGCCCGCCAGCGGGTCGCGAGCATCGGGAATGTGCTTCAGCACCAGTTCCAGCGCCGGCCGCGCGACGATTTCGAAGCCGGTGACGCGCTCGCCGCAGGCGCCGCGCAGGCGCGACAGCAGTTCCACGGCCTTGGCGGGATCGCGCACCGCCAGCCACGCCGTGGCGCTGTTGCGCGGGCGGGGGAAGAGCTTCAGCACGGCGGCGGTAATGATGCCCAGCGTGCCCTCGGCGCCGATGAAGAGATGCTTGAGGTCGTAGCCGGTGTTGTCCTTGCGCAGGCCGCGCAGGCCGTGCCAGACGCGCCCGTCGGGCAGCACCGCCTCCAGACCCAGCGTCAGCTCGCGCATGTTGCCGTAGCGCAGGACGGCAACACCGCCGGCGTTGGTGGAGAGATTGCCGCCGATCTCGCAGCTGCCCTCGGCCGCCAGCGAGAGCGGAAACAGCCGGTCGGCGCCCTCCGCCGCCGCCTGCACCTCGGCCAGCAGGCAGCCGGCCTCGGCGGTGAGCGTGTTGTTGGCGGCGTCGATCTCGCGGATGCGCTTCATGCGCGAGAGATTGATGAGCACCGCCTGGCCGTCATGCAACGGCGTGGCGCCGCCGACGAGGCCGGTGTTGCCGCCCTGCGGCACCATAGGGATGCGCTCCTCCGCGCACAGCGCGACGACCGCGGCGACTTCTTCGGTCGAAGCCGGCTTGACCACGCAGCGCGCGCGGCCGGTGTAGCGGCCGCGCCAGTCGGTGAGGTAGGCATCCATGTCGGCGCCGGTCCGCACGGCGTCGGCGCCGACGATGCCGGACAGGCGCGCCGCAATGCTCACCGGACCACCTCGGCGTAGAGGTCGTGCACGTCACAGTCGGTCACGCGGACGCGGGCGAACTCGCCCACTTCCAGATGTTCGCCATTCGGGATGTGCACCAGCCCGTCGATCTCCGGCGCATCAGCCTCGCTGCGGGCAATGGCACCTTCCTCGTCGGCCTCCTCGACCAGCACCTCGATCTCGCGGCCGATCCTGCGTTCCAGGCGCTGCGTGCTGATGTCTTCCTGCAGCTCCATCAGACGGCTCCGGCGCTCTTCGCGCAGCGCCTCCGGCACCGGCTCGGGCAGCTTGTTGGCCTCGGCGCCCTCCACAGGCGAATAGGCGAAGGCGCCGACGCGGTCGAGCTGCGCCTCCTCGATGAACTGCAACAGCATTTCGAAGTCCTCATCCGTCTCGCCGGGGAAGCCGGTGATGAAGGTGCTGCGGATAGTCAGTTCCGGGCAGACGGCGCGCCAGGCGCGGATGCGCGCCAGCACGTTCTCGGCGCTGGCCGGCCGCTTCATCAGCTTGAGGATGCGCGGGCTGGCGTGCTGGAAAGGCACATCGAGGTAGGGCAGGATCCTGCCCTCGGCCATCAGCGGGATCAGGTCGTCCACGCCGGGATAGGGATAGACGTAGTGCAGGCGCACCCAGATGCCGAGTTCTCCCAGCGCATTCGCCAGTTCGTAGAGGCGCGTCTTCACCGGCTTGCCGCCCCAGAAACCAGTGCGGTACTTGAGGTCGACGCCGTAGGCGCTGGTGTCCTGCGAGACGATGAGCAGTTCCTTGACGCCGGCGGCGACGAGGTTCTCCGCCTCGCGCATGACGTCGCTGACAGGGCGGCTGACGAGGTCGCCGCGCAGCGAAGGGATGATGCAGAAGGTGCAACGGTGGTTGCAGCCTTCGGAAATCTTCAGATAGGCGTAGTGGCGCGGCGTCAGCTTGATCCCCTGCGGAGGCACCAGATCCTCGAAGGGATCATGCGGTTTGGGCAAATGCCGGTGCACCTCCTGCATCACCTGCTCGGTGGCGTGCGGGCCGGTGACGGCCAGCACCTGCGGGTGGGCGGCCAGCACCACGTCCTCCTTCGCGCCGAGGCAGCCGGTGACGATGACGCGGCCGTTCTCGTCGAGCGCCTCGCCGATGGCGTCGAGCGACTCGGCCACGGCGGCGTCGATGAAGCCGCAGGTGTTCACGACGACGAGGTCGGCGCCGGCGTAATCGGGCACGATGTCGTAGCCCTCGGCGCGCAGGCGCGTCAGGATGTGCTCGGAATCGACGAGGGCCTTCGGGCAGCCGAGGGAGACGAAGCCGATCTTGGGGCTGGTTTGCTTGCGGGACATGCTGCGGGCTGGCTTGCGGCGGGGACTCGGCCGCAGGAAAGTGCGCCTATTTCTTCTCGGGCGCCTGCTCCTCGGCTTCCTTCTTGTCGCCGGGCCGTCCGCCAGGAGCGGCAAAATTCGGGAACTGGAAGCCGGAGAACATGTTGCGCGTCTGGCTCTCGATCTGTTCCTGCATCTGCATGAACATCTTCTTCGACTGCTCCATGTAAGCCCCCATCATGCTCTGCATGGCGGGCCCCTGGAAGTTGATGAACTGGGCCCAGAGATCCTGGCTCGCCGGGTTTTTTTCGCCGTACATGGTGCGCGCCTGTTCCTGCAGCTTGGCCTGCATGTCGGAGAAGGCCTTGATGTTGCTTTCGAGATACTTGCCCATCATCCCCTGCATGGCATTGCCGTAAAAGCGGATCATCTGCGAGAGCAGATCGCTGGTGAGCATCGGCATGCCGGCGGTTTCCTCGTCGAGGATGATCTGCAGCAGGATGCTGCGGGTCAGGTCCTCGCTGGTCTTGGCGTCGACGACCTGGAACTCCTCGTTCTTCAACACCAGTTCCTTGACGTCGGACAGCGTGATGTAGGAACTCGTCTTGGTGTCGTAGAGACGTCGGTTGGGGTATTTCTTGATCAACCTGGTTTGCTCAGCCATGCTATCCCTCCTCCCCTGATCCGTAACGGATTATACGCAGAAAGCCCCATGCGGCATCGGGGCATGCAAGATCAGCACATATGCAGTCCGCCGTTGATCGAGAGCGTCGCCCCGGTCATGTAGCCGGCGTAGTCCGAAGCCAGATAGGCCACCAGCTTGCCGATTTCCTCGGGCCTGCCCAGGCGCCCCATCGGGATCTGCGCGACGATCTGCTCGCGCACTTCCGGCTTGATCGCCATCACCATGTCCGTGCCGACGTAGCCCGGCGCGATGGCGTTGACGGTGACGCCCTTGCGCGCCACTTCCTGGGCGATGGCCTTGGTGAAGCCGAGGATGCCGGCCTTGGCTGCCGAATAGTTGGCCTGGCCGAACTGCCCCTTGATGCCGTTCACCGAGGAAATGTTGATGACGCGGCCCCAACCCCGCTCGGCCATGCCCGGCAGCACCTGGTGGGTGACGTTGAACACGCTGTTGAGGTTCACGTCGATGACCGCATTCCACTCGGACGACTGCATCTTGCGGAACATGTTGTCGCGCGTGATGCCGGCGTTATTCACCAGCACGTCGACCGGCCCGACCTCCGCCTCGATGCGCCTGACCATCGCGCTGCAGGACTCGTAGTCCGACACGTTGCCCTCGGCGGCGTGGAACTCGAAGCCGGCGGCCCCGTTCTGCGCCAGCCAGTCGTCCTTCTGCGGAAAGCCGGGCAGGCAGTTGGCCACCACGACGAAACCATCTTCGGCCAGCGCACGGCAGATTGCCGTGCCCAAGCCACCCATGCCGCCCGTTACGAGCGCTACCTTCTTGGACATCTCTGTGCTTTCCTTGACAACAAAAAAACCTGCGGGCCGCCGATCCGGGCGGTCAGAACATGTGCTGGCCGCCATTGATGGAGATGTTGGCGCCGGTGAGGAAGGCCGCTTCCTCGGACGCCAGGTAGGCCACCAGGCCCGCCACCTCTTCCGGCTTGCCCAGCCGGCCCTGCGGAATCTGCGGCAGGATCTTCGACTCCAGCACCTCCTGCGGAATCGCCATCACCATCTTGGTGCCGATGTAGCCCGGGCTGATGGTGTTCACCGTAACGCCCTTTTTCGCCACCTCCAGCGCCAGCGCCTTGGTAAAGCCGTGCATGCCGGCTTTCGCCGCCGAATAGTTGGTCTGGCCGAAGGCGCCCTTCTGGCCGTTCACCGAGGAAACGTTGATGACGCGGCCCCAACCGCGCTCCATCATGCCGTCCATCACCTGTTTGGTCATGTTGAAGACGCTGTCGAGGTTGGTCTTCATGACCACGTCCCAGTCGTTCTTGGTCATTTTCTTGAACGTCATGTCGCGCGTGATGCCGGCATTGTTCACCAGCACGTCGACCGGGCCGAGCTCCTTCGCCACGATATCCACGCAGGCCCTGCAGGAATCGTAGTCGGCCACGTCGCAGGGATAGGCGTGGAAGTCGTAGCCCTGCGCCCTCATCTGCCTCAGCCAGTCGCCGGCCTTCGTGTTGCTCGGGCTGTAGGTCGTCACCACCTTGTAGCCCAGCGCGGCCATCTTGATGCAGACCGCCTCGCCCAACCCGCCCATGCCTCCCGTTATCAGTGCCACTCTCGACATGATTCTCTCTCCTTTGCTTGGTGGGGATCTTGCTGACAGCGGCCGGCCGCGTCCCCCTTTGCGCAGCCGATCATTTCCTAAGCCTTCTCCTTGACGTAGCGTCCCGGCGCCGCTTCGGTCGGCCTGTGGCGGTGGCTGCCGAGCGCCTGGCGCGCCTTGCGCTCTGCGCCGGCGTAGCGCCGCAGCCATTCCATCCAGTGCGGCCACCAGCTGCCCTTGTGTTCCGTCGCGCCGGCCAGCCAGTCCTCGGCCGTGGCGGCCGGCGCATCGTTGCGCCAGTGGCTGCGCCTGCCCGAGGCCGGCGGATTGATCACCCCGGCGATGTGACCGCTGGCGCCCATGACGAAAGCGGTTTCCCCGCCGAGGATGCCGCGCGACAGGTAGGCGCTCTTCCAGGGCACTATGTGGTCCTCTCGGCTGGAGTAGATGTAGGCCGGCATGTCGAGACGGCGCAGATCGGCCGCGGTGCCGCACATCGCCAGCCGCCCCGGCTCGCGCAGGGCGTTCTCCAGGTAAAGGTGGCGCAGGTACCAGACGGCAAAGGGCCCGGGCAGGTTGGTGCTGTCGGCATTCCAGTAGAGGAGATCGAAGGCCGGCGGCTTGCCTCCCTTCAGGTAATTGCCGACGACATACTGCCAGATCAGGTCGTTGGCGCGCAGGCTGGAGAAAGCAGCGGCCAGCTCGGCGCCGCGAAGCAGCCCGCCACCTCCGATCGCCGCCTCGCGCGCCGCGACGGAAGCGGGGTCAACGTAATGGGTGACCTCGCCGCCGTCGGAAAAGTCCAGCAGCGTGGTGAGCAGCGTCAGGCTCGCCGCCGGATCGTCGCCGCGCGCCCTGGCCACCGACAGCGCGGCAGAGAGGATGGTGCCGCCGACGCAGAAGCCGAGAGCGTTCACCCGATCGGCCCCGCTCACCTCGCGCGCCACTTCAAGCGCCTTCAGCGCGCCCATCTCCAGGTAATCGTCCCAGCCGAGATGGCCGAGTTCGGCCTGCGGATTGCGCCAGGAGACGAGGAACACCGTGATGCCGTTCGCCACGGCATGGGCAACGAAGGAGTTGGCCGGCTGCAGGTCGAGAATGTAGAACTTGTTGATGCACGGCGGCACGATCACCAGCGGCCGCTCGAAAACTTTCGCTGTCGTCGGCGCGTACTGGATCAGCTGGATCAGTTCGTTCTCGAAGACCACCCGGCCCGGCGTCGTGGCCAGGTTGCGGCCGACCTCGAAGACCGCGTCATCGGTCATCGAGATGCGTCCCTTGCGCAGATCCTCGAGCAGGTTCCGGATGCCGGCGGTGATGCTGGCGCCCTGCGTGGCGAGCGCCGTCCTGACGAATTCCGGGTTGGTTGCGGCGAAGTTCGAAGGCGCCATGGCATCGACGAACTGACGGGCGAAGAACTTCAGCCGGCTGCGCAACGCCGCATCGCCCGGCATCGTCTCGACCAGGCAGTCGACAAATTCGGCGTTCAGCAGATAGGCCTGGCGCAGGTAGTCGAAGTACGGGCTTTCAGCCCATTCGGGGGCGCTGAATCGTTTGTCGGACACCGGCGCGGCGGCGCCGTCCCGGCCGCGCTGCAGGAACTCCTGCCACAGAACGGCATGGCGCTGGGCAAACTGCTTCTGCAAGCGCTGAACCGCCTCTTGCTGCTGCGGATTCGGCGCGGCCGTCCCGCCCGGATGCGGTTGCGCCATGAATTGCATGAACCCCTGCGCGAACGCCTGCCCGGCCTGAAATAGATTCTGCATGGCAGCCGCATCGGGCTGTGGGTTACCGGACATCTACCGCCTCTCCCTATGACAGCCCAATAAACCCGGCCGCCGGACTGTCAGGCTATTTTTGCACCGCACCATGAGGGCTGTCAACGTCGATCGCGAGGTTAAAATGAATCATGTACACACTGCTGTCCGGTTAAATGAAGGGTCGAATCTCTGAAAGCCATGACTGACGC
>CAYYXS010000029.1:0-63550 GCA_964475635.1 uncultured Rhodocyclaceae bacterium
CCATAGCCTGCCAGCGTTTCCGGCAGTCCGCTCGTCACCAACTGAGATTTTTAGGTTCAACAGGCGGAAGCCGAGCAGGTTGATGTCCTTGTAGGCGCGCGCGGCGCGGGAGGCCATGGCGGCGGAGGGCGCGAACTTGGGCGGATCGAGGACGATCAGGTCGAAGCGCGCGCCGGCCTTCCTCAGCGCGCGCAGCTCCTCGAAGACATCGGCATCGCGCCACTCGGCGCGATCCGCCGGGAGCTGCGGATTGAGCGCCAGGTTGCGCCGGGCCGATTCCAGCGCCGGGCCGGAGCTGTCGATGGAGAGCACCTGCGCCGCCCCGCCGGCCAGCGCCTGCAGGCTGAAGCCGCCGGTGTAGCAGAAGCAGTTGAGCACGCTGCGCCCGTTCGCCAGCTCGCGCACCAGCCGCCGGTTCTCGCGCTGGTCGAGATAGAAGCCGGTCTTGTGGCCGCCCGCGATATCCACCTCCAGGCGGAGGCCGTGCTCCTCGATCGTCACCGCGCCTGCCGTCTCCCCACCGTGCAGGAACCCGGTGCGAGCCTCCAGGCCCTCCAGCCCGCGCACATCCGAGTCCGAACGCTCGAACACCCGCGCGCAGCCCGTCGCCTGGACGAGCGCGGCGACGATCGCCTCGCGCCACTTCTCGGCGCCGGCGCTGTTCAACTGCACCACCACCGTCTCGCCATAGCGGTCGGCGATGACGCCGGGCAGGCCGTCCGACTCGCCGTGGATCAGGCGCAGGCCCTGCTGCCCGCGCAATTCCGGCAGCGCCGCGCGCGCGCCGACGGCGGCGGCGACGCGGCGCTTGAAGAAGGCGTGGTCGACGGTTTCTTCCGCCTCGAAGGTCCACATCCGGGCGCGGATCTGCGATTGCGGGCTGAACGCCGCGCGGCCCAACGGCCGGCTGTCGTCGGCGAACACCTCCACCGTGTCGCCGGCTCGGGCGCGGCCTTTCAGATGCGCCACCGCGCCCTCGAAAACCCAGGGATGGCGGCGCATCACCGAGCGCTCCTTGCCTGGCTTGAGGATGATTTCGGCCATGCTATTTGACGCCTGCGAGCAGCGCATCGAGGCCCGGATAGTGCTGCGGCGTCAGCGTGACCTTGCGCGAGGTCTCACCCCACTTCTCTCCGGCGGCGACGCGGACGAGGAAGCTTTCCGCATCCGCGATCCAGGCTGCGCCGACGGCCGAGACGCCGGCGGCGAACAGCGCATCGGGCGGACAGCCGGCCGAGGGGCCGACGATGGCGACGGCCTCCATGCCCTGCCAGAGGGCGGCCACCCGCTCGAAGGTGTCGTTGAGCAGCAGCGTGCTGGTCGACACGATCTTGTTGCAGCCGGCGAGCCGCTGCGGATCGAGCGTGACGATGAGCCCCGCCTCCTCGCGCACCAGCTCGGCCTTCAGTTCCAGCACGGTGACGGCAACGCCGAGGGCGCGCGCCTGCTCGATGAGCGGCGTGAAATGGCCGACCATGCCGAGGCGGTCGCCCGGCTTGAGCGCGAGCGAACCGAAGGAATCGAGCGAGTCGTCGGGGACGAAGCCGGCGCGGTCATAGAGCCGGCGCGTCAGGGCGTTGAGGGTCGCCAGGCCCAGCGCGCGCGCGGCGCCGTCGCCTTCCGCATAGGCGCGCACCAGATCCATCGCCGCAACTCCGGCATCCGCCCCGCGCCCATGCAGCACGGCCAGCGTGCCGTCGAGCAGCGTGAAGGCCAGGCCGACGCTGCCGTCGTCGAGCTGCACGGCGCAGAACTCGCCCTCCTTGCCCGGCCGCTCGACCTGTGGCGGCAGCACGATGCGCGCCACGCGCGCCGGCCCAAGCGCCGCATCGATGCGCTGCGCGGCCTCGACGAGCCAGCGGCGGATGGGAGATGCAGCGCTCATCGTAAGCTATCCCTGTGCAGCAACGTCATTCCCGCGCAAGCGGGAATCCAGGTTGCCTGTGAACGCGCTAATGGGTCCCCGCTTCCGCGGGGACGACGAAACCTTTCCAGGCATCCATACGATTCCCGAGTTCATTTCTTCTTCGCCCTGGGGTGGGCCGCGTCGTAGACCTTGGCCAGGTGCATGAAGTCGAGATGCGTATACACCTGCGTCGTGCCGATGCTGGAATGGCCGAGCATTTCCTGCACGGCGCGCAGGTCGCCGGAGGATTGCAGCAGATGCGAGGCGAAGGAGTGGCGCAGCATGTGCGGGTGGACATGGGCGCCGAGGCCGGCCTGCTTCGCCCAGCGCCCGAGGCGCAACTGGATCATGCGCAGCGACAGGCGCGTGCCGCGCCGGCTGACGAACAGTGCCGGACAGTCGGCCGACGCCACCTCACCTCGCCGCGCCAGCCACGCCGCCAGCGCCTCGCGTGCTTTCACACCGACGGGCACCGTGCGCGTCCTGGCGCGCTTGCCGGTGACGGTCACTTCGCCCGCCGCCAGATCCTGCGCCATGCTGCAGTCGAGGCTCGCCAGCTCGGCCAGGCGCAGCCCGGAGGAGTAGCACAACTCGAACAGGGCCTTGTCGCGCAACTCCAGCAGGCCGTCGGCCTCCCGCTCCAGCAGCGCATAGGCCTGATCGGTCGAGAGCACCGAGGGCAGGGCCTTCTTCGCCTTCGGTGCGCGCACGTTGAGGCAGGGGTTCTGCGTGACGCCATGACCGCACGCCAGCCAGTTGAAGAAGCCGCGCCAGGCCGACAGGACACGGGCCAGCGAACGCCCCGACAACCCGCGCCCATGCAGCTGGGCGACGAAGCGGCGGATATCGTGGTGCTTCAGCCTGTCGAGCGGCGCGGCGCCGGTCAGCTCGAGCAGGGCGTCGAGATCGCGGCCATAACTCTCCAGGGTGAGCGGGCTGGCGCGGCGCTGATGGGCGAGTTCGTCGAGCCAGGCCGCCACAGCAGCCTTTGCCTCCCCGCCCGCCAGATCCGCCACGTTTAGGCCGCGGTTCTCAGCAGCGCCGCACTCGCCAGCTCGCCGAGGTGGCCGAGATACAGCGTGCCCATCTCGGGATAGAAGCGCTGCACGTCCTCCGAGCCGAGGGCCAGCAGGCCGAACGTCTCGGCCTCGCGCCGCAGCGCCACCAGGGCCACCGAGCGCACGTGCTGGCCGGCCTCGCCGAACCAGGCGACGGCCTCGAAACCGGCATTGGCGCCGCAGAAGGGATGGGCCAGGCTGGCGGCAAAGATGCGCGTCTGCTCGTTCACCTCGCCGAACTCCGCCGCGCCCTCCTGCGCCGGCAGATTCCACAGGCGGAAGGCGACATGCGGCACGGCGAAATCCTCGCCGAGATGCGTGAAAAGAGCATGCCGCACAGAGATGAAATCCGGCGCGCCGGCCAGAGCGGTCGCCAGCCGGTGCACCTTCCCGCCGATGATGTCGTTCTCCTCGCCGAAACGGATCAGCTCGCCCAGCTTGCCTTCCAGCTGCCTGGCCTTCTCGCGCAGCGTCAGGATCTGCCGCTCGGTGATCGAGATGGCGCGGCCGCCGTGCGGATGCGGGATGTAGAGCTGCGCCAGCAGGTCGGCGTACTCCTCGAAGAACTTCGGGTGGTCCTGCAGGTAGCGCGCGATTTCGTCGGCTTTCATTGTGGCTCTCCCTTGGGGCCTGTTCTCAAATCGATTTCCCCGTCGAACACCGTCTCCGCCGGGCCGGTCATCCGCACCGGCTGGCCGGGACCGCCCCAGGCGATGACGAGATCGCCGCCGCGCGTCGCCACCCGCACCGGCGTATCGAGCAGGCCGCGGAGAATGCCGGCGACGGCGGCGGCGCAGGCGCCGGTGCCGCAGGCCAGCGTCTCTCCGGCGCCGCGCTCATACACGCGCAAGCGGATCGCGTGGCGGTCGACCACCTGCATGTAGCCGGCATTGACCCGCTGCGGAAAGCGCGGGTGGTTCTCGATCAGCGGCCCCTGCGCGGCGACCGGCGCGGTATCGACGTTCGCCACCACCTGCACCGCATGCGGGTTGCCCATCGAGAGGGCGGTAATCTCGACTTCTGCACCGCGCACGTGCAGCGGCTGCACCAGGGCGTCGCTCTCCGCGACGAAGGGCACATGCGAGGGCTCGAAGCGCGGCACGCCCATGTCCACCGTCACGCTGCCGTCGTCCTCCAGGCGCGGCTCGATCAGGCCGCCCTTGGTCTCGACGCGGATGGCGCGCTTGGCCGTCAGGCCCTTCTCGTGCACGAAGCGCACGAAGCAGCGCGCGCCGTTGCCGCACTGCTCGACCTCGCCGCCGTCGGCATTGAAAATGCGGTAGCGGAAGTCGGCATCGGGCTGCGTCGCCTTCTCGACGACGAGGATCTGGTCGCAGCCGATGCCGAAATGGCGGTCGGCGAGGAAGCGCGCCTGCGCCGGCGCGAGTTCGAGGTTCTGCGTCACGGCGTCGAGCACGACGAAGTCGTTGCCGAGGCCGTGCATCTTGGTGAATCTAATCCGCACCGGCCGTCTCCACGCACAGCTTGTTCAGATCCCTCCAGATGCAGCGGTCCATCACCACCGTCATGCCGCCGGCCTGGGCGCGGGCTGCGGCTTCTTCATTGACGATGCCGTCCTGCAGCCAGAGGCGCTTCAGCCCCAGGCGCAGGCACTCGTCCACGAGCGGGTCGACATGCTCGGCGGCGCGGAAGACATCCACCAGGTCGATCTTCTCCGGCACGTCCGACAGTGAAGCGTAGGCCTTCTCGCCCAGCACGGAGTCCACCTTCGGCCGCACCGGGATGACGCGGTAGCCGAAGCGCTGCAGGGCCTGGGCGATGCGGAAGGCGGGACGGGCGGGATTCGGCGAGAGGCCGACCACGGCGATGGTCTTCACCTCGCGCAGCAGGGCGCAAATCCGTTCTGGATCGGGGTTGCGAAACATCGTGTCATCTTACCATTCAGTAGAATTTCTTCTCGCCCTTCGGCCGCGTCTTGAAGCGCTTGTGCACCCAGTAGTACTGCTCGGGCATCTCGGCGATGCGTGCCTCGATCCAGGCGTTCATGCGCAGCGTGTCGGCCTCGATGCTGCCGCCCGGGAAGTCGGCCCACGGCTCGCCCAGCTCGACGACGTAGCCCTCGTCGCCCGGCAGCATGCGCGTGATGCAGGGGATCACCGCCGCGCCGGTCATGCGCGCCAGGCGCGACAGGCCGGTAATCGTCGCCGCCGGCACGCCGAAGAAGGGCACGAAGATGGTGTCGCGCTGGCCGTAGTCCATGTCCGGCAGATAGTAGAAGGGCCGGCCTTCCTTCATGCCGCGAATGGCCTGGCGCACGCCCTCCTGGCGCGACAGGAGCTTCGAATGGCCGAAGCGCAGGCGGCCCCTGTACAGCGCGGCGTTGAAATAGAAATTCTTCTGCTGGGCGTAGATGCTCACCATGTCGAGCTCCAGGGTGAGCCGCGTCCAGCCCATGTCGAGGCCGACGAAATGCGGCACGAAGAGGATCACCGGCCGGCCGGCCAGGGCGCGCACCCGCTCCAGGCCCTCGACGCGCACCAGGCTGCGGATCGCCTCCGGCGGCGACCACCAGAGCAGGCCGCGCTCGAGGAAACTGCGGCCGAAGGCGCAGAAGTGGGCGCGCGCCAGCCGCTCGCGCGCCGCTCCGCTCATCTGCGGATGGCACAGGCGCAGGTTGGTCGCCGCAATGTGGCGGCGCTCGCGGCCGAAGACATAGAGCAGCCGGCCGAAGGCCTCGCCGAGCGGCGCCAGCCAGCGCAGCGGCAGGAAGTGCATCAGCCAGATGAGGGCCAGCCCAAGGCGCGTCAGCATGGCGGCGGTGTAGCGCCCGACGGCGCCTTGTAGCGGTTGTAACCCCACAGGTACTGCTGCGGGCAGCTGCGGATGAGGCCTTCCAGCGCCCGGTTGATCGCAACGACGCGCTCCGCCAATGAACCCGCGATCGCGGGCGCGAGGAAGTGCAAGTGGTAGCCGCCTCCGCCCGGCAGGCGCTCGGCGAAGGCCAGCAGCACCGTGGTCCGCTCCGTCCCGCTCAGGCGCGCGCCCAGGGTCATGGTGTAGGCCGGCCGGCCGAAGAAATCCGCCCATTGGCCTTCACCCATGCCCGGCACCTGGTCGGGCAGCATGCCGGCCGCCTCGCGGCGCTTCAGCGCCTTCAGCAGCAGGCGCACGCCGGACAGGTCGGCCGGCGCCAGCTGGAAACTGGCGCTGCCGCGCCCGGACTCGATGAACGGCTGCAGCCAGGCCTGCTTCGGCTTGCGGTAGAGCACGGTGATCGGCGCGCGCGAGGCGTAGTACTGGGCGGTAATCTCGAAGCAGCCGAGATGCGGCGTGAAGAACAGGATGCCGTCGCCGCGCTGCCAGGCGGCCTCGATCAGCTCCCAGCCGGTGACCTGCGTCACCCGGCCGACCACTTCCGCTTTCGGCCTCGTCCACAAATAGGGCAATTCCATCACGCCGCGGCCGGCGTGGGCGATTGCCCCCGGCAGAATGTCCGCGGCTTCGGCAGGGTTATACGCCAGCGCCAGGTTTTCCTTCAGATGCCGCCGGTAGGCGGGCGAGGCGAGCCAGGCGGCCCAGCCGAGCAGAACACCCAGGCCATGCAGAAGTCGCAGGGGCAGACGGCCGAGGAGGTGGAACAGGAAAGACATCGGAGAAAACGCAGTTCGGTGAAGGCCGATCTTCAGGTTACGCCATAATTAAAAATACCGTGTTTGACCCGTTTCGTGCCAAAAAACTATAATTATGTTTCCGCCGAGTTAATTCAGACAACTTGCAGGGCGGTTAAATACTGCTAAAGCGTCACCTGCTCAGGTTCCCGGGGCCGGTAACGTCGGTGCAACGGGAATACACAAGGAGCAGGATAGATGTCCAGAGAATTTCTTTTTTCGTCCGAGTCGGTTTCCGAAGGCCATCCCGACAAGGTCGCCGACCAGATTTCCGATTCCGTTCTCGACGCCATCCTGGCCGTCGACAAGCATGGCCGCGTCGCCTGCGAGACGCTGGTGTCCACCGGCCTCGTCGTCGTCTCCGGCGAGATCACCACCACGGCGCACATCAACTACCGCGAGATCGTCCAGGACACCATCCGCCGCATCGGCTACGACAACTCCGACATCGGCTTCGACTACAAGTCCTGCGCCGTGCTCGCCGCCATCAACCGCCAGTCGCCCGACATCGCCCAGGGCGTCAACGAAGGCCAGGGCCTCGACCTCGAGCAGGGCGCCGGCGACCAGGGTCTGATGTTCGGCTACGCCTGCAACGAGACGCCGCAGCTGATGCCGATGCCGATCTACTACGCCCACCGCATCATGCAGCGCCAGGCCGAGGTGCGCCGCGACGGCCGCCTGCCCTGGCTGCGCCCCGACGCCAAGAGCCAGCTCACCGTGAAGTACGTCGACGACAGGCCGGTGGCCATCGACACCGTGGTGGTGTCCACCCAGCACGACCCCGACGTCTCGCACGCGCAGATCGCCGAGGCGGTGATCGAGGAGATCGTCAAGCCGGTGCTGCCGAAGGAGATGCTCCAGGGCAACGTGCGCTACCTGATCAACCCGACCGGACGCTTTGTCGTCGGCGGCCCGCACGGCGACTGCGGCCTCACCGGCCGCAAGATCATCGTCGACACCTACGGCGGCGCCGCCCACCACGGCGGCGGCGCCTTCTCCGGCAAGGATCCCTCGAAGGTGGACCGCTCGGCCGCCTACGCCTGCCGCCATGTCGCCAAGAACGTCGTCGCCGCGGGGCTGGCCGACCGCTGCGAAGTGCAGGTCGCCTACGCCATCGGCGTCGCCCGGCCGGTGTCGCTGATGGTGCACACCTACGGCACGGGCAAGATCGCCGAGGAGAAGATCGAGGAGCTGATCCGCAAGCACTTCGACCTGCGGCCGAAGGGCATCATCCAGTCGCTCGACCTGCTGCGCCCGATCTACCTCAAGACCGCCGCCTACGGCCACTTCGGCCGCGACGAACCGGAGTTCACTTGGGAAAACATCGACAAGGCAGCCGCGCTTCGCGCGGATGCCGGCCTGTAAGGCCGCGCCGCAGGCGCTTGCCGATGTTTCGGCGCAGGCTGACCTTCGCGCCAGCGAAGGTTAAGGCGCAACGCGCCGGCCGGAGCCGGGCATCTTCAACCTTGAACTAATCGCCCTTTACGCGGTCGCACAGGCACGGGTTCCACCCGTTCGCTGAACGACTCAGACCCAAGGAATGGAAGCGTACCCGGATAGCTGCCACGGTACGCTCCTCAAGAGCGCTTTCCCATTCCCGAGCCTGGATTACCACGATGAAAGGAGGGGAAGAACATGAATCGGATCAGCAATTTCCAGAGCGTAAAAGGCAGCAGTCCCGTTGCCTCGGCCCAGACCAAGACCCTCTCGACCACGCCTGTATTTCCGCTGCAGGGGAAGCCGGGCGGTAAGTTGTCGGCCAACACGACGGTCTACTGAGTGACGGACAACCGTCATCCCCAGTCCCAACAGGAGGTATATATGAAACCGAGAAATCTGGCGCTAACCGCCATTACCCTTGCTTTTTCAACCATCGCCGCATTCCCTACCGTTGTGCAGGGGGCAGAGATGTACGAGTCCACGCGCGCCAAAGAGTGTCGCCTGGCAAATGATGCATACATCCAGTACGGCTTGCCGACCGTCGATTGCGCCGCATTCGAGAAAACTGCCGGCGGAGTCATGGGGCCAGTCCGCACCATGGACACCCGCTCGAAGGAGCAGCAGACCTCCACGCAGTGCCGCGAAGGTAACGATGCGCGGAACCAATGGGGATTGCCGACCCTTCAGTGCTAGGCAATTCCGCCGCAGCCCTGCGGCCTGTCGAGGAAATTTGACACGGCGGGCCGCAAGCCGGAAGAACGGGAACCCGGGGAAGCTCCCCGGCTTCCCGTTTTTTTTTGAGGTCCGCCGGGGGCTTGATGGATCGGCCGGCTTTGCGCAAATGGACGAAACGCCAAGCGGGCGCTAACATGACCATATGGGAGGCCGAGCCGACTGCCCTGGATAAAGCGGCGGCGGACTGGATGGTTGCGGAGAGTATTTGCATGCGTTTGCCCCTGTTGATTTCGTCGATCCTCTTCTCGGTGGTGGCGTTCCCCGCCGCCCACGCCGCGTCCGGCCCGCTCGAGAAACCGAAGCCGCCCAAGATGCGCAAGTCGGACCTGACGATCCGGGTCGATGACACGGGTTGGGGCGAGGCAAAAACGGAGGAAGTCGAATCCGTCCTGCACGCGGTTGCCGACGAGCTGGCCACGCGGGTGCCCGTCCGGCTGCCGATTTCCATCGTCGTATCGCACACCGACCGCGAACCCATGGTGCTGTACGAAAAGGGCGGCGCGGGGGAGTATCGGGTGCGGCTGCATGCGAAAGACCGGCGCTGGGGCGAGTACGTCTATGAATTCGCCCACGAGCTCTGCCACATCATTTCCAACTACGACGCGCACCTGAGGCGCGATTCGCGCAAGTACAACCAGTGGTTCGAAGAAACGCTTTGCGAAACCGCTTCGCTGTACACACTGCGATCCATGGCGGTCACCTGGAGCAGCGCACCGCCGCGTCCGGGCTGGGAAAGGCACGCGGCAAAGCTGCAGGCGTTTGCGCAACAACTGATCATGGAGGAACACCGCCATCTGCCGGAGGACACACCGCTGGCCGAGTGGCTGCGCGATCACGAGGAGGCGCTGAGGAACGACCCTTACCTGCGCGAAAAGAACGAAGTCGTCGCCAAGCTCCTGCTGCCGCTGTTCGAGCAGGAGCCGGAGAACATCGACAGCCTGCATTACCTGAACCTCGATCCGGCGGAAGCCCGGGCCGACCTGCAGCAGTACCTGCACGCCTGGTACGACAATGCGCCCACTCGGCACAAGACCTTCGTCGCCAGCGTGCTGAAACTGCTCGGCTTCGAGGCGATGACCATCGGCCAGGTGGCGCACAGGCCGGCGCCGGCGACGACTGCGGCGACCGCGGCAACGCCCCCGGCCGCCGGCCAGGCGGGACCCACCAGACATTGATCGGCGGGAATGGGCGCCTGCGGGCGCCCATTTGCGTTTCGAAGTCCGGCCGGATGATTTTCTACAGTCGCCGGCCGCACCACACGACGCGGCCGAAAATGGAAAGCTTGCCGCTGCCGATCTCCGTCAACCGGACATGAAAGGCATCGACGGCAGGGTTGTCGCTCAACACTTTCACCCTCCCCCCGGACAGCGCCTGCAGCCGCCTTGCCAGCAGCATGCCGTCCATGCGCAGTAGATAAATGCCTTCGCGGTCGGGGCGCGTGGACCGGCGGTCGACCAGGGCCATGTCTCCGGCGCTCAGCGTGGGCGCCATCGAATCGCCGGCGACGCGCAGCAGGCACAGATCCTGCGGCCGGGCGTCGAACTCCAGGCGCAGCCAGTCCTGATCGAAGACGATGGCATCGCCCGTGCCGCCGTCTTTCTCGGATGCCTCGGCGTCGGCGTGCCCTTCCTGCCACTGCGGCATCACCGCATAGCCGGAACGCGGCGGCTCGGCAACCCGGTGCTGCGTGCTTGATGAGGCCTCCGGCCGCATCGCCCCCTCGCCCGTCACCAGCCATGCCGCCGACACGCCGGCACGCCGCGCGATCCGCTCGAGATAGAGGCGCGAAGGGTCGGACAAGCCATCGCGCCATTTGCGCGCCACCGACTCGGAAATGCCGCACATTCGTGCGAATGCGCTGGCGCCGCCCGCCAGCCGGATCAAATCCGCAATCCTGCGGGAAAAGGCGGACGCGCCGGGCTGCGGCCCCCGCGCCTCCAGGACGGCTTTGCCGCGCCGCCGCGTTTCCGCCCTGGCCTGCCGCTCCTTTCCGATGACGACCCCCTCCATGACAAGCGACACCCCGCACGAACGTATTGACCGACCCCGTCCGATCGTGCGAATATGCATCTGTATTCACCGGCCTAGCCTGGGACATGCCGAAGCACGAAGAACAAATGCCTCTTCCCGACTGGCATGCCGCCGACGTGATTGCCGCGCTGCGCAAGCAAGGCACGTCGCTGCGGCAGTTGGCGCTGAAGCGCGGTTATGCGCCACGCAGCCTGAACAAGGCCCTCCGCCATCCGTGGAAACAGGCCGAGGAGATCATCGCCACGGCGCTGGGAGTCGAGGCTCGCACCCTCTGGCCCAGCCGCTTCCTGGCCGACGGCTCGCGCGTCGACCGGCGCCGCAGGATGTCCTGACCCGTCCGCGAATGCCGCCATTCTACTTCCACTCATTGCGTACATGTATGCAATGTACGGCAGGCCGGGCGATCGCGGTCCGGAGTGCGCCCTGGCAGCCCTGACAACCCGGAGGAGAGGCCATGTACGATGCAAGTCTGGATTCCATCGTCGCCAGGGGCGAATTCGTGTACGCCGTATTCGTGCCGTCTCCGGCGTTTGTCCTGGAGACGCTTTTCGATCTGGCTGAAGCCGGCGGGCTCGAAGGCGAGGAGGCCTTTGCGCTGATTCACTGCTGCCAGTTTCGTTCCAACCTGCTCCCGGAATTCCGCCGCCTGGGCGAGATCGAGAGATTCCCGACGCGCCGCATCGCTGTCGCCTGGTGCCGCGGCTGCGGCCTGCGCTTCGCCGACACGGCCCTGAATGCGGCCGCCGCCGCCATGATGCTCAGGTCCGTCGTGCTGATCCAGCAGACATGCCGCCCACCGCCCGAGCGCACCGGGGCGCATCGAGGGCACTGATTCCCGCAGGCCGCGGCCCCTGCCGCGGGCGGCGTTCGACGAGGGCAGGCACCCCCCGCCTGAAAGTCAGTCCCGGCAGGACGGCGTTCACGGAACACAGCCTCCTCATCGCTCCCGAACTGCCATGATTTCTTCCTGACTGCGCACCCCAGGCTCACGTCCAGAGCCTGGCGGGGCCTATGCTGGCCCGCATGCAATCCGGAATCTGCTCCGTGCCGGCCGCCACGCTCCCGGCGGTTTCCGCTCCGCCAACGGTGCGCACCCGCCAGTGACTGTCGCCCGCCGGCTCGATGCGGGCGAACCGCTGTCCTGTCGCATCGGCCGCCTGAATCCCGCCGCCGCGCTTTGGGCGCGGTTGGAATTCGCGATCGTTGCATCGGATCGCGGGGAATCAATCACGAGACAGGGAACGGCATGCTTGCGCGCGGTCGCAAAACCCTCTGGGCCCCGGCTTTCCGACGGAAGCCGGAATCCACTACGGGCGGATCGCTTCGACAGCGGCTGCTCTGGATACCGGGCCTGCCCCGTATCGCGATACGGGGTTCGCCGGTATGACAACCTGCCTCATGCGCCAAGCCTGGCTGAACCCCATGCGTAATCAGGAAATGGATTCCACAAGCTCCCGGCGCCCGCTCGGTGACAATTTGGCCGCCAGGGAGGCAAGCTCAAGCGTGGCGTGAGCCATGGTCAGCTCCTCGGAAATGCGCAACAGTGTTCAGGCGGCACAGCTCGCCGACGAACAGCTGGTAGTTGGCGCGTTCCGACCCGCCGGCGGCGGTCCAGCGGGCAATGAAGCGCTCGATGCCGGCAGGGTCGGCGGTCATCGGCTGCGGGAGGTATTCGGTCTGCATGGCCACGGGGGAGTTTATCGGAATCGGCCGGCAGCGTATAATGCGCCGCTTCCGAGGAGCGTTGCGAGGCGCCGCATCAGTCGGCCCCCAGGCTCGGACATGTTTCAACGGCGCTCACCCCAACCCGTGCCGGCACGGGATGGCGGTGAGTGCAAACACCCTCCACCATTCCCCCGGCTGCTTTGACCAGGAGCCAAGCATGAACGAACCCGTCCGCTTCACCGACTGCAAGGTCGCCGACCTCGGCCTCGCCGGCTGGGGCCGCAAGGAAATCGCCATCGCCGAGACCGAGATGCCCGGCCTGATGGCGATCCGCGAGGAATACGCCAGGAGCCGGCCGCTTGCCGGCGCGCGCATCACCGGCTCGCTGCACATGACCATCCAGACGGCGGTGCTGATCGAGACCCTCCAGGCCCTCGGCGCGGAAGTGCGCTGGGCCTCCTGCAACATCTTCTCGACGCAGGACCACGCCGCGGCAGCGATTGCCGCCGGCGGCACCGCGGTGTTCGCCGTCAAGGGCGAGACGCTGGAGGAGTACTGGGACTACACCCACCGCATCTTCGAGTGGCCGGACGGCGGTTGCAGCAACATGATCCTCGACGACGGCGGCGACGCCACGCTGCTGCTGCATCTGGGCAGCCGCGCCGAGCAGGACCTCTCGGTGCTGGCCAGGCCGGGCTCGGAGGAGGAGACTCTCCTGTTCGCCGCCATCAAGGCCAGGCTGGCCAAGGACCCGAAGTGGTACTCGACCCGTCTGGCGCAGATCAAGGGCGTCACCGAGGAAACCACCACCGGCGTGCACCGCCTCTACCAGATGCATGAGAAGGGCGAGCTGAAGATTCCGGCGATCAACGTGAACGACTCGGTCACCAAGTCGAAGTTCGACAACCTCTATGGCTGCCGCGAATCGCTGGTCGACGGCATCAAGCGCGCCACCGACGTGATGGTCGCCGGCAAGGTCGCGCTGGTGTGCGGCTACGGCGACGTCGGCAAGGGCTCGGCGCAGGCGCTGCGCGCGCTCTCGGCCCAGGTATGGGTCACCGAGATCGACCCGATCTGCGCCCTGCAGGCGGCGATGGAAGGCTACCGCGTCGTCACCATGGACTACGCGGCCGACAAGGCCGACATCTTCGTCACCGCCACCGGCAACTACCACGTCATCACGCACGACCACATGGCGAAGATGAAGGACCAGGCCATCGTCTGCAACATCGGCCACTTCGACAACGAGATCGACGTCGCCTCGATCGAGAAATATCGCTGGGAGGAAATCAAGCCGCAGGTCGACCACGTCATCTTCCCCTCCGGCCGCCGCATCATCCTGCTCGCCAAGGGCCGCCTGGTGAACCTCGGCTGCGCCACCGGCCACCCGAGCTACGTCATGTCGAGCTCGTTCGCCAACCAGACCATCGCCCAGATCGAGCTGTTCACGCGCAACGCCGACTACCCCGTCGGCGTGTACACCCTGCCCAAGCACCTCGACGAGAAGGTGGCGCGGCTGCAGCTGAGGAAGCTCAACGCCGAGCTGACCCGGCTGACGCCGCAGCAGGCCGCCTACATCGGCGTGCCTGCCGAGGGTCCCTACAAGTCGGCGCACTACCGTTACTGACGCGGCGCGCATGAAGCCGGAAATCTCCTTCGAGTTCTTCCCGCCGCAGACGGCCGAGGGCGCGGAGAAGCTGCGCGCCACGCGGCGCCAGCTCGCGCAGCTGAAGCCGGCCTTCTTCTCCTGCACCTTCGGCGCCGGCGGCTCGACGCGCGACCGCACGCTGGAGACGGTGCTGGACATCCAGGCCGAGGGACTGCCGGCGGCGCCCCATCTGTCCTGCATCGGCTCGACGCGCGAGAACGTGCGCGAGGTGCTGGAACGTTACCGCGCCGCCGGCATTCGCCGCATCGTCGCGCTGCGCGGCGATCTCCCCTCCGGCATGGCCGATCCGGGCGAGTTCCGCTACGCCAACGAGCTGGTGGAGTTCATCCGCAGGGAAACCGGCGGCTGGTTCCGCATCGAGGTGGCGGCCTACCCCGAGTACCACCCGCAGGCGCGGAACCCGCGCGAGGATCTCGCCAACTTCAAGCGCAAGGTGGACGCCGGGGCCGACTCGGCCATCACGCAATACTTCTACAACGCCGACGCCTATGCGCACTTCGTCGACGAGGCACAGGCGCTGGGCGTCGCCGTGCCGATCGTGCCGGGTGTCATGCCGATCGCCAACTTCAGCAAGATCGCCCGCTTCTCGGACGCCTGCGGCACGGAGATCCCGCGCTGGATGCGCAGGAAGTTCGAGAGCTTCGGCGACGACAGCGCCTCGGTGCGCGCCTTCGGTCTCGACGTGGTGACGGCGCTGTGCGCGCGCCTGCTGGAGCAGGGCGCGCCGGGCCTGCACTTCTACACGCTCAACCAGGCCGGCCTGACCTCGACCATCTGCCAGCGGCTGGGGATGTAAAAGTCAGTCGCTGCAGCACGGCGATCAGCGCCGCCTGCCGCCGCCGAGGATGGAGCCGAGCACGCCGCGCAGCACCTGGCGGCCGAGCTCCGAGCCGATGGCGCGCGCGGCGCTCTTCAACGCCGCCTCGGCCACCGTCTGCCGGCCGCCGCGCTTGCCGCCGCCGAACAGATCGCCCAGCCCGCCGAGAATGCCGCCGTCCTGCGGCGGCTGACTTTTCGGCTGCGGCGCCTGGGAAGGCGCGGCTTCCGCCGTCGCCGCGCGTGCCTTGAGCTTCTCGTAGGCGGACTCGCGGTCCACCGCCTTCTCGTAGTGGCCGTACAGCAGCGAGCCCTTGATCGCGCCCATCCTTTCCTCCGGCGTGAGCGGGCCGATGCGCGAGGCCGGCGGCAGGATGAAGGCGCGCTCGACGACGCCCGGCCGGCCTTTCTCGTCGAGGAAGGACACCAGCGCCTCGCCTACGCCCATCTCGGTGATCGCCGCCTCGGTGTCGAGCCTGGGGTTCTGCCGCAGGGTCTGCGCCGCCGTCTTCACCGCCTTCTGGTCGCGCGGCGTGAAGGCGCGCAGGGCGTGCTGCACGCGGTTGCCGAGCTGGCCGAGCACCGTCTCCGGCACGTCGAGCGGGTTCTGCGTGACGAAGTAGACGCCGACGCCCTTGGAGCGGATCAGCCGCACCACCTGCTCGATCTTCTCCAGCAGCGCCGGCGGCGCCTCGTTGAAGAGCAGATGCGCCTCGTCGAAGAAGAACACCAGCTTCGGCTTGTCGGGGTCGCCCGCCTCGGGCAGCTGCTCGAAGAGCTCGGCCAGCAGCCAGAGCAGGAAGGTCGAATACAGGCGCGGCGCGTTGAGCAGCTTCTCCGCCGCCAGGATGTTGACGATGCCGCGGCCATTTCCGTCGGTCTGCATCAGGTCGTTGATGTCGAGCATCGGCTCGCCGAAGAAGGCTTCGCCGCCCTGTGCTTCCAGCGCCAGCAGGCTGCGCTGGATGGCGCCGACCGAGGCCGCCGAGACATTGCCGTATTCGGTGGTGAACTGCTTCGCGTTGTCGCCGACATGCTGCACCATGGCGCGCAGGTCCTTGAGATCGAGCAGCAGCAGGCCGGCGTCGTCGGCGATCCTGAAGACCAGTTGCAGCACGCCGGCCTGGGTCTCGTTGAGGTTGAGCAGGCGCCCGAGCAGCAGCGGCCCCATGTCGGAGACGGTGGCGCGCACCGGATGCCCAGCCTCGCCGAAGACGTCCCAGAACACCGCCGGGAAGGCCGCCGGCGCGGGCGCCTCGATACCAAGCGAAGCGAGCCGCGCCTTGAGTTTCGGCGTCAGGCTGCCGGCGGCGGCCAGCCCCGAGAGGTCGCCCTTGACGTCGGCCAGGAACACCGGCACGCCGATCGCCGAGAGCCGCTCGGCCAGCACCTGCAGGGTGACGGTCTTGCCGGTGCCGGTGGCGCCGGTGATGAGGCCGTGGCGGTTGGCCAGCGCCGGCAGCAGGGCCAGTTCGAGTTCGCCGGATTTCGCGATGACGAGCGGATGGGTCATCCTGCACGCTCCCCTGAGTGTAAAATCGCATTTTATCAGCAGCATTTCGACGAGAGGTTTCACATGGCCGGCCACTCCAAATGGGCCAACATCCAGCACCGCAAGGGGCGCCAGGACGCCAAGCGCGGCAAGGTCTTCACCAAGCTCATCAAGGAAATCACCGTCGCCGCCAAGATGGGCGGCGGCGATCCCGCCGCCAATCCGCGCCTGCGCCTGGCCATCGAAAAGGCCAAGGCGCAGAGTCTGCCCAGGGACAACATGGACAACGCCATCAAGCGCGGCACCGGCCAGCTGGAGGGCGTCAGCTACGAGGAGATCCGCTACGAGGGCTATGGCATCGGCGGCGCGGCGGTGATGGTCGACTGCCTCACCGACAACAAGACGCGCACCGTCGCCGACGTGCGCCATGCCTTCTCCAAGCATGGCGGCAACATGGGCTCGGAAGGCTCGGTCGCCTTCCAGTTCAAGCATTGCGGCCAGTTCATTTTCGCCCCCGGCACGGGCGAGGAGAAGGTGATGGAGGCGGCGCTGGAGGCCGGCGCCGAGGACGTCGTCACCAACGATGACGGCAGCATCGAAGTGATTTGCGCGCCGGCGGATTTCCACGCCGTGAAGGCCGGGCTGGAGCAGGCCGGGCTCAAGGCGGAACTCGCCGACGTCACGCTCAAGCCGCTCAACGAGACCGAGCTGGCCGGCGAGGACGCCGCGAAAATGCAGAAGCTGCTCGACGCCCTCGATGCGCTCGACGACGTGCAGGAGGTCTATACCACCGCTGCCATGGATGAAGGCTGAGCGGTGGGCGGTGAGCGGTCAGACCCGGCTGCGCCCATCCGCATTCTCGGCATCGATCCCGGTCTCAGGATTACGGGTTTTGGCATCATCGACAAGCTGGGCAGCCGCCTCGGCTATGTCACCAGCGGCTGCGTCAGGACGCCGCAGGACGGCGCCCTGCCGCTGCGCCTGAAGACCATCCTCGACGGCCTGCGCGAAGTCATCGCTGCGCACAAACCGCAGCAGATCGCCGTCGAGATCGTCTTCGTCAACGTCAACCCGCAATCCACCCTGCTGCTCGGCCAGGCGCGCGGCGCGGCCATCTGTGCGGCGGTGGATGCCGGGCTTCCTGTCGCCGAATACACCGCCCTGCAGGTCAAGCAGTCGGTGGTCGGCAACGGCCATGCCGCCAAGGAGCAGGTGCAGCACATGGTGCGGCGCCTGCTCGTCCTGCCCGGCGACCCCAGCCCGGATGCCGCCGACGCGCTCGCCTGCGCCATCTGCCACGCCCACGGCGGCCAGGGCCTGGGGGGGCTGGCCACCGCCGGGCTGCGCGTGCGGCGCGGCCGGCTCGGCTGATCTATCTCTTTCGACATCATCCAAACGGGTGATGCGCCGCACGCCCAGTTCGGGATGTAATGCCCCTGCAGGAAAGCACTTCCTCCCCTGCACTTTCATCACACGCCGTCTGTGTGCAAAGCGCCCGCAAGGGCGCTTTTTTTCGTCGCTCCCGCTACAATCCCCCCTTCATTCCACCGAACTCCGGATTCCCGCCATGATCGGCCGCCTCACCGGCATCCTCGTCGAAAAGAATCCGCCGCAGATCACGCTCGACGTTGCAGGGGTCGGCTATGAAATCGACGTGCCGATGAGCACCTTCTACAGTCTCCCCGCCAGCGGCGAAAAGGTGATCCTGCACACGCATCTTGCGGTGCGCGAGGACGCGCACCAGCTGTTCGGTTTCGCCACGGAGGCCGAGCGCGCCACCTTCCGCCAGCTGCTGAAAATCTCCGGCATCGGCGCGCGCACCGCCCTGGCCGTGCTCTCCGGCCTCTCGGTGGCGGAACTGTCCCAGGCCGTTGCGGCGGGAGAACCCGGCCGGCTGACCAGGATCCCGGGCATCGGCAAGAAAACCGCCGAACGCCTGCTGCTGGAGCTGCGCGACAGGATGAAGGGCGCCGTCGCCGTCGCGCCGGCGGCGGCAGCGACGGCGAAGAGCGACATCCTCAACGCCCTGCTGGCGCTGGGCTACAACGAGCGCGAAGCGCAAGCGGCGCTGAAGGCCCTGCCGGCCGAAGTGTCCGTCTCCGACGGCATCCGGCAGGCGCTGAAGTCCCTCTCGAAGGGCTGACGTACAATCTCCGCTCCATGGACACCAAGAACCTCGCCCGCATCGTCCTCGTCACCCTGCTGGCGCTCGGCTGCTTCCTGATCCTGCAGCCCTTCATCGCGGCGATCCTGTTCGCCGCCATCGTCTGCGTCACCACCTGGCCGCTGCATGCCTGGCTGCTCGCCCGCCTCGGCGGCCGGCCGGCGCTGACCGCCACGCTGATGACCCTGCTGCTGATGCTGGTGGTGCTGCTGCCGATGATCCTGCTCGCCCTCGGCGTGGCCGACGCCGTGCCGCCGCTCACGGAGAAGCTGCGCGGCGTGGTCGAACGGGCCCTGCAGGGCCCGCCCGAGTGGCTCGCCCGCATTCCGCTGGTCGGCGACCAGCTCGTCGCCTACTGGCAGAGCCTGGCCGAGAGCCGCGAAGAGTTCAACAAGCTGCTGCGCCAGCTCTACGACCCGGCGCGCACCGTGCTGCTGAAGACCGTCGCCCTCACCGGCGAGGGCCTGCTGCAGCTGGTGCTGGTGCTGTTCATCGGCTTCTTCTTCTACCGCGACGGCACGGCCCTGGTCGAGCGCCTGAGGAGCGGCAGCCGACGGCTCGGCGGCGAGCTGGGCGAGCAGATGCTGGCCCTCTCCCGCAGCACGGTGATGGGCGTCATGGTCGGCATCGTCGGCACCGCCGCCGCGCAGGCGCTGGTGGCGCTGATCGGCTTCCTCGTCGCCGGCGTGCCGGGCGCCATGCTGCTCGCCGCGGCGGTCTTCTTCCTCTCCATGATCCCGGTCGGGCCGCCGCTGATCTGGGGCGGCGCCGCCTTCTGGCTCTACGACCAGGGACAGACCGGCTGGGCCATTTTCATGGTGGTGTGGGGGGTGGCCGTCATCAGCAGCGTGGACAACTTCGTCAAGCCGCTGCTGATCAGCCGCACCGCCAGCCTGCCGATCCTGCTGATCGCGCTGGGCGTCTTCGGCGGCGTGCTGGCCTTCGGCTTCATCGGCATCTTCCTCGGCCCGGTGCTGCTGGCGCTGGGCCACGTCCTGGCCGAGAAGTGGACCGCCGCGCAGGCCGCCGCGGAGCCGCAGCCGTGATCGAGACCGACCGCCTGATCTCCGCCGCGCCCGAGTCCTCGCAGGAGGCGCAGATCGAGCGCGCGCTGCGGCCGCGCCGGCTGGAGGAATACGTCGGCCAGCAGAAGATCCGCGACCAGCTTTCCATCTTCATCGAGGCGGCCAGGAAGCGCGGCGAGGCGCTCGACCACGTCCTGCTGTTCGGCCCGCCGGGGCTGGGCAAGACCACCCTGGCCCACATCATCGCCCACGAGATGGGCGTGAACCTGCGCCACACCTCCGGCCCGGTGCTGGAGCGCGCCGGCGACCTGGCGGCGATCCTCACCAACCTCGAACCGCACGACGTGCTGTTCATCGACGAGATCCACCGCCTCTCGCCGGTGGTGGAGGAGATCCTCTACCCGGCGCTGGAGGACTTCCAGATCGACATCATGATCGGCGAGGGCCCGGCGGCGCGCTCGGTCAAGCTCGACCTGCCGCCGTTCACCCTGGTTGGCGCCACCACCCGCGCCGGCATGCTGACCAACCCGCTACGCGACCGCTTCGGCATCGTCTCGCGCCTGGAATTCTATTCGCCGGAGGAACTGACGAAGATCGTCACGCGCTCCTCCCAGCTGCTCAGCGTCGAGATCGCCGCCGAGGGCGCCTTCGAGATCGCCCGCCGCGCGCGCGGCACGCCGCGCATCGCCAACCGCCTGCTGCGCCGCGTGCGCGACTACGCCGAGGTGCGCGCCGGGGGCGACATCACGCAGATTGTCGCCGACGCGGCGCTGACCATGCTCGACGTCGACCACATCGGGCTGGACATCATGGACCGCAAACTGCTCGGCGCCGTGCTGGAGAAGTTCGCCGGCGGCCCGGTCGGCCTGGACAACCTGGCGGCGGCCATCGGGGAGGCGCGCGATACCATCGAGGACGTGCTCGAACCCTACCTGATCCAGCAGGGCTATCTTCAGCGCACCCCGCGCGGCCGCATGGCCACGGCCTCGACCTGGCGCCACTTCGGCCTGGCGGCGCCCGGCCGGGAAGGCAGCGGGGAACTCTGGGGGCAATGAGGCCCGCCGGGGTAGAATGCCCGCATGCCGTCCGTCAACAAAACCGCGCCCGGGACGTTTTCCTTTCCGGTGCGGGTGTACTACGAGGACACGGACATGGCCGGCATCGTGTACTACGCCGGCTACCTGCGCTTCCTCGAACGCGGGCGCACCGAGTGGCTGCGCGAACTGGGCGTCGAGCAGAACCGGCTGGCGCAGGAGGCCAGCCTGGCCTTCGCCGTGCGCTCGCTCAACATCGAGTACCTGAAGCCGGCGCGGCTGGACGACCAGCTCGCCGTGCTGACGAGGCTGACTTTGTGCGGACGCGCCCAGGTCACGCTGCAGCAGTGGATTGAACGCGGCGGCGTGACCCTGGTCGAAGCCACCGTGCGCATCGCCTGCCTGAACACAAGAACAATGAAGCCGGCCGCCCTGCCGAAGGAGATCAGAACAATGATGGGAGCGTCATGAACGTCGCCACGGACTTGTCCATCCTTTCCCTCATCGCCAACGCCAGCGTCCTGGTCAAGGGCGTCATGCTGCTGCTGGCGGTGGTCTCCTTCATGTCCTGGTACTGGATCTTCCGCAAGTGGTTCGCCCTCCGCGACGCGCGCGCCAGGACCGACCAGTTCGAGCGCGACTTCTGGAGCGGCGGCGACCTCAACGCCCTGTTCCAGAGCGCGGCGAACGACCGCCACAGCGCCGGCGCGCTGGAGCGCATCTTCGAGGCCGGCTACCGCGAATTCACCAAGCTGCGCGGGCAAAAGTCGCTCGACCCGGCGAGCATCGTGGACGGCTCCCGCCGCGCCATGCGCGCCACCTACCAGCGCGAGATGGACCACCTCGAAGCGCACCTGGCCTTCCTCGCCTCGGTCGGCTCGGTCAGCCCCTACGTTGGCCTGTTCGGCACGGTGTGGGGCATCATGAACGCCTTCCGCGGCCTCGCCAACGTCAGCTCGGCCACGCTGGCCCACGTCGCCCCCGGCATCGCCGAGGCGCTGGTCGCCACCGCCATCGGCCTGTTCGCCGCCATTCCCGCCGTGGTCGCCTACAACCGCTTCGCCCACGACATCGACCGCATCGCCATCCGCTTCGAGAGCTTCACGGAGGAGTTCTCGAATATCCTGCAACGGCAGTTGAGATGAAACAGCGCCGCCTCATGAACCAGATCAACGTCGTGCCCTACATCGACGTGATGCTGGTGCTGCTGGTCATCTTCATGGTGACGGCGCCGCTGATCCAGGTGTCGACGGTGGACGTGCCGACGGTGGGCAAGGCCGCCCAGGCGCCGGCCGATCCGCTGCAGGTGATCGTCAAGGCCGACGGGGCGCTGGCCTTCCGCGCCACCGCCAGCGCCGCGCCGCGCGACATCGCGCGCGACGAACTGCTGCGCCTGGTGGCCGAGGCCCAGCAGAAGAATCCGCAGCAAGCGGTGGTGGTGGCCGGCGACAAGAGCGTGCGCTACGAATCGGTCATGAAGGTGATGGACGACCTGCAGAAGCAGCGGGTGGCCCGCGTCGGCCTGCTGGTGCAGCAGGGGCAGTGAGCGCCGCGCTCGAAATGCGGCAGGACCCCGGCAAGGCGGCTTCCGCCGTCCTTGCCGCGCTGGTGCATATCGCGCTGGCCGTCCTGCTCATCTACGGCATCCGCTGGCAGACGCGCCCGCCCGAGGTGTTCGAGGTGGAGCTGGTGCGCGCCGCGCCTGCGCCGCCAGCCCCCGTCGCCGAGGCGGTCCCGCCGCCCGTACCACTGCCCAAGGCCGAGCCGAAAGCCGAGCCCAAACCGGAGCCGAAACCCGTGCCGCCGGCCAAGCCCGACATCGCCCTCAAGGAAAAGCCCAAGCCGGAACCCAAGCCCAAGCCTGAGTCGAAAGTCGAGCCCAAGCCCAAGCCACAGTCGAAAGTCGAGCCCAAGCCGGAACCCGACAAGGCCAGTCAAAAGCTGATGGAGGAAGCGCTCAAGCGCGAGGCGGAGCGGCTGGCGCAGCGCCGGGCGATCGAGAGCGAAGAGCGCCGCATCGCCGAGAGCAAAGCGGCCCTGGCGGCTGCCGCGCGCAGCAAGGCGAAAAGCGACTACGAAGGCAAGATTCGCGGCAAGATCAAAGGCAACATCGTGCTGCCGCCCGACATCAAGGGCAACCCCGAGGCAATCTTCGATGTCGTCCAGCTGCCCAGTGGCGAGATTCTCAGCGTCAAGCTGAAGAAATCCAGCGGCCACGCCGCCTACGACGGCGCGGTGGAGCGGGCCATCCTCAAGTCCAGTCCCCTGCCCAAACCCGAGCAGGGCGACCTGTTCAGCCGCAACCTGGAGCTGAAGTTCCGGCCGCTGGAGGAATGACGTGAATGTATAATTCCGGGATTACGAATCCAGCCCCGCGATGATGACCGCACTCAAACGCGCCGTATTCGCCCTGCTTCTTCTCGTCCTTCCCCTCGCCGCGCGCGCCCAGCTCAGCATCGAGATCACCGGCGCCGGCGCCAACCGCATCCCCGTCGCCATCGCCGACTTCGCCGGCGAGGCGGGCGTCTCGCGCGCCGTGGCGATGGTGGTGCGCGCCGACCTCGAGCGCAGCGGCCTGTTCAGGCTGGTCGAGGGGGGCGGCCCGCTGGCCGAGAACGCCGCGGTCAATTTCACCGACTGGAAGGCGCGCGGCGCCGATGCCCTCGTCGTCGGCAGCGTGTCGCCCGCCGCCAACGGCCGTTTCGAGGTGCGCTTCCGCCTGCACGACGTGCAGAAGCAGGCCTCCCTCGGCGGCCTCGCCTACGTCATGACCTCGCAGCAGGCGCGCACCACCGGCCACCGCATCGCCGATTTCGTCTATGAGAAGCTGCTCGGGGAGCCGGGCATCTTCTCGACCCGCATCGCCTATGTCGTGAAGAGCGCCGGACGCTTCGAGCTGCAGATCGCCGACGCCGACGGCATGAACCCGCAGACGGCGCTGGCCTCGCGGGAGCCGATCATCTCGCCGGCCTGGTCGCCCGACGGCAGCCGGCTGGCCTACGTCTCCTTCGAGTCGAAGAAGCCGGTGATCTACGTGCATTCTCTGGCCAGCGGCAGCCGCCACGTCGCCGCCAACTTCAAGGGCTCCAACTCGGCGCCGGCCTGGTCGCCCGACGGGCGCAGGCTGGCCGTGGTGCTGACCAAGGACGGCGCCTCGCAGCTGTATTCAGTCAGCGCCGACGGCAGTGGGGTCGCGCGCCTGGCCTCCTCCGGCGGCATCGACACCGAGCCCTTCTTCTCGCCCGACGGCCAATTCATCTATTTCACCTCGGACCGCGGCGGCAGCCCGCAGGTATACCGCGTGCCGGCCGAGGGCGGCAGCGCCCAGCGCATCACCTTCGAGGGCAGCTACAACGTCACGCCGCGCCTGGCTCCCGACGGCAGGAGCATGGCCTTCGTCACGCGCAGCAACGGCCGCTTCCAGCTCGCGCTGATGGACCTTGCCACGCGCCAGACCCAGGTGCTCACCGACTCGGACAAGGACGAGTCGCCCAGCTTCGCGCCCAACGGCCGCATGATCCTCTACGCTTCGGAGATCGGCGGGCGCGGCGTGCTCGCCGCCGTCTCCAGCGACGGCCGCGTCAAGCAGAGACTTTCGGTGCAGGCGGGCGACGTTCGCGAACCGGCCTGGGGACCGTATCCCAAGAACTGACTTTTCTGGAGAAAACCATGCGCAAGAAACTGATGATCGTCATAGGCGCCGCCTTCATCGCCGGCTGCGGCACCACCGTCGACCCGGAGCAGTCCGGGGCCGCGGTCGAGGACCGCAATGCGAAGAAGATCGACGGCGCCGAAGTCAAGCCCGTCACCGCCGGAGATCCGATGGGCGCAGCGCTGGCCGCCGTCAAGCAGGGCGTGCTGGCCAAGCGCAGCGTCTTCTTCGACTACGACAGCTACGTCATCAAGGACGAATACAAGTCGCTGGTCGAGGCGCATGCCAGTTTCCTCGTCGCCAACCCGAAGGTGAAGATGCTGATCCAGGGCAACGCCGACGAGCGCGGCAGCCGCGAATACAACCTCGCCCTGGGCCAGAAGCGCTCTGAGGCGCTGCGCAAGATGCTCGCCCTGCTCGGCGCCCGCGAAGACCAGATCGAGGCCGTCAGCCTGGGCGAGGAAAAGCCGCGCTGCGCGGAAGGCAACGAGGCCTGCTGGTCGCAGAACCGCCGCGACGACATGCTCTATACCGGCGAATTCTGAGCGTAGCCCATGCGGCGCCTGCTGGCCCTCCTGATCCTTGCCGCCGCGCTGCCGGCGCGCGCCGCCCTCTTCGACGACGAGGAGGCGCGCAAGCGCATCGAGCAGCTGCGCGCGGAAGTTACCGCCAGGGTGGACAAGATCGAGGCCGCCACGCGCGGCCAGATCGAGCTGGCCAACCAGATCGAGGCGCTCAAGGCGGAGCTGGCCAGGCTGCGCGGCCAGATCGAAGTGCTGGCGAACGAGGTCGAGACGACGCAAAAACGCCAGAAGGATTTCTACATCGACCTGGACAACCGCCTGCGCAAGCTGGAAGCCCCCGCCGTCGAAGCTAAGCCTGCCGAAGCCAAGCCGGCTGCCGACCCGGCCGCGGAGACGCGCGACTACGAGGCGGCTCTCAACCTGTTCAAGGCCGGCAAGCACAAGGAGGCCCTGAATGCCTTCTTGGGCTTCATCAAGGCCTACCCGGCCAGCCCCTTCCTGCCCTCGGCGCATTACTGGGCTGGCAGCGCGCACTACCAGCTCGGCGAATACACGAGGGCCGTGGAACTGTTTGCCAGGCTTGCCGCCACCTGGCCCGAGGATGCCAAGGCGCCCGATGCGCTGCTCGGCCAGGCCAACTGCCTGCAGGAATCGGGCGACGCCAAGGGCGCACGCAAGACCCTGGAGGCGCTCGTCGCCAAATACCCTGCCAGTGCCGCGGCCGCCGTCGCCAAGCAACGCCTGGCCAGGCGGCGCTAGGCAGCCCCGATCACGGCGCGAAGCCGCGCCAGCCCGGAATCCGGCAGCATGACCGACCGCTCCGCAACGCTCCGTGTCACCGAGATATTCCATTCCCTGCAGGGCGAGAGCACGCGCGCCGGCCTGCCGACGGTGTTCGTGCGCCTGACTGGCTGCCCGCTGCGCTGCGCCTGGTGCGACACCGACTATGCCTTCTCCGGCGGCGAGACGATGACGCTGGGCGATGTGCTGATCGAGGTGGCGAAGCATGGCGCGTGCCATGTCTGCGTCACCGGCGGCGAGCCGCTGGCGCAGAAAGCCTGCCTGCCGCTGCTCGTTGCCCTATGCGACGCCGGCTACTCGGTTTCGCTGGAAACCAGCGGTGCGCTGGACGTTTCGCAGGTCGACCCGCGCGTCTCGCGCATCATGGACCTCAAGGCGCCGGCTTCGGGCGAGGCCGAGCGCAACCACTGGGACAACCTGGCCCTGCTCAATACCCGCGACGAACTCAAGATCGTGCTCGCCGGGGAGGCGGACTACGAGTGGGCGAAAAAAGCGCTGCGCGAGCGCAGGCTGGAGTCGGTCTGCCCGGTGCTGCTCTCGCCGGTTGCGGGCAAGCTCGATCCGAAGCAGCTCGCCGAATGGGTGCTGCGCGACCGGCTGCCGGTGCGCGTGCAGCTGCAGCTGCACAAGATCATCTGGGGCCCGGAAAGAGGCCGCTAGCAGACCGGTGCGCCGTAGGCGCGCGAGAAAGGGATCGGCCCGGACAACGCCAGGCGGTCGCCGTGGCCGAGCCGGACGCCTTCCTCAAAGCTGCCGCCGAAGGACTTCAGGATGTTGTGGCCGTTGTGCCAGGCAGCGTAGATTTCCCGCTCGGGAATGCCCAGCCGGCGCGCCACCTCGGCGGGCGCCGCGCCCTCGGGCAGGGCCAGGCGCAGCGGTTCATACTTTCGCACGAAGCGGACCAGGCTGTTGTAGAGATGGACTTCGACTTCGATCATGGCGCAACATGTTATTGTCTCGCCTGCTTGAATGACTTGACCCGCATCAAATCGAATGAGTGACAAGGAAAAACGTGCCGTCGTGCTGCTCTCCGGAGGCCTCGATTCCGCCACCACGCTGGCCATCGCCCGCAGCGAGGGCTACGTCTGTCATGCCCTTTCGGTGGCCTATGGCCAGCGCCACGCCGCCGAACTGGCGGCTGCCGCCCGCATCGCCCGGGCGCTGGGCGCCCGCGAACACCGCACGGTCCACGTCGACCTGGGCCAGTTCGGCGGCTCGGCGCTCACCGATCGCAGCATCGACGTGCCCATGCGCGGCGTGCAGCCCGGCATCCCCGCCACTTACGTGCCGGCGCGCAACACCGTCATGCTCTCGCTGGCTCTCGCCTGGGCCGAGGTGCTCGGGGCCAACGACCTGTTCGTCGGCGTGAACGCCATCGACTATTCCGGTTACCCGGACTGCCGACCCGAATACATAGCCGCCTTCGAGGCAATGGCCAACCTCGCCACCAAGGCCGCCGTCGAGGGTGCTCGGCTTACCCTCCGCGCCCCGCTCATCGCCCTCTCCAAGGGGGAGATCATCCGCCGCGGCACGACGCTCGGCGTCGACTACGGACTCACCGTCTCCTGCTACCAGGCCGACGAGACCGGCGCCGCCTGCGGATTGTGCGACTCCTGCCGGCTGCGCCGCAGCGGATTCCAGGCCGCCGGACAGCCGGATCCGACCCGATACAGAACTGCTTGAAAGCTGAAATTCATACCCGTTATACGGGGTGAAACAAGACTAATCCACGTCGCCATCGGTTTCTTTAGAATCCGCTGATCGCGTCGGCGCTCAGATCGCTCCGGCACGCATTCCGGAGGAAAGAATGGAATTCACGATACACAACCAGGTCCTGCTGGCCGTCTTCGTCATTGCCGCGATCCTGGGCGCCGTGGTCAACAAGACGAATTTCTGCACCATGGGATCTGTCTCGGACTGGGTGAACATGGGCGACACCGGCCGGCTGCGGGCCTGGCTGTTCGCCATCGCAGTCGCCATCCTCGGCGTTGCCTTGCTCGATGGCACGGGCACGGCAAGCATCGGCAACAACACTTTCCCGCCCTATCGGACGCCCAACTTCGCCTGGCTGCGTTATCTTGTCGGCGGCCTTATGTTCGGCATTGGCATGACCCTCGCCTCGGGCTGCGGCAACAAGACCCTCGTGCGCCTCGGCGGCGGCAACCTGAAATCCCTCATGGTGCTGGCAATCGCTTCCGGCTTCGCCTACCTCATGCTGTGGACCGACTTCTACGGCACGGTGTTCAACCCGTGGATCGCCGCCACCACCATCGATCTGGGCAAGGCCGGCATGCAAAGCCAGTCGCTGGGGGACGTGTTCGGCGGCGGCACGGCGGCGAAGTACGGCACTGCCGTCGCGGTTGCCCTGGCGCTGGCCGGCTTCGCCCTCGCCTCGGTCGAATTCCGCGGTAACTTCGACAACATCCTCGCCGGCACGGTGGTCGGCCTCGCCGTCGTGGCCGGCTGGTACATCACCGGCGGCTCCATCGGCGGCGCCTGGAAGGAATGGGCGGAAATGGCCGACACCCTGCCCAGCCGCGTCGAAGTGCAGTCGTTCACCTTCATCAGCCCGATGGGCGACTCGGTGCGCTACCTGCTCGATCCCGGCAAGCTCGCCAACGTCAATTTCGGCATCATGGCGCTTACCGGCGTGATTGCCGGCTCCTTCCTGTATGCCCTCCTGAGCGGCCGCTTCCGTATCGAGTGGTTCGTCTCCGGCGGCGACCTCTTCAGCCACGCCGCCGGCGCAACGCTGATGGGCATCGGCGGTGTGCTGTCGATGGGCTGCACCATCGGCCAGGGCATTACCGGCTTCTCGACGCTGGCACTCGGCTCCATCCTGACGTTCATTTCCATCGTCGCCGGCGCCGCCGCGACCATGAAGTTCCAGTACTGGCGCATGATGCAGGAAGGATGAACGGTACCGTAAATTGACAGTCCAGGGGCCGGCTTCTATAATGCGCGGCTCTTTCGGGGGTCGTTAGCTCAGCCGGTAGAGCAGCGGACTTTTAATCCGTTGGTCGGCGGTTCGAATCCGCCACGGCCTACCACCGAAATCAAGGGCCTGCAGCGATGCAGGCCCTTTTCCTTGCCCGCCGCGCCCGCGCCATTCCTTCGGCAACTGTCTTTCATGCAACATTCAATTTCCAAAACGTGATTTATGCTTCGCTGTCGCCTGTGTCATGTCGATTCGGGGGCGGCCGCATCGCATTGCGGAAAACCATGATTGTTCCGCTGGCCGATCTCTGCGCATAATCGTCTGCAACAGAGGAGGGGAAGCAATGTTCCAGATTCGCATCCATGGCCGCGGCGGCCAAGGCGTGGTCTCCGCCGCGGAAATGCTGTCCGTCGCCGCCTTCCTCGAAGGCCGGCATGCCCAGGCCTTTCCCAGCTTCGGCTCGGAGCGCATGGGTGCGCCGGTGATGGCCTTCTGCCGCATCGCCGACCGCGAGATCCGCCTGCGCGAGCCGGTGATGTCGCCCGACGCGCTGATCATCCAGGACCCGACCCTGCTGCACCAGGTCGACCTCTTCAGCGGCGTCACCACCGAAGGCCTCATCCTCATCAATTCCACGCGCAGCTTCGCCGAGCTGGGCATCGGCGAGTTCGTCGAGGGCTTCCATCCCGATCTGCTGTGCACCGTGCCGGCCACCGAGCTGGCGCTGAAGCACGTCGGCCGGCCGCTGCCGAACGCGGCGCTGCTGGGCGGCTTCGCCGCGGTGTGCGGCCAGGTCAAGCTGGAATCCGTCTTCGCCGCCATCCGCGAAAAATTCTCCGGCAAGGTGGCGGAAGGCAACGTCGCCGCCGCGCGCGAGGCCTTCGAGATCGTCATCAAGGAACGCGAGGAGGCCAGCCATGCTTAAGCAGACGGAAGGCTCGCATGCCATCGCCGAATGCGTCGCGCTGTGCCGGCCGGAGGTGATCTGCGCCTACCCGATCACGCCGCAGACGCACATCGTCGAGGGCCTCGGCGAGATGGTGAAGACGGGCGCGCTCGCCGGCTGCGAGTTCATCAACGTCGAGTCCGAGTTCGCCGCGCTGTCGGTGGCCATCGGCGCCTCGGCGGCGGGCGCGCGCACCTACACCGCCACCGCCAGCCAGGGCCTGCTGTTCATGGCCGAGGCGGTGTACAACGCCGCCGGACTGGGCCTGCCCATCGTCATGACCATCGGCAACCGCGCCATCGGCGCGCCGATCAACATCTGGAACGACCACACCGATTCGATGTCGATGCGCGACGCCGGCTGGATCCAGCTCTACGCCGAGACCAACCAGGAGGCGGCCGACCTGCACATCCAGGCCTTCCGCCTCGCCGAGGAGCTGTCGATGCCGGTGATGGTGTGCGTGGACGGCTTCATCCTGACGCACGCCTACGAGCGCCTCGACGTGCCGACGCAGGCGCAGGTGGACGCCTACCTGCCGCCCTTCGAACCGCGCCAGGTACTCGATCCGAGCGAGCCGGTCTCGATCGGCGCCATGGTCGGTCCGGAGGCCTTCATGGAAGTGCGCTACCTCGCCCACCACAAGCAGATGCGCGCGCTGGAGCTGATCCCGCAGCTCTCGCAGGAATTCAAGGAAGTGTTCGGCCGCGACTCGGGCGGCCTGATCCGCAGCTATCGCGCCGAGGACGCCAAGACCATCGTCGTCGCGCTGGGCTCGGTGAACGGCACCATCAAGGACGTCATCGACGAGCTGCGCGACGAGGGCTACGCCATCGGCGCGGCGTCGATCTGCTCCTTCCGGCCTTTCCCGAGCGAGGAACTGCACGAAGTGCTGTCGCACGCCAAGCGCCTGGTGGTGATCGAGAAGTCGCTGGCGGTGGGCATCGGCGGCATCGTCTCGCACAACCTGCGCATGGCGCTGTCCGGCATCTCGCTGCACGCCTACACGGTGGTGGCGGGCCTCGGCGGGCGCGCCATCACCAAGGCCAGCCTGCGCAGCCTGTTCGAGCGGGCGCTGCGCGACGAGCTGGAGCCGCTCACCTTCCTCGACCTCAACCAGGCGGCGATCGAGCGCGAGCTGGAGCGCGAGAAGGCGCAGCGCCGCTCCGGCCCCTCGGCCGAGAACATCCTGCGCGACCTCGCCGGCGGCGGGCGTTCGGCTGTCTAGGGACTTCGGGAGAACGCCATGGAAATGCAGCAAGTCAAGTTCTACCAGACCGGCACCTTCACCGTCGGCAACCGCCTGCTCGAGGCCGACCAGCGCAGCGTGCAGGCCAATATGCAGCGCACCAACTCGCTCAATTCCGGCCACCGCGCCTGCCAGGGCTGCGGCGAGGCGCTCGGCGCGCGCTACGCCATCGACGCGGCGATGCGCGCGGCGAACAACCAGATCGTCGCCTGCAACGCCACCGGCTGCCTCGAGGTGTTCTCCACGCCCTACCCGGAGACCTCCTGGCAGATCCCCTGGATCCATTCGCTGTTCGGCAACGCCGCGGCGGTGGCCACCGGCGTCATGGCCGCCATGAAGGTGAAGGGCCGCCAGGACGTGCGCGTCATCGCCCAGGGCGGCGACGGCGGCACCACCGACATCGGCTTCGGCTGCCTGTCGGGCATGTTCGAGCGCAACGACGACGTGCTCTACATCTGCTACGACAACGAGGCCTACATGAACACCGGCGTGCAGCGCTCCTCGGCGACGCCGCCGGCGGCGCGCACCGCCACCACCATGGCGGTCGGCGCGGCGCCGGGCAACACTTTCGGCCAGGGCAAGAACGTGCCGCTGATCGCCATGGCGCACGGCATCCCCTACGTCGCCACCGCCTCGGTGGCCTACCTGCGCGACCTCGAGGAGAAAGTCGGTCGCGCCATGACGCTGAGGGGGGCGCGCTACATCCACATCCTGGTGCCCTGCCCGCTCGGCTGGGGCGCCCAGCCGCACGACACCATCAAGCTGGCGCGGCTGGCGGTGGAGACCGGCCTGTTCCCGCTGTTCGAGGCCGAGCACGGCGAAGTCACCCACTCGACGCCGATCCGCCGCCGCGTGCCGGTGGAGGACTACCTGAAGCCGCAGAAGCGCTTCGCGCATCTCTTCGGCAAGACGCCGGCGGTCGACACCCTGGCACGCATCCAGGCGATGGCCGACCGCAACATCCGCAAGTATGGTTTGCTGGAAAAGAAGTAACCACGGCGCACGCGGCGTGGTGAATAGCGAGGCTAATTATGGATAAACCGTTTGCCATCACCCTCGACCCCGGCTCCTCGCTGGCCAACCGCACCGGCTCCTGGCGCACGAACCGGCCGGTGTATGTCGACCGCCTGCCGCCCTGCAACCAGGCCTGCCCGGCCGGCGAGAACATCCAGGGCTGGCTGTTCCACGCCGAGTCCGGCGACTACGAGGCGGCCTGGCGCGAGCTGGTGAACAACAACCCGATGCCTGCCAGCATGGGCCGCGTCTGCTACCACAGCTGCGAAACCGCCTGCAACCGCGGCAGCCTCGACGAGTCGGTCAGCATCCACGCCGTCGAGCGCTTCCTCGGCGACGAGGCATTGAAGCGCGGCTGGAAAGCGGCGCCCGGCCCGAACAGCGGCAAGCGCGTGCTGGTGGTCGGTTCCGGCCCGGCGGGACTCTCCGCCGCCTGGCACCTGCGCCTGGCCGGCCATGCCGTGACCCTCCTCGAGGCCAGCGCCCAGAGCGGCGGCATGATGCGCTACGGCATCCCCAAATACCGCCTGCCGCGCGAGGTGCTCGACGCGGAAGTGCAGCGCATCGTCGACATGGGCGTCGAACTGAAACTCGACAGCCGGGTGGACGACCTGCTGCAGACGATGAAAACCGGCCGGTTCGACGCCTGCTTCCTCGCCGTCGGCGCGCACATCGCCAAGCGCGCCTACATCCCGGCCGGCGACGCCAGCAAGATCCTCGACGCCGTCTCGGTGCTGCGCGGCATGGAGAAGGAAGAGAAGCCGCTGCTCGGCCGCCGCGTCGTGGTGTATGGCGGCGGCAACACCGCCATCGACGTCGCCCGCACCGCCAAGCGCCTGGGTGCCGAGGAATCGATTATCGTCTACCGCCGCACGCGCGAGAAAATGCCGGCCCACGACTTCGAGGTCGAGGAGGCACTGCAGGAAGGCGTGCGGATGAAATGGCTGACCACCGTCAAGGAGGCCGGCGAGGCGACCCTGATGGTGGAGAAGATGGCGCTCGACGAAAACGGCTTTCCGCAGCCGACCGGGGAATTCGAGACCATCGAGGCCGACTCGCTGGTGCTGGCGCTGGGGCAGGACGTCGACCTGGGGCTGCTCGCCGTGGTGCCGGGACTGACTTTCGACAACGGTTCGGTCGCGGTCGACGCCGGCATGATGACCGGCCACCCCGGGATCTTCGCCGGCGGCGACATGGTGCCGGGCGAACGCACCGTGACGGTGGCGATCGGCCACGGCAAGAGGGCGGCGCGCCACATCGACGCCTGGCTGCGCGGCGAGGCTTATGCGCCGCCGCCCAAGCACGAGGTCGCCACCTTCGACAAACTCAACACCTGGTACTACGCCGACGCGCCGAAGACCGTGCAGCCGGTGCTCGACATCCTGCGCCGCCAGGGCACTTTCGAGGAGGTGCTGGGCGGGCTCGACGAGGGCAACGCGCAGTTCGAGGCGCGCCGCTGCCTGTCCTGCGGCAACTGTTTCGAGTGCGACAACTGCTACGGCGTCTGCCCCGACAACGCCGTCGTCAAACTCGGCCCGGGCAAGCGCTTCCGCTTCAACTACGACTATTGCAAGGGCTGCGGCATCTGCGTCGCGGAATGTCCCTGCGGCGCGATCCGGACCGAGCCGGAAACCATCTAGGTGCGGGGCTACCAGTAGTTCTCGAACGCCATCTGGCCGGGAACGTTGCGGCGGCTGGTCTGGAAGCCGCGCGCTGCCAGAAGGCTGCGGAGATCGCGCGCCATCTCCGGATTGCCGATCCCCAGCCGGGCATAGTGGCCCGGCGTGAAGCGGAAGCCGCGATTGCGCGTCAGGCGCACAGAGAGCAGCGTCGGCGTCCAGCGGCGGATCGACAGCACGCGCTCCGCAGTCCACTTCTCCCCGGCGGGCGGCGGCGCGACGGGCTGAGGCCGGCTCAGCCCCGCTTCCGTGACGGCGCCCATTTCCCGTCCTCAGTGCGAACAGCAGGTGGCGACAGCGCGGGCGGCGTTGTCGGCCGCCTTGCCGATCCTCACCTGCCAGACCTCCGGCCCGGCCTCGAGGTAATCCCAGGTGAATTGGCCGCGCGACTCGGCCTGGAACTGGTAGAACAGCGGCTTCGGGTCGTGGTCGTTCACCAGCAGCAGGGCTTCGCCGGGAAGCAGCGCGTCGAAGGCGCCGAAAATCAGGGGATGGCGCTGGCGCGGCGGAATCTCGCGGACATCCACGGTGGTCTTGCAGGCCTGTTCGGTAGTCATGGTCGATCTCCTTGTGTTAAGAGGTATAGTAAATGCATCTTTATGGTAGCGGCAATTCCGCCAATAAGCAACCTATTGAATGCATCTTTTATTCGGAAGCCGCTACTTGCGCAGCAGCCGGTCGAACTTCTCCTTGATGCGGCTCCAGCGGTCGGCCTCGGGCAGGGCTTCCTTCTTCTCGACGATGGGCGGCCAGGCCGCCGCCAGCTCGGCGTTGAGCGCCAGGTAGCGCTCCTGGCCCTTCGGCACCTCGCCCTCGGCGTAGATCGCCTCGACCAGGCATTCGGGCACGCACAGCGTGCAGTCGATGCACTCGTTCGGGTCGATAACGAGGAAGTTGGGTCCCTCGCGGAAGGCGTCGACCGGGCAGACGTCGACGCAGTCGGTGTGCTTGCAGTCGATGCAGGCTTCGGTGACAACGAAGGTCATGATGTCAGCCCCCTGCCCTTCACGCGGCGGCGCCGGCCGGGTGCAAGGTGACCTTGGCCACCACCGGACACTCGCCGCCGGGCTTGCACGGCTCGGCCGGCTTCCTCACGGCGACGGCCGACCAGCGGCGCCGCGCCGGCGCTTCCGCCGGGCCGAGGTTGGCCGCCGTGGGCGGGATCGGCTTGCCCTCGGCTAGCAGCTTCTCGACGCGGCGCAGGCCGAGCAGGGCCGCGCCCATGGCGCCGTTCAACTGGCCGAGCCCGTTCGGCGCGATGTGGAAGCTGCCCTTGAGGCTGTCCTCCAGCGCCTTGACCATCGCCTCGTTGCGCGTCATGCCGCCGGTCAGCATGTAGCCGGCCTCGAGTCCGACGCGGCGCATCAGCTGCACGGCGCGCCCGCCCAGCGCCACCATGGCGCCCATCATGATGTCCTCCGCCGGCACGCCGTTGGAGAGGTGGTTGATGACCTCGGATTCGGCGAACACCGCGCAGACACTGCTGACCTCCATCGGCTTGGTCGAGCGCAGGGCGTAGGGGCCGATGTCGGCGGTGGTGATGCCGAGGTAGCGCGCCGTCTTCTCGAGGAAGGCGCCGGTGCCGGCGGCGCACTTGTCGTTGAGACGGAAGGCGCGCACGCGGCCGTCGCCGTCCACGCGGATGGCCTTGATGTCCTGACCGCCGATGTCGAGGATGGTGCGCGTGTCGGGGAAGAGGTGCACCGCGGCATGGGCGTGCGCGGTCAATTCCGTGACCTGGGTGTGGCGAAAGGCCACCGTGTGACGGCCGTAGCCGGTCGACGCAACGTAGGTGACGTCGGTGCGCGCCACGCCGGCGGCCTGCAGCAGCTCGTCGAAGACGCCCTCGGAGGCCTGGCCGAGCTTGAAGCCGGTGCGCCGCACCGCGGTGCCGACCACCTTGCGTTTCTCGTCGAGCAGGATGGCTTTGGAATAGGTGGAACCGATGTCGATGCCTGCAACGTACATGATCATGCCTCCTCTGCCACGGCCAGGGCCGTCTGTGCTTCCATTCCGAACACGCGGTCGTGGGAAAACAGCGCCGCGCCCAGCGCACCGCAGAAGTGCGCGTCCTGGCTGACGTTGATGCGCATGCCGATCTGCTCCTCGAGCAGCTTCACCATCGCCGTGTTGCGACTGACGCCGCCGGTGAAGGTGACTTCGGACTCGATGCCGACGCGCCGCGCCAGCGAGACGCAGCGGCTGGCGATGGCCTGGTGCACGCCCATCAGCACGTCCTCGGGCAGGATGCCCTTGGCCAGGTGGCTGATGATCTCCGACTCGGCGAATACCGTGCAGGTCGTCGTGATGCGCACCGGGTTGGTGGATTTCATCGCCAGCGGGCCCAGTTCGGAGAGCGGCATCTCGAGGGCGTAGGAGGCGGCGCCGAGGAAGCGTCCGGTGCCGGCCGCGCACTTGTCGTTCATGGTGAAGTCCTCGACCTTGCCGTCGGCGCCGACGCGGATGGCCTTGGTGTCCTGGCCGCCGATGTCGATCACCGTGCGCGTCTTCGGGAACAGCGTCACCGAGCCGCGCGCGTGGCAGCTGATCTCCGTCACCTGCTCGCGGCCGAAAGTGACCTTGTAGCGGCCGTAGCCGGTGCCGGCGACCCAGACGACATCGCCCTCGGCGATGCCGGCGTTCTCCAGCGCAGCGCGGAAGGCGTCCTGCGCCACGGTCACCATGCTGGTCTCCATGTCGAGCAGGGCGCGCCCGACGATATTCCGGCTCTCGTCGAGGATCACCGCCTTGGTTTGCGTCGACCCGACATCCACTCCTGCAACGTATTTCATTTTCCAGTCCTCCTTATGCGGCCACGGTCTTGCGGGCAAGCGGGGCGGCGCCGCCGCGCTGCTGCAAGGCCTCGAAGAACGCGTCGACGCGGTTCTTGATCTGGGCATCCGACCAGTAGCGCGGATCGATCAGGTCGGACTCGATGTAGAGCGTCGGCACGTCGAGGCGCCGGTTGATGTACTCGCGCGTGTCGGCCATGCCCGAGGAGACGAAGCGGCAGCTCTTGATGCCGTGGAAGACGACGCCGTCCACCGCGTAGTCCTTGATCTGCTGCGCCAGGCGCTCGTGGGCGAAGAACTGGTTGGACAGTCCGCGCTGTGCCGCCAGCGCCGTCACCTCGGCCAGGCTCTCCAGCGGGCGCGAGGTGTCGTAGCGCAGCTCGGCGGCGTCCATGCCGCCGGCGGCGAAGGTGAGATAGTCGGAGTAGGCGAAGACGCCGCCCCAGGTCTCGAACAGCTCGACCAGCCGGCGCATCGAGACGTAGCAGGGCGTGCCGGAGAACAACAGGCGGAAGCGCTCCTCGGCCACCCGGCCCTCGCCGCGCGCCACCTTGGCCTTGAGATGCTCCTCCAGCCGGCGCATGAATTCGACGCCCTCCTCGGTGCCGCGGTGCACGTTCATGATGCCGATGTAGGTGAGGCCGTCGAGCATGGCGTTGTAGGGCGCCGGGCACATGCGATTCAGCGCCATGACGTTGTTCCAGTGGTCCACCATCTTGTTCACGCGCTCCTCGACTTCGGCCAGGCGATCCATGTCGAAGCGCTTGCCGGTGATGCGCTCGCAGTGGCCGATCAGCTCCTGGAACTGCGCCTCGACCCAGCGCGCGTCGGCCGAGTGCTGGGCGTCGCCCGGGCGCACCTGCCAGCCGGCGGCGCGCTGGCCGGGCAGGTCGAGCACGAAGGTCGGCGTCTTCAGCCAGCGCTCCCAGATCTCCGCCCACTTGATGAAGGTGCCGCACATGTTCGAGGCCACCGCCAGGCTCGCCTTCGGGATGCGGCCGGCCGGGTGGGCGTTCTCCTTGAGGATCAGGCCGACGTCGGCCTTGACGTAGGAGCAGACGTCGGGCGACATGCCGTAGTCCTCGGACAGGCGGATGTATTCCTCGGAGGCCTTGCGCACGCCGGTCTGCAGCGAGTTGATCTCGGGGAAGACCAGCTCGAAGTCGAAGGCGCGCAGGATCTCGACGGCGTTGCCCATGACGAAGACGTTGGCGACGGCGGCGTTGCGCGCGTTGGCCGTCTCCAGCTGGGCGTACCAGTCCTTGATCAGGCGCTGTCCCTCGGCGCGCGGGTCGAAGTCGCCGGTCTCTGCGCCGGTCTCTGTCGGGGCGGGGTGCATCGTTTCGGTGCTCATGTCTCTCTCCTTGTTATGCGAGGGCGAACAGCAGGGATTCGGCGAAGGTCTCCACCTGCATCGCCATCTGCTCGAACGAGGTCATCTTTTCCTCGAACTCGAGCACCAGGTAGGGAACGTTCTCCGCGTCGAGGTGCTTGGACCAGGCGAGCTGCTCGTCGAGACCCGGTTCGCAGAACTTCGCCGCGGTGAGGATGGCGGCATCGGCCTTCGACTTCCGCAGCATGGCCATCAGGTAGTCTTCTTTCATCTTGCGCGCGTCGTGCTGCACCGGACTGGCGTCCGAGCGCTCGACGTAGCTCTCGGCCAGGGCCCAGATCGGGTCGCCCGACTCGGGCACGTCCTCGGTCAGCCAGCGCAGGCCGACGAGCAGGTCGTCGTCGACGATGTAGCAGGTCTCGTCGAGGGTTTCGAGCATCTCCAGGGGAGGCTGCTCGCAGAAGCCGCCGACGAACACCACGCGCGGCTTGTCCTGCGCCGGCAGCTGGCGGTGGCGGATGGCGTCGAGCGCCCGCGCCAGCAGCGCGTTGTGCTCCTCGCAGGGCATGCGCGTGCGCGCGCGCAGGAGCAGGTAGGACTCGGCGCAGCTCGCTTTCCACGGTTCGTCGCGGCGGATGCGGTAGAGTTCGCGCAGCAGGCGGCGGTTGACGTTGTAGGTGCGGATGCTGGCGCGCAGGGCCTCGTCGCTGACGGTACGGCCGGTCTTCTTCTCCAGCTCGGCGCGCAGGCGCTGGTACTCGGCGGCGATGTAGCGCGCCGCGCCGGGCGTGTTCACGTTCTGCGGCAGGTAGAGGATCTGCGCCAGCTGGTCCGGCAGGTTGCGCGACCAGATGCCGGCCAGGTGCTTGGCGGCGTCGCAGATCGGGTGGGTGACGAAGCCGGCCATGTCCTGCAGCGTGCCGTTGAGGCCCAGCTCGGTAGTCGAGCGGCAGATCGAACAGACGAAGGAACCCATGCGCGCGTCGGCATGCTTCATCTCCAGCTTGTTGCCGCCGCCGAGGATGTTCACCGGCAGCAGCCCCGCCGCATGGGCAATCTCCTCGGGGAAATACACCGGAAAATGGCCGAGGGTGCCGCTGAAGCCCTCGGGCAGTTCATCCCTGGAGGGTATGGCGTTCTCGCGCGCCGCCTGGTTGCATCGATCGAGGACGTTGCCGAGTTCGACCTCGTGATCGTAGGGGATCTGTGCATTCATCGCTCTCCTCCTTGGAGTGACCGTAATATGTACTATGATGCATTTTATACATTGTATATGTACTATGAAGCATTGATATGGGTCAAATAACGAGTTATTTTCTTAATAAAAGACATTATTATGCATAGTGTCTTTTATATTGGCATTATGATGCACAGAGCTCGTTGGTCGGGCATGTCCTTCTCCCTCGACCTCATTCCGCTGGCAGACGCTGCGGCTGCCTCAAGCCTTGCCCGTGCTGACCGTTAAATCGTGGGAAGCCCGGCTGTCACCCATGTCCATCAAAAAGATTCCCGCTAACCGGCTCGAGCCGGGCATGTTCATCCACGACCTCAATTGCGGCTGGATGAACCATCCTTTCCTGACTGCCCGCTTCAAGCTGGAGTCCGAGCACGACCTTAAAAAAATCCTCGACGCCGGCATCCGCGAGGTCTATATCGATACTGCCCTCGGCCACAGCTTCGACGATGCGCCCACCGAAACCGAAGTCGCGCAGGAGCTCGACAGGGAAATCGAGCAGATGGCCAGGGCGGAAAGCGCCGCCCCGCGCGCATCCACCCGCGAGGAACTGGCGCGCGCCAACAAGATTCATTCCGAGGCCAACCAGCTCATGCGCAACATCATGAACGACGTGCGCCTCGGCAAGCAGGTGCAGGTTGAACAGATGGAGCCGCTGGTGGACAAGATGGCGGGTTCCATCCTGCGCAACAGCGGAGCCCTGCTCTCGCTCAGCCGCATCAAGAACAAGGACGAATACACTTTCCAGCACTCGGTCAGCGTCTCTGCCCTGTTGATCGCATTCGCCCGCGGCCTCGCCCTCGACGAGGAAACCATACGCCAAGCCGGCCTGGGCGGCATGGTGCACGACGTTGGAAAGATGCAGACGCCGGACAATATCCTCAACAAGCCGGGCAAGCTCACGGACGACGAGTTCAGCATCATGCGCCACCACGTCGTGGCGAGCCGCGAGATCCTGGAGATCACGCCGAACATCACGCAGACCGCACTCGATGTGGCGGCACAGCACCATGAGCGCTACGACGGCAGCGGTTATCCCGGCCACCTTCAGGGCGACGCCATTTCCCGCATCGGCCAGATGGCCGCCATAATCGACGTATACGACGCCATCACCTCCGACAGGGTTTATCACAAGGGGATGGCCCCCACCGAAGCCCTGCGCAAGCTGTTCGAGTGGAGCAAGTTCCATTTCAACCCGGAGCTGGTGCACGCCTTCGCCAAGGTGGTGGGCATCTATCCCGTGGGCGCCCTTGTGCGGCTCGAAAGCGGCCGGCTGGCGGTAGTGGTCGAGCATCGCGAGTCGAGCATGCTGCAGCCCCTGGTGCGGGTGATGTTCGACGCCAGGCGCAATCATTACCTGAAGCCCGAGGATGTCGACCTTTCCCGTTCCCTGGGCAAGGGGGGCGGCGATCGCATCGTCGGCCACGAGTCTGCGAAAAAATGGCAGATCGAGCCGATGAAATTCCTTTAGGGCCGTGAGCGGTAAGCGGTGAGCGCGAAAACCGTGCCGCTCGCCGCCTTGTCGCCCGAACGGCATTCTTCCCCGCCGGAGTGCTCCTATAATGCATTTTCCGCAGCACAGCCACACAGAGGAGGGGATGATGGGATCGAAATACCGGGAGTTTCACCGCCGCTCGATCGAGGACCGCGACGCGTTCTGGCGCGAGCAGGCCGAACTGGTCGACTGGCACAAGCCGTTCGGGCAAGTGCTCGACTATTCCAAGCCGCCCTTTGCCAAGTGGTTCGTCGGCGGCGAGATCAACCTCTGCCACAACGCCGTCGACCGGCACCTTGCGGCGCGCGCCAGCCAGCCGGCCCTGATCTACATCTCGACCGAGACCGGCGAACAGAAGACCTACAGCTACGCCGAGCTGCACGCCGAAGTGCAGCGCATGGCCGCCGTGCTGCAAAGCCTCGGCGTGGGCAAAGGCGACCGCGTGCTGATCTACATGCCGATGATCGCCGAGGCGCTGTTCGCCATGCTTGCCACGGTGCGCATCGGCGCCATCCACTCGGTGGTGTTCGGCGGCTTCGCCGCCAACTCGCTCGCCACGCGCATCGACGACGCCCAGCCGAAGGTGATGGTGACGGCGGATGCCGGCATGCGCGGGGGCAAGGCCGTCCCCTACAAGCACCTCGTCGACGAGTCGCTGCGCCTGGCCGCCACGCCGCCGCAAAAGGTGCTGATCGTCAACCGCGGCCTCGACAAGGAGATGGCCGTCGTCGCCGGCCGCGACCTCGACTATGCCGAGCTGCGCGCGCAGCACCTGAACGCCCAGGTGCCGTGCACCTTCGTCGAGTCCTCGCATCCCTCCTACATCCTGTACACCTCCGGCACCACCGGCAAGCCGAAGGGCGTGCAGCGCGACACCGGCGGCTATGCCGTGGCGCTGGCCGCCTCGATGCGCCACATCTACCAGGCCAACCCGGGCGAGACCTATTTCGCCACCTCCGACATCGGCTGGGTGGTGGGCCACTCCTACATCGTCTACGGCCCGCTCATCAACGGCATGGCGACGGTGGTGTACGAGGGCACGCCGATCCGCCCCGACGCCGGCATCTGGTGGAAGATCGTGCAGGACTACAAGGTCAGCGTGGTGTTCTCGGCGCCGACCGCCATCCGCGTGCTGAAGAAGCAGGACCCGGCCTTCCTGAAGAAATACGACCTCTCCTCGCTGCGCCACCTGTTCCTCGCCGGCGAGCCGCTCGACGAGCCGACGGCGAAGTGGATCGCCGAGGCGCTGGGCAAGCCGATCTACGACCACTACTGGCAGACCGAGACCGGCTGGGCGCTGCTGACGGGACTTCCCGGCGTCGAGCCGCATGCCACCAAGTTCGGCAGCCCCTCCTTCCCCGCCTACGGCTACGACGTGCGTCTGCTGCACGAGGGAACCGGGCAGGAGGTCGGCGCCGACGAGAAGGGCGTCGTCGCCGTGGTGCCGCCGCTGCCGCCCGGCTGCATGACGACGGTGTGGGGCCAGGACGAGCGCTTCGTGCAGACCTACTTCACCTCCTTCCCCGGCAAGATGGTCTACACCACCTTCGACTGGGGCATCCGCGACCAGGACGGCTATTACTTCATCCTCGGCCGCACCGACGACGTCATCAACGTCGCCGGCCACCGCCTCGGCACGCGCGAGATCGAGGAGGCCATCAGCGCCCACGCCGCCGTCGCCGAAGTCGCCGTGGTCGGCGTCGCCGACCAGCTGAAGGGTCAGATGCCGATGGCCTTCGCCGTGGTGAAGGACCCGGCGCAGATCGCCACGCCGGAGCTGCGCGCCGCGCTGGAGAAGGCCGTGATGGCCACGGTGGATGGCCTGCTCGGCCCGATCGCCCGGCCGAAGAACGTGCACTTCATCAACCAGCTGCCGAAGACGCGCTCGGGCAAGGTGCTGCGCCGCTCGATCCAGGCCATCGCCGAAGGCCGCGATCCGGGCGACCTGACCACGCTGGACGATCCGGTCGGCATCCAGATGGTGAAGGACGCCGTCGCGGCCAAGTAACTCCATCGCCGATATGGCGGCCCGGCCGGCTTGTCCGCCCGGGCCGTTTTCTTTGCCGGCGGGACAGGTATCATCTGGACTTCATCTTTGCGAGACGCCGCCATGCCCGCCCTAGCCGTCGAATCCATCCGCAACGTCGCCCTGCTGGGCCATGCCGGCGCCGGCAAGACCAGCCTGGCCGAGGCGCTGCTCGGCGCGGCCGGCGCCATCCCGCCGAAGAACGGCGCCGGTATCCTCGACTACGACCCGCTGGAAAAGGAGCACCGCCACTCGATCAAGCTGGCCTGCGCCCATTTCGACTGCGAGGGCGTGCGCGTGCAGCTGCTCGATTCCCCCGGCTATCCGGATTTCGCCGGCCAGGCGATCGCCGCGCTCGATGCCGCCGAGACGGCGGCGATCGTCATCAACGCGCAGAACGGCATCGAGATCACCGCGCGGCGCATGGCGCTGTGGGCGCAGACGCGCAAGCTGTGCCGCATGATCGTCGTGAACCGCATCGACGCCGAACACCTCGACCTGCCCAGGCTGCTGGAGGAACTGCAGGCCGCCTTCGGTCGCGAGTGTCTGCCGGTAAACCTGCCCGCCGGCGGCGGTGCGCGCGTGGTCGACTGCTTCTTCAACCTGAGCGGCGAGGCCACCGATTTCTCCTCGGTCGAGGCCGCCCACCGCGCCCTGGTCGAGCAGGTGGTCGAGGTGGACGAGGCGCTCACCGAGCGCTACCTCGGCGGCGAAGAGATTCAGCCTGCCGAACTGCACGACGCCTTCGAGCAGGCTCTGCGCGAGAACCACCTCTTGCCGGTGCTGTTCGCTTCGGCGAAGAGCGGCGCCGGCGTGCGCGAGCTGATCGACTTCATCCGCCGCCTGGCACCCAATCCGCGCGAAGGCAATCCGCCGCTGTTCGAGAAATGGGCCGGGAACGATTCCGCCCGCGCCGAGTTCTTCCAGTCCGTTCCCGGCCCGGGCGGACATGTGCTGGCGCATGTCTTCAAGGTCGAGGTCGATCCTTATCTGGGCAAGGTCGCGGTGCTGCGCGTGCACCAGGGTACGGTTACGGCGGGCATGCCGCTCTATGCCGGGGAAGTGCGCAAGCCCTTCCGCGTCGCGCATCTGTATGCCGTGCAGGGCAAGGAACTGGAGCCGATCGGCATGGCCGGCCCCGGCACGATCTGCGCCATCAACAAGGTGGACGAGCTCGGCTTCGACATGGTGCTGCACGACGCGCCCGAGGACGCCGCCATCCACTTCCGCCCGCTGCCGATCCCGCATGCCGTGTACGGCCTCGCCGTGCGGGTCAAGAAGCAGAGCGATACGCAAAAGCTGGCCGAGGTGCTGCACCGGCTCGTCGCCGAGGACCCGGGCCTGCACGTCGAACACGACCCGATCACCCACGAAGCGGTGATCCGCGGCCTGGGCGAGATGCATCTGGCGCGCGTCTTGGAGAAGATGCGCGCCCAGTACAAGCTCGATATCGACAGTCATCCGCCGACCATCCCCTACCGCGAGACCGTCACCCTCCCCGCCGAGGGCCACCACCGCCACAAGAAGCAGTCCGGCGGCGCCGGCCAGTTCGGCGAGGTGTTCCTGCGCATCCGCCCGCTGGCGCGCGGCGAGGGCTTCCGCTTCCTCGACGAGGTGAAGGGCGGCGTGATCCCCGGCCCCTTCATCCCGGCCGTGGAAAAAGGCGTGCGCGAAGTGCTGGCGCAGGGCGCCGTGGCCGGTTTTCCGGTGCAGGATGTCGAAGTGACCGTCTACGACGGCAAGACGCATCCGGTCGACGGCAAGGAGATCGCCTTCATCGTCGCCGGCCGCAAGGCTTTCCAGGATGCCGTGGCAAAAGCCCGCGCCCAGGTGCTGGAGCCGATCGTCGCACTGGAACTGAGCGTGCCCGAGTCCGCCATCGGCGATGCCTCGGGGGAACTTGCCGCGCGGCGCGGACACGTCACGGCCACGGGGGCTGCCCGCGGCGGCATGGCCGCACTCTCCGCCCGCGCACCGCTGGCGGAACTGACGGACTTCCAGAACCGTCTCAAGGCGCTCACCAGCGGCCAGGGCAACTACACGCTCGAACTGGTCGGCTACGAACCGGCACCGCCCGCCGTGCAGTCGCGCCTGATGGCCGCCTTCCGGCCGCGCGAGGAACAATAAGCGCCGTATTGCGGGGACTGACTTTTTCCCTTCCCTGCAGCCGGAAGGGGTTTTCGTTCAAGCCCTTAGCTTTGATCCATGTCAAGCACCTCCGGGCCGCCGGCCCCTAGACTGCCACCTCTTCGCAAGTCATCACGTCCATGCTCACCGGCAAACCCTTCGAACTCGTCTGTCCGGCCGGCGCCCTGCCGTCGCTGAAGGCCGCCGTCGACAACGGCGCCGACTGCGTCTACACCGGCCTCAAGGACAACACCAACGCGCGCAACTTCACCGGACTGAACTTCGACGACGCGCAATTGCGCGAGGGCATCCGCTACGCCCACGACCGCCGCGTCAAGGTGCTGCTGGCGTTGAACACCTATCCGCAGACGGCCACCTGGGCCCGCTGGACCGCCGCCGTCGACAAGGCCGCCGACTTCGGCGTCGACGCCATCATCCTGGCCGACCCCGGCCTGATGGAATACGCCAGGACGAAGCATCCGCAGCTGCGCCTGCACCTCTCCGTGCAGGGCTCGGCCACCAGCTACGAGGCGATCAATTTCTACCACGAGCAGTTCGGCATCCAGCGCGCCGTGCTGCCGCGCGTGCTGGCCATGCCCCAGATCGAGCACACGGTGAAGAACACGCCGGTGGAGATCGAGGTGTTCGGCTTCGGCGGCCTCTGCGTGATGGTGGAGGGGCGTTGCGCGCTCTCCGCCTACGTCACCGGCGACTCACCCAACACCGTCGGCGTCTGCTCGCCGGGCAAGGCGGTGCGCTATGAACAGACCGAGCGCGGCATGGAGACGCGCCTGAACGGCGTGCTCATCGACCGCTTCGCCGAGGGCGAAAAGACCGGCTACCCGACGCTGTGCAAGGGCCGCTTCGAGGTGAACGACGAGACCTACTACGCCATCGAGGAGCCGACCAGCCTGAACACGCTCGAACTGCTGCCGAAGCTGATGGAGATCGGCGTCAAGGCCATCAAGATCGAAGGCCGCCAGCGCAGCCCGGCCTACGTCGCCCAGGTGACGAAGGTGTGGCGCGAGGCGATCGACTCGGCCCTGCGCAACCGGCCGAACTTCTCCGTGCGCGAGGCCTGGATGGCGGAGCTGAACAAGGTGTCCGAGGGCAGCATGCACACGCTCGGGGCCTATTACCGCCCCTGGAAGTGAAATGAAGTTAGCTCTCGGGCCGCTGCTCTACTACTGGCCGCGCCAGCAGGTCTTCGATTTCTACGAAGCGATCGCCCAAACGCCGGTCGATATCGTCTACCTCGGCGAGACGGTCTGCGCCCGCCGCCACGAACTGCGCGTGCAGGACTGGGCGGAGATCGCGGCCAAACTCGCCGCCGCCGGCAAGCAGGCCATCCTCGGCACGCAGACGCTGATCGAATCCGAATCCGACCTGAAGACCCTGCGCCGCATCATCGACGAGAATGGCTTCCTCACCGAGGCCAACGACATGGGCGCGGTGCGCATCCTCTCTGCCGAGAAGCGCCCTTTCGTCGCCGGCCCCTTCCTCAACATCTTCAACGCCGCCACCCTGTCCATGATGGCGCGCCTCGGCGCAAGCCGCTGGGTAATGCCGCTCGAAATGTCGGCGGCCTCGCTCGCCGAGCTGCAGGCCGCACGCCCGGCCGGCCTGGAAACCGAGGTGTTCGCCTACGGCCGTCTGCCGCTGGCCTTCTCGGCGCGCTGCTTCACCGCACGCCACTTCAACCTGCAGAAGGACGACTGCCAGTTCAAGTGCCTCGATTTTTCCGACGGCCTGCTCATCAGGACGCGCGAGGGTGAGGAGTTCCTCACGCTCAACGGCATCCAGACACAGTCCTCGAAAGTCTACAACCTGATCGGCGAAGTGGATTCGCTGCGCGAAATGGGCGTGGATGTCCTGCGCATCAGCCCGCAGTCTCGGCACACGGCCGAACTGATCGACATCTTCCGCGCCCGCCTCGGCGGCACGCTCGACGCATCTGCGGCGCGCGCGAGAATGGCAGGCCTCGCCCTGGCCGAGCCCTGCAACGGCTTCTGGTATGGCAAGCCCGGCCTCGACCAGATTGCCGCCTGAGCGCCGGCAAGGTAGCCTTGCCGTCATGAAAACCGCCGAACTCCTCCAGTCCCTCTCGGACAACCGCGTCGAGTATGTGCTGATCGGCGGCCTGGCCGTGCAATTGCATGGATACCTCAGGGCCACGTTCGACATCGATCTCGTGCTGGCCATGAACGACGAGAATCTCGGCCGCTTCATCGAGGTGGCGAAACAATACGGACTGGTGCCGGCCATTCCCGAGCCGATCGACTCGCTCAGGGATGCGGCCCGGATCGACCTCTGGCATCGTGAGAAAGGCATGCTGGCATTCGCCCTGAGGGAACCGGGCGCGGGCGGTGGCGTGATCGATGTGCTGGTGCGGCCCGAGGTGCCCTTCGACAGGTTGATGGCCAACGCGGTCGCCGGAGAACTCTACGGACGGCAGGTCCGGATCGCCTCGATAGACGACCTGCTCGCCATGAAGCGGATCGCCGACCGGCCCAAGGACCGCCTCGACATCGAAGCGCTGGAAAAAATCCGGCGCGGGGAGGACCCGAATGCCTGAAGCCCCGCTCGATTCCCGCCGGATCATTCCGCAAGACCTCATGCTGGCACGCCTGGCCCAGTCCGAACAGATGCGCGAGTTCTTCATCCAGATGTGGCTGCAGAACCCTGCCCTGGCCCGGCAGGGCGGCGCGCGGGTGCGGGCCCTGCTGGAAGAAATTGCCCCCGCCGCCTCCGGTCGGTAGACTTGCTCCATGGACCTCATCGACACCCTGCGCCGCGCGCGCATCCCGCAATTCACCCTGCCCCGCTTCGTCGGCGCGGTGCACGAGCGCCTGCCGCAGCTGCCGCCGACGCTCGGCCTGACCACGGCGTTGAACCTCGCCCTCGACCGCATCCTGCCACGCGACACCTTGGCACCGCTCACCGACAAGCTGGTCTGCCTGCGCGTCACCGACGGCGGCCTGACCCTGATGTTCACCCTGACCGAAAAGGGCTTCCGCCCGGCCGTCAGCAGCAACAAGCCCGACCTGATGATCTCCGCCCGGGCGCGCGACTTCATCGCCCTGGCCCTGCGCGAGGAAGACCCGGACACCCTGTTCTTCAACCGCAGCCTGGTCATGGAAGGCGACACCGACCTCGGCCTGCTGGTGAAGAACACCCTCGACGCGGTCGACTGGCCGCGCCTCGAGCCAGAAGACCTGCACCCCTTCCGCCTGCTTGCACAGCTCAGGCTGCGGATGGGGCCTTCCAGCCGATAGCGGCTACTTCGCCAGTATTTCGACTTCCTGCCCGACCGCCTCGGGCGGCTGTGCCTCGGCCGGCTTGAGCCGGGTTGTGCGCGAGAGCAGGAACCAGGCGATGGGCAGCACGCCGCCCAGCACGAACAGGGCGCCGCCGATCACCCGCGCCCAAGTCAGCGTCTGGAACACGGCGCCCTCGATATAGGCCTGCGAGCGCGCCTGCCAGTAACCGTCCTCCAGCACCGTGGCGAACTGGTGGAGGCCGACCGGAAGCAGATCGATCGCCACCATCAGCAGCAGGCCGAGGTTGATCGACCAGAAGGCGCGGCGCAACAACTCGCCGTTCCAGCTTCCCGGCGCGACGAGGTAGCGCCCGCAGAACAGCACCGCCCCCAGCGCCAGGTTGCCGTACACCCCCATCAGCGCCGCATGGCCGTGGTTCACCGTCAGGTAGGTGCCGTGCTCGTAGTAGTTCACGATCGGCAGGTTGATGATGAAGCCGAAGACGCCGGCGCCGAGGAAGTTCCAGAAGTTCACCCCGAGCAGGAACAGGAAGGCCTCGTGCTGGCCGAAGCGCTGCGCGCCTTCGCCCTGCATGGAGCGCTCCGGCGTCTTGCGGAATTCCCAGGCTTCCAGGGTGAGCAGGATCAGCGGCACCACCTGTAGCGTCGAGAAGACGCTGCCGATGGCGAGTGTCGCCACCGGCTTGGCGTTCCAGTAGAAGTTGTGCGAGATGCCGAGCAGGCCCGAGCCGAGGAACAACAGCGTCGCCAGGTAGACGATGCGCGAGGCCGCCGTGTGGCTGACCAGGCCCATCATCACCATGAAGTAGGCCAGCAGCACGGTGGTAAATACCTCGAAGAAGGCCTCGGCCCACATGTGGATCACCGCCCAGCGCCAGAAGTCGGCGATGACGAAGTTGGTGGTGGGCTTCGCCACGAAGGCCGAGAGAAACAGCAGCACAATGGAGAGCACGGTGTAGAACAGCCACTTCGGCAGGATCCAGGCATCGCCCTGGTGCCACACCCCGCGCACGCCGCGCCAGACAATAAACGCCCAGAGCACGAACACCGCCATCAGCAGCATCTGCCACAGCCGGCCCAGCTCGACGAACTCCCAGCCCTGGTTGCCGAGCAGGTTCCAGTATTCGCCGAGCAGGTTCTTCGGCCCCATGAACACGCCCACCAGCATGCCCGCCACCAGCACCAGCACCATGCCGAAGAGCAGGTTCACCAGCCGCGCCTGTCCCGGCGGCTCGCCCTCCGCCACGGCCGAGAGGACGAAGATCGAGGCGCCGATCCAGCAGGCGGTGATCCACAGCAGGGCGAGCTGGATGTGCCAGCCGCGAGTGATCGTGAGCGGCAGCGCCTGGGCGATGTCCACACCGAAGAAGGTGGTGAAGCCGATGAAGTCGTGCACCGTCAACACGCCGGCGACGATCTGCAGCACGAACAGCGCTCCTGCCGCGGCGAAGAACTTGTAGGCGGCGCGCTGGGTTTCGCCCGGTCGCCAGCCCTCGACCCGCGCCAGGGTGGCGAGGTTCTCCTGCTCGCCGCCGCTGCGCCAGCCGGCCATGCGGCTGTAGCGGCCGTAGAGGAACAGCACGATGCCCAGGCACAGCACCAGGGCCAGCGCGGCGATCACGCTCCACAGCATGACCGGCGCGCCGGGCCGGTTGCCGGCCAGCTCGTCGTAGGGCCAGTTGTGCGTGTAGCTGTAGTTGACGCCGGGGCGCTGCGCGCCGCAGACCCAGCCGCCCCAGAAGAAGAAGGCGGCCAGTTCGCGGATCTCCTGCGCATCGGTGATGTAGCCGGCGGGATGAAAGGCCTCCGGCCCCTCGCCGCGGAACATCGCCGCGTAGTGGCGCACCAGCGCCGCGTAGGCAATGGCCTGGCCCTCGCTCAGCGTCACCCGGTTCGAGGCCGCATCGTAGCGGTTCTCCTTGATCTCGGCCTGCACGCGCGCCAGGGCGGCCTGACGCGACGCCGTGCCGTTCTCCTGCTGCGGCGGGCCGGCGTAGTGCGCCAGCATGGCCTCGGCCGTGCGGTGCAGGGCGTCGGCGGTGAAATCCACGCCGCGCGCCGCGCCGTCGCCGAACAGGCTGCCGTAGTCCATCAGGGCGTAGCGCTGGAAGGCCAACTGGCCGCGCAGGATCGTCTCCTGTGTCGCCACCGGCCTGCCTTCGGCATCGACGAAGTCCGGGATCGGCGGCGCGTCGCCGTAGGTCTTCGTTCCGACGAAGATCATGCTGCCCATGCCGATGGTCATCACCACGGCGAGCGGCAGCCACCAGTTGCGCCGGTCCACCACCAGCCGATTCCAGATGCTGCCCAGCCTGCTTGCGGTTTCCATCGGCTCCTCCCCTGTCGTTGTCATCGCCGGGGCATTATTGGCGCCCGCCGCACGCGCGATTAGTGCCAAGCCGTGCAAAACTCGTGGCGCCATCGGCCTGGCACCAAGGCCGGTGCGAAGCGCGACGCCGGCTGGCCCCATTGGCACCATCAGATGTTTCCGGCGCGGCGCTTTCTTCCCTGTGCCGCCGGTCCGAAGATGGACGCTCGCGAATTCCGTTCGGTCGCGTTCAACAAAGGGAGGAGACCCACATGATCGTCAATCTGTGGCAGAAATGCGCAGTGTTCCTGCTTGCCTGCGGCATGCTGTTCGCGGCAGGCGCGCAGGCGGACATTCCGAAGGAAACCTACGATGCGCTGAAGCTGGACAAGTCGGCCACGTCCAAACAGCTCTATGAGGCACTGGTGAAGCGCTACAAGGATCCGGCCCAAGGCGCCGGGCGCGGCACCCATGCCAAGTACTGGGAGCCGATCGCCTTCAGCAAGTACCTCGACCCGGCCTCGTCCTACAAGCCGCCCTCGTCGGTCAAGGACGTCGCCTCGCGCCAGCAGTGCGTCAAGTGCCACGCCGACGAAACGCCGGTATGGGTGAACGCCTGGAAGAAGAGCACCCATGCCAACCTCGACAAGATCCGCAAGCTGACGCCGAAGGACGCCACCTTCTACAAGAAGGCCAAGCTGGAGGAGGTCGAGAAGAACCTGCGCTCGCACGGCAGGCTGGGCGAGGGCGAGCAGTTGAAGGAAGTCGGCTGCATCGACTGCCACGTGGACGTGAATGCCAAGAAGAGCGCCGACCACCGCGCCGACCTGCGCATGCCCACCGCCGACGTCTGCGCCACCTGCCACCTGCAGGAATTCGGCGAGCGCGAGTCGGAACGCGACACCATCACCTGGCCGAAGGACCAGTGGCCGAAGGGCCGGCCTTCGCATGCGCTCGACTACAAGGCCAACGTCGAGACGACGATCTGGGCCGGCATGCCGCAGCGCGAGATCGCCGAGGGCTGCACCACCTGCCACCAGAACCAGAACAAGTGCGACACCTGTCACACCCGCCACGAGTTTTCGGTGGTCGAGTCGCGCAAGCCGCAGGCCTGCGCCACCTGCCACAACGGCGTCGACCACAACAACTGGGAGGCCTACACGCTCTCCAAGCACGGCAAGGTGGTCGAGATCATGGGAGCCAAGTGGAACTGGGACGTGCAGTTGAAGGACGCCTTCGCCAAGGGCGGCCAGACGGCGCCGACCTGCCAGACCTGCCATATGGAGTTCGAAGGCAAGTTCAGCCACAACATGGTGCGCAAGGTGCGCTGGGCCAACTATCCCTCGGTGCCCGGCATCGCCGAGAACATCAAGGGCGACTGGTCAGAGAAGCGCCTGGAAGCCTGGGTCAAGACCTGCACCCAGTGCCACAGCGAGAGCCTGGCGCGCTCCTACCTGGACATGATGGACAAGGGCACGCTGCAAGGCCTGGCCAAGTACCAGGAGGCGCACAAGGTGGTCGAGAAGCTCTACGCCGACAAGCTGCTGCCGGGACAGATGACCAACCGCCCGGCGCCGCCGCCGCCCGACAAGGAGGGCGTGGCGCAGTTCTGGCAGTTGTTCTGGACCAAGGGCAACAACCCCTCGTACATCGAGATCGAGGCCATCGAGATGGGCGAGAACGACCTGGCCAAGCTGCACGTCGGCATGGCCCACGTCAATCCGGGCGGCTGGACGTACACCGAGGGCTGGGAACCGCTCAGCCGCGCCTACGCCAAGATCATGAACGAGGACACCAAGCTGCGCGACATGGCGGCCTTGCAGGCGCGCGTCGCCAAGCTCGAAGCCAAGCGCGTCAGCCTGCTCGACAGCGACAGCACGAGCGGCCGCGCCTCGCTGGGCGGACTCGGCGGCGCGCTGCTGCTCGCCGGCGGCATCGCCCTGGCCGGCTGGCGCCGTCGCGACAGGTCCGGGCGCTGAGTGTCCGCCATGGAGGCGGTGCTCGGCAGGCCTTCGAGCCGCATCCTCCCGTCACTGGGTTTGCTCCTGGTGGCGGGGGGGCTCTTGCTGCTGGGCTGGGTGGCCTGGTCTTTCTGGCAACCCGGCCCCGCGCCCTATCATTACCAGCTGGTCGAGGAAGGCGGCGTCGATCGCTTCGCCGCGCTCGGCCTCGAGGCCTGGCCGGACCTGAAGATCGCCAGATACGAAGTCCGTGCCGACGGCATCGACAAGCCGATCGCCGTAACGCATGTCGCGCGCCGCGGCGAGGCGGCGCCCGTCATGCTCGACTGGGACAACCGCAGCGGCGAGCCGCTGGTTTTCGCCGACACCAAGCTGGCCGAGCTGAAGACGCTGGCCCAGGCCATCGCGAAACATACCCCGAAGGACGCCCTGGTGCTCGGCTGGTGGGACACCGCGCGCCAGCTGCGCCTGCTCGCCGGGCGCGAGACGGCCTTCGAGGCGCACCTGGGCGAGCCTTTCGTCGCGCCGTCGCCCTGGCAGGCGCGCAGCCGGACCATCGCGAAATACGAGCGCGCGTTCTGGGGCGCGCCGCCCACTGATGCGGAAACGCAGCGCTTCAGGCGCTTCGCCGAAGCGCTGTCGGGCGATGCGGCGGCCGGTGCGGCGATCCTGCGCGAGCTGGCGGGCAACAAGGAGGCCTACGTCGCGGTGCATGTCGCGGACCTCTACAAGCTCGGCCTGCTGCATCCGGAGCGGCTCGGCGTCGCCTACAAGGACTTCCCGGTCAAGGGCGACATGCACGGGCCGATTTCCTTCGTCAAGCGCTGGATGCTCGACAACAACTACGCCGCCTACACGCTGCACGAACTGTCGGAACAGCAGGCGCGCGTGTATTTCCTGACGAATGCCCAGGGCGGCAACGCCCTGCTCGCGCAGATGCTGCCGCTCACCACCTCCCGCCCGGCCGAGCTGCAGACCCTGCAGCTCGTCTATCAGCATGGCGGCTACTGGGTGTACAAGATCCCGCCCCGGCAGTCCTGAGCCGCTTTTCCTCTGGCACCAGCATCCGGCCCCGCGGTGGTTCTACCCCCGGGGCCGTTCTGTCAATAAATTACGACCACGAGTGTTGCGCAAGGAGTGCGTCATGAGCTTACGTCTCGCCGGCATGCTGGCCGCCGCCCTGTTGCTGACCGCCGCCACGGCCGCGGCGGCGCCCAATTACGAAGGCCGCAAGAAATGCGGTTCCTGCCATCGCAGCCAGCTCGATTCCTGGGAGAAGACGGCTCACGCCAAGGCGATGGATTCGCTGGCGCCCAAGGCCAGGGCCGAGGCCAAGAAGAAGGCCAAGCTCGACCCGAACAAGGACTACCGTCAGGACGCGGACTGCGTCGGTTGCCACTCGACCGGCTTCAACCACGAAGGCGGCTTCGACCCGAAGGAGCCGAGCAAGTACCTCACCGGCGTCGGCTGCGAGAACTGCCACGGCGCCGGCTCGGAATACCGCCTGCTCCACCGCAAAGCCGGCCAGGCCTTCGAGAAGAAGAAGCAGACCACGCCGCGCCAGCAGCTTGCCGAGGCCGGACAGGAATTCCAGTTCGAGGAGCGCTGCAACGCCTGCCACCTGAACTACGAGGGCTCGTCCTGGAAGGGCGCGAAGAAGCCCTACACCCCTTTCACGCCCAAACTCGACAAGAAATACGGCTTCGACTACGCCAAGGCGGTACGCAACGACAAGGCCATGCACGAGCACTTCAAGCTGGAGGACGTGTTCACCGGGCCGCCGCTGCCGCCCTTCCGCGACGAGTTCCAGTCCAAGGCCAAGCCGGCCGTGAAGGGCAAGGAGGAGTGATGGGCGGCGGACTGCGCCGATATCTCAAGCAGCACGGCGGCGCGCTGCTGCTCGGCGCGGCGGGGGCGGTCACGCTGCTGGCCGTCCTGTTCGGAGGCGAGGCGGCGTTGTCCACGACGCCGTTCTGCATGAGTTGTCATTCGATGAGCTACCCCGCCGAGGAACTCAGAAAGTCCTCCCACTACGGCGCCCTCGGCGCCAACCCGGAGTGCAAGGACTGCCACATCCCGCAGGGCCTGGCGAACTTCCATCTCGCCGTGGCAAGCCATGTCATCGACGGCGCCCGCGAGTTGATCCTCGAATTTAGGAACGACTACTCGGACATCAAGAAATTCGACGCGCGGCGGCCCGAAATGGCCCACGACGCGCGCATGAACCTGAAGCGCTGGGACAGCGTCACCTGCCGCGCCTGCCACAGGGACCCGCAGCCGCCCGGCGCCGACGCCAGGGCGGCGCACGACAAAATGCGCACGCACAAGGCCACCTGCATCGATTGCCACCAGAATCTGGTGCACAAGGAGGTTCCCGAGACCGACCTCGATGCCAGCCTGGCGCAAGGCCGCAGGGTAAATAAGCCGGACTGAGTGGCACCAGCAGCCATTCCGGCCGTGGCCCTATGGACATTGCCGATTTCGGGTCTAACATGAAACCATTCAATTCATCCGGTCCCAGAGCCGGAGGAGGGGGCGGCATGGAAATCCCGATCCTGCTCGATGCAAAGAACCGGCAATCGCTGCAAGCCCAGCTCTATGAGCAGGTGCGCAAGCTGATTCTCGGCGGACGCCTGAAGCCCGGTACGCACCTGCCCGCCAGCCGCGCGCTGGCCGACCAGCTCGGCGTGTCGCGCAACACCGTCATGCTGGCCTACGACCGGCTGGCCGCCGAGGGTTATCTGCAGACGCGCGAGGCCATCGGTACCTATGTCAGCTTCGAGCTGCCCGAGAACTGCCTCACCGCCAAGCGCCTGTCCTCGGCCGCCGGAGCCGGCGGGCAGGATTTCTCCGCACGCCGCCCGATCGCCTTCGAAGGCCGTGCCCAGGCGGTGGTCAACCAGCGGCGTCTGGCCTACGACTTCTGGCTCGGCCGGCCCGATCCGCATTCCTTCCCGATCAAGGCCTGGCGCCGTCTCATCAACCGGACGCTGGTCACCGCGGGCACGCGCCTCACCGAATACCGCGATCCCGCCGGCCTGATCGACCTGCGCCAGGCCATCGCCGACCACCTCGGCCCTGCGCGCGGCATCAACGTCGACCCCGACCAGATCGTCATCGTCGCCGGCTGCCAGGAAGGCCTCAACCTGACGGCGCGGCTGCTCCTGCGCGAGGGCATGAGCGTGGCGATCGAGAATCCGGCCTACCAGGGCGCAGCCTACCTCTACGAGAGCTACCGCGCGCGCCTGGCGCCGGTCTGCGTGGACGACAGCGGGCTATGCGTGGACGCCCTGCCGGAAGAGGGCGCGGCGCTGCTCTACGTGACGCCCTCTCACCAGTACCCGATGGGCTTCACGCTCTCGCTGGAGCGCCGCCTGCGCCTGCTCGACTGGGCCTGGCGCACGGGCACCTACATCGTCGAAGACGACTACGACAGCGATTTCCGCTACCGCGGCTCGCCGATCGAGGCGCTGATGGGGCTCGACAGCCACGGCTGCGTGATCTACCTGGGCACCTTCTCCAAGTCCATCGGCGCCGGACTGCGGCTCGGCTACGTCGTCGTGCCGAAGCACCTCGCCGCGCCGGCCCGCGCCGCCAAGGCGCTGCTCGACAACGGCCATCCCTGGCTGGAGCAGGCGGTGATGGCGGAATTCATCTCCAGCAACGGCTACAACAACCACCTGCGCCGCATCCGGCAAAGCTACGCCGAACGCCGCGACTGCCTCGTCGAATGCCTGAAGCGGCATTTCGGCGACATCGTCATCTCCGGCTCCGAGTGCGGCATGCACATCGCCTGGCACCTGGCCGAGGACCTGCCGCGCGCCGCCGACCTGCAGGCCATGGCGGCGGAGCACGGCGTCGGCATCTATACCCTGCAGTCCGGCGCAGCCTGCGACTTCGGCGGCTGCGCCTATTCCGAGCAGGCCATCATGCTCGGCTTCTCCTCTATGAACGAAAGGCAAATCCGTAGCGGCGTCGAGCGCATCGCCGCAGCGATCGATGCGGGGCGCGCCTCAGCACCCGCCGCAGAAAGCCTGAGCAAACCGTTGCCGGCGAACCCGAGACTGCAAACCGAGCCAATCCATAGATAGACTGCGCAAATCACCCTCTTACCGCCCCAACAGGTAAAATTCCGCGTTTCGGGCTGTTGCGGCCCGTTTTGATTTTGGACAAGCTCCCTCCCGGCGGAGTCCTGCAGAATTCACCATGCTTGAAGCCAGCAACCTGGAGTGCGTGCGCGGCGAGAAAAGCCTGTTCCGCGGCCTGTCGTTCCGACTGGAGCCCGGCGCCTGCCTGATGGTGCAGGGCGCCAACGGCAGCGGCAAGACCAGCCTCTTGCGCATGCTCTGCGGCCTGTCGCAGCCGGCACAGGGCGAGATCCGCTGGAACGGCGAGCCGATCCGCAAGCTGGCCGAGGACTACCGCGGCGAACTGCTGTATTGCGGCCATGCCGGCGCGGTGAAGGACGACCTGACGGCGCTGGAGAACGCGCACATCTCGGCGACGCTGGCCGGGGCGCCGGTGGACGAGGACGCGGCGCGGGCCGCCTTGCGGCAGCTGGGCCTGAAGGGACGCGAGGACCTGCCGGCGCGCGTGCTCTCGGCCGGGCAGAAGCGGCGCGTGGCGCTGACCCGTCTGCTGCTGGAGAAGCGCAAATTGTGGGTGCTGGACGAGCCGCTCACGGCACTGGACAAATCGGCGGTAACGAATTTGTGCGGCGTCATCGACGCCCAACTGGCCGGCGGCGGCATGGCGGTGTTGACCAGCCACCAGGAACTGCCGCTGACCGGGCGGGTCGAGTACCTGCGGCTGGACTGATGAGCGCCCCCGCCGGGCCGCCCCAAGGGGGCGCAGTCAACGAACCGGAGCGGGCGCAGCCCGCGAACGGCCGTCACCCCCTTCCCCGGGAAGGGGGGCGGGGGAATGGCAGTTTGGCCGCGGCGCTGGGCAGCGTTATCAAGCGCGACCTGCTGCTGGCCCTGCGGCGCAAGTCGGACGTGCTGACGACATTGTTCTTCTTCGTCATCGTCGTCAGCCTGTTCCCGCTCGGCATCGGGCCGGAGATGGCGATGCTGCGGCAAATCGCCCCCGGCGTGCTGTGGGTGGCGGCGCTGCTGGCGACGATGCTGTCGCTGCCGCGCCTGTTCGCCGCCGACTACGCCGACGGCACGCTGGAGCAGATGGCCCTGTCGGCCGTGCCGCTCGGCGTGCTGGTGACGGGGAAGATCATTGCGCACTGGCTGCTGTCGGGCCTGCCGCTGGCGCTGCTGGCGCCGCTGCTGGGCCTGCAGTTCGACCTGGCGGCGGACGCGCTCGGCGTGCTGGCACTGGCGCTCTTGATCGGCACGCCGGTGCTGAGCCTGATCGGCGCCGTCGGCGCGGGACTGACTTTGGGCGTGCGCGGCGGCGGCGTGCTGGTGTCGCTGCTGGTGCTGCCGCTCTACGTGCCGGTGCTGATCTTCGGCGCCGGCGCGGTGGAGGCCGACTTGAGCGGCCTGGGCGCGACGGCGCACCTCTCGCTGCTGGCGGCCTTCCTGGCGCTGGCGGCCTTTTTCGGGCCGTGGGCAACGACGGTTGCTTTGAGAATTGCCTTGGAATGAAACGGAATCTTCACCACCAGGACACCAAGTGCCAAGGAGCCTCAGCCATGCTTGGCGCCCGGGCTGGATCGTCATGCCGGCGGATGCCGGCATCCAGAGCAGCCGTTATCGAAACGATCCGCACCCTCTGGATTCCGGCTTCCGCCGGCATGACGAGAAGGGGAGAACAGAAGTGTGCTGAGCTTCATTGGTAATCAAGTGATGGTTTGCTTGTAAAAAATGTCGAATCGCATCGTCAACTGGTTCAAGTTCGCCTCGCCGCAGACCTTCTATCCGCTGGCGGGGAAGATGATTCCCTGGTTCTGGGCGCTGACGGCCGTCTTCGGCCTCGCCGGCCTCTATGTCGGTTTCTTCGTCGCGCCCACCGACGCCCAGCAGGGCGAGGGCTACCGCATCATTTTCATCCATGTGCCGGCCTCGTGGATGTCGATGTTCATCTATCTCGTCATGGCCTTCTGGGCGGCGCTCGGGCTGGGCTTCAACACGCGGCTGTCCGGCATGATGGCCTCGGCGCTGGCGCCGACCGGCGCGCTGATGGCCTTCCTCTCGCTGTGGACCGGCGCGCTGTGGGGCAAGCCGATGTGGGGCACCTGGTGGGTGTGGGATGCGCGGCTCACCTCCGAACTGATCCTGTTCTTCCTCTACCTCGGCTTCATCGCCCTGCAGTCGGCCATCGACGACCCGCGCCGCGCCGACAAGGCCGGCGCCGTGCTGGCCCTGGTCGGCGTGGTGAACATCCCCATCATCTATTTCTCGGTGAAGTGGTGGAACACCCTGCACCAGGGCGCCTCGGTGAGCCTCACCAAATCCCCCTCGATGGCGCAGGCCATGCTCGTCGGCATGCTGCTGATGGCGCTCTCTTTCTGGATGTACTCCATCGCCGTCTCGCTGACGCGGGTGCGCGCCATCATCCTCGAGCGCGAGCGCCACGCCGGCTGGGTCGAAGAGTTGACCGAGGTCAAGCCATCACATGATTAGCGACAAACCTCAGCTTCGTCATTCCGGCGGAAGCCGGAATCCAGTGCGACCGTTCCCTGGATTCCGGGTTCCACCCTGCGGGTGGCCCCGGAATGACGGCTTCCGTGAAATGTCCGATCATGTGCTGAGGTTTGTCACTGATCAGGAACCATCATGACCTGGGGCAGCGCTGCCGAATTCTTCGCCATGGGCGGCCATGCCCTGTATGTCTGGGGCTCCTTCGGCGCCTGCGCGGCGCTGATGGTGATTGAACCTATTCTCGCCCGGGTGCGTCGAACCCAGGCCCTCAACGAACTCCGGCGCGAGCTCCGCGCCCGCAACGAATCTCAAGATGAAACCTAGACACAAACGCTTCGCCCTCATCGGCGGCGGCCTCGCCGTGCTGGGTATCGCCGCCGCCCTGGTGCTCAACGCCTTCCAGAGCAACCTGGTGTTCTTCTTCACGCCGACGCAGATCGCCGCCGGCGAGGCCCCCAAGGGCAAGGCCTTCCGCATCGGCGGCCTGGTCAAGGACGGCAGCCTGAAGCGCCAGTCCGACGGCCTCACGGTGCAGTTCATCGTCACCGACACGGCGAAGGAGATCGTCGTCGCCTACACCGGCATCCTGCCCGACCTGTTCCGCGAGGGCAAAGGCGTCGTCGCCCAGGGCAAGCTCGGCGAGAGCGGCCTGTTCGCCGCCAGCGAAGTGCTGGCCAAGCACGACGAGAACTACATGCCGCCGGAAGCCCAGCATGCCGTCGATGAAGCGCACAAGGCGGCGAAGACGGTGAAGCAGTGATCCCGAACAAAATAACCTACCGCGGCGCGCACGGCGGTCACGGCGAAAAAGCAAAGCGCATTGGCCTTTGCACCGTGTCGCCGTGTTCGCCGTGGTAAGAATGAGACCCTTCAGATGATCCCCGAACTCGGCCATTTCGCGCTGATCCTGGCGCTGCTCGTCGCCCTCGTGCAGGGCACCCTGCCGCTCGCCGGCGCAGCCCGCGGCAGCCTGCCCTGGATCGCCCTGGCGCGGCCAGCGGCGCGCGCGCAGTTCCTGCTCGTCGCGCTCGGTTTCGGCTGCCTCACCTGGGCCTTCGTCGCCAACGACTTCTCCGTCGTCTACGCGGCGCAGCATTCCAATTCGCGCCTGCCGCTGATGTACCGCATCGCCGGCGTCTGGGGCGGCCACGAGGGCTCGCTGCTGTTGTGGATGCTGATGCTCTCCGGCTGGACGGTGGCGGTATCCTTCCTCTCGCGCCACCTGCCGGATGCCATGGCGGCGCGCGTGCTGGGTGTGCTCGGCCTGGTCGCCGCCGGCTTCCTGCTGTTCATCCTGCTCACCTCCAGCCCCTTCGAGCGCCTGCTGCCGGCGGCGGAGGACGGGCGCGATCTCAACCCCCTGCTGCAGGACCCCGGCCTGGTCTTCCACCCGCCGATGCTCTACATGGGCTATGTCGGCTTCTCGGTGGCCTTCGCCTTCGCCATCGCGGCCCTGCTCTCCGGCCAGCTCGACGCCGCCTGGGCGCGCTGGTCGCGGCCGTGGACCACGGCGGCCTGGGTCTTCCTCACCCTGGGCATCGCGCTGGGCTCGTGGTGGGCCTATTACGAGCTGGGCTGGGGCGGCTGGTGGTTCTGGGATCCGGTGGAGAACGCCTCCTTCATGCCCTGGCTGGTCGGCACGGCGCTGGTGCATTCGCTGGCGGTGACGGAAAAGCGCGGCGGCTTCAAGAACTGGACGGTGCTGCTGGCCATCGCCGCCTTCTCGCTGTCGCTGCTCGGCACCTTCCTCGTGCGCTCGGGCGTGCTCTCTTCGGTGCACGCCTTCGCCACCGATCCGCGCCGCGGCATCTTCATCCTGATCTTCCTCGCCGCGGTAGTCGGCGGCTCGCTGTTCCTGTTCGCCCTGCGCGCGCCGAAGGTAGGCCTCGGCGGCGCCTTCGGCCTGGTTTCGCGCGAAACGCTGCTGCTGATGAACAACGTGCTGCTGCTGGTGGCCGCCGGCAGCGTGCTGCTCGGCACGCTCTATCCGCTCTTCATCGACGCCCTGGGCCTGGGCAAGCTGTCCGTCGGCCCGCCCTACTTCAACTCGGTCTTCGTGCCGCTGATGGTGCCGGTGCTCGCGCTGATGGCGCCGGGCCCGCTGCTGCGCTGGAAGCATGCCAGCCTCAAGGACGCCCTGCGGCCGCTGTGGCCCGCCGTACTGGCGGCACTGACTTTTGCCGTCGCCGTGCCCTTCGTCTATGGCCGCTGGTCGCCGCTGGTGGCGCTCGGCCTCGCGCTTGCCGCCTGGGTCGTCGGCGCCAGTGCGGTCGGCATCGTCGCCCGCCTGCGCGGCAGCCAGGGCGGCCTCTTCGCCCAGCCGCGCAGCTGGTGGGGCATGCATCTGGCGCATATCGGCATCGCCGCCTTCGTCCTCGGCGTCACCCTGGTCTCCGGCTATCAGCAGGAGAAGGACGTGCGCATGGAGCCGGACGACACGGTGAGCGTGGGCGGCTACACCTTCCGTTTCGTCGGCGTGCGCCCGGAGATGGGGCCCAATTACCGCGCCATGGTCGGCGAAGTCGAGCTCTCCGCCGACGGCAAGGTGCTGAAGACGCTCCATCCGGAAAAACGCAGCTACTTCTCCTCGGCCATGCCGATGACCGAGGCGGCCATCGACGCCGGCCTGCTGCGCGACGTGTATGTCTCGCTCGGCGAGCCGATCGACGAGCGCGCCTGGAGCGTGCGGGTGTATTACAAGCCCTTCGTCGACTGGATCTGGGGCGGCTGCCTGCTGATGGCGCTGGGCGGCCTGCTCGCCCTGAGCGACCGGCGCTACCGCCTAAAGAAGGCCGCTACGGCGGCGGCAGCGACTCAAGGAGCCCCTGCGTGAACCGTTTCCTCCTGCCCTTGGGCATCTTCATCGTGCTGGTGGCCTTCCTCGCCATCGGCCTGAACCGCGATCCGCGCGAAGTGCCCTCGCCCCTGGTGGGCAAGCCGGCGCCGGCTTTCGAACTGCCGCAATTGCACAAGCCGGAGGCGAAGTTCGCGCCGAAGGATCTGCAGGGCAAGGTCTGGCTGCTCAACGTTTGGGCCTCCTGGTGCGTCTCCTGCCGCCAGGAGCACCCGATCCTGGTCGAGCTGGCGAAGTCGGGCATCGTGCCGATCTACGGCCTCAACTACAAGGATCCGCGCGACGACGCGTTAAAGTGGCTGCAGCAGTTCGGCGATCCCTACGTGCTGTCGATCGCCGATGTCGAGGGCCGCGTCGGCATCGACTACGGCGTGTATGGCGTACCGGAGACCTACGTCATCGACAAGGCCGGCGTCATCCGCTACAAGCAGATCGGCCCGGTCACGCAAGGTGCGCTGGAAAAGACCATCCTGCCGCTGGTGAAGGAGCTGCAGAAATGAAGTCGCGCCTGGTGTTGGTTTTCTGTCTTCTGTCCTCTGTCCTCTGTCCTCTGCAAGCCAAGGACGCCGCGCCGCTGGCGCAGGACGAGACGGTGGAGAAGCGCATGGTGACGATCTCCGAGGAACTGCGCTGCCTGGTCTGCCAGAACGAATCGCTGGCCGCCTCGCGCGCCGACCTGGCGCAGGATCTGCGCCGCGAGATCCGCGAACAGATCGGCCAGGGCAAGTCGGACAAGGACATCCTCGACTTCATGGTCGGCCGCTACGGCGACTTCGTGCGCTACCGGCCGCCGCTGAAGGGCACCACCCTGCTGCTCTGGTTCGGCCCCTTCCTGCTGCTGGTCGCCGGCGTGGTGGCGCTGGTCGTCGTCCTGCGCCGGCGCGGCAAGCGTGTCACTGCGGCAGAACTGAGCGCCGAGGAACAGAAACAGGCCGAGGAACTGCTCAAGCTGGGCGAGAGCGAGCGGAAACCATGACCGGCTTCCTCATCGCCGCGACGATCCTCGTCGCCCTCACCCTGCTGCTGCTGATCGTGCCGCTGATTCGCCGCCGTGCCGCCGGCGCCGAGGCCTCGCGCAGCGCCATCAACGCCGGCATCTACCGCGACCAGCTGGCCGAACTGGAGCGCGACTTCGCCGCCGGCGGCCTCGCCCGGCCCGACTACGAGGAAAGCCGGCGGGAACTGCAGCGCCGCCTGCTGGAAGACGCCGTGGGCGAAGGCAAGGAGGCGGCCCACGGCCAGCCGGCAAGGAAGAGCGCGATAGCCATCGGACTCTCCCTGCCGATCGCCGCCGCCCTGATCTATTTCGCCCTCGGCAACATCCCGGCGCTGTCGCCGGAAAACGTGCAGAAGCCGAAGATCACGGCGCAGCAGGTCGAGGAGATGGTGGCCAAGCTGGCCGCGCGCATGGAGCAGAATCCGGACAGCGACCCCAAGGGCTGGATCATGCTGGCGCGCTCCTACAAGGCGATGGGCCGCTACGAGGAAGCGACGCGCGCCTTCGCCAAGGCCGAGCAGCTGGTCGTCGAGGATCCGCACCTGCTCTCCGAATACGCCGAGGCGCTGGCGCTATCCACCGGCGGCTCGCTGCGCGGCCGCCCGAGCGAGTTGCTCGCCCGCGCCCTCAAGCTCGATCCCGACTTCCCCGACGCCCTGGTGCTGGCCGGCACGGCCGCCTACGAGCGCGAGGACTTTGCCGCCGCCGCCGCCCACTGGGAGCGCCTGCTCAAGCTACTGCCGCCCGATTCCGAGGATGCCCGCTCCCTCTCGGAGAGCATCGGCAAAGCCAAGGCCAACGCCCAGAAACAGGGCAGGAAGAAACCCGCCGCCGAGAAACCCTGATTTTTCTCGGATATTCCGCAAAGTTTGCGCTAAATCAATGCCGCAGCGCAGCATCCGAAGCATCATTCGCCGTGCTTTTTCAATAAAGTCCTACACTTAGCTCGCGCCACAAACGGGGCGACGAACAAGGAGCAAGCATGGCTGCCGATAACAAAGGTTTGATTTCGCGTTGCTGGGGCGTTCTGCGCCGGCCCAGCGCCAAATATTCCCTGCTGACCCTGCTGGCGGTTGGCTTCGT
>CAYYXS010000030.1:0-62209 GCA_964475635.1 uncultured Rhodocyclaceae bacterium
AGCATCGCCATCAACAACCAATTGAATCTGTTCGCGTTTTAACCGGACAGCAGTGTCATGTACATTGTTGCCATAGGCTGGCTCTGGGTCGTCCTGATGATGGCGCTGACCGAGACCGGCGCCATCGCCGGCATCCTGACCTTTTTTTTCTACGGCCTGGCTCCGCTCGCCCTGTTCCTCTGGCTGGCTGGGACGCCTGCAAGGCGCCGGCGTTCATCCGGCCAGGGAGTCGACCAGAAGGTGGGCGATACGGACCGAGGCAACGCCGGCCGAGATCATTAGCACCTGCTGCACCGTCTCGCGCAACCGGGTGCGCCGATGCAGCCCGGGAATCAGGTCTGCAACGGCGACGTAGATCATGCTGGCGGCGGCCAGCGCCAGGAAGACCGGCACCACGCCCTGCACCGCCGAGAGGGCGAAGTAGGCAAGCAGTCCGCCCAGCAGCGTGGCCAGGCTGGACAGCAGGTTGAAGGCAAGCGCCTTCAGGCGGGAATAGCCGGAGTGCAGAAGAATGAGGAAATCGCCCACCTCCTGAGGTATCTCGTGGGCGATGATGGCCATCGCCGTGATTAGTCCCAGGCGCACGTCCTGCATGAAAGCGGCGGCGATCAGCACGCCGTCGACGAAGTTGTGGAAGGTGTCCCCCACCAGGATCAGCAGCCCGCTGCGGCCATGGTCGGCCGAATGCGCATGCGGCTCGTGCCCTGCGCAATGGTCCTCGTGGCAGTGGCGCCACAGCACCAGTTTCTCCAGCACGAAAAAGCCAAGGATGCCGGCCAGCACGACCGCCGTCGTCGCATGCGCGTCCCCCTGCGACTCGACCGCATTCGGCAGCACCTCCAGGAAAGCGGCCCCGAGCAGCGCGCCGATGGCGTAGCTGATGAGTTGCGGCACCCAGGCGCCACGCGCCGGGAGGGCGAAGACGGCGGCGGCCAGCACCGACAGCGCGCCGCCGGCAAGTGCGGTAATGACGATCCAGGCGAGAACAGACATGGGCGCGGTCGTTTCGGGAAGGGCGGATTATATGCGCTGTACGGTTTCGCGGCGGCGAATCAGCAGACCCAGCACGCTGCCGAACAGCGCCGCGCCGCAGGTCACCCATGCGGCATCGCGCCACTGTCCGCTCGCCGCCACCAGCGCGGCGATCAGCGGGGGCCCGAGGAAGGGGCCGACGTTGCCGAATTGCATGAACAGCCCCTGCAGGGTGCCGATCTGTCTCGGCGTACGGGCAAAGCTCGCCGAGGCGGACAGCACCGAGGCCGGCACCAGGCCGCCGATGAACGAAAGCATGAGGCAGAGGCCATAGCGCGCCAGATCCGGCAGGAAGTCGAGAAAGATGCCGAGGCCGGCCACGCCGGAGACGAGATTGGCGCCGACGATCAGGCTGCCGCGGCGGAAATGGCGCTGCAGCAGGCTGCCGCCGAGCAGGTTGCCCGGCACGTTCACCAGCACCATGACGCAGGAGAGCAGCGACACTGCCAGGGGGGACAATGCACGCTGCTCCTTGAGGAAAGTCGGCAGCCAGATGATCAGGGCATAGTGCTGGATGGTCCAGCAGGTCATGGCCAGGGCCAGCAGCCAGGGTTCGGGCTGGTGCAGCGCCTGTCTGGCCTCGCCAAGCAGTCCGGCTTTCGCCGCGGCAGGTGCTGCCAGGCGATAGGCCGGTTTCGAGCGGTGGATGGCCAGCGCCGCCAGCAGGATCGCCGCCAGGGTCAGCCACCACAGGCCTCGCCAGCCGCCCAGCGGCATCGCCAGGGGCGCCAGCAGCATGGCCAGGCCGACGCCGGCCGGAAGATAGGAGCTCCAGATGCCGAGGGCGAAGCGCCTGTCATGCGGCGTGCTTGCCGCGGAGAGCAGGGCCGGGGCCGAGACGGCCACCGACACCATCCCCGCCCCTTCGGCAAAGCGCGAGACGAGCAGCGCCGTCTCGCCAACTGAGAAGATCGCGCCCAGGCAGCCCGATACGCTGATCATCAGTCCGGCAAAGCAGAGGCGAAAGGCCCCGATGCGGTCGCCGAGCAGGCCGAACACGATGCCGGTCGTCACGCCTATCATGTTGATCATGGAGGAAATCCAGCCCGCCGCCACCAGCGACAGGCCGAGTTCCGCGCGCAGCTGGGGCAACGCGATGGGCACCTTGCCGACGTTCATGGCGACGGCTACGCCGCAGAGTGCCGCCGCCAGGACGGCGCGCCAATCGGTGTCGTGCTGCAGGGGGGGCTGCGAAGGGGAATTCATCGTATCCGTGTCGTCAATGTGAAGGCCGGTTGACCAGCCAGATGCCTAGCACCACCAGCAGCAGGGCGGCCGCGAGCGCCGTGCTGATCCGCTCGGACAGCAGCAGCGCCCCGGCCATCACGCCGAACAGGGGGGTCAGGAAGGAGAAGGCGGCCAGCCGGCCAGCCGGGTAATGCGCCACCAGCCAGAACCAGGCCAGGTAGCTGGCAAAGGCCACCAGCACCGTCTGGTAGGCGACCGCGGCAAGCACGACTGGCGTCAGCGCAATGACGCCGGGCTCGCCCAGCGCCAGGGAAACGAGGGGCAGCGCCAACGCGGAGCCGGCGAGCTGGTAGAACAGCGTCTTGGCGGGACTGACTCCTGCGAGGACGCTGCCCTTGATGATCAGGGTGGTGGCCGCCCACAGGACGGCGCCGAGGAACAGCATGCCGTCGCCGACAAGCTGGTTCCGGGTCGGCAGGCCGAGCGATTCGCCGAAGGCGACGAGGATGCCGGCAAAGGCGAAGGCCAGTCCTAGCCACTGCAGAGGTCGCAGCCTCTCGCCCGGCAGGAACCAGTGCGCGCCCAGCGCAATCATGAACGGCGCCGTGTACAGGAAGACGACGCCGCGCGAGGCGGCAGTGTAGTTGAGCCCCCAGTAGATGAAGGCGAACTCCCCTGCGAACAGCGCCGCCGAGAGCACTCCCGCGCCGAGCGTGCCGTCGCGCTCGAACAGGGGAATGCCCTTGTGCGCCGCCCAGGCCCACACCAGCAGGGCCGCGCCGAAGGAACGCAGGCCTGCCTGCAGGATGGGCGAGATGCCGGCATTCGCCACCTTGATCGCCACCTGCTGCAGGCCCCAGGCGGCGCACAGGACGACCATCAGGGCCATGGCGGCCGAGTCGAGATGCGTCTTTCTTTCCATCACTCGAGCCAGACCAGCGAGGCCATGCGTCCGGTGGTTCTTTCGCGGCGGTAGGAATAGAAGCGCGCCGCATCGCCGAATGTGCATAAATCGCCGCCGAAGACGCGCGTCACGCCCGCCCCATGCAGGCGCTGCCTCGCCAGGCGGAACAGGTCGCACAGCCATGTGCCGCCCGGCCGGGCCGCGAAGGCCCGTGCCGCCTCGGCGGAATGGGCGACGAATGCCGCCCGCACCTCGTCGCCGACCTCGAAGGCCTGCGGGCCGATAGCCGGGCCGAGCCAGGCCAGCAGCCGCTCGGGCGGGGACGGCATGGCCTGCACGGTCGCCTCGATGATGCCTGCGGCGAGTCCGCGCCAGCCTGCATGCGCCGCGGCAACCGCCGTGCCGGCATCGTCGCACAGCAGCACGGGCAGGCAGTCTGCCGTCAGCACGGCGCACACCCTGCCGCGCCGGCGTGCAATCGCCGCGTCGGCCTCCACGCCGGTTTCGGCGGCCTCCGCATCGACGACCCGGCAGCCGTGCACCTGGGCGAGCCAGAGTGGCGCCCCCGGCAAACGGGCGCTCAGCCGCCGCCGGTTCGCCGCCACCGCGACGGGGTCGTCTCCGACATGGGCAGCCAGATTGAAGGAGGCAAACGGACCGGCGCTGGCGCCCCCGGCGCGTGTCGTCGACAAGGCGCGCACGTTCCCCGGCGCAGGCCAGTCCGGCAGGAGCCAGCCGGTCACGCCGCACCGCTCCGGAACGCTTCCAGCAACTGCGCGAAATCCGCCGGCAGTGGCGCTTCCCAGATCATCTCCGCATGCGTCGCCGGATGCGCCAACGCCAGCCGCCAGGCATGCAGGGCCTGGCGCGGAAAATCCGCCAGCGCGGGCAGCGCCTTCCTGCGCGGCCCGTAGACCGGGTCGCCGACGAGCGGGTGGCCGATCTCGGCCATGTGGACGCGGATCTGGTGGGTGCGTCCGGTCTCCAGCGCGCATTCGAGCAGTGTGGCGCGGTCGAAGCGCTCCAGCACGCGGTAGTGCGTGCGCGCGGCGCGGCCGCCGCCGACCACCGCCATCTTCGTGCGCTGGACGGGATGCCGCCCGATCGGCGCGTCGACCGTGCCGTCGCGCGCAACGCGCCCCTGCGCCAGCGCCAGGTAAAGCCGCTTCACCGTGCGCGCCTGCAGCTGGCGCACCAGGCCGGTCTGCGCCTCCGCCGTCCTGGCGACGACGAGCAGGCCGCTGGTGTCCTTGTCGAGCCGGTGCACGATGCCGGCGCGCGGAAGCGTCGAGAGCTGCGGCGCATGATGCAGCAGGGCGTTCAGCAGCGTGCCCTGCCAGTTGCCGCTGCCCGGATGCACCACCAGGCCGGCCGGCTTGTCGACGACGAGGATATGCGCATCCTCGAAGACCACGTTGAGCGGAATGTCCTCCGCCTGCTGCGACAGGGCCTCGGCAAGCGGAACCGCATCGAGCGTGATGCGCTCGCCGCCCCAGACCTTGCGCTTGGCATCCGCCGCCGTACTGTCCACGCTGACTTTTCCCTGCTTCACCCAGGCGGCGAGCCGGCTGCGCGAGTGCTCGGGCAGCAGGCGCGCCAGCGCCTGGTCCAGGCGCAGGCCGGCGCAATCGGCGGGAATCTCCAGGACATGCGCCGGCTGTGGGATATAATCGGCGCGATTCGAATTCGGGGCTTTCACGATGCGTAGTCTAGCGTTTATTCTCGCCTTGCTGCTTGGCGGCTGCGGGCTGCTGCCGGAACTGAAGGACGAGACGGCGGGCTGGTCGGCCAATCGCCTGTATTCCGCCGCCAAGGAAGCCATGGGCGACGGCGCCTACGACAAGGCCGTGAAGTACTTCGAGATCCTCGAGTCGCGCTACCCCTACGGCCGCTACGCCCAGCAATCGCAGATCGAGATCGCCTATGCCTACTACAAGGCCAACGAGCCGGCCAGCGCCATCGCCGCCAGCGAGCGCTTCATCAAGCTGCATCCCAACCACCCCAACGTGGATTACCTCTACTACCTGAAGGGCCTGGTGAACTTCAACGAGGATCTGGGCATCTTCGGCTACATCAGCATGCAGGATCAGTCGGAGCGCGATCCCAAGGCGGCGCGGGAATCCTTCGACGCCTTCAGGGAACTGGTCGCCAGGTTCCCGAACAGCAAATATTCCGCCGACGCGGTGCTGCGCATGAAATACCTGGTAAACGCGCTTGCCTCGAACGAGGTGCATGTGGCCCGCTATTACCTGAAGCGCGGCGCCTTCATCGCCGCCGCCGCCCGCGCCCAGTCGGCGGTGAAGACCTACCCCGATTCGCCCGCCGGCGAGGAGGCGCTGTTCATCCTGGTGAAGTCCTACGATGCGCTCGGCCTGAACGACCTGCGCGACGATGCCGAGCGCGTCATGCGCACCAACTTTCCCGACAGCGATTACTTCAAGCGCGGCCTCGACCGCAAGGAGCCATGGTGGAAGCTGTGGTGATCCCGGCCTACTGACTGCCCCACTGCGCCAGCTTGCGCTCGACCGTCTTGCGCGAGACGCCGAGGCGGCGCGCTGTCTCGGACTTGTTGCCGCCGCAGGCAGCGAGCACTTCCAGGATGTGGCTTTTCTCGACGGCGTCGAGCGCCGAGGCGGAAGCGGCCGACGCCTCCGCGCCCCCTTCCGGCAGCGCCTCGAGCGGGAAATAGCCGAGGATCAGGGTGCGCTCGATCAGGTTCTTCAGTTCCCGGACGTTGCCCGGCCAGTCATAGGTCTGCAGCCGGGCGGCGACCGCCTCGTCGAGCGGCACGCCCGACAGGCCGAGGTGCAGCGACAGCTGCGTCATGAAGTGCCGCGCCAGCGGCAGGATGTCCTCGCGCCGCTGGCGCAGCGGCGGTATGACGATGTTCACCACGTCGAGCCGGTAGAACAGGTCCCTGCGGAAGCGGCCCTGCTTCGCTTCCTCGGCGAGGCTGCGGTTGGTCGCCGCGACGACGCGGATGTCGACCGGGATCTCCCGCGTCGAGCCGACCGGGCGGATCATGCGGTCCTCCAGCACGCGCAGCAGCTTCGCCTGCATGGGCAGCGGCAGTTCGGCGATCTCGTCGAGGAACAGGGTGCCGCCGCGGGCGTAGTAGAACAGGCCGTGGTGGGCCTCGCCGGCACCGGTGAAGGCGCCCTTGACGTGCCCGAACAGCTCGGACTCGATCAGCTCGGGCGAAATGGCGCCGCAGTTGACCGGCACAAAGGGCCGCTGGGCGCGCGGGCTCATGTTGTGCAGGGCGCGCGCCGCCACCTCCTTGCCGACGCCGGATTCGCCCAGCAGCAGGACCGTGCTCGGCGTGGCGGCCACGCGCCTGATGACCTGGCACAGCCGGCTCATGGCGTCGGAGCAGCCGATGACGCCCTCGATGTCGCCGGAAAGCTCCGCCACCTCGCGGCGCAGAACGAAGTTCTCGCGCAGCAGGCGGGCGCGGTCGAAGCACTTGCGGATGGCGTTGAGGATCTGATCGACGCGGAACGGCTTGAGGATGAAATCCGCGGCGCCGGCGCGCAGGGCATGGATGGCGGTGTCGATGTCGGCGAAGGCGGTGATGAGGATGACGTCGCCCTGGTAGCCGCCCTCGCGCAGCTCGTCGAGCCATTCCACGCCGCTTTTCCCCGGCAGCGAGATGTCGAGAATGATGAGGTCGAAGTGGATGCGGTTGAACAGCGCCCGCCCCTCCTCCGCGCTGCCCGCCGTCTCGACCAGGCCGCTGCGCCCGGCCAGCATCTTGTGCAGGAAGCTGCGCATGCCTTCCTCGTCGTCCACGACGAGGACGGAATACTGCAGCCAGGCATTGCCCGGCGAGGCGGGCTTCAGCGACGCCGCCTCGGGGCGGTTCATCGGGCCAGCGCGATCAGCACGCTGCAGGGGGCATCCTCGATGAGCGAAGCGCCCACCGAGCCCTTCCACCAGCGCGACATGAAGAAGGCGTGCTTGCGGTGCCCGACGACGATGAGTTCGACGCACAGCTCGCGGGCGAGGCGGCAGATCTCGTCCACCGGCTCGCCGGTGACGACATGGCCCTCGGCCTTGACGCCGCGCTCGGCGAGAAGCTGCAGCCCCTCGTCCAGGATCTCCTTGTAGCGTCGGTTCTCGTCCTCCTGCAGGGTGTCCGGCACGAAGCCCTCGGTAAGGTAGATGCCGGCCATCAGCGGCGCCACCGCCAGCAGGTGGATCTCGGCATGCAGGAAATTGTTGATGTCGGCGCACTCGAGCAGCGCGCTGCGACCGCTTTGCGAACCATCGTAGGCCAGCAGGACTTTGCGGTACATTTTCCCCTCCGCATCGAATCGTTATGTCGACGATGGTAATGGAAGCCACCCGGCGGTTCAATCGTGCCAGTTGCTATACTGCTGGCTTTCCAACGAGTTGACCGACATGAAGCCCGATATTTCCTCCCCCGGCCTGACGCTGGGCATTGCCGGCGCCGGCGCCATGGGCCGCGGCATCGCCCAGATCGCCGCCCAGGCCGGCGTGCGCGTGCTGCTCTACGACCTGCAGGACGGTGCCGCCGCCTCCGCGCAGCAGGCCGTCGCCGCCACCCTTTCCGGACTTGCCGCCAAGGGCAAGCTGGATCCCGCCGCGGCGGCCGCGGCCGCCGCCCGCATCGAGCCGGCCTCCGCGCCGGAAGCCCTGGCGCAGTGCCACATCGTGATCGAGGCCATCGTCGAGAAGCTTGAGGCGAAGCGGGCGCTGTTCCGCACGCTGGAAGGCATCATCGGCGAAGGGTGCATCCTCGCCAGCAACACTTCCTCGCTGTCGGTGACCGAGGTCGCCGCCGCCTGCCGCCTGCCGGGCCGCGTGGCGGGCTACCACTTCTTCAACCCGGTGCCGATGATGAAGGTGGTCGAGGTGGTCGACGCGCTGCTCACCGAGCCGTGGGTGGGCGAGGCGCTGACGGCGCTTGCCCGACGCATGGGGCATGCCCCGGTGCGCGCCAAGGATACGCCCGGCTTCATTGTGAACCACGCCGGCCGCGGCTACGTCACCGAGGCCCTGCGCCTGGTCGCTGAGAACGTCGCCGAATTCCATGTCATCGACGCCGTCCTGCGCGGCGCGGGCGGCTTTCGCATGGGGCCGTTTGAGCTGCTCGACCTCACCGGGCTCGATGTCTCGCATCCGGTGATGGAGTCAATCTACCACCAATACTACCAGGAGCCGCGCTATCTTCCTTCGGTACTGACGGCGCAGCGCCTGGCCGGGGGACTGCTCGGCCGCAAGAGCGGACGCGGTTTCTACATTTACGAAGGCGGCAAGCAGCTGGTGCCGCCGTCCGCGCCGGCACCCGCCGCGCGGCCGGCCCGCGTCTGGGTAAGCAATGCCCGGCCGGTCTTCGGCGGAGCCGTGCGCGAGCTGGTGCGCGGGCTCGGCGGCGCGCTCGACGAAAGTCAGTCTCCGCAGGACGGCGCGCTGTGCGTCGTCACCCCCCTCGGCGAGGACGCCACCGCCTGCGTCGCGCGCGAGGGGCTCAACCCGGCGTGCACCGTCGCCATCGATGCCCTCTGCGGGCTGGACAGGCACCGCACCCTGGCCGCCACCCCGCTCACTTCGGTCGCGATGCGCGAGGCGGCGCGCGGTCTGTTCGCCGCCGACGGCGTGCCGGTCTCGCTCGTGCGCGACAGCGCCGGCCTGGTGGCGCAGCGCGTGCTGGCGCACATCGTGAACATCGGCTGCGACATCGCCCAGCAGGGCATCGCCACGCCGGAGGACATCGACCGCGCCGTCACACTCGGCCTGGGCTACCCGAAGGGCCCGCTGGCGCTGGGCGATGCGCTGGGCGGGCGCACAGTCCTCGACATGCTGGAAAACCTGCAGGGCTACTACGGCGACCCGCGCTACCGGCCCAGCCCCTGGCTGAAGCGCCGCGCCCTGCTGGGAATTTCTCTGCTGACCCCGGAATGATCGACTGGCCTGCCATTGACACCGTCCTGCTCGACATGGACGGCACGCTGCTGGACCTGCATTTCGACAACCACTTCTGGCAGCAGCACGTGCCGCTGCGCTATGCCGAGCGGCACGGCCTGCCGCATGCCGAGGCGCGCAACCGCCTCCTGGAGGTTTACCGCGCCAAGGCCGGCACCCTCGACTGGTACTGCGTGGACTACTGGACGCGCGAGCTGCAGCTCGACATCGCCCGCCTGAAGGAGGAGGTCGCCCATCTCATCGCCGTGCATCCCGACGTGGTGCCCTTCCTCGAAGCCCTGCGCCACCGCGGTAAGGGCGTCGCACTCGTCACCAACGCCCACCGGAAAAGCCTTTCGCTGAAGATGGCGCGCACCGGCCTGCAGGCGCATTTCGACCTCCTCGTCACCTCGCACGAGATTGGTCTGCCCAAGGAGGACCCCGCCTTCTGGCCGGCCCTGCGCGCCCTGCTGCCCTACAACCCGGCGCGCACCCTGCTCATCGACGACAGCCTGCCGGTGCTGCGTTCGGCGCGGCAGGCCGGCCTCGCCCATCTGCTGGCCGTTCGCCTTCCCGACACCCGCCAGCCCGAACGGGACGTAGGCGAGTTCCCTGCGCTGCGGCATTTCGCCGAGATCATGCCAGGCGATTGAGCCGCGGCCGGCTTTGCGCGAAGATGAGCCCATGGCCGACGACCAACCCCTCTCGCCCAAGGCCCGCGTCGGCCTGGGACTGCTTTGCATCGCGGCCGGCGCCGCGCCGATGCTTGCAGCCTTCGACATCGGGCCGCTGTCTGCGCGCGACATCAACGGCCCGCCCTGGCTGGGCTTCGCCGCCGGCGGCGTCTTCGTGCTGGCCGGCGCGCTGCTCCTCCTCGGAGAAGCGCGCCGCGGCCATCCCCTGGCCTGGCTGCTGGGATTCCTGATCATTGCCGCCTTTGCCGCGATAGGCAACTGGATCGCCTTCGGGCCGGGACCGCGCCAGTGCAGCGGCAGCTTCACCGGCTTCATGTTCTCCAGCTCGCGCGCCGCGGCCGAATGGGAATGCCGCATCGCCTTCGGCATCGGCGCCTGCATCATGAACGGTCTCCTCGCCTGGATGCTGGCTCACGGCCTGGGCAGGCTGGCGGGCCCGGGAAGGCTGGCCCGCGGCCTGGATAAACTGGGCAAGGGCATGCTCCTGCTCGGACTGTCGCCCATCCTCGTCCCGCTGCTGGCCTTCGTCATCGGCAAAAGCGCGCTGGAAGCCTTCATCGCGTACCGCCGCACCGGCAAATGGCCGCGCAACGAAGCCTTCATCGCTCGCATGAAGCGAAGGAAACCGGGCGATTGACGCCGATTCCGCGGCCGGAGATACTTGACAGGCACGGTAAAGCATCCGTCATTCTTTCCGGATAAGCTGAGAATCCCCGGCGGCGGACTGCCGCAGCCGGGCCACAAAGAGGAGGAACCCATGCGCTTCAAGCCACTTTCCGTCGTGCTGCTCGCCGCCGGCATCCTCGGCACCCCTGCAGCCTTCGCCCAGACCGAGATCCAGTGGTGGCACTCCATGAGCGGCCAGCACAACGAGAAGATCAACGAAATCGCCAGGGGCTTCAACGCCAGCCAGTCCGAATTCAAGCTGATGCCCATCTTCAAGGGCAGCTACCCCGAATCGATGACGGCCGCCATCGCCGCCTTCCGCGCCGGCAACCCGCCGCACATCGTGCAGGTGTTCGAGGTCGGCACCGCCACCATGATGTCGGCCAAGGGCGCCATCATGCCGGTGACCCAGCTCATGAAGGACGCCGGCGAGCCCTTCAACCCGAAGGCCTACCTGCCCGCCGTCACCGGCTACTACACCGACAGCCAGGGCAACATGCTGTCGATGCCCTTCAACAGCTCGACCGCCGTCTTCTACATCAACAAGGACGCCTTCAGGAAGGCCAATCTCGATCCGAACAAGGCACCGAAGACCTGGAAGGAATTCACCAAGACAGCCGAGAAGCTGAAGGCCGCCGGCCAGAATTGCGTGTACACCACCGGCTGGCCCTCCTGGGTGCACGTCGAGAACTTCAGCGCCTGGCACAACCTGCCGATAGGCACCAAAGAGAACGGCATGGCCGGCATCGACACCGAGTTCCGCGTGAACACGCCGGCGCATGTCCAGCACATCGCCACGCTGGGCTACTACGCCAAGCAGGGCTGGTTTACCTACTCCGGCCGCAAGCAGGAGGGCGAGGACCGCTTCATCAGCGGCGAGTGCGCCATGCTCACCTCCAGCTCCTCGGCCATCGGCAAGATCCGCAAGGGCGCCAAGTTCGACTTCTCCGCCCACTTCCTGCCCTACCACGACGACATCCCCGGCGCGCCGCAGAACTCCATCATCGGCGGCGCCACGCTGTGGGTGATGGCCGGCAAAAAGGCGGCGGACTATCGCGGCGTGGCGAAATTCTTCTCCTATCTGTCGCGCCCGGAAGTGCAGATGGACTGGCATACGAGCACCGGCTACGTGCCGATCACCCTGGCCGCCTACGAGATGACGCAAAAGTCCGGCTACTACGAGAAGAATCCGGGCGTGGACGTCGCCATCCGCCAGTTGAACAACAAGGCGCCGACGGCCAACTCGAAGGGCTTGCGCTTCGGCGGCTTCGTGCAGGGCCGCGAGATCTTCGAGGAGGAGATGGAGACCGTCCTGCAGGGCAAGAAGAACGCCAAGGCGGCGATGGACGACGCCGTCAGGCGCGGCAACGACATCCTGCGCAAGTTCGAGGCCGCCAACAAGTAAAAGTCAGTCTCCGGGGCACGCCGAATGGAAAAGAGGGTCGTCTTCCGCTCGGCGTGGCTGCCTTACGCGCTGCTCGCCCCGCAGATCGCCGTCACGATCATCTTCTTCTTCTGGCCGGCCGGCCAGGCGATCTGGTATTCCTTTCAGCTGCAGGACGCCTTCGGCCTGAAGACCCAGTTCGTCGGCCTGGAGAACTTTCGCGCCCTCTTCGCCGACTCGCACTACCTCGCCTCCTTCAAGATCACCGCGCTCTTCAGCGTGCTGGTGGCCGGCTGCGGCATCGTCATCGCCCTGCTGCTGGCGACGATGGCCGACCGCGTCGTCAAGGGCGCGCTGGCCTACAAGACCCTGCTGATCTGGCCCTACGCGGTGGCGCCTGCGGTGGCCGGCGTGCTGTGGGCCTTCCTCTTCGCCCCGTCCATCGGCATCGTCACCTACGTCCTGAAGAAGAACGGCATCGACTGGAACTGGGTGCTGCAGGGCGACCAGGCCATGCTGCTGGTGGTGATCGCCTCGACCTGGAAGCAGATCAGCTACAACTTCCTCTTCTTCCTCGCCGGGCTGCAGTCGATCCCGCGCTCGCTGATCGAGGCCGCCGCCATCGACGGCGCGGGCCCGGCGCGGCGCTTCTGGACCATCATTTTTCCGCTGCTCTCGCCGACCACCTTCTTCCTCATGGTGGTGAACATCGTGTACGCCTTCTTCGACACCTTCGGCGTCATCGACGCCACGACGCAGGGCGGGCCGGCCGGTGCCACGCAGATCCTGGTGTACAAGGCCTACTACGATGGAGTGAAAGCAGCCGACCTCGGCGGCTCCTCCGCGCAGTCGGCCATCCTCATGCTGATCGTTATCGCGCTGACGGTGGTGCAGTTCAGATTTGTCGAGCGCAAGGTGCAGTACTGATGATCGAGAACCGCCCCTGGCTGACCTTCCTCGCGCATGCCGTGCTGATCCTCGGCGTGGTCATCGTCGCCTTCCCGCTCTACGTCACCTTCGTCGCCTCGACGCTGACGCTCGACGAGATCATCGGCGTGCCGATGCCGCTCCTGCCCGGCTCGCACCTGATCGAGAACTACCGCCAGGTGCTCACGTCCGGCACCGAGGCCGGCGCCGGGGCGCCGGTCGCCCGCATGATGTTCAACAGCCTGATCATGGCGCTGGCCATCGCCATCGGCAAGATCGCCATCTCGATCATCGCCTCCTTCGCCATCGTCTACTTCCGCTTTCCGCTGCGCAATTTCTTCTTCTGGATGATCTTCGTCACCCTCATGCTGCCGGTCGAGGTGCGCATCATCCCGACCTTCAAGGTGGTCTCCGACCTGCACATGATCGACACCTACGTCGGCCTGACCCTGCCGCTGATCGCCTCGGCCACGGCCACCTTCCTCTTCCGCCAGTTCTTCCTCACCGTGCCCGACGAGCTGGCCGAGGCGGCGCGCATCGACGGCGCCGGGCCGCTGCGCTTCTTCTGGGACGTGCTGCTGCCGCTCTCCAAGACCAGCATCGCCGCCCTCTTCGTCATCCAGTTCATCTACGGCTGGAACCAGTATCTGTGGCCCCTGCTCATCACCACGCAGGAGAGCATGTACACGGCGGTGATCGGCATCAAGCGCATGATCACCAGCGGCGATGCGCTGACCGAATGGCACCTGGTGATGGCCACCGCCATGTTGGCGATGCTGCCGCCGGTGGCGGTGGTGGTCCTCATGCAGCGCTGGTTCGTGCGCGGACTGGTGGAAACGGAGAAGTAATGGCCCAGGTTCAATTCAAGGGGGTGCGCAAGTCCTTCGGCAGCGTGCCGGTCATCCACGGCTTCGACATGGACGTCAAGGACGGCGAGTTCGTCGTCATCGTCGGCCCCTCCGGCTGCGGCAAGTCGACCCTGCTGCGCATGGTGGCCGGGCTGGAGTCCGTCAGCGCGGGCGACATCGCCATCGGCGAGCGCATCGTCACCCAGCTGGAGCCGAAGGACCGCGACATCGCCATGGTGTTCCAGAACTATGCGCTCTACCCGCACATGCGCGTCGCCGACAACATGGCCTACGGCCTGAAGATCCGCGGCCTGCCGCAGGCCGAGATCGAGGCGCGCGTGGCGCGCGCGGCGCAGATCCTCGAACTCTCCGAACTGCTCAAGCGCAAGCCGCGCGAGCTCTCCGGCGGCCAGCGCCAGCGCGTGGCGATGGGCCGCGCCATCGTGCGCGAGCCGGCGGTGTTCCTCTTCGACGAGCCGCTCTCCAACCTGGATGCGAAGCTGCGCGTGCAGATGCGCGCCGAGCTGCAGGCCCTGCACCGGCGCCTGGCCACCACCAGCCTCTACGTCACCCACGACCAGGTCGAGGCGATGACGCTCGCCCAGCGCATGGTGGTGATGAACGCCGGCCGCGCCGAGCAGATCGGCGCGCCGCTGGACGTCTACGAAAAGCCCGCCACCACCTTCGTCGCCGGCTTCATCGGCTCGCCGCCGATGAACCTCGTCCCGCAGAAGCGCGACGGCCGCGACATCCTCCTCGGCGTGCGACCGGAGCACCTCGAACCCTGCTCGCCGGGAGAGGCGAAGATGACGGTGGACGTCGACCTCGTCGAGCCGCTCGGCAGCGACACCCTGGTCTACGGCCACCTCGGGGAAAACGGCGACGGTGCCCGCGTCGCCGTGCGCCTGCACCAGTCCTTCGCCGCGCAAACCGGCAAACTCCCCGTGCGCCACAACCCCGCGCACGAACACCATTTCGACGCCGCCACCGGCCTGCGCATTTAATCCCCCCTTTGTAAAAGGGGGGCCAGGGGGGATTTAAACAACCGTCATTCCTGCGAACGCGGGAATCCAGAAGCCCTACACCTTCCGACCCGCCAGCAACGCCTCGCAAACCTCCACAAACCCCGCCCCCGCCCGCGCCTGCGTCACATACGCCGGCCTGACTTCCAGACGGTCGGCGAAGTCCATCACATTCGCCACCCCCACCGAGTTCGGAAAAAACCCGAACATCGGCGCATCGTTCGGCGAATCCCCGACGAACACCCACCGCTCCAGTTCCTCAGAAGAATCCAGCGACACGCCGAACTCCTCGACCAGCAAGCGCTTCGTCGTGGAAAGCTTGTCGTAATCGCCGAACCAGCCGTTCACGTGGATGGAACTCACCTTGGCGCGCATACCCGCCGTCTCCATGCGCCGCACGATGGCGTCCACCGCCGCCGCCGGCAGCGGCGGAACGTCCTCGCAGTAGTCGATGGCGAGGTCGGCGACGCGGCAGAACTGGTCCGAGGCCGGCGCGCAGCCCGGCACGGCGGCGAGGATTTCCTTCGCCAACGCGTCGAGGCGCGCCTGCCGGTCGACCGGCGGTTCCCCCGCGCACACCGTGCGCAGCCTGCGCGCCCCGGCGTCGTAGCGCATCCAGAACGCCCCGTTCTCCCCCACCACCCCATCCACCGGCCACATCCGCGCGATGTGGTCGCACCAACCCGCCGGCCGTCCGGTCACCGGAATCACCTTGAAGCCGGCAGCATGCAGGCGCTCCAGCGCGGTGTAGGCGGCGGCGGTGAGCCGACCTTCGGTGGTGAGGGTGTCGTCGATGTCGGTGAGAACGCCGACGATCCGGGTGCAAGCCTGAAAGGAAAATCCACTCAGTGGCTGCATTGCCGTGTTTTCTGCACTGTTATAGAAAGCCTGCTTTCACTCCACAGCGGAAGTGACTGTTTCCGATAGCGGCCGCTCAACATCGAAGCTCAGGGGCGCACCTCGTGCCAGCGCCCCTTGGGGCACGGTTTCAGCACTGTCCTGTTGTGCAGGTTTGTTGTGCGGTTTGGGTTTGATCTGACTGGATCTCTGATCTCTTGTCGACAATCACTGAATCTCCCATTTTCACCGGCAACTGATTGGGATAGTCATAACCCGTGCCTTTGTTGTGATCAATGATGGCGCCAATGCCACCGCCGAAAATGATATTCCCGAACATTGAGCCCGCTGCCCTCGATATCGCCTTCAAGATGCCATCTGGCATACCCTCCTTCTTGCAGGTGACCTCAAGATCCTCGTTCGACTTCCTCACCGCAATATTGGCGGGAGCCTTAGAGTCCCAACTTCCCTTGTCGTTGGAGAGTCGGCACACAGGATCGACGGGCTTGTCTTGGAAGGTTGCAGTCAAGGAAAGGGTCTGCATTTCGCTTTGAGTTATGGTGGAACAACCAACGCTCGATATTGCTGCGATCAGAACGGCGACGGACATCTTGTTTTTCACGTTGTGAAGCTCCCTTGTTAAGTTGCGCTGACGATAGCCACGAGAAAGTCGCCTCGCATATCGCGAGTAATTATGCCCTTAAGTCAGAAATATCTCAATTCCAGCGGCATGCCGCCGTACCACAGAGACTGACTTTCCCTGGCCGCCCCCCTACTTGGCCCACATCCGAATATCATCTAGCATCCGGATCGCCAGCCCAAGGAGCCCCGCTTGCCCCCCGTCCGCCTGATCCTCCTCTTCGTCGTGGCCGTGTTCCTGGTCACGGTCGTGCAGATCGGCATCCTGCAGGTGGCCTTCTTCCGGCTGGGGCTGTCGGCGGATTCGGCGACGATGCTGCTGATGCTCACGCTGTTCGGCAGCATGATCAACCTGCCGCTGTTCACCGTACGCACCGATCCTGCCGAGCAGGAGAAGCGCCTGCACGACATTCCGCGCATGCTGCTGCGGCGCATCCGTGTGATCCGGGGCAGGACCATCATTGCGGTGAATGTCGGCGGCTGCGTGGTGCCGCTGGCGTTTTCGCTCTATCTGTTCAATCACGGCCGGCCGGATGTGCCGAATGTCATCGCCGCCGTGGCGACGGTGGCGCTGGTGTCCTACGGCATCAGCTTTTCGGTGCCGCGCGTGGGCATCGCCATGCCGGTGCTGATCGCGCCGCTGGCGGCTGCCGTCGTTGCGCTGATGCTCGATCCGGAGCAGGCGCCGGTGCTGGCCTACATTGGCGGCACGCTGGGCGTGCTGATCGGCGCAGACATCCTGCGGTTGAAGGACATCGGCCGTCTGGGCGAACCGGTGGCCTCGATCGGCGGCGCGGGAACATTCGACGGCATATTCGTGACAGGGATCGTGGCGGTGCTGCTGACCTGAGCCGTGGGGGCGCTGCCTCCTCTCGTGGAAGGCGCGTTTCAGGGGTGGTGCGCGGGGCGGGACTCGAACCCGCAAGGCTTGCGCCGGCGGATTTTAAGTCCGCTCCGGTTACCAGTTTCGGCACCCGCGCCTGGCGATGCGGCAAAGAATGGGGTGGAGGCGGGGGTCGGAATCGAACCGGCGTAGACGGCTTTGCAGGCCGCTGCATAACCACTTTGCTACCCCGCCGCGGAATGTCCGGGCTCGAAGCTAAAAGGGGAAAACGCAGCTGCCTACGCTTTCCCCGGAATCTGGAGCGGGAAAGGAGTCTCGAACTCCCGACCTCAACCTTGGCAAGGTTGCGCTCTACCAACTGAGCTATTCCCGCGGAACAGGCGAGCATTATAGCGGCGGCGCCCTCCATGTCAAGCTCGCGCGGCCTGCCCTCATGTCCTTTCCGCGATGTGCGGCCAAGCCATTCTCAGGTAATAGGCCATCGACCAGAGCGTGAGCAGCGCGGCCAGGTAGATCAGCCAGGTGCCGACCCGCTGCGGGTCGAACAGCGGGATCGGGTCGTGATAGAGCAGCATCGGGATGGCGACCATCTGGCTGATGGTCTTCACCTTGCCGAGCATGGATACGGCCACGCTGCGCGCGGCGCCGATTTTGGCCATCCATTCGCGCAGGGCGGAAATGGTGATCTCGCGGCCGATGATGATGAAGGCCACGACGGCATCGGCGCGATCGAGCTGAATCAGGATGATGAGGGCCGCCGCCACCATCAGCTTGTCCGCCACAGGATCGAGGAAGGCACCGAAGGCGGAAGTCTGCTGCAGTACGCGCGCAAGGTAGCCGTCAAGCCAGTCGGTGAGTGCCGCCACGACGAAGATGACGGTGGCCGCCAGGTTCTGCTCGGACGGCGTCAGCCAGTCGTGCGGAGCATAGAAGACGCCGACGAAGAGGGGAATCAGGACGATGCGGCCCCAGGTCAGCAGGTTGGGTATGTTGAGTGGCATCGTCCGCGGCAGTGGCTTCAATGCAGCCGATTGTAAATCTCTTCGGCCAGTTTGCGGCTGACACCTGCCACGCGGCAGAGATCCTCCACGGTGGCCGCCCGCACGCCCTGCAGACCGCCGAACTCGGCCAGCAGCCGCTTGCGCCTGGCCGGCCCGACGCCGGGAACGTCCTCCAGGCTCGATCGGCTGCGGGCCTTGGCGCGGCGGGCGCGATGGCCGGCGATGGCGAAACGATGCGCCTCGTCGCGGATCTGCTGGATGAGATGCAGGGCGGTATCGTTCGGTGCCAGATGCAGCGGCTCCTCGGCATCCGGCAGGATCAGGCTTTCCAGTCCCGGCTTGCGCTCTTCGCCCTTGGCTACGCCGACCGCCGGCAGATCGGCCAGGCCCAGGTCGGCGAGAACGGCTCGGGCCGCGGCGAGTTGCCCCTTGCCGCCGTCGATCAGGATCAGGTCGGGGCGCAGCCCCTCCCCCGCCGCCACTTTTTCGTAGCGACGGGTGAGCGCCTGGCGCATTGCGGCGTAGTCGTCACCTGGCGTGATGCCGGCGATGTTGTAGCGGCGGTACTCGCCATTCTTCATGACACCGTCGATGCACACCACGCAAGAGGCGACGGTGGCCTCGCCCTGGGTGTGGCTGATGTCGAAGCACTCGATGCGCCGCAGCGCTTCGCTCATGCCAAGCGCCTCGCGCAGGCGTTCGAGCCTGCCTTCGGCGTTGGATAGGCTCATCGCCTGCGCCTCGATGGCGAGCCGGGCGTTCTTTTCTGCCATGGCCAACCAGGCGCGCTCCATCTCGTTGCGCGGTCGCTGCAGGGCCGGCGCATGGCCGGCCAGCCCGGCCAACGCCGCCTCACTGTCCTCGGGCAGCGCCAAATTGACCAGGATGCGGGGCGGTGCCGGGTGGTCGGCGTAATGCTGCTCGAGGAAGGCGGCGAGGGTTTCTTCCGCCGAGCAGTCCTGGGCGTTCTGCGGGAAATGCGCCTTGTCGCCGAGATGGCGTCCGCCGCGCACCATGGCGTGGTTGATCGCCAGCAGTCCGCGCTCCGCCACTGCGGCGACGATGTCGACGTCCTCCTCCTTGGCACTCTCCACGTACTGCCGGTGCAGCACCTTCTGCAGGGAGCGGATCTGGTCGCGCAGCGCCGCCGCCTTCTCGAAATGCAACCGTTCAGCCTCGGCCTGCATGGCCTCGGTGAGACGCTCGACGACCTCGCCGTGCCGTCCCTTGAGGAACAGTTCGGCCAGGCGCACGTCTTCGGCGTACTCGGCCGCCGGGATCAGGCCGACGCAGGGGGCGCTGCAGCGGTGGATCTGGTGCAGCAGGCAGGGCCGCGAGCGGTTCTGGAACACCGGGTTCTCGCAGGTGCGCAGGAGGAAGACGCGCTGCAACAGGTGGATGCTCTCGCGCACCGCCTGCACGTTCGGGAACGGGCCGAAGTAGCGCGCGCCCTTGTCGAAGGCGCCGCGGTGGAAGCCGATGCGCGGGCAGGCGTCGGCCGACAGCGCGATATAGGGATAGGACTTGTCGTCGCGAAAGAGGATGTTGAACTTCGGCGCCAGGCTCTTGATGAGGTTGTTCTCGAGGATCAGCGCCTCGGCTTCCGAGCGGGTGGCGGTCACCTCGACCGCCGCCACCTGCCCCACCATCAGCCGGATGCGCGGGCTCAGGTCGGTCTTCTGGAAATAGGAGGCGACGCGCTTCTTCAGCACCTTGGCCTTGCCGACGTAGAGCACCCTGCCCTGCCCGTCCAGCATGCGGTAGACCCCGGGTTCCTCGGGCAGGGAACGGATCAGGGCCTTGCTGTCGAACATGGTCAGCGCTTCAGGTCTGCACGGATGGCGTCGAAGACGGCATGGAAGGCCGCCTCCGTAAGCCGCCCGGTCTGCGTGTTGTAGCGGCTGCAGTGATAGCTGTCGTGCAGGATGCGTCCGTCCGGCAGGACGTGGCGGGCGCCGTGGGCGAATTTCCAGGCGCTGCGCTGCAAAGTCAGTGCCCGCAGCACGGCGTTGTGCGCCACCAGGCCCAGCGCCAGGATGACGCGCGCCTCGGGCGACGCCGCCAATTCGTCGGTCAGATAAGGGTTGCAGGTCTTGATCTCGCCCGTTTCCGGCTTGTTCTCCGGCGGCACGCATTTGACTGCGTTGGTGATGCGGCAGCCGGCAAGCTGCAGGCCATCGTCTACCGAGACGGACTGCGGCCGGCTGGCGAAGCCATAGCGGTGCAGGGTGGCGTACAGCAGCACACCGGCGTAATCGCCGGTGAAAGGGCGCCCGCTGCGGTTGGCACCGTGGTAGCCCGGCGCCAGGCCGACGATGAGCAGCGATGCCCTGGGGTCGCCGAAGGGCGGCACCGGCCGCGCGAAATAGCCGGGCTGCGCGCGCCGGCAGCCTTCCAGGAAAGCAGCCAGGCGCGGGCAGGCGCGGCAGTCCGTCAGCGGCGTGGCACTGCTCACGCTTTACGTCTCCACGGCTTTGAGCAGTTTCAGCGCCTCTTGGTAGGCGGCGTCGCCCTGCAGGACATCGAGAGACGGCGAGGCTGCGCTCGGCAGCAGCCGCTCCAGCCGGCGTGTCGAGGCCGGATCGGGTTGCGGCTTCCATTCGCGCAGCAGCAGGCGCGCCGCCTCGGGGGTGTTGCACACCAGCACCATGTCGCAGCCGGCATCGAGGGCGGCATCGGCCCGCCCGACGTAGCCGCCGGCGACGCTGGCGCCCTCCATCGACAGGTCGTCGCTGAAGATGACGCCGTCGAAGCCGAGTTCGCCGCGCAGCACGTAGCGCAGCCAGTAGGGCGAGAAACCTGCCGGAGCGGGATCGAGGTTCTCGTAGATGACATGCGCCGGCATGACGGCGGCCAGCCCCATCTCGCGATGGGCGCGGTAGGGGGCGAGGTCCGCATACAGTTCCCGCGCCGATCGGCCATCGACCGGAATGGCCACATGCGAATCGGCGGTGACGTGGCCGTGGCCGGGGAAATGCTTGCCGACACTGGCCATGCCGGCGCGGTGCAGGCCGGCAATGAGGGCGCCGGCGAGCGCCGTTACCGCGGCCGGATCGCCGTGGAAGGCGCGGTTGCCGATGATTTCGCTCGTGCCGTAGTCGAGATCGAGCACCGGCGTGAAACTCAGATCGATGCCGCAGGCCCGCAGCTCGGCGGCCAGCACAAAACCCGCCGCCGCCGCCGTCTCCAGTGAGCGGGCGTGGTCGCGGTCCCACATCCCGCCCAGCGCGCGCATCGGCGGCAGCACGGTGAAGCCGTGGCGAAAGCGCTGCACGCGGCCGCCCTCGTGGTCGATGGCGATCAGCAGCGGCGGCTGGCGCAGGGCGTGAATCTCAAAAGTCAGTTCCCGCAATACGGCGAGAGACTCGAAATTGCGCTTGAAAAGGATGACGCCGCCGACCAGGGGATGGCGCAGGACGACGCGCTCCTCTTCGGTAAGTCGCGGCCCCTCCAGATCGAGCATGAGCGGACCGAGCGGGAGCGATAGGGTCATGGCGCGTCTTCCTTTTCCACGACGACAAAGGCCAGGGCGGTGTCGGTTTCGTCGCTCAGGCTGAGATGGGCGCGCAGCCTGCGCGCCCTCATCCAGTCCGCCAGCGGCGGCGCGCAGTCGAAGCCTGGCCGGCCGAGGCCGTCGCTCGCCACGGCGATATTGTGCAGGGTGGCCGGGGTGCGCAGGCCGAGGCCGAGGGCCTTGCCGAGCGCCTCCTTGGCGGCAAAGCGCTTCGCCAGCCAGGCGGCCGGCTGCGCCGCCTGGCGCCAGCGTTCCATCTCCGACACTGCCAGGATCTTGGCGGCGGCGCGCTCGCCGTGCTCGTTCAGCATGCGCTCGATACGGGCGATGGCGACGATGTCGGTGCCCACGCCATGGATCACCGCCGCGCCTCCAGCATCAACCGCTTCATGCTGCTCACCGCTTCCTGCCAGCCGGCAAAGACAGCCTCGGCGACGATGGCATGGCCGATGTTGAGCTCGACGATTTCGCGGATGGCGGCCATCGGCTGGACGTTCCCGTAGTGCAGGCCATGGCCGGCATTCACTTTGAAGCCAAGCTGGTGGGCATAGCGCGCCGCCTCGGCGACGCGTTCCAGTTCCTCGCGGATTTCGGCGGGCGCCTTCGCCTCGGCGTAGCGGCCGGTGTGGATCTCGATGGCCGGCACGCCGCATTCCCTGGCGGCATCGATTTGCCGCACATCGGCGTCGATGAAGAGCGAGACGCGGATGCCGGCATCCTTCGCGGCCCGGCAGGCGGCGCGTACGCGCTCGAAGCTGCCGGCCACATCCAGGCCGCCCTCGGTGGTCAGCTCCTGCCGCCGCTCCGGCACGAAACAGACGTCGTGCGGACGAATGCGCAGGGCGAAGGCCACCATCTCGTCGGTGACGGCGGCTTCCAGGTTCATCCGGGTCTTCAGCTTGCCGCGCAGCACTTCTACATCGCGGTCCTGGATATGGCGGCGATCCTCGCGCAGATGGAGGGTGATCAGGTCCGCCCCGCTCTGCTCGGCCTGCAGCGCGGCGCGGACGGGATCGGGATAGTCGGTACCCCGCGCCTGGCGCAGGGTCGCCACATGGTCGATATTGACGCCCAGTTCAATCACAATTCCTGCAGCTCCATGAAAACGCGGCGCGAGCTCAGACGCTGGCCGCCGAGATAATGTCCGATCAGGGCGCGCATCAGCTGCTTGCACTGCGCCAGCGTGTCGGCATCGCTGAAGTCGTCCTGGGCGATGGCCAGGAGCGCCCGCCCTGAATACGCCTCGCCTTCGCGCCCCTCGTCGCCAAGGAGCACGGGGCCCCGCTCCACAACATAAGCGTAACGCTTTTCCGGCTCGACCGGCCGGCCGCCGTCTGCCTCGCGGTCCAGCGTCAGGCCATAGCCCAGTTCCCGCAGCAGGGTCTTCTCGAAGCGTCGCAGCGAGGCCTGGCCCGGCTCGCCGACCGCCAGCGCGCGCACGGCCTCGGCATAGGCCTGGAACAGCGCCGGATGGGCGTCCTCGCGCGGCAGCAACTTGAGCAGCAGCTCGTTCATGTAATAGCCGAGCAGCAGCGCCTGCGCCTGCAGCAGCGGCTGGCCGCCGACCCATTCGGCCTTCGCCAGGGTATGCAGCTCGCCCTGGCCGAACCAGCCCAGTTCGAGCGGCTGGAAGGCCATCAGCAGGCCGCGCACGGCCGAGCGGGGCCGCCGCGCGCCGCGCGCCACCAGCGCGAGCCGGCCGTAATCGCGGCTGAAGGCCTCGACGATCAAACTGGTCTCGCGGAAGGGGTGGGTGTGCAGAACATAGGCCGCCTGCCCATCCACTCTGTTCCGGCCCGGTCCGCTCATTCGTAGCCGAGGCTCTTCAGCGCCCGCTCGTCGTCGGCCCAGCCGCCCTTGACCTTGACCCAGACCTCGAGGAACACCTTGCCGCCGAACAGCTGCTCCAGGTCGCGCCGCGCGTCGCTGGCGATGGCCTTCAGCTGCTGCCCGCACTTGCCGATGACAATGGCCTTGTGGGCGGCCTTGTCCACGATGATTGCCGCATTGATCCGCCGCAGCGCGTTCTCTGTCTCGAAGCGCTCGATCTCGACCGTCATGCCGTAAGGCAGTTCCTCGCCGAGGCGTCGGAACAGCTTCTCCCGCAGGAACTCGGCCGCCAGGAAGCGTTCGCTGCGATCGGTCAGCTCGTCTTCGCCGAAAAGGGGGGCGGATTCGGGTAGGTAGCGGCCCGCCGCATCGAGCAAGGCCTCTGCGCCGGAACCGCTGGCGGCGCATACCGGAACGATTTCGGCGAAGGGAAAGGCCCTGGCCACGTCCGCGATGAAGGGCAGCAGGCGCTTCTTATCGGCCAACCGGTCGATCTTGTTGATCACCAGCAGTACCGTCCTGTCCGGCGGGATCATGGCCAGGATGCGCTTGTCGTCCTCGTTGAAGCGTCCCGCCTCGATCACCAGCAGGACGACGTCGACATCGTGCAGCGTCTGGGACACGTCACGGTTCATCAGGCGGTTGAGCGCGTTCTTGTGACGTATCTGGAAGCCGGGCGTATCGACGAAGATGAACTGTTGTCCGGGCCGGGTCAGCACGCCCGTTATGCGGTGGCGGGTCGTCTGCGCCTTGCGCGAGACGATGCTGATCTTCTGGCCGATCAGGCGATTGAGCAGGGTCGACTTGCCCACGTTCGGCCTGCCGACGATGGCAAGATGCCCGCAGCGGAAACCTTCGGGGGCGCTCATTTCCCGGCGGTCTTCTCGAACGCCCGCTGCGCCGCTTCCTGCTCTGCAGCGCGCCGGCTCGATCCGTGGCCGATGGTGGATATGCCGAGTTCGGGAATCTGGCATTCGACCTCGAACTCCTGCGCATGAGCCTCGCCCCGCGTGGCGCGCAACTGGTAATGCGGCAAGGCCAGCCGGCGGCCCTGCAGGAATTCCTGCAAGGCCGTCTTGGCGTCCTTGCCGGAATGCCTCGGATCCAGATTCGAGAGAAAGGGCTCGTAGAGCCGCAGGATGGTCGCCCTGGCCGGATCAAAGCCGCCGTCGACGAAGATGGCCCCGAACACGGCCTCCAGCCCGTCGGCGAGGATCGAGGGACGGCGGCATCCGCCGCTTCTCAGTTCCCCCTCGCCGAGGCGCAGCTGTTCGCCGAGGCCGAGCTTCTGCGCAATCCCGGCCAGCGCCTCCTGGCGCACCAGGGTGGCGCGCAGGCGAGAGAGATCGCCCTCGCGCACATCGGCGAAGCGTTCGAACAATGCCTGTGCAATAACGCAGTTGAGCACGCTGTCGCCGAGGAACTCCAGGCGCTCGTTGTGGGGAACCCCGTAACTGCGGTGGGTCAGCGCCTGTTCGAGCCGGTCCGGGTGAAGGAAGGTGTAGCCGACTGCGGCTTCGACGGCCCTGAGTCTCATCAAACTGCCTGGAATTACGGCGCCACGCGCTTGCTTCCCGCCGAGCTGCCGGAAAAATCGATGCAGAGGCTGACGTTGCCGGCCAGGGGGACCTTGGTGGAGTAGGCAAAGCTGATGATCAGGTCGTTGCCTTCCTTGCCGATGTCGAGGTCGGCCGCCGAGACGCTCGGCGTGTTCTCGACCGAGGCGCGCCGGTCGTAGGCCTTGCGGACTTCCGCCACAGACGACCGTCCTTCGCCGCTGGCGGCGATCGCCTTGATGTGCTTCATCACCGTTGTGTATTCCATCACCGCGGGTGCAACCTTCATGCCGATGACGGCGGCGCCGATGAGGATCGCACTGACGAAGATCATTCCCACAAGGCTCACACCCTGCTGTTTTCTCATGCCGCGCTCCTTCTTCACTGGAAGCTGCCTATGCGTTTCAGGTCGCCGAAATTGAACCAGATCAGGAAAGCCCTGCCGACGATGTTCTGCTCCGGCACGAAGCCCCAAACCCGGCTGTCGCTGCTGGCGTCGCGGTTGTCACCCATGACAAAGTAATGACCCTCGGGGACTTCGCAACTCACGCCGGAGCTATTGTAGATGCATTTGTCGCGGCCCGGGAACTGCATGACCTGGGAGACGTAGGCGGGGGCATCCTTGTCGAGCAGGATCTCATGCTCGGTTTCGCCCAGTTTCTCCCGATAGCGCGAGGAATAATACAGGCGGTCCGGGTGGAGATAGTCCGGCAGCGGGGCGGCCGCCACCGTTTCCCCGTTGATGGTCAGGCGCTTGTCATGCCAGGCCACCTTGTCGCCGGGCAGGCCGACCACCCGCTTGATGTAGTCGAGCGAGGGGTCTTCCGGCCAGCGGAAGACCATGACGTCGCCGCGCTGCGGCGTATTGAGATCCAGCACCTTTCTGTTGATGACCGGCAGGCGGATGCCGTAGGTGTATTTGTTTACGAGGATGAAGTCGCCGACGAGCAGGGTCGGGATCATCGAACCGGAGGGAATCTTGAACGGCTCGATGAGAAATGAGCGCAGCAGGAACACGATGAGGATGACCGGAAAGAAGCTGGCGCCGTATTCCACCCACCACGGCTCCTTCGCATCCGGGCTTCTGCGCTTCTTCGCCACCGCGACGTCGAACAGCCAGATGGCGCCGGTGGCGACAGTGAGCAGGAACAGGATGAGGGCAAAGTTCACGATGTGGAGTTCCTATTTTGAATCGACGCGCAGCACGGCGAGGAAGGCTTCCTGGGGGATCTCGACGCTGCCGACCTGCTTCATGCGCTTCTTGCCGGCCTTCTGCTTCTCCAGCAGCTTGCGCTTGCGCGTGATGTCGCCGCCGTAGCATTTCGCCAGCACGTTCTTGCGCAGCGCCTTGATGTTCTCGCGCGCGATGATGGTGGAGCCGATGGCCGCCTGGATCGCCACGTCGTACATCTGGCGCGGGATCAGCTCGCGCATCTTGGCGGCCAGCTCGCGCCCGCGATACTGCGCGTTGGCGCGGTGCACGATGACGGAGAGCGCATCGACGCGGTCGCCGTTGATCAGGATGTCGAGCTTGACGACATCGGCCGGCCGGTATTCCTTGAACTCGTAGTCGAGCGAAGCGTAGCCGCGCGAGACCGACTTCAGCTTGTCGAAGAAGTCCATGACCACCTCGGCCATCGGCATGTCGTAGCTGAGCATCACCTGGCGGCCATGGTATTGCATGTTCACCTGGGCGCCCCGCTTCTGCTCGCACAGGGTGATGACCGCCCCCAGGTAGTCCTGCGGCACGAACACCGTTGTGGTGATGATCGGTTCGCGAATTTCCTCGATCTTCGAGGGATCGGGCAGTTTGGAGGGATTCTCGACCGTGAGGAGGGATCCATCGCGCTGGAGGACCTCGTACACCACGGTCGGCGCCGTGGTGATCAGGTCCATGTCGTATTCGCGCTCCAGCCGCTCCTGCACGATCTCCATATGCAGCAGGCCGAGGAAGCCGCAGCGGAAGCCGAACCCCAGCGCCTGGGACACCTCCGGCTCATAGTGCAGCGAGGCATCGTTGAGCTTGAGCTTTTCCAGCGCTTCGCGCAGGGCGTCGTACTGGTTGGCCTCGACCGGATAGAGGCCGGCGAAGACCTGCGGCTTGATCTCCTTGAAGCCGGGCAGCGGCTGCGCGGCGCGGCGCTCCGCCAGGGTCACCGTGTCGCCAACCTTGGCGGCCTTGAGTTCCTTGATGCCGGCGATGATGAAGCCGACCTCCCCCGCCGAGAGCGCATCGCGCGACTGGGATTTCGGCGTGAACACGCCGACCTGCTCGCACGGATAGTGCGCATCCGTCGACATCAGCAGGATCTTGTCCTTCGGCCGCAGAATGCCGTCCACCACTCGCACCAGCATCACCACGCCGACATAATTGTCGAACCAGGAATCGATGATGAGTGCCTTCAACGGCGCCGCCGGGTCGCCCTTCGGCGCCTGGATGCGGGCGATGATGGCTTCGAGGATGTCCTCGACGCCCTGTCCGGTCTTGGCGCTGGCCAGCACGGCCTCGGTGGCATCGATGCCGATCACGTCCTCGATCTCCTCGCGCGCGCGATCCGGGTCCGCCGCCGGCAGGTCGATCTTGTTGAGTACCGGCACGACATCGACGCCCAGCTCGATGGCCGTATAGCAGTTGGCCACCGTCTGCGCCTCGACACCCTGCGATGCGTCGACGACCAGCAGCGCGCCCTCGCAGGCCGAGAGCGAGCGCGAGACTTCGTAGGAGAAGTCGACATGCCCTGGCGTGTCGATCAGGTTGAGGTTGTAGATGCGGCCGTCGCGCGCCTTGTACTGCAGCGCCGCCGTCTGTGCCTTGATGGTGATGCCGCGTTCGCGCTCGATGTCCATCGAATCGAGGACTTGCGCTTCCATTTCGCGTTCGGACAGGCCGCCGCAAAGCTGGATGATGCGGTCGGCCAGTGTGGACTTGCCGTGGTCGATGTGGGCGATGATCGAGAAGTTGCGGATGTGCTCCATTATGGACAAAAGGGTGCGTCGAGGCACCCTTTCGGAGGCATGCTAAAACGCAAAATTCTACAGGAAATTCAGCAAATAAGCACGAACGGCCGCGGCATCGAGGAAGTAATGGCACAGCTCCGTGCCGCCGCCGACCACCACCGGCACCCGCTCGCCGTGCGCCTCCTCGAATTCGGGATGGGCGTCGACATCGACGATTTCGATGTCGGCGCCCAGTTCTTCGCAGATCGGCCTCAGTGCGGCCAGCAGATCGTCGCAGAGGTGGCACCAGGCCCGGCTGTAGACCGTCAGCCGCGCCCGGCTACAGCTTGTCATTCAGCCCCTTGATCGTGATGTAGGTTTGCTGTTCCCCCCTCTTCACCAGCAGCGTGATCGATGCCGCCTTGTCGAGTTGTGCGAGCAGCCTGTTGAACTGATCGACGCTCTTTGCCTCTGTGCTGACTCCCTTGCGCACCAGCGCCAGGATGATGTCTCCCGGCCGCAGATCGGAGCGGCCGCCGTTGCCTCGAACGTCCTCGACCAGCAGGCCGTTCGCCAGCTTCAGCTCCCGCTTCTGCTCTGTCGTGAGCTCGCTCAGCACCAGCCCCAGGCGGTTGGCCGCCGCTTCCGCCGGCTTGGCCCGTTTCTGCCCGCGCTGCGCCGTCTTTTCCTCCGGGATTTCGCCCACCGTCACCGCCAGGTCGCGAACGCTGCCCTTTTGCCAGACCTGCAGGACGACCTTGCTGCCGGGCCGCGTGGCGCCGACGATGCGCGGCAGGTCGGCGGAAGCAATTACCGCCTTGCCGTCGAACTTGAGGATGATGTCGCCGGCTTCGACCCCCGCCTTCTCGGCAGGACTGCCTTTCTCGACCGCACTCACCAGCGCGCCGGCCGGCTTGGCCAGGCCGAAGGAATCGGCCAGTTCCCTGGTCACTTCCTGAATCACCACGCCGATGCGTCCGCGGCTGACCCGGCCGCTGGCGCGCAGCTGGCTCTGCACGTCCATCGCCACGTCAATGGGGATGGCAAAGGCCACGCCCATGTAGCCGCCGGTGCGGCTATAGATCTGCGAATTGATGCCGACCACTTCGCCCTTCATGTTGAACAGCGGGCCGCCCGAGTTGCCCGGGTTGATGGCCACGTCGGTCTGGATGAAGGGAACAAAGTTCTCCTGCGGCAGGGAGCGCCCCTTCGCGCTGACGATGCCGGCCGTCACGGAGTTTTCGAAGCCGAAGGGCGAGCCGATGGCGACAACCCATTCGCCGACGCGCAGCCTGCCGGGATCGCCCATCCTGACGGCAGGCAGTCCGTTCGCCTCGATCTTGATCAGCGCCACGTCGGTGCGCTTGTCGGCGCCGATCACCCTGGCCTTGAATTCGCGCTTGTCGGTGAGTTTCACCACGACTTCGTCGGCAGAGTCTACGACATGGGCATTCGTCAGGATATAGCCGTCCTGGCTGACGATGAAACCCGAACCCAGCGACTTGTGCTGGAAGTCGCGCGGGATGCCCGGCTGGCGCGGTATGAAGCGCTTGAAGAATTCGAACATCGGATCGTCTTCGTCCAGATCCGGGAATTGCGGGATGCCGCGGTTGCCGTGGATCGTCTGCGTCGTGCTGATATTGACGACGGCCGGGCCCTGCTTGTCGACCAGATCGGTGAAGTCGGGCAACTCCCTGGCCTGCGCAGCTGCATGCAAGGAAAACAGGGACAACAGTGTCGCGAGAAACAGTCGGATGGTCATTGCTGGATTTCCCTCGTGGTACGGAAAGCATGAAAACGGCGGATCAGAACGGGCTGCGCGATGCGGGCGAACCGCGTCTTGCGAAAGGTCAGTCCCGCCAGCACGCCGGCGATGAGTCCCGCCAGGGCACCCATCGCCGTGGCGGCGTCCCTACTGCCGCCTTCGCCCAGGGTCGCGCCCGCTAGCGCCCCCAGGAGGAGAAGCGCCAGGGGCAGGACATATACCAGCAGCGCAGCGCGCAGGGCGGCCCCCTCCTCCACGCGCACGATCACGTGCTCGCCAGGAGCTGCGGCAATCGGGTTGTCCATGCAAAACTGTCGCGGCCTTGCACAGAACAATTGGCCAAGTATGCCGCTCTGGCAACCGCCCGTCTCATGGCAGCGGCCGCAGCCGGACGCCTCGCCGAGCAATTCCACATAGGCCTGGTTGCCCTCGATGCGGGCGACGACCGCTTCGCGTTCCATCATTTCTTTCTGGGTTCGATGCCGTCCCCCAGGCGCATCAGGGTCGTCACGGGCACTTCGCCCAGCACCGTCAACAGATGCCGGCCTGCCACGCGCTTGTAGACATTGATGGCACCCACCGAGTAGGTCGCCCTCTCCGCCTTCTGGTCCGCCAGGGGTTCGATGAAAAGGGAAATGGAAGCAAGGCCGTCGGTAAACACGAAGTGGGTCGTCTCGCCGCCGCCGGGCGACGCCTGCCTTCTCATGCCCGCACTCTTCTTGAACCCCGGCAGTTGCGCCTTGAACTGCCATTCGCTTCCCGCAGACAGGCTTTGCGACGCCTGGGCATTGTGAATACGCCAGACAAGGCTTTCAGTTGCGAACCTGGGCTTCAATGCATCCCTGTCGATGGGCGCATTGATCTGCAACTGGGTGAATGCGAACTGTTCGACGGTTTCGTTGCGCTCGTTGACGGTGCGCGCCTTGAGTATCAACCCTGAAGCGACGTCGGCCCAGAGATGGTGGCCGTAACGCAGGTTGTCCTTCGGTTCCAGAACGATAAGCTGGCTTTCCCGGCCGGCGACACGGGAGATGTCCCCTTTGCGGATCTGGTAATGGTCGTGAAGATTGCCCACAGAGGCCGGCAGCAGTGCAGGGAACGCCTTGTACTGACCGCGCTTCTCGACGATGACAACCTTATCCTCGGGCAGGAAGCACTTGACCTCATCGTTGCTGCGCACCACTTCGCGGGGGCTGCCATCGAGCACTTCGAGCTTCTCCTGCTCGCCCGAGGCATCGACGAAATGCGTGATGCGAGATGTTTCGCCCCCCCCGTCGCTCTGGTAGGTGAATGTGCCCGTGTAGTTGAGCTTCTGCGCCGCGGCCGCCATTTTCTGCAGCCAGGCCAGCGCTTCGCCATGCTGATCGCCATGGGCCGACGCGATCAACGCGCTGCCGAAGGCAAACAGCAACAGCGATCGCATCATGGCCTGCTGCCCTTGCGTATCTCGGAAACCGTGCGCACAGAGGGTGCCACGCCCTGGATGCCGCCGCTGGGCGAATGCGCCTGATGCGCAACCAGGTATTCTTTCAGGGCGCCGGCAGGCGCACGATGGGCCGCCGCGGTGGAATGCTCGCTGGCCGATCGAGGCTTGGCGGCCAGTTCTGCCGGCCGGGGTGCGTTCAGCGAGAGGGCCACCCACGCCACGGCCGCCATGCCCATCACAGCGGCGGCCAGGGGAAGGGCGATACGCAAGGGCGCCGGCTTCGATCGCGAGGCAGGAACGAACAGGACAGGCTCCTCCTCCAGCCGGGCCATGACCTTGGGGGTCAAATCGGAGGAACTGCACGGCGAACGGCGCAAGGCATCGCCGATCAGGTGGTACACATTCCAGGCATCCTGCAGAACCCGGTCACGACGCAGGGCATCGATCACGCGGCTGGCCTCGCCCTGCTCCAATTCGTCGTCCAGCAAAGCCGAAATCTCTGGTTTCATTCTTACCACCTCTTGTCCGGAGCCGTCTCGAGCAACGGCCTGAGCTTCTCTGCAACCGCCTCGCGGGCCCTGAAGATGCGCGATCTCACCGTCCCGATCGGGCAATCCATCATCTTCGCAATGTCCTCGTAACTCATGCCCTCGATCTCGCGCAGCACGATGGCCGTGCGCAACTCCTCGGGCAAAGCCTCCATCGCCGAGTTCACCGTGGCTCCGATTTCTTTCGAGAAGAGCACGCGCTCCGGCGTATTGATGTCGCGCAGCAATTCACCTTCCTCGAAGCCTTCGGCCTCCTCTGTATCGAAGTCCGTGCGAGTGGGCGCCCGCCGGCCTTGCGAAACCAGATAGTTCTTCGCGGTATTGATCCCGATGCGATAAAGCCAGGTGTAGAAGGCGCTGTCGCCTCGGAAACTGCCCAAGGCGCGATAGGCCTTGATGAACGTTTCCTGCGCCACGTCCTCGACCTCGGCCGGATCCCGGATCAGCCGCGACAACAACCGTGCCAGCTTGCGCTGGTACTTCGACACAAGCAGCCCGAAGGCCTTCTGGTCGCCGCGCTGCGCGCGCGCAACCAGTTCCTGGTCTACTTCACGTTCTCCCATCGTGCGGCTGTTGTTTTGGATGTACATACCGTCCGGAAAGGCCGGATCGGGAGCCGTCAGTATAGCCGACACACTCCCAGCGGCGCCGCCGACATCAGAAAGACATTCCCAGCCAGAAATAGTTCAGTCGCAAACATGGCTTTCCGCGCGATGTTATAGTTTCGGGCCCTAAGAAAACGCCAAACAACCCGTGAAGACCTTCGACGTCCTGATCATTGGCAGCGGCCTGGCCGGCCAGTCCCTGGCACTGCAGCTGGCCGAGCACAAACGGGTGGCGCTGGTCACCAAGCGGTCAATTGAGGACAGCGCCAGCAGCCGGGCTCAGGGGGGCATCGCCGCTGCGCTCGACGACGCCGATTCGATCGAGGCTCACATCCGGGACACCCAGATTGCAGGCGCCGGGCTTTGCAACCGACGCACCACCCGCTTTGTCGTGGAAAGGGGCAAGATCGCCATCGACTGGCTGATCGACCAGGGGGTGCCCTTTACGCGGGACGCGTCGGGATCCGGCTACCACCTCGCCCGTGAAGGCGGCCACAGCCATCGCCGCGTAATCCACGTGGCCGACGCCACCGGTTCAGCGGTGCAGGATACCTTGACGGAGAAACTGCTCGCGCATCCGAACATAACGGTGTTCGAGCACCATATCGCCATCGACCTCATCACAGGCACTAAGTTCGGCCTGCCTGGCAGCGGCTGCCAGGGCGCCTATGTACTGGACAAACGGGCGGACCATGTGGAAACCTTCGCCGCCCCGCATACGGTCCTGGCCACCGGCGGTACCGGCAAAGTATATCTGTACACAACCAACCCGGACACGGCAACTGGGGACGGTATCGCAATGGCCTGGCGGGCGGGTTGTTCGGTCGCCAATATGGAATTCATCCAGTTCCATCCGACCTGCCTGTATCACCCTCACGCCAAGACCTTCCTTATCACCGAAGCCATGCGCGGAGAAGGCGGCATCCTGCGCCTGCCCGGGGGAGAGCGCTTTATGCCGGAACACGATGCGCGCGCCGAACTGGCGCCGCGCGACATCGTCGCCCGTGCTATCGACTTGGAAATGAAGAAGCGCGGCCTGGACTGCGTCTATCTCGACATGACGCACAAGCCAGCCAACTTTCTCGTCGAGCACTTTCCCAACATCCACGGCCGTTGCCTGGAACTGGGTATCGACATCACCCGTCAACCCATCCCAGTCGTGCCAGCGGCCCACTATACCTGCGGCGGCATCGTCACGGACTTTTCCGCCCGCACTGCCCTGCCCGGCCTCTATGCGGTTGGCGAGAACGCTTTCACAGGGCTGCATGGGGCCAACCGGCTGGCCAGCAACTCGCTGCTCGAATGCCTGGTGTTCTCGGCAGCGGCCGCTGAAGACATTCTTGGGTCGGAACGGCGTCCCATGCCTGCCCTGCCCCAATGGGACGAGAGCCGCGTAACGGATGCCGACGAGGAAATCGTCATCTCGCACAACTGGGACGAGCTGCGCCGCTTCATGTGGGACTACGTCGGCATCGTGCGCACCAACAAGCGCCTGGAGCGGGCCCGCCACCGCATACGCCTACTTGTGCGGGAGATCGACGAGTATTACGCCAACTTCCGCGTCACGAACGACCTCATCGAGCTGCGCAATCTGGTACTGACGGCAGACCTCATTGTGCGCTGCGCCCAGCGGCGGCGGGAAAGCCGCGGCCTGCACGCCAGCCGGGATTACCCGGAATCCGCGGCTACGGCCAGGAACACGGTACTGAGAAACCGGCTCAGGTAAGCTTCCAGCGCAGCCAGGAACGCAGCGCCCGCAGTTCCCCGGCGGCAAGGCAGTCCGGCAGGACAATCAAGGAATGCGGGGGCGACGACCCCGGCCTTTCCAGCAGCATAACGATGAGCCAGGGCCAGAGCACTGAATGCCGGCTCACCTTTGCCTCGAACCGGCTGCCGTCCTCCAGTGTTCCCTCGACGGTGCCGTCCGCCTTCAGGATCAGCTCCCTGACCGAAATGCTGCTGATTCGCAGGGCCTTGTCCCGTAGCGAGGCGATGCCCGCCGCGGCAATAACTCCAGCCAGCAACAGCTTCAACCAGAATGGCAGCGGGAGCGGAATCAGTCCGAGGAGCGCGGCAAGGTGCAACAGGCACAGCAACACCGCGAGAAGGCGAGAAGGTCGCAATTCTAGCCGAAGCGGGAACTGCATCCGTCAGGGGGGAGAATCAGACCCGGCGGAAGGCCAGCGTGCCGTTGGTGCCGCCAAAGCCGAAGTTGTTCTTCAGGGCCACATCGATCCTCAACTGGCGCGCCGTGTTGGCGCAGTAGTCGAGATCGCATTCTGGATCCTGGTCGAAGATATTGATGGTCGGCGGCGAGATCTGATGATGCACCGCCAGGGCCGTCAGCGCCGACTCCAGCCCGCCGGCCCCGCCAAGCAGATGGCCCGTCATGGACTTGGTCGAGTTGACGACCAGCTTGCGCGCAGTATCGCCGAAGGCGAGCTTGATCGCGTCGGTCTCGTTCTTGTCGCCCAGAGGCGTCGAGGTGCCGTGAGCATTAAGGTATTGCACCTCGTCCGGATTGATTCCGGCATCATGCAGGGCATTTACCATGCTGCGGCGCGGGCCGTCGGTGTCCGGCGCGGTCATGTGGTAGGCGTCCCCGCTCATGCCGAAGCCCGCAATCTCGGCATAGATCCTCGCGCCGCGCCTCTTGGCATGCTCGTATTCCTCCAGCACCAGCACGCCGGCGCCCTCGCCAAGCACGAAGCCGTCCCGCCCCTTGTCCCAGGGACGGCTGGCCGTGGCCGGGTCGTCGTTGCGGGTGGACAGGGCCTGCGCCGAGGCAAAACCGCCGATGGCCAGCGGCGTCACCGTGGATTCGGCTCCGCCGCAAACCATCGCGTCGGCGTCGCCGTACTGGATCATGCGGTAGCTGGTGCCGATGGCGTGCAGCCCGGTCGTGCAGGCCGTCACCACTGCGAGGTTCGGCCCCTTCAAGCCGAACAGGATCGACAGGTTGCCGGAGATCATGTTGATGATCGTGCCTGGAATGAAGAAGGGCGATATCTTGCGCGGGCCGCCGCCGAGGAAATCGTTGTGGGTATCCTCGATCATCGGCAGGCCGCCGATGCCTGAGCCGATGTTCACGCCGATGCGGTTCGCATTGTCAGGCGTCACCTCCAGGCCGGAGTCCCGCACCGCCTGGATGCCGGCCGCCATGCCATAGTGGATGAAGACATCCATGCGGCGGGCTTCCTTGGGCGGCAGATAGGCTGTGACGTCGAAGCCCTTCACCTCGCCGGCAATGCGCGACTTGAAGGCAGCGGCGTCGAAGCGGGTGATCTGGCCGATGCCGCTCCTGCCGGCGACGATGTTGTCCCAGGTTTCCTGAACCGTATTGCCGACCGGTGAAATGATGCCCAGACCGGTGACGACTACCCTGCGGCGTGCCACTCTCTGCTCCTGCTTCGGGGGATGGATATGCTTATTTTTTGAGATGGGCGTTGATGTAGTCGACCGCCTGCTGGACCGTGGTGATCTTCTCGGCTTCCTCGTCCGGAATTTCGCACTCGAATTCCTCTTCCAGCGCCATCACCAGCTCCACCGTATCGAGGGAGTCGGCGCCGAGATCGTCCACGAACGAGGATTCGTTCTTGATCTCGGATTCGTTGACGCCAAGCTGCTCGGCCACGATCTTCTTGACGCGTTGCTCGATGTTCTCCATGTGTTTTGCTCCTTCCCTTTTTTAGCGGGTATAACTCGAAAAAAACCGCGACATTCTATCAGAAAGACAAATACCGACCAAACCCGGGTCAATCCATGTACATGCCGCCATTGACATGCAGCGTCGCGCCGGTGACGTAGCCGGCGCGAGAAGAGGCGAGGAAACTCACCGCAGCAGCCACCTCGTCCGCCTGGCCGAGCCGGCCGAGCGGAATCTGTCCGAGCAGGGCGTCGCGCTGCGCGTCAGGCAGGGCGCGCGTCATATCGGTGTCGATGAAGCCGGGAGCCACGCAATTCACCGTGATGTTGCGGCTGCCCAGTTCCCGCGCCAGGGCGCGGCTCATTCCGCCCACCCCGGCCTTGGCGGCCGCGTAATTCGCCTGACCGGGGTTGCCCGTACTACCCACCACCGAGGTGATGTTGATGATGCGACCGAAGCGCGCCTTCATCATGCCGCGCATGACCGCCTTGGACAGCCGGAAGACCGCCTTCAGATTGGTGTCGATCACCCTATCCCATTCCTCGTCCTTCATGCGCATGGCGAGGTTGTCGCAGGTGATGCCGGCATTGTTGACCAGTACCGAAACCGGGCCAAAGCGCTTATCGATTTCGTCCATCACCGCATCGCATGAATCGGCATCGGTGACATTCAGCATGGCGCCCCACCCCAGGATGCCTGTTTCGTCCAGCGCCTTCTGGATGTCCGCGGCGCCAGCCTCGGTGGTGGCAGTGCCGATCACCGTGGCGCCCTCCCGGCCCAGATCCAGGGCGATGGCCCGTCCGATTCCGCGGGAAGCCCCCGTCACAAGCGCGATTTGGCCTTTCAGCATGATCTTTCCTATGCGTTGGTTGCGACCAAGGCGGCATCCAGCCCGGCCAGGTCGGCCATGGCACCGCCGGCCAAGCCGTCGGCGCAGCGCTTGACCAGGCCTGCCAAGACTTTGCCGGGACCACATTCGTAGACCTGGCTGATGCCCTGCGCCGCCATGGCCTGCATGGTTTCGACCCAGCGCACCGGCGAGGCTGCCTGCCGCACCAACGCTTCCCGGATCTGTCGCGGATCGTTCAGGCAGGCAACGTCGGCATTGTTCACCACCGGCATCTGCGGCGACGACAGGGCCAGCTCGGACAGCCTCTGGCCCAGACGCTCGGCCGCCGGCTTCATCAGCGAGCAATGGAACGGCGCCGACACCGGCAGCATCACGGCCCGCTTGGCCCCCTTGGCCTTCGCCGCTTCGGCAGCGCGCTGGACGGCTGCTGCATGGCCGGCGATGACGGTCTGCTCGGGCGTGTTGAAATTGACGGCCTGCACGACTTGGCCCTGTGCGCTCTCGTCGCATGCGGCCATGACCGACGCGGCGGCAAGGCCGAGAATCGCGGCCATTGCACCCTCTCCGGCCGGGACGGCTTCCTGCATGGCCCTGGCGCGCAGTTCCACCAGCGGAACCGCGTCGCCGAAACGCAGCACGCCAGCAGCGACCAGCGCGGAATACTCGCCCAGGCTATGGCCGGCGACCATGACGGGCAGGCGGCCGCCCTTCTCCAGCCACAGGCGGTAGACGGCAATGCCGGCCGTCAGCATCAACGGCTGGGTGTTTACCGTCTGATTGAGCGCCTCGGCCGGCCCTTCGGTGACGAGCTGCCACAGATCGCGGCCAAGCGCGGCGGATGCTTCGTCGAAGGTGGCGCGGATGACGGGGCTGTCGCCATAGGCTGCCATCATGCCGAGGGACTGGGAGCCCTGCCCAGGGAATACGAGTGCAAATTTCATGTCCGGTCGCAAAGAATCAGAATGTGAGCAGAACCGCGCCCCAGGTAAAGCCGCCTCCCACGCCTTCCAGCATCAAGGTGTCGCCGCGCCTGATGCGACCTTCCCTGACGGCGTAATCCAGTGCCAGCGGAATCGAGGCGGCCGAGGTGTTGCCATGGCGATCGACCGTAGTGATGACCTTGTGCATCGGCAGGCCGAGTTTTTTGGCCGTCGACTGGATGATGCGGATGTTGGCCTGGTGCGGCACCAGCCAGTCGATTGAAGCTGCCTTCATGCCGGCCAGGTCCAGCACTTCCTGCGCCACCTCGGCCAGTACCTTTACGGCGAACTTGAACACTGCCGGGCCATCCATCTTCACGAAAGGCTGGCCGACGACCTTGCCGTTGCAAACGTTGCCGGGGACTTCAAGGATGCCGTGATGGGAACCATCCGCATGCAGCGCGCTGGCGAGAATCCCCGGTTCATCGCTCGCCTCGAGGATCACCGCGCCGGCCCCGTCGCCGAAGAGGACGCAGGTTCCCCGGTCGTTCCAGTCTAGGATGCGCGAAAAGACTTCCGTGCCGACCACCAGCACGCAGCGGTGACTGCCTGAGCGGATGAATTTCTCGGCAAGGGTGAGCGCATAGATGAACCCGCTGCAGACGGCCTGCACGTCGAACGCCGCAGCGCCACCGATGCCGAGCTTGGATTGGAGCAGACAGGCGGTGCTGGGAAAGATAAAGTCTGGAGTAGAAGTGGCAAGGACTATGAGATCGATCTTCTCCGCGGTTATGCCGGCGGCGGCAATTGCCCTCAGGCTGGCCTGCAGGGCCATGTCGCTGGCCATCTGGCCTTCTTCGGCCAGGTGTCGGCTGCGGATACCGGTGCGTTCGACGATCCATTCGTCGGAGGTATCGACCCCTCGCGCCACCAGATCGCTGTTGCTCACGGCGGTTGGAGGCAGGTAGCTGCCCGTACCGGATATGCGTGCGTGCATTTACTGGACCATTTGCGGCGCGTGTGACGCCATGCGTTCGCTGATGCGTTCGACCAACCGGTTGCGGGCAGCCTCGGCCGCCCTTTCGATGGCATTGACGAATGCCATCTGATCCGCCGAACCATGGCTCTTCACCACGATGCCGCGCAAACCAAGGAGGCTGGCACCGTTGTAGCGGCGCGGGTCGACGCGCTTCCTGAAACCGTGGAGGGCCGGCAGGGCAATCAGTGCGGCGATTTTCCTGAAGGGATTGCGGTTGAACTCCTCGCGCAGGAATGTCGCCAGCATGCTGGCGAGGCCTTCAGAGGTCTTCAGCAGCACATTGCCGACAAAACCGTCGCAGACCACTATGTCAGTCGTGCCCTTGTAGATATCGTTGCCCTCGACGTTGCCGTAAAAATTGAGGCCGCTCTCCTTGAGCAGTTCTCCGGCCTGCTTCACCACATCGTTGCCCTTGATATCCTCTTCGCCGATGTTCAGCAGACCGACCGTCGGCCGCTCCTTGTGCTCGACGGCGGCCACCAGCAGATCGGCCATAATGCCGAACTGCAGAAGATGCTGCGGCTGGCAATCGACATTCGCGCCGAGGTCGAGGACATACGAATAACCGCGCATCGTCGGCAGGATGGCTGCGATGGCAGGGCGATCGATGCCGGGCAGCGTCTTCAGCACGAAGCGGGAAATCGCCATCAGCGCGCCAGTGTTGCCGGCGGAAACGGCAGCCTGCGCCGCACCCTCCTTGACCAGATCGACCGCGATCCGCATCGAGGAGTCCTTCTTCACCCGCAACGCGGTGGCCATAGGATCGTCCATCCCGACCACCTCGCTGGCCGCCCTGAACCGCAGGCGATCGCCGAAGCGGGGCTTCTGGTCCTCCACCATGTCCCCGACCGCCGCCGGAAGGCCGACGAGGATTACCTTCGCCTTCTCGTCTCGTTGCAGGAAATGGATGGCTGCAGGCAGCGTGACGGCTGGGCCATGATCTCCGCCCATGCAATCGATCGCGATGGTGACGTCCATCGACGCGCTATGATTTCCGGTGATTCCTGGCGGCGACGATTCCGCCGGCGGGCAACCGTCGATTGCCGGAGTTACTCACCCTTGGTCTTGACGACTTTCTTGCCGCGGTAATAGCCGCTCGGGCTGATATGGTGGCGAAGGTGGGTTTCGCCCGTGGTCGGCTCGACGGCGAGCGGCGGATTGGTCAGGAAGTCGTGCGCGCGGTGCATGCCGCGCTTCGAAGGCGACTTCTTGTTCTGTTGGACAGCCATGTTGTGCTCCTCAATAAATACGAAAACTAGTTGCGCTTGAGCCGCGCCAGCAGCGCAAACGGCGATACTTTTTCCAGCCCAGCCAAAGAATGCGGCGGGTCGCAACGCTCATGCCGCGGCGCGATCGGCAAGGCCAGCAGGATTTCCTCCTCAAGCAGAGGCGCAAGATCAAGTTCGCGCGATGCCTCCAACGCATCGCAGTCCTCATCCTCCAGTCCGCCGGCCTGATCGTCCTCTGGCCAGGGCATCCCCGGCTCCAGCAGCAGCATCCTGCGGCTCAAGGACAAATCGAACTCCAACCCGCCCAGGCAGCGCTGGCAAGTCAACAGCAGCGGACCATCCAGTTTCAATATCAGGAAGGCCGCGCTACCGGCGGTTTCCCCGGATACCTCATATTCCAGACTGCCGGCGTTATCGAACAGTATCTCCGCCAGCCTCGGCAAGCCGTCGAGACCAAGGCGACCTGCCAACCTGCCCTGCCGCCTCGCGAATTCAAGGCTGTCGATGACCATGCCACGTTGCGACATAAGTTCGAAATGTTATCATTCCATGACTTTTCCTGTCAAAAGAATAACATCCGAAATCCGGACGCCCTCATGCCGCGCCTTGTCCTTGCCTCTACTTCGGCTTATCGCCGAGCGCTGCTGACCCGGTTGCATCTGCCCTTCGAGATAGCCAGCCCGGACACCGACGAATCCGCCCTGCCTGGGGAAAGCCCGGCCGCCACAGCCGAACGGCTTTCCATTGCCAAAGCGCGCGCGGTTGCGCATCGTTTCCCGGACACCCTGATCATCGGCAGCGACCAGGTCGCGTTTTTGGAGAGCCAGCGCTTCGGCAAGCCACTGACGCGCGAGCGTGCCATCGAGCAGCTGCGCGCCATGCGCGGCCGTACGGTGACATTCCATACCGGCCTCTGTCTGCTCGACAGCAAATCCGGCCGATACCAGGTCTGCGGAGTGCCGACCGAGGTGGCATTCCGCCAACTGAGCGACGCTGAAATCGAGCGGTACCTGGACAAGGAGCAACCCTATCACTGCGCCGGCAGTGCAAAATCCGAGGGCCTTGGAATTTGCCTGCTCTCCAGCATGCGCGGTGACGACCCGAACGCTCTCATCGGCCTGCCGCTGATCGCGCTGTGCGGCATGCTGCGCAACGAAGGGGTGGCCCTTCCCTGATGCCGTCCGGCTCGCTATACCTGATTCCCGCCTCTCTTGGGGAGTCTCCGCCGGAAGCCTTCCGGCCCGCCGGGGTACAGCGCATTGCGGCAAGTCTGGATTACTTCATCGTCGAGAATGCCAAGTCCGCCCGGGCCGAACTCAAGCACATCGGTCTAGACCGCCCGATCCAGCACCTTGACATCAGGGAGTTGCCGCGCGAGCCGAGCCATGACGACCTTGCTGCCTTGCTCGCCCCGCTGATTGCCGGTGTTTCGGCCGGCCTGATTTCCGAAGCGGGCGTGCCTGCCGTGGCTGACCCCGGCGCCCTGGTGGTGCGTGCCGCCCACGCCAGAGGGATACGGGTGGCGCCCCTGGTCGGTCCTTCCAGCATCCTGCTGGCATTGATGGCATCCGGATTGAATGGCCAGAACTTCGCCTTCCATGGATACCTGCCGGTGCGCGAACCCGAACGCAGCCGGCGCATTGCCGAGCTGGAGAAGGAATCGCGCCGGGAAGGGCGGACGCAAATCTTCATCGAGACGCCATACCGCAACATGGCCCTATACGCAGCACTGCTCGACTCCTGCCATGCGGAGACCCTGCTATGCCTGGCTTCGGACCTGACGACGGCGAGCGAAAGCGTAAGCACAAAGAAAATCGACGAATGGCGAAATAGTCCTCTGCCACCGCTGGAGAAAAGGCCAACAGTGTTCCTGTTGCTGGCCGCCTGATCCTGGGCATTGTTTGCCCTGCGTCGGAGTCGTTTGATGGTTATTACCTGAGCGAGAGCCTGCCGAGGACATGGGCAATGCCCTCGGCCATATCTGCTCCGAACTGCCTGGCGAAACGCTCGGTCAGGCTGGCCCGCAAGGTGTAGTCGCGGATGTCCTCGGCCTTGATCACCTCACGCGCCACGTATTCGACGCTGCCCAGCTCGTCGGCCAGCCCCAGCTCGATGCTCTTGGTACCGGTCCACATCAGGCCGCTGAAGAGTTCAGGCGACTCCTTCAGGCGCTTGCCGCGCCCTTTGCGCACAACCTCGATGAACTGCTTGTGGATGTCGTCGAGCAGCACCTGGGCATGCTGCTTGTGTCTGGCGTCCTGCGGCGAGAAAGGGTCCAGGAAACCCTTGTTTTCGCCCGCTGTCAGCAGCCGCCGCTCGACACCGAGCTTGTCCATGCTGCCGGTGAAGCCGAAACCGTCCATCAGCACGCCGATGGAGCCGACGATACTGGCCTTGTCCACAAAAATCCTGTCGGCCGCCGCTGCGACGTAGTAGCCGCCCGAGGCGCAGACATCCTCCACCACGGCATACAACGGGGTGCCCGGGTGCTTGGCGCGCAGGCGGCGAATCTCGTCATTGATGATGCCGGACTGCACCGGACTGCCGCCCGGGCTGTTGATGCGCAGGATGACCCCCTGGGTGCCATTGTCCTTGAAAGCCGCCTGCAGCGCCTCGGTGACCTTCTCCGCGCTTGCCTCGCCAGTGGACTTGATGACGCCGGTCAGCTGCACCAGCGCCGTATGCTTCTTGCCGTCGCCGAGCCGCTCGGCGGTATCGCCCCAGTCGCCCAGCACAACGATCAGGAAGGTCAGGTATGCGAAGCCGAGCAGCTTGAAGAAAATGCCCCAGCGGCGGCGGCGCGTCTGCTCAGCCAGCGATTCCAGCGCCAGTCGCTCGACGATCCGGCGCTCCCAGACAGGATCGCCTTCGGGTTTGTCCGACATGTTGTAGCGGCCTATTTCAGGTAAATGTTGCCGTCCAGTTCGACGACTTCGAGTTGCGTCAGGCGCGCACCGCGGCAAGGGCCGGCGATGCACTCGCCGCTGCCGGGCAGATAGGTCGCCCCATGCGTCGCGCAAACCAAGTATAGCCCGGAAACGTCGAAGAACTCGCCGGGCAGCCAGTCCATCTCAATGCCGATGTGCGCGCAGCGATTGACATAGCCATACACACGCCCGGCGTACCGTATCACGAAGGCTGACTTTTCGCCGCTGCCGGTCGGAATGCCGAATCTGAAGCCCTTGCCGCCGTCCGCCAGTTCAGCGCTGGCGCAGATCAGCCGTAGCGTCTCAGCCATTCCCTCAGCTCGTGAAATTCATTGAAGAAACCGAGTGGCTGCTCCGCTTTGAGCGCTTCGCGCGGATGGGCGCCGAAACCGACGGCCAGCGCGCCGACGCCGGCATTCCTGGCCATCTGCAGATCATGCGTGGTGTCGCCGATCATGAGGGTTCTCTCCGGCACGGCTTCCAGTTCTTCCATGATCTCCAGCAGCATGTCCGGCGCGGGTTTCGAGTTGCACTCGTCGGCACAGCGCGTGGCATGGAAGAACGCCTTGAGGCCGGAGTTGGCCAGTGCACGGTTCAGTCCGAGCCGGCTCTTGCCGGTCGCCACTCCCAGCAGACAGCCGGCGCCGGCCAGCTCCGCCACCAGCTCGCGGGCCCCGGGAAACAGGGTGAGTTCATGATCCCTGGCGAGGTAATGCTGCCGATAGCGCTCGGCAATCCGCTGGTATTCACAGACCGGCACCCCCGGCAAGGCCTGCGACAGGGCATCGTGCAAGCCGAGGCCGATAACCTGCCGGGCAGTCCTGTCGTCGGGCGGCTCCAGACCGAGATCGCGCGCCGCTGCCTGCATGCTGGCGACGATCGCCGCCGCCGAATCCAGCAGCGTGCCGTCCCAGTCAAACACCACCAAGCGGTAATTCCGACCCATAGTCCCGTTTCTCATTGTTTTCCAGTTGCCGCAAAAAAGCCTGCAGTTCCTCGGGCAGCGCTGCTGTCAGTTCCTGCCGCTCGCCCGTCACCGGATGATCCAGCGTAAGCTTCGCCGCGTGCAGAAACATGCGGTCGAGTCCCTGTTGCTGCAAAGCCTTGTTGAGGGCGAAGTCTCCGTACTTGTCATCCCCGCAGAGCGGAAAGCCGAGGTGGGCCAGATGCACGCGGATCTGATGCGTACGCCCGGTCTCCAGTTCCACCTCGACCAGGCTGAAATTCTCCCAGCGGGCCAGCAGCCGTACGATGCTGTGCGCCGACTTGCCCTCCTGCGACACGCTGACCCGTCGCTCGCCCTCGTCGGTCAGGTATTTGTGCAGGGCCAGTCTGACGTGCCTCAGCGGCTCGCGCCACCTGCCCTTCACCAGGGCCAGGTAGCGCTTCTCGATACGCCCGCCCCGGAACATGTCGTGCAGAACCGTCAGCGCCTGGCGGCGCTTGGCGATCAGCAGCAGGCCGGAGGTTCCCCGGTCCAGACGGTGGGCCAGCTCCAGAAAGCGCGCCTGCGGCCTTTGCCGGCGCAACTGCTCGATGACGCCGAAGCTCACGCCGCTGCCACCGTGCACCGCAAAGCCGGCCGGCTTGTCGACCACCAGCAGGTTATCGTCCTCGTGGACAATCCGGTATTCCCTCCCCACCGGAACCTGGGACTTTGCCGACTGGTCCAGCCGGATGGGCGGAATCCGCACCTCGTCGCCGGATTTCAGCCGGCAATCCGGGCCGACCCGCTTGCCATTAACCCTGACTTCGCCGCTGCGAAGGATGCGATAGACGTGGCTTTTCGGCACCCCCTTGCAGACACGCAGGAGGTAATTGTCGATCCGCTGGCCTTCCGCCTCCTCGGCGATCTGCCGGCGGGTCACGGAAGCTTTGCTTAACTCCTTCATTTTGAATATACTGCGACTTGGTTTGCCCATCCCGAGGGGTTTGCCATGAAGAATAATTCACGGCCTGATTCGGATGCGCGCCCCATGACCCGAAGCGGCATTGGAAGGTGCGCCGGGATGCAGTCGATTCACACCGGCTCCAGCGAACCGCAAAAGGTTAATTCGCTCACCGCAAGCAGCGATACTACTTGAAATGCGCGCACTTAGCACACCGCTGAATATGCCGTCCTGACATCACTTCAGGACGAAAAGACAGACCCGAAATTAGTTTGCCCTTGATGCCTTTGATGATTTCAAACCAGCCAAACTAATACTATCCGCCTGAACCGGATGCGGCTTGTCTTCCCGTGTTTGTGCGCGGGAGAGCAAAACAATGAAACGCATGCTGTTCAATGCGACGCAGGCCGAGGAACTCCGCGTCGCGATTGTCGATGGTCAGAAACTGATCGACCTCGACATCGAATCGGCCGCCAAGGAACAACGCAAGAGCAACATCTACAAGGCCGTGATCACCCGCATCGAGCCCAGCCTCGAGGCGGCTTTCGTCGATTACGGCGCCGAACGTCACGGTTTCCTCCCCTTCAAGGAAGTCTCCCGCGCCTATTTCCGCGAGGGCGTCGAACCCAACCGCGCCACCATCAAGGAAGCGCTCAGGGAAGGCCAGGAACTGATCGTCCAGGTAGACAAGGATGAGCGCGGCAACAAGGGCGCGGCACTGACCACCTTCATCTCGCTGGCCGGCCGCTACCTGGTGCTGATGCCCAATAACCCGCGCGGCGGCGGCGTCTCCCGCCGCATCGAGGGCGAGGACCGCACCGAACTGCGCGAGACCATGGACCAGCTCGACGTGCCGCAGGGCATGAGCCTGATCGCCCGCACCGCCGGCATCGGCCGCGGTGCGGAAGAACTGCAGTGGGACCTCAATTACCTGATGCAGCTGTGGCGCGCCATCGAGGGCGCCGCAGGCGGCCAGAAGGGGCCGTTCCTGATCTACCAGGAAGGCAGCCTGGTGATACGCGCCATCCGCGACTATTTCCAGCCGGACATCGGCGAGATCCTGATCGACACAGACGACATCTTCGAGCAGGCGCACCAGTTCATGAGCCACGTCATGCCGGGCAACGTGGCGCGCGTCAAGCGCTACCGCGACGATGTGCCGCTCTTTTCGCGCTTCCAGATCGAGCACCAGATCGAGACCGCCTTCGGCCGCCAGGTGACTCTGCCTTCGGGCGGCGCCATCGTGGTGGATCACACCGAGGCGCTGGTGGCCGTCGACGTCAACTCCGGCCGCGCCACACGCGGCGCCGACATCGAGGAGACCGCGCTGCGCACCAACCTCGAGGCGGCCGACGAGATCGCCCGGCAGCTGCGGCTGCGCGATCTGGGCGGCCTCATCGTCATCGACTTCATCGACATGGAAAACCCGCGCGCCCAGCGCGAGGTGGAAAACCGCCTGCGCGACGCCCTGCATTACGACCGCGCCCGCGTCCAGACCGGCAAGATCTCCCGCTTCGGGCTGATGGAACTGTCGCGCCAGCGCCTGCGCCCGGCCTTGGCCGAGATGACCTATATCCCCTGCCCGCGTTGCACCGGCACCGGCCACATCCGCAGCACGGAGTCGGCCGCCCTGCATATCCTGCGCATCCTCGAGGAGGAGGCAATGAAGGAGAACACCGGCGCGCTCCACGTGCAGATCCCCGTGGATGTCGCCACCTTCCTGCTCAACGAGAAGCGCGACGACATCCGCACCGTCGAACTGCGGCACAGGGTCAACATCGTCCTCATTCCGAACACCCATCTCGAAACGCCTGCCCATGAGATAGTACGATTGCGGCACGACCAGCTGAACCAGGAGGACCAGGCCCTGCCCAGCTACAAGATGGTGGAGGCGCCCCCGACCGAGGCCTACCAGCCGCCTTCGGCGCAGACCGAAGCGCGGTCCAGCCGTCCCGAAGCTGCCGTCAAGGGCATCACGCCCTCCCAGCCGGCTCCGGTGGTCGAGCCCAGGCAGACGACACCATCCGTCCCGGCGCCCCCGACCCAGGCTGCGACCATGAAGCCGGGCCTCTTCGGCAAGATATTTTCCTGGTTTCGCAGCGAACCTAAGCCTGAGCCGGCACCCGTCGCCAAGGCCGAGGCACCTGCCCGCCGCGAACTGCCCCGTGAAGGGCGAGGCGAGCGCGGGCGTGGGCGCGATCGTGGCGAGCGCGGTCGACAGGAACAGCGGCCGCGCAGCCAGCAGGCACTTCGTCCAGAGCATGAAGCGCGCGAGCGCCGCCAACGTCAGGAGCGACCGGAACGGCAGGATCGCAGCGAACGCACGGAAAAACAGGGTACGGAACCGCGCCAACCCAGACAGGCGCGCCAGCATGAGCAACGCCCTCCCCAGCCTCAGCCCACGGAATCCCCCATCGCCCCGATAACCGGTGCCCTGGAGTCTCCCGTGCCTGGCGCAGCAATGGAATCCCAGGAAGAGCGTCGCGGCAGGCGCGGCCGCAGGGGACGCGGCAGGGGGGGGGATCGCGGAGACCGCCGTCCTGAGGCGCAGGCGGATGACGCACAACCTGCCGTTGCAGTCGAAACGTCGCCTCCTGCGGTGCAACAAACCCATCTGGCTTTTGAACCTGCTGCGACCGAAAAGACCGCTGCCGATGCGGCACCCGCCCCTGTCCCGTTGCCTTCCGAAGAAACGGGCGCAAGCGAAATCGTCGAAAGTTCGCTCGCCGAGCCTGCCTTGGCGCCAGTACCGGTGATCGCAGAAATACCTTCGGCAGCCGCGGAGGAAATCGCCTCACCAGCGACTACCCCCGTCCTGGAGCCGATTGCCGCGACTGCAGGCCCTGAACCCGTCAGGCCGCAAATCGATATGTCCGTCGCGCTTCAGGAAAGCGGCCTGGTGATGGTGGAAACCAGCCATGAAAAGGCTGCAGCTCCGGTCCCGGCTGAGCCGGAAGTTCGACTCGGCCGCAAACCGAGGACTCCCACGAGCGCCAGCAGCGAACCCATGGTCCAGGTGGAAACACGGAAATAGCCCTTTACCGTTTATAAACGGCCGGCATCCGCCGGCCTTTTTTTGTCCGCTGACAGCAATTTGACCAACCCCTGGCCGGCATCTTCGGCCATGTCCAGCACCAATTCGAATCCCCGTTCGCCGCCATAATAGGGATCAGGCACTTCATCTGTTTCGAATCGGCTTGCATAGCGCATGAAGAGGCCCAATTTGGCATGATGCTCCGGAGCAGCGCCCCGCCTCAGCAGGGATAGATTGTCGTGGTCCATGGCCAGCAACAGGTCGAAGCGATCGAAGTCCTCAGGCGCCACCTTGCGGGCTCGTAGTCCTGAAAGATCAACGCCCCGCCTAAGGGCCGCCTCGCAAGCCCGCGGATCTGGCGGCTCGCCGACGTGGTAGCCGTGCGTTCCAGCAGAATCTACTTTAATAATATCGAATAATCTATTGTTGTATATTATTTTTCTAACAACACCCTCTGCCGTGGGAGAGCGGCAGATATTACCCATGCAAACGAAGAGAACGCGCGTCATGCAGTTCGCTTCCCATCCGGGGCATCGTGCTCATCCGCCCCGAAAGCCAGTTTCCTGAGCCGGAACAACTCATTGCGTGCAGCAGCAGCTTCCTCGAATTCCAGATTCCTGGCGTGCTCCTGCATGCGCTTTTCCAGTTTGCGGATTTCCCGCGCCAGTGCCTTCTCGTCCATCGCCTCGTAGCGCGCCCGCTCCTCGGCCACTTCAAGAGCCTCGGCGGCAACCTCGTGGTCATATACGCCGTCGATGATGTCCTTGATCCGCTTGGAAATGCTCTTCGGGGTGATACCGTTGGCCTCATTGAACAGGATCTGCTTGGCACGTCGCCGCTCGGTTTCGGCGATGGCGCGGCGCATCGAGTCGGTCATCGTGTCCGCATAGAGTATGGCGGTGCCGTGCAGGTGACGGGCAGCGCGGCCGATAGTCTGGATCAGGGACCGTTCCGAGCGCAGGAAGCCCTCCTTGTCGGCATCGAGGATGGCGACAAGGGACACTTCGGGGATGTCGAGGCCCTCGCGCAACAGATTGATGCCGACCAGCACGTCGAACTCTCCCAGGCGCAGGTCGCGGATGATCTCGACCCGCTCCACCGTCTCGATGTCGGAGTGCAGGTAGCGCACCTTGATGCCGTTCTCGTTGAGGTAATCGGTCAGATCCTCGGCCAGGCGCTTGGTCAGGGTGGTCACCAGCACGCGCTCGTTCTGGGCAGTGCGCAGCTTGATCTCGCCCAGCAGGTCATCCACCTGGGTCGAAGCCGGCCGCACGATGACCTGCGGGTCGACCAAGCCGGTCGGCCGCACCACCTGCTCCACCACCTGGGACTGGTGGGTCCGTTCGTATTCCGCCGGGGTGGCCGAGACGAAGACTGTCTGCGGCATCAGCTTCTCGAACTCGTCGAAGCGCAGCGGCCGGTTGTCCAGGGCCGAGGGCAGGCGGAAACCGTACCCGACCAGATTCTCCTTGCGAGAGCGGTCGCCCTTGTACATGCCGCCCAACTGCGGCACGGTGACGTGGGACTCGTCGATGAACATCAGGGCGTCGGGCGGCAGGTAGTCGATCAGGGTTGGCGGCGGCTCGCCCGGCTGGCGCCCGGAGAGATGGCGCGAGTAGTTCTCGATGCCCTTGCAGAAGCCCAGCTCGTTGAGCATTTCCAGGTCGAAGCGGGTGCGCTGCTCGATGCGTTGGGCTTCGACCAGCTGCTGGCCTTTCTGAAAAGCCTCGATGCGTTCGCGCAGTTCGAGCTTGATGGCCTCGATGGCGCGCAGCACCGTCTCGCGCGGCGTGACGTAGTGGCTGGACGGATACACCGTGAAGCGTCCCAGCTTCTGACGCAGGTGGCCGGTGAGCGGGTCGAAAAGCTGCAGCGCCTCGATGACGTCGTCGAACAGCGACAGGCGCAGGGCGTATTCGGCGTTCTCCGCCGGGAAAATATCGATGACGTCGCCGCGCACGCGGAAGGTGCCGCGGCGGAAGTCCACTTCGTTTCGCTCGTACTGCATCTCGGCCAGGCGCTTGATGACGTCGCGCTGGCCGATGCGCTCGCCCTCGCGCAGGTGCAGGATCATGCCGTGGTAATCGACCGGGTCGCCGATGCCGTAGATGGCCGAAACGGTGCCGACGATGACCACGTCGCGCCGTTCCAGCAGGGACTTGGTGGCGGACAGGCGCATCTGCTCGATGTGCTCGTTGATCGAGGAATCCTTCTCGATGTAGAGGTCGCGCGATGGAACGTAGGCCTCGGGCTGGTAATAGTCGTAATAGGAGACGAAATACTCGACCGCGTTTTCCGGGAAGAATTCGCGGAACTCCGAATAGAGTTGCGCCGCCAGGGTCTTGTTCGGCGCCAGCACCATCGCCGGCCGACCCAGCCGGGCGATGACGTTGGCCATGGTGTAGGTCTTGCCGGAGCCGGTGACGCCGAGCAGCGTCTGGTACATCAGCCCGTCGCGGATGCCCTCGACCAGTTGCTCGATCGCCTCGGGCTGGTCGCCGGCCGGCGGAAACGGCTGGTGCAGGGAAAACGGGCTTTCGGTGAAAATGACGGCCACTTGAAGCACGGTTGAGGGTACGGGAATGCATTCTATCCCGGCTCAACCTCGCGCGCTTCAAGCTTCCCGGAGAACAGGCTGGCCGCAACGATCATCGCCCCGCCGATCCATTCTTTCAGGCTCATCGTCTCGCCGGCCAGCAGCCAGGAAGAAAGTGCTGCGACCACCAGCTCGAAGAGAAAAATGACGATGGCCCGGTTGGCCGGCGTGTGCATGAGGCCGTACTGGACGAACAGGTTGGTCGCCAGCAGCACCAGGCCAACCAGGCCAACCAGCAGCCAACCCGCCGGCGGCGGCAGCGCGACCGGTGCGGCTTCGAACGGCAGGACGCAGAACCCCACTACCACCACCCCGGCGAACACCGCCATCGACTTGACCTCGATGGAGAAATCCCGCGCCTTGCGGATGAGAACGTTGGCCAGGGCGAACAGAAATCCGGCTGCCAGGCCGAGCCATTCCGCTCCATTCCCGGGCAGCGGCAGGCCGAGGCTTGGCCGCCACAGCATGACCACCGCCCCGGCCAGCGACAGGGCGATCACCGCCGTGCCGGGGAGACTGACTTTCTCGTTCAGCAGCAGCCTGGCCAGCAGTACGGTCCACAGCGGTGCCAGATAGAACAGCAGCAGCACCCGCATCACCTCGCCGTATACCGTCGCCAGCACATAGCCGAGATTGCAGCCGCCGGCGGCCAGGGCGATCAGCAGCAGCATGCCGTTCGGCTTGCAGCCGGACAGCTGCCGGCGCAGCAAGGGGAAGCCGAGCAGGAGCGCGACAAGATAGGTCAGCGTGGCGCCAAGCGCAGGCGACACGGCCATGCCTTCCAGTGCACGATACGGGTGCCAGATCAGGCCCCAGATCGTCGCGCCGGCGAGCAGCGAAACCAGGGCGACGATGTTCGGACCGGCCGGCATGGCTATAATTCGCGTTTCCGACAAGAGTGGCGGCCAGCCCATCCGGCCGCGCAAAGACGTGAACCCCGACCTCGAAAAACTTCAGCCCTATCCCTTCGAGAAGCTGCGCCAGCTGTTCCGTGGCCTCCAGCCGGCGCCCGGCCTGCGCGAGATCCGCCTGTCCATCGGCGAACCGCAGCACGAGACGCCGGCTTTCATCAAGGAAGCCCTGGCGGCGAACCTCTCAGGACTGGCGAATTATCCCACGACCTCAGGCAGCGATGCCCTGCGCGAGGCCATCTCAGGCTGGCTGGCGCGGCGCTACGGCATCTCCGCGCCCGATCCCCAGGATCAGGTGCTGCCGGTCAACGGCTCGCGCGAAGCGCTGTTCGCCATCGCCCAATGCGTCGTCGACGCCTCGCGCGGCGATGCCCTGGTGCTCTGCCCGAACCCCTTCTATCAGATTTACGAGGGCGCGGCGCTCCTCGCCGGTGCGCAGCCGGTGTTCCTCAACCACTTGCCGGAAAACGACTTCCACTCCGACTTCGAGGCGATTCCGCAAGCCGCCTGGCGGCGCGTGCAGCTGGCCTATGTCTGCTCGCCGGCCAATCCGACCGGCAAGGTGCTCAGCCTCGGCGAATGGCAGCGCCTGTTCGAGTTGTCCGACCGCCACGGCTTCGTCATCGCCAGCGACGAGTGCTATTCCGAGATCCATTTCGACGAAGCCGCCCCGCCGCTGGGTGTCCTCGCCGCGGCGCGCGCGCTGGGACGCGACGACTATCGCGGCGTCATCATGTTCTCCAGCCTGTCCAAGCGCAGCAACGTGCCTGGCCTGCGTTCCGGCTTCGTCGCCGGCGATGCCGCCCTGCTGAAGAAGTACTGGCTCTACCGCACCTACCAGGGCTGCGCCATGAGCCCGCCGGTGCAGCAGGCGAGCATCGCGGCCTGGAACGACGAGGCGCATGTGCGCGAGAACCGCCGTCTCTACCGCGAGAAGTTCGACGCCGTCACCCCCCTCGTCGCCGCCCACCTCGGCACGGCCCGGCCGGATGCCGGCTTCTATCTGTGGGCGCGCACGCCGATCGCCGACGCCGAATTCGCCCTTGGCCTGCAGCGTGAATATAATGTGACCGTACTGCCCGGCAGCTATCTCGCGCGCGCCTCTGGCGGCATCAATCCGGGCGAGCGTTTCGTGCGCATCGCCCTGGTGGCGTCCCTGGAGGAGTGCTTCGAGGCGGCGCGCAGGATCGAAGCCTTTTGCAGCAAACTTTGAAGGGAACCCCCATGCAGGACTTTCAGCAGATCATCGAGCAGGCCTGGGAAGACCGCGCCGGCATGCAGCCCGGCAAGGCACCGGCCAAGGTGGGCGAAGCGGTCGAACACGTCCTCGCCCAACTCGATCAGGGCAGGCTGCGCGTGGCCGAAAAGATCGACGGCCAATGGGCCACGCACCAGTGGATCAAGAAGGCAGTGCTGCTCTCCTTCCGCCTCGAGGACAACCGCGTCATGGACGGCGGGGCACTGCGCTACTGGGACAAGGTACCGACCAAGTTCCAGAAATACGATGCCGAGCAGTTCGAGCGCGGCGGCTACCGCGTCGTGCCCGGCGCCGTGGTACGCCGCGGCGCCTACATCGGCCGCAACGTCGTGCTGATGCCCTCCTTCGTGAACATCGGCGCCTATGTCGATGAGGGCACCATGGTAGACGGCTGGGCGACGGTCGGTTCCTGTGCGCAGATCGGCAAGAACGTACATCTCTCCGGCGGGGTCGGCATCGGCGGCGTGCTCGAGCCGCTGCAGGCCAACCCGACCATCATCGGCGACAACTGCTTCGTCGGCGCCCGCTCGGAAGTGGTCGAGGGCGTCATCGTCGAGGACGACTGCGTCATCTCGATGGGCGTCTTCATCGGCCAGAGCACGCGCATTTACAACCGCGACACAGGCGAAATCAGCTACGGCCGCGTGCCGGCAGGCTCGGTCGTCGTCTCCGGCAGCCTGCCCTCGCCGGATGGCAAGTACAGCCTGTATTGCGCGGTCATCGTCAAGCAGGTCGACAGCAAGACGCGCGCCAAGGTCGGCATCAACGAGTTGCTGCGCGGCATCTGACGCGATCGTTCTTCCGGGAGGGAAACATGATCTTCGACAAGCTGTTCCAGCTGATGGCCGAGAAGAAGGCTTCGGACATCTTCGTTTCCTGCGGCGCCCCCATCCACATCAAGCTCCAGGGCACGGCCGTGCCGATCAATCAGCAGGTCATGGACGCCGAGACGATCCAGCGCATGGCCTACGAAATGCTGACGCCGGAACAGATCACGCATTTCGAGGAGGAGAAGGAGATCAACCTCTCCTTCGGCGTGCGCGACATCGGCAACTTCCGCGTGAACATGTTCTGGCAGCGCGGCACCATCGCCATCGTCGTGCGCTTCATCCAGGGCGAGATCCCCAGGCTGGACGAACTCGGCCTGCCCGACGTGCTGGCCGAGGTGATCATGGAAAAGCGCGGCCTGGTGCTGGTGGTCGGCTCGACCGGATCGGGCAAATCCACCACGCTGGCGGCGATGATCGACCATCGCAACAGCAACCGGGCAGGACACATCCTGACGGTGGAAGATCCGATCGAGTATCTCTTCAAGCACAAGAAGTCGATCGTCAACCAGCGCGAGATCGGCCTCGACACCAAGGTCTGGGAAAACGCCCTGAAGAACGCCATGCGGCAGGCGCCCGACTGCATCCTGATCGGCGAGATCCGCGACAAGGAAACCATGGCGGCGGCCCTCGCCTACGCACAGACGGGCCACCTGTGCCTGGCCACGCTGCACGCCAACAACAGCTATCACGCCCTCAACCGCATCATCAACTTCTACGCGCTGGAGAACCGGCCTGCCCTGTACCTCGACCTTTCCGTCAGCCTGAAATGCATCATCTCCCAGCGCCTGGTGAAAAAGCCCGACGGCAAGCGGATTCCGGCCGTGGAAGTCCTGCTCAACACGCGCCATATCCAGGAACTGATCGAGAAGGGTGAAATCAACGGCATCAAGGAGGCCATGGAACAGAGCCTGGCGCCGGGCTCGCAGACCTTCGAGCAGGACTTGTTCCGGCTCTACCGGGAAAATATCGTCACCCTGGAGGAAGCCCTGGCCAACTCCGATTCCCCGACCAACCTGTCCTGGCTGATCAACAATTCGCAACTCGGCACGCCCTCCCCCAACGACAGGAAATCCGGCGAGGCGCCGCCCGCGCTGGATTTCGATCAGGGCGCGTCCGGCGAAGCCTCCTTCAGCGAATTCAGCCTCAACGTCGACGACGCAGGATAATGGCCGGATCCACCTACGACCTCGCCTGCGAATTGATCGCCCGCCGCTCCGTGACGCCTGCGGACGGCGGCTGCCTGGAGGTCATCGCGGAGCGCCTCGCGCCCCTGGGATTCAGCCTCGAACGCATGGATTGCGATGGAGTATCCAACCTGTGGGCTTGCCGTCGTGGCGGCGCACCGGTTCTCTGTTTCGCAGGACATACAGACGTGGTGCCAAGCGGGCCTCTTGATCAATGGACATCCGATCCCTTTACGCCGGCATATCGCAACGGCTTCCTTTACGGACGCGGTGCGGCGGACATGAAAACCTCGATTGCCGCGTTCGTAACGGCGCTGGAGCGATTTCTCGCCGCCCGGCCGGATCATCACGGCAGCATTGCCCTGCTTCTCACCTCGGACGAGGAAGGCCGCGCGGTTGACGGCACGGCACGGGTGGTGGAGGCGCTGAAGACGCGGGGCGAAAAACTCGACTATTGCATCGTCGGCGAGCCGACCTCCGCAGCGCATCTTGCCGACACGATCAAGAACGGCCGCCGCGGTTCGCTGTCCGGCCGACTCGTCGTCAGGGGCGTGCAGGGGCACATCGCCTACCCGCATCTCGTGAAGAACCCTGTGCACAAAGTGGCACCCGCCCTGGCCGAACTGGCGGCCACCGCCTGGGACTCGGGCAACGAATATTTCCCGCCCACCTCCTGGCAGGTGTCGAACATCCATGCCGGCACGGGCGCCGACAACGTTGTTCCGGGCACGGCGGAAATCCTTTTCAATTTTCGCTTTTCCACGGCCAGCACGCCGGACGGTTTGAAGGACCGCGTGCATGAAGTCCTGGACCGCCACGGTGTCGAATATACGCTCGACTGGACCCTCTCAGGCAAACCCTACCTGACCCCAAGAGGCAGGCTGGTTGAAGCGGTGTCGCAGGCGATCCGCGAAAAAGTCGGCATTGAAACGGCATTATCCACCAGCGGCGGAACCTCGGACGGCCGTTTCATCGCCGACATCTGCCCAGAGGTCATCGAATTGGGGCCGCTCAATGCAAGCATCCACAAGATAGACGAATGCATCGCTGTGGCGGACATCGAACCGCTTTCGCACATCTACCAACGCACCCTGGAGTTGCTGCTTTGATACCGCCCGAAATGGCCACTCTGCGTGACTTCCTGCGTTGGGGAGTAAGCCGTTTCAACGAAGCCGGGCTCTGCTTCGGCCACGGCATGCAGGACGCTTTCGACGAAGCGGCCTACCTCCTTCTGCATTGCCTGCACCTGCCGCTTGACCGCCTCGATCCGTTCATGGATGCCGCGCTCACCGAAAGCGAGCGGCAGCGCGTTGCCGACCTCTTCGAGCGGCGCATAGCGGAGCGCATTCCGTCGGCGTACCTGACGCACGAAGCATGGCTTGGGGACTTCCGCTTCTACGTGGACGAGCGCGTGATCGTTCCCAGATCGCACATCGCCGGACTCCTGCAGGACAATTCCCTGACGCCCTGGGTAGGGGATGCTGAGCGGGTCGGCAGAGCGCTCGACCTGTGCACGGGATCGGGCTGCCTGGCGATCATGTTGGCCCATGCCTTTCCGAATGCGCATATCGATGCAGTGGACATATCAGCGGATGCGTTGGCCGTGGCCGCCAGGAATGTTTCCGATTATCGCCTCGAAAACCGCATCGACCTGCTCCGCTCCGATCTCTTTGATGGCCTGTCTGGGCGCCGTTACGGAATTATCGTCTCCAACCCGCCCTACGTCACCGGCGAGTCAATGGAAATCCTGCCGCCAGAATATCGGCACGAACCCAGTCTTGCCCTGGCTTCGGGTCAAGACGGGCTGGATGCCGTCAGAGGCATTCTCTCCGGGGCATGCGATCATCTCCTGGACGGCGGCGCGCTTTGCGTCGAGGTTGGCGGGAATCGCGCACTAGTGGAGAATGCCTTTCCTGAGCTTGATTTCACATGGTTTGCGTCTCAAAACGAGGATGGCATGGTTTTCCTGCTGCTCAAGGAACAAATTCGCGGCAGGTCATGACAAACCTTCGGATCGCAATTGGCTTCTCGGCATGTCTTTCCACAGCAAGCCAATGCCTTGCGCTCGGGCGGTAAAGGGGTGTATTTTGCAATATGGGGGTTAGAATCGATATTCTGCGCCATGGCAGCGACGATTCAGGCTCGAATCGCGCTGCAGCAGAATGTTGTGATATTTATAGGACACAACCAGGAACAACCAAGAAAATGGCAAGCGATCGACCGATACTTCTGGTAGAAGACAATCCCGACGACGAGGCGCTGACGCTGCGCGCCTTCAACAAGAATCGCATCGGCAATCCGGTCGTCGTCGCGCGGGACGGCGTCGAAGCGCTCGATTATCTATTCGGCAATGGGCACCACGCCGGTCGCGATCTGTCGATCATGCCAGCCGTGGTGCTGCTCGACCTGAAATTGCCCCGTATCGACGGGCTGGAGGTGCTGAGGCGTATTCGCGCCAACGAGCGCACCAGCCTTTTGCCGGTCGTCATCCTGACGACCTCCAAGGAGCAACAGGACATCTACGAAGGCTACAGCCTCGGTGCCAACAGCTACATCCGCAAGCCGGTCGATTTCGAGAAGTTCATCCAGGCTGTGGGACAACTGGGGCTGTACTGGCTGGTGCTGAACGAGCCCGTGGAAATCGCTGCTGCCGCCTGAACTACCTCTTGAATCCGTCGAAATAGCCGCCGCGGCAGGCGCCCGCGCGCACCGCCGAGAGGAAGGTGGCCATGTCCGACACCGGCTGCAGGAATTCCGTCGCACAACGGCCCACTGCGGAAACCTTGTGGCAATCGCTTCCGCCCAGCGATGGCAATGACATGTGGCGTGTTGCCATGACTGCAAGTTCGTTGTCCGAATCGATGTTGCCGCCATTGTGCGTCTCGACGGCAGCAATGCCCTTCAGTTCGAGCAGTCCGTCAAGCAGGCTGCATACGCCGAATTCACGGTAAGGATGGGCCGGCACGCAGATGCCGCCAAGATCGAGAATCCGCTCGATCACCCCCTCGATCGGAAGCCATGTATCGCGGCCCCAGACATTCCACGAATCGTCATCGATGCCGTAAGCAAGAAGGTGACCCCGGTCCGTCGCGATTTCAACGCCGCGCAGAACGAGAAAACCCTCCTCTCCCGCAATGGCTTCCACAGGCGCCGAGGCTTCGTAGGAATGATGTTCGGTGATGACCACTCCATCCAACCCGATCGACTTGGCACGCCGGATCAGGTCAAGCGGCTCGAGCCAGTTGTCGTAGGAATGCTTGGTGTGGCAGTGGCAATCTATCCACATAAAAAAAGCGGCGCGCATTCGCGTGAACGCGCGCCGTCCGCTGTTCCCCCAATCGGTCAGAATCAGGGTAGTTGCAATTCCAGGCTGAGGCGCTTGGAAGGCTGGAACTTGTGGCGCGAGAAGAAGCCTTCCAGCGCGAAGTCGTTCCAGTTGACCAGCGTGTAGATCTTCTTCACGTTGGCTGCCTTCATGTTCATGAGGAACTGGTCCATCAGTTCCGAGGCGACGCCGTGCTTCTGGAACTCGGGGTGCACGCCAAGGGTGTCGATGGTGGCGGTGGCATCGGGGATGCCGTATTCGCCGAAGAACACGTCGCCCATCATGAAGCCGACCAGCTTGCCGTCCACTTCGGCCACCACCGAGGCATTGACGTCCTTGTCGAGCGCATGCCCGAGCTTGCGCTGGTAATATTCGCGGCGGTCCTGCCCCGTGATGATCTTGTCGATCGCCACTATGCCGTCGAGATCGTTCTTGCGGATCATCCGCACATTCACTTTCACCGCCATCGCAGTCTCCTCAATTAAAACAATTCGTCGTCGGCGGCACGATGGCCGCCCTTGCCCTTGCGTATAAACACGTCGCCGTAAATCTGGCCCATCTCGGCTCCTGCCGTGAAGCAGGTGTTGCAGCCAGCTTCAGACTCCTCGCGGTGCTCAATCACATGCACCTCGTAACCGAGCTGCCGGTAGTTCTCGACGATCTCGGACAGCCGCGGCTCGCCGATGGTGGTCTGCTTGATCCAGCCTTCCGCCAGCAGGTCCCCTTCCCTGCCGCCCTTGATCAGCTTGAGCTGAATCTTCACCATGGCCGCAGCTTACCAGGAGTGCTTGATGGCGCCCGGCGTGCACGCTGTCATACACGGCAGGCTGGTATAGCCGCCGGCAGGCTTGCAGCCGGTGCAGTCGAAGGCCAGCGTGCGCCGGAAGGACTGCTTCACCGCCGCCACCTCGTCATCGTAGTCGTCGGTGATGATCTCGAACATGCCTTTCGGGCAACCCGTCAGGCAGGCGCGGCCGGCCGTGCAGCCGATGCACTTGTCGGTGTCGATGCTGATGTAGTACTCGCCAGAGCCGTCCTTGTAGCCGTAGTTCGCGATCATGTCTATCCCCCTGTTAAAATCGTGAATCCCTCAGCTCCGGCCCGCTCAGTGGGAGAGGGGTACTTCGCGGGCCGAAGCGTCGGGACCTTGCAGCCGCCCCCGCGCCGCCGGACCGCCCCAGGGCGGGGCCAGCGTGCCACTGCGCGCCTTGCGAGCCGCAGTCACCCCCTTCCACGGGACGAAGGCGGGGTTTCGCAGAGCACTGCTCTGCGCCGCCTAAGCCGGCTGGCTGTGCAAAGCCAGCCGTGGGGCAGGGGCTGGGGGGCAGGTAGTTCATCTCTCAGGCAGCCTTCGCCGATGCGCCCTGCTTCTGCATCAGCGTGTAGCCGAACAGCGCGGCGCCCAGCGCACCGGCGATCTGGCTGTCGTACTTGGTCTGCACGGCCTGGATGCCAAGCAGCTTCTCGATGCGCTTGACGACGCCCGGGTTCTTGGCGATGCCGCCGGTGATGAAGAAGTCCTTCTCGACGCCGATGCGCTCGAGCAGCGAGACCACCCGCTCGGCCATGGCCTGGCAGTAGGCGGCGACCACCTTGTTCTTCGAGTAGCCGGCCTTGAGCAGGCCGAGCGCCTCGGACTTGGCGAACACCACGCAAACCGAAGAAACAGCGTTCGGCTCCTCGTCCACATCGAAGGAGCGCGCGCCCAGCTCGGCGATGGGGATCTGCATCAGGTCGGAGATCACCTCCATGCCGCGGCCGGTGCCGGCGGCACACTTGTCGTTCATCAGGAAGTTGGTGACCTTGCCCTTCTCGTCGCAGTGGATGGCCTTGCAGTCCTGGCCGCCCATGTCGAGAATGGTGCGGATGGTGTTGCCGCCCATGTAGTTGGCGCCCCGCGCGTGGCAGGCGATCTCGGTGATGGCCTTGTGTGCGAAGGGCACGTTGACGCGGCCGTAACCGGTGCCGACGACGTAATGCACGTCCTCCAGCTTCATGCCGGACTTGTCCAGCACGCCGGCAATGGCGTTCTTCGCCGAATCCGGGCTGTTGTTGCCCGTGCGCATGCTGTTGAAGCCGTACAGCTCGCCATCGACGCAGAGCACCGCCTGCGAGCTCACCGAGCCGACGTCGATGCCGGCGGTGATGATCTTAGCCGCGCGCCAGTCCTTCGACTCGTCGATCCAGCAGTTCTCCTGCCAGCGCCAGTATTCCTTCTTTTCACCTGCGGTATCAGCCATTGCGCTCTCCTTGGGTTAGGCCTTGTTCTCGGCGGCGATCAGCGCGGCGCCGAGGGCGGAAATATACTCGGGCAACTCGGGCAGCAGCACCTGGTCGACGCCGAGGGCGGTCTTCAGGGACTGCACGAAGCCGACGTTGTGCACCATGCCGCCGATGAGGGCCACTTCGCCCTCGATGCCGACGCGGCGCGCCATCGCCGTGACGCGGCTCGCCACCGCGTCGAGCACGGCCTTGGCGATATCCTCCTTCGGCGTCGAGGAGTGGATCAGCGACACCACTTCGGACTCGGCGAACACCGTGCACTGCGCATTCATCGGGATAGTCTTGTCGGAGCGCAGGCTGGCCGCGCCGAAATCCTTCAGCGACAGCTGCAGCGCGCGCGACATCGACTCGGCGAAGGCGCCGGCGCCGGCGGCGCACTTCTCGTTGCCGGCGAAGTCGACCACCTTGCCGTCGCCGTCGGCCTTGATGCCGCGGCCTTCCTCGGCGCCGACATCGATCACCGTGCGCGCAGTCGGACACATGAACACTGCGCCCTTGGCGCCGGCGGACACCTCGGTGACGTCCCCCGTGGCGAACTTCACCTGCTTGCGGCCCGCGCCGGTGGCGACCACGCGCTTGACCTGGTCGCGGCTCAGGCCGGCCGCCTCAAGGGCTTCTTCGAAGGCCTTGTCGGCAGCCTGGTCGGCGTCGAGATCCTCCGGGAACATGATGTGCTTGCCCTTGACGCCCCATTTCAGTTGCGGCGCGCCGTCCACCTTGAGTTCCTCGAGGAACACCACCTTGACGGTGCGGGAACCCATGTCTATTCCAGCTGCGTACATGCTATCAGTCCTCCTATGTGAATCAGGCGTGCGCGAAGTCGCGCTTCAGGCCCAGGGTTTCCATGAACGAATCGACGCGGTTCTGCGTGCGTCCCAGGTCGAATTCGCGCTCGTCGCCCATGTTGCCCTCGAAGGTCATCACCGGGATGCCGGAAGCAGCCAGCCCCAGGCGGTTTTCCATGATGCCGATCGAGAGGCCCTCGCAGCCGCGGTTCAGGTGCAGCATGACGCCGTCGACCTGCCACTCCTTGACGATGGTCTTCATCATCTCGGTCTTCAGGCGCGGGTCGTAGAAGTGCTGCCATTGCGGCTTCGACAGGTTCCAGTCGCAGTAGAGGCGCATCGCTTCCTCGCGGGTGCGCATCTCGATGCCCTTTTCCCACGGCAGGGTGCGCGGCCCCCAGGTTCCGTCCGGCTTGGTCTCCCAGATGCCTTCCAGGCCGAAGGTGTACAGCGAGCCGATCGAGCAGGCGCCGTATTCCTCGAGGTAGCGGAACACCTTGAGGAAGCCCCAGGGCGGCTGCGTGTCGGACATGACGCGGCAGCGCTCGTTGGGCACGGCGGCGATGCCGCGGGCGACGCGGTCCTTCACCTCGTCCAGGCACTCCTGGTAGAAGTCGGCGCACCACTTCGACGACTTCGACAGCGTTGCCAGCACGTAGAGCGAATACATGGTCTTCTCGTCGAGCGGGGCCGGCTTCACCTTGTTCTCGGCGCAGATGGCGGCCCACAGCGAGGTGGAGCGCATTTCGTTCTTCACCGCCTCGATGAACAGCTCGTCGTCGAACTTGCGGCCGGTGGTCTTCTCCAGCCACTCGCAGGCCTCCAGGCCCTGGTTGGTGACGTAGTCGAGACGCGACTTCGTCAGCTCGCTGTGCGGGCCGACCGAGACGTCGATGAAGAAGCTCGGCGTGTCATGCTCCAGCGTCGAGGCGGCCTGGTACCACTTGGCGTGGGAGCAGCAGATCTGCGACTGGAAGTTGAAGTCGGGCTTGGGGAACTCGCCGCCGAACGAATACTTGTTCAGGATGATCGAACCCCAGTAGGTGCGCATGTAGGCGCACAGGTCGCGGGCAAAGCCGTAGGATTCGGCCGCGTCCTGGCACTCCTTGTTGAACTTCTTGTCCACCGCCACGGTGGCGCCGTAGGGCTCGCCGGTAAGGGAATAGACATCCTTGCCCAGGCCGGCCGGGATGGCGTCGAGCGCCCAGGCGGAGCCGGACCAGCGCAGGCCGCCCTTCTCGTGGGCCTTGGCATAGTCGATGTAATACTGCTCGCGCAGCTCCTTGGCCTTCTTCCAGCACTTCAGCGGTTCAGTCGGGTATGTCATGTCGCGTGACTCCTAGAACAGTTCTTCTTCGCGCAGCGTTTCGAGGAAGGCCTCGACGCGGATGCGGAAGGGTCCGAGCG
>CAYYXS010000031.1:0-58843 GCA_964475635.1 uncultured Rhodocyclaceae bacterium
GCCGGGTGGTGTGGGAGGGGCTCGGTCAGGTATCCTGACCGCCCCTATCCCGATATAGACTCGCCGCACGATGGACACCTTCATCCAGCAGATCATCAACGGCCTCGTGCTGGGCAGCATCTACGCCCTCGTCGCACTGGGCTACACGATGGTCTATGGCATCCTCGGCCTGATCAACTTCGCCCACGGCGAGGTGGTGATGATCGGCGCGCTCACCGCGCTCACCGTCATCAAGCTGCTCGCCAACAGCGGCCTGCCCGGCATCGTCGTGGTGCTGATCGGCCTGCTGGCGGCGATTCCGGTATGCATGGCGCTCGGCTTCTCCATCGAGCGCATCGCCTATCGGCCGCTGCGGAGCGCGCCGCGCCTTGCCCCGCTCATCACCGCCATCGGCGTCTCCATCGTGCTGCAGCAGCTGGCGATGATCTTCTGGGGCCGCAACTACCACGCCTTCCCGCCGATCCTGCCGGACAGCGGGCGCGACATCGGCGGCGCCCACATCACCGACCTGCAGATCGTCATCGTCCTCATGGCGGCGGCGATCATGGCCGGCCTGATGCTGCTGGTGAATCGCACGCGGCTCGGCCGCGCCATGCGCGCCACGGCGGAGAACCCGCAGATCGCCGGCCTGATGGGCGTCAACATCAACGTCATCATCTCCGCCACCTTCCTCATCGGCTCGGCGCTGGCGGCGGTGGCCGGCGTGATGGTCAGCGCCAACTACTCGATCGCCCACTACCACATGGGCTTCATCCTCGGTCTCAAGGCGTTCACCGCGGCGGTGCTCGGCGGCATCGGCAACCTGCCCGGCGCCATGCTCGGCGGCGTTCTGCTGGGCCTGATCGAATCGCTCGGCGCCGGCTACATCGGCGACCTCACCGGCGGCTTCCTCGGCAGCCACTACCAGGACGTGTTCGCCTTTTTCGTGCTGATCCTCGTGCTCGTATTCCGGCCCTCCGGGCTGATGGGCGAAAAGGTGGCGGAGCGGGCCTAAATCAGGATTCCCGCTGCGGTATAGCCGCCATCCACGGCCAGCGTCTGTCCCGTGATGTAGCCCGCTTCCTCCGAGGCGAGAAAAGCGACGGCGTGGGCTATCTCCTCCAGCTTGCCGTAGCGGCGCGCCGGTATGCGCGCACAATAGGCTTCCTGCGTGGCGGCATCGTGCATGACGTCCGTCATCGCCGTCTTCACCGGCCCGGGCGCCACCGCATTTACGGTGATGCCGTAGCGCGCCAGCTCCACCGCCATCTGGCGAGTCAGGCCGATCAGGCCGGCCTTGGAGGTGCCATAGGCACAGCGCAGACTGCCGGCCAGTATGCCGGACACCGATGCAATCTGGATGATGCGACCCCAGCCCTGGTCGCGCATGGCGCGGGCGGCCAGCCGGCTGGTGAGAAAGGCGCCGGTCAGGTTCACGTCGAGCGTTGACTGCCATTCTTCCAGCGGGACCTCTAGAAACGGCGCGGTCAGGCCGACGCCGGCGCTATTGACCAGGACGTCCAGGCGTCCATGCCAGGAAAGGGTGGCAGCGACGGCGCGGGCAATGCTGTCCTCGTCGGCAACGTCGATGCGCAGGCCTCGCGCCTGGCGGCCGGCCGAATGCAATTCGGCCACCACCCTGTCGATGCGCGGCCCATCGCGCGCGGTAATCACAACCGGCATGCCGGCCTCGGCAAGCCTTCTTGCCACGGCGGCGCCGATGCCGGAATTGCCTCCTGTCACGAGTGCAACCCGGGGATTCTCAGGTTCAGCCGCCATGGTGAGTTGATATTGTTTTTTGTGGCAGGAACGATGAAGGCGAGGCTCTGCCCTGTCAAGGGTCGAACCGCCCGCCCTGCCGGCGCGTGAGCGGGATCGACGGCCGCGCAGTAGAATTCCGCCGTGATCGAATTCCTTTCCCGGCGCTTTCCCTCCCTCGGCCGCCACGGCACCGCCTGGCTGGGCGTCACGCTGATCGCCGTCGCCTTGATGCTGGCCCCCTTCGCCGTCGGCCTGGGCCTGGGCAACTCCTGGGTGCGCATCCTGGATTTCGCCCTGCTCTACATCATGCTGGCGCTGGGACTGAACATCGTCGTCGGCTTCGCCGGCCTGCTCGATCTCGGCTACATCGCCTTCTATGCCGTCGGCGCCTATCTCTACGCCCTGCTCGCCAGCCCGCACTTCGGCGTGCACTGGCCGGTGTGGGCGATCCTGCCGCTCGGCGCCGGCGTGGCGGGGCTGTTCGGCGTGCTGCTCGGCGCGCCGACGCTCAGGCTGCGCGGCGACTATCTCGCCATCGTCACGCTCGGCTTCGGCGAGATCGTCCGCATCTTCATCAACAACCTCAACGCGCCGGTGAACATCACCAACGGCCCGCAGGGCATCAGCCAGATCGACCCGGTGCGCGTGCTCGGCGTGCCGCTGTCGAAGCCGCTCGAGCTGTTCGGCCTGAGCCTGCCTTCGGTGTACCTCTACTACTACCTGTTCCTGGCGCTGACCCTGCTCGTCGTCTTCGTCACGCTGCGCCTGGAAGATTCGCGCATCGGCCGCGCCTGGGTGGCGATCCGCGAGGACGAGATTGCCGCCAAGGCCTGCGGCATCAACACGCGCAACGTCAAGCTGCTCGCCTTCGCCATGGGCGCCAGCTTCGGCGGCGTGGCCGGCGGCCTCTTCGCCGCCTTCCAGGAATTCGTCAGCCCGGAGAGCTTCGTCCTGATGGAATCCGTCATGGTGCTGTGCATGGTGGTGCTGGGAGGAATGGGCCACATCCCCGGCGTCATCCTTGGCGGCCTGCTGCTGGCCATCCTGCCCGAGGCGCTGCGCCACGGCGCCGTGCCGATGCAGCGGGCGCTGTTCGGCCAGGTGCTGCTCGACCCCGAATCGCTGCGCATGCTGCTGTTCGGCCTGGCGCTGATCGCCGTCATGCTCTACCGCCCGGCCGGGCTGTGGCCGGAGGCGCGGCGGAAAAGGGAATTCGCGAAGGAGGGGAAAACGACGTGACGCACGGCGCTGCCACCCTCACCCCCAACCCTTCTCCCGTGGCGGGAGAGGGGGGCGGTGAGCGCGCTCCTGGCGCGGAAGCCCGGATGGACGTCCTGCTCGACGCCCGTTCCATCGGCAAGCGCTTCGGCGGCGTGCGCGCCCTGCACGAGGTTTCGCTCACCATCCGCCGCGGCGAGATCTACGGCCTGATCGGCCCCAACGGCGCCGGCAAGACCACTTTCTTCAACGTGCTCACCGGACTGTACGCCGCCGACAGCGGCCAGTTCGTCTTCGACGGCGCGCCGCTCAGGGTCTCCGCGCCGCACGAGGTGGCCGCTGCCGGCATCGCCCGCACTTTCCAGAACATCCGCCTCTTCGCCAACATGACGGCGCTGGAGAACGTCATGGTCGGCCGCCACCTGCGCACTTCCGCCGGCGTCGTCGGTGCCGTGCTGCGCGACCGCCGCACGCGCGCGGAGGAGGCGGCCATCGAGGCGCGCGCCCACGCGCTGCTCCAGTATGTCGGCATCCAGCGCCACGCCAACGTGCTGGCGCGCCACCTCGCCTACGGCGACCAGCGCCGGCTGGAGATCGCGCGGGCACTGGCGACGGAACCCAAATTGCTGGCGCTCGACGAGCCGGCCGCCGGCATGAACGCCACCGAGACGGCATCGCTGAAAAAACTGATCGAGGCGCTGCGCGCCGACGGCCTCACGCTCCTGCTCATCGAGCATGACGTGAAACTGGTGATGGGCCTGTGCGGCCGCGTGGCCGTGCTCGACTACGGCGAGAAGATCGCCGAGGGATTGCCGGCCGAGGTGCAGCGCGACCCGAAGGTGATCGAGGCCTATCTCGGCGGAGCCGCGGCATGAATGCCGAGCCGATGCTCAAGGTTCAGGATCTGCATGTCTCCTATGGCGGAATCGCCGCCGTGAAAGGGGTCAGCTTCGAGGTGGCGGCGGGCGAGATGGCCTGCCTGATCGGCGCCAACGGCGCCGGCAAGACGACGACGCTCAAGGCCCTGGCGCGTCTGCTGCCGGCGAGCGGCGCCATCCATTACGACGGCCAGAGCCTGCAGCACCGTCCTGCGCACGAACTGATCGGCGCCGGCCTGACGCTGGTGCCGGAAGGCCGCGGCGTCTTCGCCCGACTGACCGTCGCCGAGAACCTCGACATGGGCGCCTACTCGCGCCGCGACCGGGCGGGAATCGCCGCCGACCTCGACCGCGTCTATGCGCTGCTGCCGCGCCTGAAGGAGCGGGCGCGGCAGCTCGCCGGCACGCTCTCCGGCGGGGAGCAGCAGATGCTGGCCATCGGCCGCGCCCTGATGAGCCGGCCGAAGCTGCTGCTGCTCGACGAGCCCTCGATGGGCCTGGCGCCGCTCATGGTGCAGAAGGTGTTCGAGGTGATCCAGTCGGTCGCCGCGCAGGGCGTCACCCTGCTGCTGGTCGAGCAGAACGCCCGCCTGGCGCTGTCGGCGGCCGCGCGCGGCTACGTCATGGAAAGCGGCGCCATTACCCTCAGCGACACGGCGCCTGCGCTACTCGCCAACCCGAAGGTGCGCGAGGCCTATCTGGGCGAATGAGTCCGGCCGCGACGAGCGGGCGTCATTTCTCCGTCAAGGCGAGGTTCGCCCCCAGACCGGCAAAGGCGGCCGCGAAGCCGCGGCGCAGCCAGGCCTGAACCCGCCGCGATTCGACGACGGTCTTGCGGAAAACATGCGCCAGACAGCCATAGAGGACGAAAACGACAAACGTCATGGCCATGAAAACGGCGCTCAGCAGCAGAAGCTGCGGGAGCGGCGCCTGCGCATCGGGCTGGACAAACTGCGGCAGGAAGGCGAGAAAGAAGATGGTCAGCTTCGGGTTGAGGATGTTCAGCAGGAAGGCCTTTGCGACCAGGCCGGCGGCCGTGCTGCCGGGCAGGCCTGCATCGACGGCGAAGGCTGACTTGTCACGCCAGGTGGCGTAGGCGACATAGAACAGGTAGGCCACGCCGGCGTATTTTAGGGCCTGGAAGGCAAGGGCGCTTGTATGCATGACGGCGGCCAGGCCAAGCACGGTGGCCATGAGGTGCGGGATGATCCCGGCGGTGCAGCCGAGCGCGGCGAACACGCTCGCCTTGCGGCCCTGGACGAGGCCGATCGAGACGGTATAGACGACCCCCGTGCCAGGAACGAGCACCACCACGAGAGAGGTCATGAGAAATTCGAGGCTGATCATTTGGGAAGGCTCCTGCCTGTCGGCTCGATGGGTTGATTCTGACGCCGAGCAATGTAACGCAAAAGTCAGCCGCCAGGATACGGCGCTTGGTGCGCACGGGTGGCAGGGGAAGCGGGCGGCGGCGCGGCCGGCAATCGGGGGCGTTGTTGCGGCTGCGGCCTGCGCTACCTGGCCGGATGCAGGATGCGTACCAGGCGCGGCGCCGGCCGCAGCAGGTCGGCCAGGGTGTAGCGATCCAGCTCGGCAAAAAAGGCATCCGAAGCTTTCCTGAAGACGCCCTTGAGCACGCAGGCCGGCGCGATGTTGCACTGATTCTGTTCCGCGTCGAAGCATTCCACCAGCGCCAGGCTCTCCTCGGTCGCGCGCACCACCTCGCCGATGCCGATCCGCTCCGGCGGTCGCGCCAGGCGCAGGCCGCCGCCCTTGCCGCGCACCGTCTCGACATAGCCCTGCAGTGCCAGGAAGTGCACCACCTTCATCAGGTGGTTTTCCGAAATGCCGTAAGCCGCGGCAATGCCGCCGATGGTGGCGAGCTCGTCGCCCTGCACGCCGAGGTACATCAGCACGCGCAGGCTGTAGTCGGCAAAGGAGGTCAGGCGCATGGGGCTCCGGGCCGGGCAAAAAAGATGTATCCAGTATGTTGATTATCCCGGAAACGGGTGGTATAGTGAAGATGTATCTACGGTACATCTATAAGAATCCATGTTACCGGGGATGCAAGCGAGGCGATTCGAACCGGCGTGCAGGCAGTGTGGCTCCTCCGGGAGCCCGGCGCCGGTGTCGAAACGCGCCAAGCACAACCTCGGCCGGTTCTGATCGACCGCCGAACCAACCCAACCCAACTGGAGATAATTGTATGAATCGGAGAAGCTTGGCCCTGTCGGCCATCACCGTTGTTTTCTCAACCATTGCCGCACTCCCCACCCTTGCGCAGGCGGCAGCCGAGCAATCCAACTTCGCACAACAGTGCAATACTGGAAACGAGGTGCGGGTCCGCTTTGGCCTGCCGGTCATCGATTGCATGGCCGCGGAGAAGATTTCCGGCGGAGCGGCAAGCCACACCCGCTCGACTGACAACAAGACGGACGGGCTGCAAGCGGCCGACGAGAAATCCGACCGCGTCCAGCTTTGCCAGGAAAATGAGGTGCGGCTCCGGCATGGCTTGCCGGCGATCGGTTGCACGGCATGAGAGCGCTGCGCCGCCGCGGAAATCTGCGGGCTGACTGATTTGATTTCACCAGACGGCCGTGGCGTGAATCCACGGGAAGCCGGAGTCCCCTTCCGGCTTCCCGTCTTGCTTTCAGAAACGACGGCCCTTTGCGGGAGAATGGACTTGACGGCAGCCGGACGCTACCATTTTCCAATGCCTGCGAAACCGGTGCAGGCGAAATAATAAGATGTACTGAAGATATTGTTTTTACGGAAATCGGGGGGTATAGTGAAGATGTATCCATGGTGTAGCTTATAAGGGGTCATGATGGCAGATCTGACGGAAGGCATGCCGACGGAAGAAGCGATCCGCGCCGCCCTGCGCGGCGTGATCGACCCGGAAGTGGGCATGAACGTGGTCGATCTCGGCCTCGTGTACGGCATCGAGATTGTGCCGAACCGTGTGCAAGTCTCAATGACCATGACGACGCCGGCCTGCCCCATGGGCTCCATGATCGCCGAGGATGCTCGCGAGGCGATTCGCGACATCGCGCCGGACGGCGCCGACATCGCTGTCGATCTGGTCTGGGATCCTCCCTGGGATTCGAGCAGGATGTCCGAGCACGCGAAGAAACACTTCGGCTGGTAGCCGAACCAGCCTAACCACGACAGGAGAGCAGCATGACCACCGCCATCGCAGTAAGCACCCTGGACGTACGCCACATCGTGCCACGCGAGCGCCACCCGATGATCTTCGATGCCTTCCACCGGCTCGCTCCGGGCGAGGCCATTCTGCTGGTCAATGACCACGATCCGAAGCCGCTGTACTACCAGTTCCAGGCCGAGCTGGGTCCGGTGCTCACTTGGGATTACCTCGAAACCGGGCCCGAGGCCTGGCAAGTGCGCATCACCCGGATTTGAGCGATGGCGGATATCAGGCCGCCCTGGCGTCTGCCGCTGCTGGTGCTGGGTTTCGTCAGTCTCATCATCGGCGTGGGCGCCGGGCTGCTGCGGCTGGGCTGGTCCGTGCCGAGCCCCGCTGCCGATCTCGCCGCTTTCCACGGCCCGCTGATGGCGAGCGGCTTCTTCGGCACGGTCATCGGGCTGGAGCGTGCTGTCGCGCTGGCGCGCGGCTGGGCTTATCTCGGTCCGCTCGCCGCAGGCGCGGGCGGCCTGGCGCTGATACTCGGCGCACCGGCTGCCGCGGCGCAGGCGCTGCTCGCCCTGGGCAGTGCGGTGCTGCTTGCCGGCTCCGCCTCGGTGTTCCGGCGCCAGCGAGCCCTGTTCACCTTCACCCTGGCTGCCGGGGCTGCGAGCTGGCTTCTCGGCAATCTGCTCTGGCTAGGCGGTTATTCGGTGCATGAAGTGGTGCCGTGGTGGGCCGGCTTTCTGGTACTGACCATCGCCGGCGAGCGGCTGGAGCTGTCGCGCTTCCTGCCACCCTCCGTTCCGGCCCGGCGCGTCTTCGTCGCCGTGCTGTGCGGACTGACTTTGGGCATGGCGCTCTCGCCGCAGTTGTTCGGCGCCGCCCTGCTGGCGCTTGCCGTCTGGCTGCTGCGCCAGGACATCGCGCGGCGCACCGTCAGGGAGAAGGGGCTGACACGCTTCATTGCGGTCTGCCTGCTCTCCGGTTATGCCTGGCTTCTGCTGTCCGGCGCCATCATGTTCCTGGCAGGCCTTGCGCCGGGAACCCGGTCCTACGATGCCGCGCTGCATGCCCTCATGCTGGGCTTTGTCTTTTCCATGGTGTTCGGTCATGCGCCGATCATCTTCCCCGCAGTGCTGCGCGTGGCGGTGCCTTACCATCCGCTGTTCTACGGGCCGCTGCTGCTGCTGCACCTGTCGCTCATCGTGCGCCTGGCCGGCGACGCGGCGGCCGCGTCAGAATGGCGTAGCGCGGGCGGGCTGTTCAACGCGGTGGCGCTGGCCTTCTTCATCCTCAACACGATTGCCGCGGTGATCCGCGGCCGGATCGCCCGTTAGCTCGCCTGCAGGCTGTCGGCGAAGACGAGCGCCTCCAGCTGGGCACGATTGACTGCCAGCGGCGACAACTGCAATTCGGCCGCCAGGGCAGCCATTTGCCCGAGGTCGCGCCGTTCGCCGGCGCGCGCCAGGGCAAGGAACGGAGCATACGGCCCGCTGCCGGTGACCAGCGCATCGCTGATGTTCTCCGGCAGGCGCATGTCGGCCAGCGCTGTTTCCATGAGGACGCCGAGCAGCAAGTCGAGCAGGGAGAAAGCGCCGGCGATGAACAGGTTGTCGAGTTCGTTCCTGTCGACATAATCCTTTGCCGTCAGCTCCATGAAACGGCCGCGCGCAATGGCCGCCTGCATCAGCGCCGGGGAAGCCGGGTCCTTGCTCGAGGTGACCAGCAGCAGGGAGAGCCATTTGTTCAGCTTGTCATAGCCGAGCATGGTGACGGCGTGGCGGAAGGACTGGATCTCCACGGCCAGGCCGAAGCCGGCGGAATTGATGTAGCGCAGCAGCTTCACCGAAAGCGCCACGTCCCGCTTGAGGGCCGACTCGATTTCCTTGATGTCGGCATTGGCGCGTACCAGGTTGAGCAGATGGATGATCTGGGCCTGGGCCGGGTTCAGCCTCTTCGCCGGCACGGCGCCGTTCAGGAAGAACCAGCCGACCGCGCCGCCGAAGCCCCTGTGGATGCAGAGGTCGAATTGGGCCGCGTCGGCCAGCCCCTTGGCGAGAGGCAGGCCGGCGGCAGCGGTGACCTGCGCCGTCGCCTCGGCCAGCACGAAGCGGAAATCCATGCCGGCCGGCAAGGCTGCGCCCGGTGCGTATCCATCCAGGCACATCGCGATGCCCCGTTGCCGCAATCCCAGGAGCAGTTCCTGCGTTGCCGGCTCATCGAGGGCCGCGGTCGGAATCTCGATCACGGCGTTGGACGGCGCATTCCAGTCAAGCAGGCCGCCATCGGGGAGGGCGCCGGCCAGGCCGACGAATACCGTGCGCCCCCCGGGCCATGTGTCAGCCAGCCGATTCAGTTCCGCGGCGACCTGTCGGCAGGCATCCGGCCCCGGTTCGGCATGAACGATAAGGCGGTTGGCGGTGATGGCGCGGCTGCGATTGAGCACCGGTTCGCGGCTGATGAGGATGGGCATCATGGCTTTCTTGCGTCAGCGGCAAAGGTGAAGGCGTCGGCGAAGAAGGCCTCTTCCGGCAGACCGCAGCGCGCCGTCAGGTCCTGCCGCGCCGCCTCGATCATGGCCGGTGCGCCGCAGGCATAGACCCGATGGCCGGAGAGATCCGGCCTATCGGCCATGAGGGCTTGATGCACCAGTCCGGTGCGACCCTGCCACTGATCCGTCCTGGCCGGTTCGGACAGCACCGGTACGTAGGCAAATTCCGCGCTCCCCGCCGCCCATTGCGCGGCCAGCTCGTGCATGTACAGCCCCGCCCTGTCGCGCGCTCCCCAATAGAGGATCATTGCCGGCCGGCCGGGCGCGTGCAGTGCGCTCTCGACGATCGCCTTGATCGGCGCGAAACCCGTGCCGCCTGCCAGCAGGACGATCGGCCGGTTGCCCTCCTCGCGCAGGTAGAAGTTGCCGTGCGGTCCCTCGAAGCGCAGGATGTCGCGCTCGCGCATCGTTTCGAATACATGCCGCGTGAATTGCCCGCCTGGCACGAACCGGACGTGCAGTTCGAGTTCGCCGGCCTCTTTCGGCGCGTTGGCGATGGAAAAGCTGCGCCGCCGGCCATCCTTCAGCAGGATGTCGATGTACTGTCCGGGCAGGAATTGCAGGCATTCGCTGGAAGGCAGCCTGAGGAACAGCTGCATGACGTCGGGCGCGAGCCGCGCCATTTTCTGCACGCGGCAAGGCAGCGTCCTGGCGGGGATGTCCTGCCCGGTACCCGCTTCCCGGCACTCGATCACCAGATCGGAGAGCGGGCTGGTGCAGCAGAGGAGGGCGTAGCCGTCGGCCAGCTCCGCCTCTGACAGCGCGCCCTCGAAATAGAAGCCCCGGTCGACCTGGCCGGACTTCACCCGGCCTTTGCAGGCGCCGCAGGCGCCGTTGCGGCAGCCGTAGGGCAGGCGGATGCCGGCGTCGAGCGCGGCGCGCAGGAGGGTGTTGCCGGGCTCGACCTCGAACCGGTGTCCGCTGGGTTCGACGGTGATGTGAAAGGGCATGGCGGCGTTCGGCTAGAATACGCGGGTGCAACGACTGCTCATCATTGGTTGCGGCGACATCGCGCGGCGCGCCCTTCCCAGGCTGGTCCGGCAATACCGCGTGTATGCCGCCGTACGCTCGGAAGCGCACATCGGCGAACTGCGCGCCCTGGGCGTCACGCCGCTCGTGGCCGACCTGGACAGGCCACACACGCTGAGACGATTGGCCGGCATCGGCAACCTGCTGCTGCATTTCGCTCCGCCGCAGGAAACCGGCCTGGCCGACAGGCGCACGCAGGCACTGCTGGCTGCTCTCTCGACCGGAAAAATTCTACCACGCCGACTGGTCTACATCAGCACCAGCGGAGTATACGGAAACTGCGACGGCGCCCGGGTTACGGAAGAGCGCCCGCTGCGCCCGCAGACGGCGCGGGCGCTACGCCGTGCCGATGCGGAGGCCCGCTTGCGGCGTTTCGGACGGCGTTGTCACGTCGCCGTCGCCGTCCTGCGTGCGCCGGGCATCTATGCGGCCGACCGCCTGCCGCTGGGGCGGCTCGCGCGCGGCCTGCCCCTGCTGCAGGAGGACGATGACATCTACACCAATCACATCCATGCGGACGACCTGGCCGACATCGCGCGGGCAGCCCTCGCGCACGGCCGACCGGGCCGGCTTTACAATGCGGCGGACGACTCGCGGCTGAAAATGGGCGAGTATTTCGACCTGCTTGCCGACCGCTTCGGCCTGCCGCGCGTGCCGCGGCTGCCGCGCAAGGAGGCCGAGCGGTGCCTCCCGGCGACCCTCTTCTCGTTCCTGGGGGAGTCGCGCCGGCTCAGCAACCGGCGCATCAAGCGCGAACTGGGGGCGCGACTGCGCCATCCGGATGTCGCGGCTGCTCTCGATGCGATGACGGCGGAGGCGGATCCATGCTGTGGCTGAAGTGGCTGCACATCGTCTTCATGGTGACCTGGTTCGCCGGCCTGTTCTACCTGCCGCGCCTTTTTGTCTATCACGCCATGAGCGAGGACGCCTCCGGGCGGGAGCGCTTCAGGATCATGGAGCGCAAGCTCTACTACGGGATCATGGCTCCGGGCGGCGTCCTCACCGTGGTCTTCGGCCTCTGGCTGTGGCTCGGCTACGGGCCTTGGGGCTATTGGGTCCACGCCAAGTTCGCGCTGGTGCTGGTGCTGATGGCCTACCATCTTTATTGCGGCAAGCTGCTCAGGGATTTCGCGCGTGAGCGCAACACGAAGTCGCATGTCTGGTTCCGCTGGTTCAACGAGTTCCCGGTGCTTATCCTGCTTGCGGCGGTGTGGCTGGTGATATTCAAGCCGTTCTGATGGAGCATTTCTTCGCCACCTGCCCGCGCGGACTGGAAGCCCCGCTAGCCGAGGAGCTTGCCGCGACGGGCGCCGCGCGCATCGAACCGGTCGCCGGTGGGGTTGGCTTTGCCGGCAGCCTGGAGACCTGCTATCGCGCCAACCTGTGGAGCCGCATCGCGACGCGCATCCTCTGGCGCGTGGCACATGGCGCCTATCGGCGGGAGGAAGACATCTACCGGCTCGCCCGCGAGGTGCCCTGGCAAGAGCGCTTCGGCGTGCGCCGAACCCTGCGTGTCTATGTCACCGCCATTCGCAGCCCCCTGAAGAGCCTGGATTTCATTACCCTGCGCATCAAGGATGCGGTGTGCGACCGGTTCCGTTCGGAAACCGGCGAACGGCCGAGCGTCGATACCGCCGAACCGGATATCCGCATCCATGCCTTTCTCAGCGAGAGGGAGGCGACGCTGTATCTCGACACCTCGGGCGACCCGCTCTACATGCGCGGCTTCAAATATGCCTCGGTCGAGGCGCCGCTGAAGGAAAACCTCGCCGCCGGCATCCTGCGGCTGGCCGGCTGGCAGCCCGGCACTCCGCTCGTCGATCCGATGTGCGGCTCGGGCACCTTCCTGCTCGAGGCGGCCATGATCGCCCACGACATGGCGCCCGGGCTGGCGCGCAAGTTCGGCTTCTTCCGCCAGGAGACGTTCGATGCCGCGCTGTGGCAGCGTCTGCTCGACGAGGCGAAGGCGCGCCGCAAGCCGGCATCGCTCGAGCCGATCTTCGGCAGCGACTCCAGCGCCGACCAGGTCGAACGGGCTCGGCAGAACCTCGCCGCCGCCGGCCTGCATGAGGCCGTCAGGCTGCAGCGGGCGGATCTGCTCGAACTGGCGGCCCCGGCGCCGGAAGGCGTGCTGGTCGCCAATCCGCCCTATGGCGTGCGGCTGGAGGAACAGGAAGGGCTGGCGTCCTTCTACCCGAAGCTGGGAGACGCGCTCAAACGCCGCTTCGCCGGCTGGCGCTGCTATTTCATCTCGGCCGACACGATGCTGCCGAAGCTGATCGGCCTGAAGGCCACGAAGCGCACGCCGCTCTACAACGGCGCGCTGGAATGCCGGCTCTACGAGTTCAGGATGGTGAGCGGGCAGATGCGCGGCAAGCCCTGAGCGGCCATCCCGTCCCAAGGGACGGCCGCTGGCGCTCACGCCGATTCGAAGTGCCCCGTGACCTGCCTCGCGAAGCGAGGCACGCGAGCGCCTCTTCCCATGGGGAAGGGGTTGGGGGATGGGTCAGACAATATCCAGGTGCTGGATGCCGGCGCCGAGGTCGCGATCCTTGGCCTCTTTGCCGTGCAGCTTGATCTGCAGCCGCAGGTCGTTGACCGAATCGGCATTGCGCAGCGCGTCCTCGTAGCTGATCTTGCCGGCTTCATAAAGATCGAACAGCGCCTGGTCGAAGGTCTGCATGCCCAGCTCGCGCGACTTCTTCATGATCTCCTTGATCTCGTGCACCTCGCCCTTGAAGATCAGGTCGGAGATGAGCGGCGAGTTGAGCATGATCTCGATGGCGGCGACGCGCCCCTTGCCGTCGCGCATCGGCAGCAGGCGCTGCGAGACCAGGGCGCGCAGGTTGAGCGAGAGATCCATCAGCAGTTGCTGGCGGCGCTCCTCGGGAAAGAAATTGATGATGCGGTCGAGCGCCTGGTTGGCGCTGTTGGCGTGCAGCGTGGCCATGCACAGGTGGCCGGTCTCGGCGAAGGCGACGGCGTGGTCCATCGTCTCGCGGTCGCGAACTTCGCCCATCAGGATGACGTCCGGCGCCTGGCGCAGGGTGTTCTTCAGCGCCGCCTGCCAGGAGTCTGTGTCGATACCGACCTCGCGCTGCGTGACGACGCATTTCTTGTGCTCGTGCACGAACTCGATCGGGTCCTCGATGGTGATGATGTGCCCGTAGCTGTTGGCGTTGCGGTAGTCGACCATCGCCGCCAGAGTGGTCGATTTGCCGGTGCCGGTGCCGCCGACCATGATCACCAGCCCGCGCTTGGTCATGCAGATGTCCTTGAGCACCGGCGGCAGGTCGAGCGTCTCGAAGGTCGGGATGTTCGCCGGGATGGTGCGCAGGATGACGCCGATGCGCGCCTGCTGCACGAAGGCATTCACGCGGAAGCGGCCGATGCCGGACGGACTGATGGCGAAGTTGCATTCCTTGGTCGACTCGAACTCCGCCGCCTGCTTGTCGTTCATGATGGCGCGCGCCAGCTCGGCAGTATGCTGCGGCGTGAGCGCTTGGTTGGACTGCGGCGTGATCTTGCCGTCGACCTTGATCGCCGGCGGAAAGCCGGCGGTGACGAACAGGTCGGAGCCCTTCTTCTGCACCATCAGGCGCAGCAGGTCGTACATGAACTTGAGCGCCTGATCGCGTTCCATGGCTGTCTCCTATCAGGCCAGCTGCTTTCGCAAGCCGGCGAAATTGTGGTTCCGGCCGCTCGCTACGCGAGCTTAACTTGCCATTGGCAAGTTGGCTTGCACCGCAATTTCGCCGCCTGAGCGCAACTCAGCCGGCGAAATTGTCCTTGTTGGCCGCCTTGGTCCGCGCCTCTGCCGCGGAGACGATGTTGCGGCGTACCATGTCTGCCAGATTCTGGTCCAGCGTCTGCATGCCGGCGGCCTGGCCGGTCTGGATGGCCGAGTACATCTGGGCGATCTTGGCTTCGCGGATCAGGTTGCGGATGGCCGGCGTGCCGATCATGATCTCGTGCGCGGCGACGCGGCCCTGGCCGTCCTTGGTTTTCAGCAGGGTCTGCGAGATGACCGCGCGCAGCGATTCGGACAGCATCGCCCGCACCATTTCCTTTTCCGCCGCCGGGAAGACGTCGATGACGCGATCGATGGTCTTGGCAGCGGAGCTGGTGTGCAGGGTGCCGAACACCAGGTGGCCGGTTTCCGCCGCGGTCAGCGCCAGGCGGATGGTCTCCAGGTCGCGCATCTCGCCCACCAGGATGACGTCCGGGTCCTCGCGCAGGGCGCTGCGCAGGGCATTGTTGAAGGATAGCGTGTGCGGGCCGACCTCGCGCTGGTTGATCAGGCATTTCTTCGATTCGTGCACAAATTCGATCGGGTCCTCGACGGTGAGGATGTGGCCATGCTCGTTCTCGTTGATATAGTTGACCATCGCCGCAAGGGTGGTCGACTTGCCGGAGCCCGTCGGCCCGGTCACCAGCACGACGCCGCGTGGGTACTCGGAAATCTCCTGAAATATCTTCGGGCAGTTGAGTTCCTCGAGGGACAGCACCTTCGAGGGAATCGTGCGGAATACGGCGCCGGCGCCGCGGTGCTGCACGAAGGCGTTAACGCGGAAGCGCGCCAGGTTGGGAATGGCGAAGGAGAAATCGCACTCCAGGTTCTCCTCGTAGTGCTTGCGCTGGCCGTCGTTCATGATGTCGTACACCATGCTGTGCACATCCTTGTGCTCCATCGGCGGCAGGTTGATGCGCCGCACGTCGCCGTGCACGCGGATCATCGGCGGCAGTCCCGACGAAAGATGCAGGTCGGAGGCCTTGTTCTTGACTGAGAAAGCCAGCAGTTCGGTGATGTCCATGGTGTGGTCTCGTGGCGCCGGCGGGCGAAAGGACGGCAGCAGGGCGATGATATACTTGTTTCGAAATCTCAAGGCATTATGACAACAATTTGCGCGAACTTGCAAGCTGTCAGGATGCGCATCGGCGCGGCGGCGGAACGGGCGGGAAGGTCCGCCGGAGAGATCCGCCTGCTCGCTGTCGGCAAGACCTGCCCGCCCGGGCGGATTCGCGAGGCCGCCGCCGCCGGGCAACGCGCTTTCGGCGAGAATTACGTGCAGGAAGGCGTGGCCAAGATCGAGGCGCTGGCGGATCTCGGACTGGAATGGCATTTCATCGGTCCCCTGCAGAGCAACAAGACCCGCCCGGTGGCGGAGCATTTCGACTGGGTGCACAGTGTCGACCGGCTGAAGATCGCCGAGCGGCTGGCGGCGGCGCGCGGCGCGGCGCGATCGCCGCTGCAGGTCTGCATCCAGGTCAATGTCAGCGGCGAGGCCAGCAAGAGCGGAGTCAGTCCCCGCGATACGGCGGCCCTGGCGCAAGCCGTCGCCGCACTGCCGAACCTGTGCCTGCGCGGGCTGATGGCGATACCGGAGCCGACCGACGACGCGGCGCTGTCGAGACGGCGTTTTGACATGCTGCGCCGTCTGCGCGACGAACTGAATCGCGCGGGACTGGCGCTGGATACGCTGTCGATGGGCATGTCCCACGATCTCGAAGCGGCAATATTGGAGGGCGCTACGATCGTGCGGATTGGCTCGGCCATTTTCGGAGAGAGGCAATGAAAATCACCTTCATCGGCGGCGGCAACATGGCCAACGCCCTTATCGGCGGACTGCTTCGGCAGGGTTTCGCTTCCGCCGACATCGTGGCCGTCGAGCCGCTTGCGGAAAACCGCGAACGGCTGTGCGCCGCCTTCGGCATCGCCTGCCTGCCGGTAGTCGAGGCGACGGCGCTCGATTGCGAGGCGCTGCTGCTGGCCGTCAAGCCGCAGCAGATACGCGAGGCGCTGGCGCCGCTGGCCGGCAGGCTGAAGGCGCAACTGGTCATCAGCATCGCCGCCGGCATGCGGCTCGCCGACATATCGCGCTGGCTGGGCGGGTATGCCAGACTGGTGCGCACCATGCCCAACACGCCGGCCCTGATCGGCGCCGGCGTCACCGGGCTGTATGCCGATCCTTCGGTTGACGAGGCGGGGCGCCAGCGGGCCGAGCAGGTGCTCGGCGCCGTCGGCAAGACGCTATGGGTCGCCGAGGAAGCGATGATGGACGCCGTCACGGCGGTTTCCGGCAGCGGTCCGGCCTATGTCTTTTATTTCATCGAAGCATTGCGGGATGCCGCGCGCGCGCTCGGTTTCGACGAGGCGCAGTCGCGGCTGCTGGCGATCGAGACCGTCGTCGGCGCCGCCGCCCTGGCGGCCGGCAGCCAGGACGACGTATCGGTGCTCAGGCAGCGCGTCACCTCGAAAGGGGGCACCACCGAGGCGGCGCTCGGCGTGCTCGAAGAGGATCGGGTCAAGGCGGCGTTTGCCCGCGCGGTCAGGGCTGCCGAGGCGCGCGGCCGCGAACTGGGACAACAGCTGGGGCGGGACTCATGCTGACCAATCTCCTGCTGCTGATCATCGAGGCCGTCAGCGGCTTCTTCGTCCTGCTGCTGTTGCTGCGTTTCTTCATGCAATGGCTGCGCGTTTCCTTCCGCAACCAGCTTGGACAGTTCGTCGTCGCCGTCACCGACTGGCTGGTGAAACCGGCGCGGCGCGTCATTCCCGGCATGTTCGGACTCGACCTGCCGACCCTGCTCGCCGCCCTCTGCCTGCACGGCGGCTACCTGGCGATAGCCTTCTGGCTGAAGCATTTCTCCTTCGGTTCGCATGCAGGCATTGCGATACCGGTCGTCCTCACCATCGCCGCGATCGAATTGCTGCGCTTCTCGGTCTACCTCCTGATCGGCGTCGTCCTGGTGTCCGCCGTCCTGTCCTGGGTCAATCCGCATGCGCCGCTGGCGCCGCTGTTCAACAGCCTGTCGCGCCCCTTCCTGCGGCCCGTCCAGCGCCTGATCCCCCCGATCGCCCAGGTCGATCTCTCGCCGCTGCTCCTGCTGCTCCTGCTGCAGATTGTCCTGATGCTGCTCACCTGGCTGCGCGTCCTGCTGATCCCCTTCATCGCATGAGCCCGGCCTGGTTTCGCCGGGACGGCGCAGGCGAGATTCTGCTCAATCTGCATGTCCAGCCCGGCGCCAGGAAAACCGAAATCGCCGGCCTGCATGGCGATGCGCTGAAGGTGCGCCTCGCCGCACCGCCGGTGGACGGCCGGGCGAACGAGTGCTTGATCGAATTCATTGCCGGCTTGCTCGGCGTGTCGCGGGCTTGTGTCGGGCTGGAGAGCGGGGCCACGTCAAGACGCAAGCGCCTGCGCGTGCGCGGCGCGGCGCTGGAGCGGGTGGAAGGGCTGGTTCTGGCCGCGCGGTGATCAGCGGCCGTTCTCGAACGCCACGTGACCGTCGAGCAGCGTGTAGCGAATGCGGCCGGGCAACTCCTGGCCGAGGAAGGGCGTGTTTTTGCCCTGGCTCCTGAGGGACTCGCGCGTCACGGTAAGACTGCCGCGCGGATCAAAGACGCAAACGTCGGCCGCCGCCCCCGCGGTGAGCGTGCCTGCCGGGATGCCGAGTATGCGCGCCGCATCACTGGTGATGCGCGCCAGCGCCGTGATGAGGGGCAGCCGCATCTCGCCGGCCCATTTCAGGGTGAGCGGCAGCAGCAGTTCCAGGCCGGTGGCGCCGGCCTCGGCCTCGCCGAATGGAAGCTGCTTGGCGTCGTCGTCAACCGGGGTGTGGTCGGAGCAAAGCGCATTGATGACGCCCTCGGCCAGGCCGCGCCGCAGCGCCTCGCGGTCGCGCGCTCCGCGCAGCGGCGGCACGAGATGGGCATGCGGGTCGAAGTAGCCGATGTCGGCGTCGGACAGGTGCAGATGGTTGATCGACACGTCGCAGGTGACGGCGATGCCGCTGGCGCGGGCGGCGGCGATCATCTCCAGCGCGGTGGCGCTGGAGATGCGGGTGAGATGGATGCGCACGCCGGTGTCGCGCGCCAGCTGCAGAATGGTGGCGATCGCGATGGTCTCGGCACTCACCGGGATGCCGGGCAGGCCGAGGCGGGTTGCCACCTCACCGTCGTGCGCCACGCCGTCCTTGCCGAGGAAGGGGTCTTGCGCCTGCAGCCAAACCGGGAAATCGAAGGTGGCCGCGTACTGCAGCGCGCGCATCAGCACCTGGGTGTCCACCACCGGCGCATGCGCCTGGCCGAAGGCGACGCAACCGGCTTCAAACAGTTCCGCCATCTCCGTCAGGCGTTCGCCGGACAGGCCGAGGGTCAGCGCGCCGACGGGATAGACGTGGGCAAAGTTGGGATGGCGCGCGCGGTGCTTGAGCATCTCGACCAGGCCCGGTTCGTCCAGCGGCGGATCGGTGTCCGGCGGACAGGCCAGGCTGGTGACGCCGCCGGCCGCCGCCGCGGCCATTTCCGATTCCAGCGTGGCCTTGTACTCGAAGCCGGGCTCGCGCAGGCGGGCGGCGAGATCGATCAGGCCGGGACAGACCGCCAGGCCCGTCGCGTCGATGATGCGGTTGGCGACGAAGCCTTCCGGCTGCTCGCCGAGGCCGGCGACCTTGCCCGCAGCCACGAACACGTCCCGCTGCGCGTCGATGCCGTTGGCCGGGTCGATCAGCCGGCCGTTCTTGATGTGGATCTTCATCTCAACAAACCACCTTCCCCCTAGCCCCCGCCCCACGGCCGTCTTTGCACAGCCGGCCGGCTCGAACGGCGCGGAGCTGTGCTCCGGGAAACCCCGTCCTCGCCCCAAGAAAGGGGGTAACGATTGTTCGCCGCGAGCGGCTCCAGATCGTTGGCTGCGCCATCCTTGGGACGGCCCGGCGGATGGCGCTCACGTCCCCGCCAGCATGCTCATCACCGCCATGCGCACGGCGATGCCGAAGGTCACCTGCGGCAGGATCACCGCATGCGGGCCGTCGGCCACTGCCGAGTCGATCTCGACGCCGCGGTTCATCGGGCCCGGGTGCATGACGATGGCGTCGGGGCGGGCGCATTCCAGCTTGTCCGCCGTCAGTCCGTAATACTTGAAAAATTCCTGCGGGCTGGGCAGCAGCGCCCCCAGCATGCGCTCGTTCTGCAGGCGCAGCATCATCACCACGTCGACGTCCTTGAGCCCGGCGCGCATGTCGTGGAAGACGCGCACGCCGAGTCGCTCGACCTCGGCCGGAATAAGCGTCTTCGGGCCGATCACGCGCAACTCGGGCACGCCCAGCGTGGTCAGCGCGTGGATCTGCGAACGCGCCACGCGCGAGTGCAGCAGGTCCCCGACGATGGCCACCGTCAGGTTGGCGAAGTCCTTCTTGTAGTGACGGATGGTGTACATGTCGAGCAGGCCCTGTGTCGGGTGGGCATGGCGCCCGTCGCCGGCGTTGATGACATGGATATGCTCCTGGCCGGTCGCCGCCAGATGCTGGGCGATCAGGAAGGGGGCTCCGCTCGACGCGTGCCGCACGATGAACATGTCGGCCTGCATGGCGCAAAGGTTGTCCACCGTGTCGAGCAGGGATTCGCCCTTGGCGGTCGAGGAGGTGCCGATGTTGAGGTTGATGACGTCGGCGGAGAGCCGCTTGGCGGCGATCTCGAAGGTGGTGCGGGTGCGCGTCGAATTCTCGAAGAACAGGTTGAACACGCTCTTGCCGCGCAGCAGCGGCAGCTTTTTTACCTCGCGCTCGGCCACCTCGGTAAACGGCGCCGCGATGTCGAGGATGGCGGCGATGATCTCGCGCGGCAGGCCGTCGACCGTCAGCAGGTGCTGGAGCTCGCCGTGGCCGTTCAGCTGGGGGTTACGCATGCGCCAGTCTCAGGCTCAGGGTGCCGCCGCCGTCGCGCTCCAGCTGCAGGTTCTGACCTTGCGGCAGGTCCATGGCATGGGCACACCAGCGCGGCTGGATCGGCAGCTCGCGTCCGCTGCGGTCCACCAGCACCGCCAGGTCGATGCGCGCCGGTCGGCCGTAATCGAAGATCTCGTTCATGGCGGCCCGTATGGTGCGTCCGGTGTAGAGCACATCGTCGACGATGATGATAGGCCGGTTATCCACCTCGAAGGGCATCTCAGAGACCTTCAGATGGGGATGCAGGCCGCTGCGGCCGAAATCGTCGCGATAGAAGGAGACGTCGAGGCAGCCCAGCGGGGTCGCGAGGCCGAGGGCGGCGTGCAGGCGCTCGGCCACCCACACGCCGCCGGTATGGATGCCGATCAGCGCCGTGTCCGGGGTCAGCGCGGGGCGCAGGCTGTCCGCCAGGTAGGCGCAAAGCCGTTCGGCGTCAGGCAGCATCGAAGTAGTCCTGCAGGATATGCTGCGCAGCCAGCGCATCGACCCGTTGCTTCCGCGCCTTCCAGTCCAGGCCGGCCTCGCGCAACTCCGCGTCGGCAACGGCCGAGCTCAGCCGTTCGTCGGTCAGCGCCACCGGCAGGCCGAAGCGGCCGCGCAGCCGGTTGGCGAAACGACGGCAGCGCGACGTCATCTCGTGTTCGCTCCCGTCGAGTGCAAGCGGCAGGCCGACCACCAGTTCGCCCGGTTGCCATTCCTCTATCAGCTTGGCTATTGCGGCAAAACGCGCCTCGTTCGATTCCGCTTGAATCGTGGCAAGGGCCCTGGCCCGTCCAAGCAGGGTTTCGCCGACGGCAACGCCGATTCGCTTCAGGCCGAAATCGAAACAGAGCACCGTGCCGACACTTGGTTTCGGGCGAGCGGTGAGCGGTGAGCGGTGAGCGGCGGGAGGCACGGCGCACATTCTAACGCTTCCGCTTAGCGCTCGCCGCTCTCGGCAGTCAGGCATGCCCTGCCACATCGGACAGGTTGGCGAGGTCGAAGCCGAGCAGTTGCATCGCCGCAGGCAGCCGCTCTTCGGGAGGCAGGCCGAAGATGATCTGGCTGTCGGCCGCCACCGTGAGCCAGGCGTTCTGCGCCAGCTCATGCTCCAGCTGCCCGGCGGCCCAGCCAGCATAGCCGAGCGAGACGACGAACTCACCCGGTTCTCCCTTGCTGCCGACCGACTGGAGTATGTCCCGGGAGCTGGTCAGGCCCAATTCGTCTCTGACCGCCAGCGTGGCCTGCCAGTTGCCGATGGGCCGGTGCAGCACGAAGCCGCGGTCCGTCTGGACGGGGCCGCCGAACAGGACCGGCAGATTGGCAAAACGGCGGGTGACGAGGGGGATGTCGATGCGTTCGAACAGGGCATCCAGGGTCATGTCGAGCGGCCGGTTGATGACGATGCCGAGCGCGCCCTGCTCGTTGTGCTCACAGATGTAGGTCAGGGTGCGGGCAAAATTCGGATCGGCCATGGCCGGCATGGCGATCAGGAAATGGTGCGTGAGGTTGACGTCCGGCTGTGCCACGTGCGCATTGTAATCCGCGCCATTGCCGGCGTCCAAGCCGACATGGCCAGCCCTTATGCCGGGGCTGCAGCCGCCTGGCGCGCGTAACCGGCGATCAGCCCGAGCAGCTCTTCCTCTTGGTAAGGCTTGCCGAGATAGTGGTTGACGCCGATTTCCCGGGCGTAGTTGCGATGCTTGTCGGCGGTGCGCGAGGTGATCATGATGATCGGCACGTTCTTCAGGCGCGCGTCGGCCCGCACGTTGCGCGTCAGGTCGAAGCCGTCCATGCGCGGCATCTCGATGTCGACCAGCATGACGTCCGGCACGATATCCAGCAGCTGTTCGAGGGCATCGACACCGTCCTTAGCCGCCAGCACGTGATAGCCTTCGCGCGACAGCAGCCGGCCGGTGATCTTGCGCACTGTCAGGGAGTCGTCGACAATCATCACCGTCGGCAGACGCGCTGCGGCGGGGGTTCCCGCCGTCGGTGCGGCCAACGCGCTCCGGGCCTTGATTTCGCGACCGGCCAGCGCGACCGGATTGAGGATCAGCACCACCTCGCCGTCGCCCAGCACGGTGGCGCCGGATATGCCGATCACCCGGGCCAGTTGCGGCCCGATGTTCTTGATGACCACTTCCTGGTTGCCGCGCAGTTCGTCGACCTGGACCGCAACGCGTTGCGCACCGGCGCGCAGCAGGAGCAGGGAGTAGCGCCGCTGCGGCTCGGGCAGGGCCTCCGCATCGCCCAGCATGCAGGGCAGGTAGTGATACGGGTAGCGGTTGTCCAGCCATTCCGCAGCGCCTTCGGTTTGAATCCTGCGGACCGCCGCCTCCTTCAATTCCATCACCTGCTCCACCATCACCGAGGGAATGGCGTAGGTGCGACCGCCCACCCGGACCAGCAGGGCTTGTGTCACCGCCAGCGTAAGCGGCAGGTAGATACGGAAGTGGGCGCCCTTGCCGCGCGTTGAACTGACCTCGATGCGCCCGCCGAGCTGGGCCGTCTCGGATTTCACGACATCCATGCCGATGCCGCGGCCGGCAATTTCGGTCAGTTCTCTGGCGGTCGAAAAACCTGGCTGGAAGATGTAGTCCGTCAGGGCGGCTTCGGCCGGATGACGGTCCGGCTCCAGCAGGCCCTGTTCGACCGCCTTGTCGCGAATGCGCTCGAAATCCAGGCCGTCGCCGTCATCGGCCATGTCGATGACGACCTCGTTGCCTTCCTGGGACAGCGTCAGGCTGATTTCGCCGATATCCGGCTTTCCTGCGGCCTGCCGCTGTGCCACGGATTCCAGGCCATGGGTGATGGCGTTGCGCAACAGGTGTTCGATCGGGCCGGTCATCTTTTCCAGCACGGAGCGGTCCAGTTCGACCTGCCCCCCGCGGATGTCGAGGTTGGCCTTCTTGCCCAGCTCCTTGGCCGTCAGGCGCAGGACGCGGTAAAGCCGGTCGGTTACCGCGTTGAAGGGCACCATGCGCACGCCCATCAACGCCTGCGACAGTTCGCGGTTCTGCCGGGCCTGGCTGCCCAGGGCGGCATCGGCGTGGTCGAGGTTGCGCAGCAGGGCATGCTGCACGGTGGTGACGTCGTTGACGCTCTCCGCCATCATGCGGGTAATTTCCTGGAAGCGCGTGAAGCGGTCGAATTCGAGCGGATCGAACTCGACATGCACCTCGTGTGCCTGGGCCATGCGGGACTGCATCTGCGATTCGGCCTGAATCTCGATTTCGCGCAGCTGGCCGCGCAGACGGATGACGTTTTCCGTCAGGTCGAGCAACGAGCCGCGCAGGGTCCGCATTTCGCCCTCGATGCGGGAGCGGGCGATGGACAGCTCGCCGGCCTGGTTGACCAGACGATCGACCAGGTCGGCGCGCACCCGCAGCATGGCGCGGGCAGCGGCGGCTTCGGTTTCGATTTCCTCGGCTGCGACCGCGCCCTCGACGAGCGGGCCGCCACCGGTAACGGCGGCCGCAGGCAGTTCGGCCTGTTCCTCGGCCACGCCCGCAGTCCGTTTCTGCAGCCCATCGAGGAGGAAGTTGGCGCGGTCGAAGGAGGTGTCCAGGTCATCGAGGAACTGCGGCGTCACGGCATCGGCCGCCAGGGCGTTCTCCAGGCGCGTCTCCATGCTGTGCACGAGTTCGCCCATGCCCATGGCGCCGGCCATGCGGGCACTGCCCTTCAGGGTGTGCAGCAGGCGCGCCAGCGCGCCGGCGGTTTCCTTGTCGCGCGGCTCGGTGCGCCAGTTGCGCAGCTCGATGCCGATCCCGCGAATCAGGTCGACCGCTTCTTCCAGGAAGATCGGCAGCAGCTGTTCGTCGAGATCGTCCTGCAGGCGCAGCTTGCGGCGCTCGGCCCCTGCATCGGCGGCCTCTTCCTGCCTGTCGGCAGCCGCCGGCTCCCCGGTTTGCGGCGACGCAGCGGCAATCTCGACCGGCGCTTCGGGGAATGCCGGCAAGGGTTGAGCGGCCTGCCCCTGCGCGATGCGCTCGGCAGAAGCAGGGATTTCGACCGCCGGCACGATGCTGAGTTCGACCGCCGCGGGCTGGGTGGTTCGCGCCACTTCGTCGAGCTCGGCGGCCAGGCCTTCCGCGCCGTGGGGCACGCGCTGCTCGGCTACCGCCGCGATCATTGCATCCAGGGTGGACAGGGCCGTGCCGAGAAGGCCGATCTGCATGCTGTTGCAGGTCTGGCCGCTGCGCGCCAGGCGCAACAGGGCATGTTCCAGCGCCAGCGCCAGCCGGCTCACCGGCTCGACGCCCACGGTGCCCGAAATGCCGGCCAGGGTATGGGCGGCCCGCACCATGGCTTCCGGCGGCACCTGCGGCGACTGCTTGAGCGCGTTGAGGTCCGAGCGCAATACGCCCAGGTGGTCTCGGGCCTCATTGACGTACATCTCGAAGAGGGCGCGGGATAGCACCAGTTCGCCCAGCGCGACGGTCTCCTCGACCGGCGGTATCTCGATGATTTCCTCGACGGCCGGCAGGGAGCCGGCCTCGACTTCCGCCAGCATCGGCGGGGCTTCCGCTTCCGGTTCGGGCCACGCTTGCTGCAAGGCCGAGGCAGCGCCGGTTGCGGGAATCTCGGTCTCGATCCGCAATGGCGCGGCGGCCGTTTCGCCCAGAATGTCCTCGCCGTCCTTGACCCGCTCGGCCAGCACGATGAGGGCCGTGGCATCCATGTGCTTTCCCCCGCCGGCCTCCAGCTGCACCACCCAGGCGTTGAACTGCCCGTGCGCCTCCTCGATCATCCTGTGCAGCGAAGGCGTGGCGTCGAGTTCGGATTGCAGCCACTTGTTCATGACCTGCTCGATCGCCCAGGCGGTCTCGCCCAGGTCGGTCAATCCGACCATCCGGCCGCTGCCCTTCAGGGTATGGAAGCCGCGGCGCATGGTCGTCAGATATTCGCTGTTGTGCGGTTCGCCGCGAGATAGCGCCAGGTGCTCGCCGATCGTGGCGAGCACCTCTTTCGCTTCTTCCAGGAAAATGGCAAGCAGCTCGGCGTCGATTTCCTCGCTCGGCGCCTCGGCAAGGCGCAGCGTCTCTGCGGAAGGTGCAGCCACTTCCAGCGGCTCCGCCGGCGCCACCCGGGCCATGGCTTCCTCGACCTGTCCGAGCACGCCATCGGCCGGGGCAACGGCGAGCGCCGCCAGCGCCGCCTTGGCTTCCTCCTCGAGTCTGGCATCGGCGACCAGGCTGGCATCCTGGCGAATGGTTTCCAGGTGCTGCTTGAGTTCCGCGCGAACCCCCTCGTCCTGCGGCTTTTCCCGCAAGACTTCCACCAGTGCCTGGGTTTCGCGCTTTTCCTGCTCCAGTTCGTTCTCGACCGTCGGCGCAGCAGTGTCGCCGGTTTCTTCTTCGACAGGCGGTGCCTTGGGCTGCACCGGCCTGAGGATTTCATTGAGGTCGGCCGGTCCGTGCTGAAGGGCTTCGACGAAAAAGCCGAGACCGGACAGGCTGTGCGCGATTTCCTCGAATTCCTTCTGTTGCGGCTGCGTCTCGGGGTCGGTAAAGGCCTTGATGCGCGCCTCGCAGTTGCGCAGCAGGGCAACCGCCCTGTCCTGGCCGAGCATGACCAGCGCGCCCGCGATCTGCCTGAGCGGGGCGTCCAGGGTGGCCAGCTCGCCGCGCCGGCTCGTATCGCGGAAATAACCGTCGAGCGTCTGCTCGATCTGCGCCAGGTTGTTGAGTATCTCCTTCACCACCTGATTCATCATCAGGCGCTCCTGGGCGCGCCGCGACATCTCGTCGAGCAGCGGCATGGACAGGTCGGGGAGCGTGTTGCCGCGCATCAGCGCATTCAGCCGTCCGATGACGGTTTCGACCTGTTGCGGGAAATCCGCCCCGAGCTGCTGGTAATTCTCGATGGCGCTCTCCGCCAGCAGCAGAGCAGTGGCGATTTCCATCGCAGTGGCATCGCCTTGCTTGAGCGGATCCTTGCGCAGCCACTGCGCGACCTCGGCCACGCCCGCAACCAGCCGCGCCAGGTGATGATTGACCAGCCCGCCGCCCTTGCTGGCCAGGGAGACCGCGCTGTCGTGGAACTGCGGCAGGGCCACCGCAGCACCCGCGCAGAACTTGTTCCAGGCTTCCTTGGCCGCCAGGAGCGATTCGCGCATCGCGCGCAACACCGGCTTGAGCGGCTCGATGTCCGCCTTCTCCTCGGGCACCAAGGTATCGAGCTGATAGGCCTGCTTGACCTGATGCACCAGTTCCCCGCCCCCCTTGGCGATGGCGACGAAAAACAGGGCGTCGCGCACCAGGCGCTCGGCCACCGTCCTCGATCCTTCCAGCAGACGGCGCATCTGCAGGTCGATCCGGGCGCAGAGTTTTTTTACGTGGAAATCAACGGGCAGCTGTCTTGCCGCGACGGCATCGAGCAGTGCAATGGTGATCCACCAGAAGGCGCGCGCAGCCGGCAGGGCCTGGGTGGCCTCGATGGCCGCCACGGCCTCGCGCATCTCGCTGACCCCTGACAGATCGTCGGCATTGCGCAGCCAGCGCAGGAAGCCGCGCTCGAAGCGGCCACGCTCCAGCTTCAGCCGTGCCGCCGCCTCTTCCTGCGGCAGACTTTGCGTTACGTCTGCCCGCTTTGGGGGACGCAGGGACAGATCAGGGAAAAACAAGTCGCTCGGAGCCACGCGCTCGACGCCGCGAACCGCCATCAGTTCGCGATACACCGGCAGCAGCTTGAGCGGCTGGTTCGGCATGCCGCCGGCGATCTCGTCCAGGTAGCGGCGAATCCCGGCAATGGCCTTTTGCGCCAGCTGTCCCGTTGCCCGGCTGGCGTCTATCCGGCCGGACTCCGCATCGAGCAGGAGCAGTTCGACTGCTTCGGAGAACTGCGTGACGCCGTCCAGGCCGACGATCGAGAGGGCGCCTTGCGCCTGGTGCAGATGGGTGCGGGCGAACTTGAGCTGTGCCGCCGGATCGCCCGGACTGTCGACGAACTTGCCGAGCGCCTCGTGGGCGCGCCCCAGGGCCAGGTCGATCTCGCCCTTGACCCAGGACAGCGGACCGAGATCGAGATCGCTTGCGGACGCCATGGTTCTGCCTGCGCCTCGCCTGCCTTAGACCTTGAAGCCCGACACCGAACCCTTCAGTTCGACGGCCAGCTCGGCAAGCTGGCCGATCGACACTGCCGTCTTCTTTGTGCCGACGGTGGTCTGCTCGGTGATGCGCAGGATGCCCTGCATGTTCTGCGCCACGCGCGTGGCGTTCTCGGCCTGCTGCTGGGTGGCGGAGGAAATCGTGTCGATCAGCGAGGCCAGGTTGGTCGACACGGAGGAGATTTCCTGCAGCGCCTGGCCGGCGGCGTCGGACAGCTTCGCCCCTTCCACCACGCCGCGGGTCGAGTTTTCCATGGCGGAGACGGCGTCCTGGGTGTCGGTCTGAATCGTCTTCACGATCGCCGCGATCTGCTTCGTTGCTTCGCCGGAGCGTTCGGCCAGCCGCTGCACTTCTTCCGCAACCACCGTGAAGCCCCGTCCGGCCTCGCCGGCGGAGGCGGCCTGGATGGCGGCGTTGAGCGCCAGCACGTTGGTTTGCTCGGTAATGTCCGAGATCAGTTCCACGATTTCGCCGATCTCCTGCGAGGATTCGCCAAGGCGCTTGATCCGCTTAGAGGTTTCCTGGATTTGCTCGCGGATCTCGTTCATGCCCTTGATGGAGTTCTCCACCGCCTCGGCGCCCTTTTGCGCGGCGTCCAGCGAATGGCGCGCCACCTGGGCGGACTCCAGGGCCTCGCCGGAGACCTGGTTCATCGATTTCGCCATGTCGAGAACGTTGTCGCCGGCCTGTTTGATCTCGCGCGACTGCCGCTCGGTGGCGACGAGCAGCTCGTTGGACGTTTTCTGCGCGGCCTCGGAGGCGGCGGCCACGCGTCCGGCGGCGTCGTTGATTCGCCGCACCAGCACGCCGAGTTCCTCGATCGTGTAGTTTACCGAGTCGGCGATGGCGCCCGTGATGTCCTCCGTCACCGTGGCGCGCACCGTCAGGTCGCCGTCGGCCAGGTCGCCCATCTCGTTCATCAGCCGCAGAATGGCTTCCTGGCTGGCGTTCTTGGCGGCTTCCGCCTCGTGACGCTGCCGTTCCGCCTGCTCCCGCCGCATGGCAGAGTCGTCGTTGAAGACTTTGGCCATCAGGGCCAGGGTGGCGACGGCCAGCACGGCGAAGATGGAGATGATCCAGGTATTGGTGGCGCGGCCGGCGATTTCCGCGGCGTAGGCGTTGGAGAGGTCGGTCGTTGCCTTGAGCAGGGTGCCGCTGTCGCGGAAGATGCGGCTGCCAGCCTGCTTGGCCTGCACCAGTCGCTGCATATTGCCGAGAATGCCGGCCACCGCCTCCTGGTATTCCTTGAAGGCAGCGTCCAGCTCGACCAGTTTTTCCTTGGTTTCGGCATCGTTGGCCGGATTGATCCGCATCGCTTCCGAGCCCTTGGTCAGTGCGGCGAGCACATCGCGGAAAGTGTTGGTGTCCTTGCCCAGCAGAAAGGCCACCTCGGGGTCGATGGCGTCGGCCACCAGCAGCGCGTTGGCGTTCTTGGCCAGGCGCTGAGTCAGCATCACCAGCTGGTTGGCGGCGGCAATTTCTCTTGCCGAGGCGCCGGTCTGAAGCTTCAGGGCGGCGACCTGCTCGGCCAGTTCCAGCAGCTGAGGGTTCTTGGTGTTGATGGTCGACACCGACTTGCCGAGTTGCTGCAGGTTCTTTTCCTGTTCCAGCACTTGGGCCGCGTTGGCCTGGGTCTTCTCCCATTCCGCCGCGAGCGCCTGCAGGGATGGCTGGGTGCTGTCGGGGCTCGGCGGAACGTTGATTTCGTCGATCGAGCCGCCCTGTGTGACGCGATCGAGCAGGATGGCGAAGTTGCTGCGGCCATCCTTCAGCTCGGCAAAGGCCGCCGCATTGCCCTGCAGTGCAAGCTGGGCCGATTTGGCGATGGCCTGGGACAGCATGCGCATCTGTCCTGCCGCCGAAGTGTAGGCCGCACCATGGGTGGCGGTGCGGCTGTCGATCCAGGCCGCCACTGAAACGACGAACATGAAGAAGACGAAAAAGCCGCCCAGTACCTGGAGCTGGGTGCCGACCGGTTTGTCACCGACCATGGGCAGCCTGAAGCGCCCCCCGCGCACCGCCGCCTGCTGCAGATCGTCCATGATGGTGCTCTGCGCGTCGCCATCGGGCGCTCCGGTTCCGCCCGGAATCTTCATCGAGGGAAGCTTGAGTTTGAATGCCATGCTGAGGTCTCCGATGTTCGGCTTCGGTTAAGTGCCAGCCACGCTAAAAAAGCAGTTCAAGTCAGGCCGATTTCGAGGAAAGCCGGCTGGCCGAGCAGGTTCCTCATGTTCAGCCTTTTCCACACATGGCCCTGCGTATCCTCATACTGCTCCCCTACCCAGGGGCGCGGATCGTCGTCCGTCGCGCGCGGCTGCATCTGTTCCAGGTTGCGCAGCCCAAGCGTGCGGTTGATCAGCAGCGCGCTGTTGATGCCGAAACGTTCGCCGACGATGAGCAGCCGGCTGTCGGCGTTCTGCGGCGTCGCCTCGCCTCCCTGGAATGCGGAGAAATCCGCGACGCTGAAAAGCGTACCGCGGATATTCGCCATGCCGCAGAACCAGGGTTTGGTGAGCGGCACCGAGGTCAGCGGCGGCAGCGGCAAAATCTCTCCGGAATCGGACAGGTCGAGCAGCCAGTAGTCGCGGCCCGACTGAACGCCGAGCAGCGCGCGCGAGGCCTGGCCGGCGCGCGCGCTGGTGAGGCGCTGCACCAGGCCTTCCTGGAACTCCCGCAGGCTGAGTTTGCTTTTGGCCATCGGCGGCAGGCGTATCAGCCCAGTGCGGCGATCTTTTCCAGCAGCACCTTCGGTTCGATCGGCTTGACCAGGTAGTCGTTGGCGCCCTGGCGCATGCCCCAGATCTTGTCGGTCTCCTGTCCCTTGCTGGTGCACATGACGACCGGAATGTGCTTGGTCTCCTCCTCGCGCGTGATGGTGCGCGTGGCCTGGTAGCCGTTCATGCCGGGCATGACGACATCCATCAGGATGAGATCGGGCATTTCCGACTTCGACTTGGCGATGGCCTCCTCGCCGCTCTCGGCGGTGACGATGGTGTAGCCGTTCTTGGCCAGCAGTTCGCCCAGCGCATGGCGTTCGGTCGGAGAGTCGTCGACGATGAGTATTTTCTTGATGGGCATATCCTTACCTCGCTACGAATGCAGGTCATGTAACGCGCTGCGGCATGTGCGCAGCCACAGCCTTCAGCAGACTATCCTTGGTAAACGGCTTCGTCAGGTACTGGTCGGAACCGACCATGCGGCCGCGCGCCCGGTCGAACAGGCCGTCCTTCGACGACAGCATGATGACGGGCGTCACGCCGAAACGCGCGTTCTTCTTGATCAGTGCGCAGGTCTGGTATCCGTCCAGGCGCGGCATCATGATGTCGCAGAAGATGATGTCGGGGTGGTGGTCGGCTATCTTCGCCAGAGCATCGAAGCCGTCTTCCGCCAGCACGACCTGGCAGCCGGCCTGCACCAGAAAAATCTCGGCACTGCGGCGGATGGTGTTGCTGTCGTCAATCACCATCACCTTGACGCCGCTGAGATTGGCTGCTTCCCCCACCCTCTTTATCCTCCTCTGGCGCCGACGAGCCGCTGCATACTACTTCAGATATATAGGACTTCGCGGTCCGGCGCGTTGCAACTATACCGGAAAAACAGCAAATTCCACGCGGCCAGGGTCTTCCGGCTCAGATTTGAACCGGCTCGAAATCCTCCTTGCGGGCGCCGCACTCCGGACAGGTCCAATTGGGCGGCACGTTTTCCCATCGGGTGCCGGGGGGAAGGCCCTCGTCAGGCAACCCGACCGCCTCGTCGTAGATGAAGCCGCAAACCAGGCACATCCAGCAGCGGTAAGGCTCGGATTCCTTCATATAAACCGGCCCGGCTGCCCCTTGGGCCAATACTGGCTCAAGCGGTGACCGAGGAGGGTTTCTCTGCATTCTCGGTTAGAATCGGTCCAGTCTACCCCATTCGATTGCGGCCGAGCCAGCCGGCACTTTCTTCCATCATGTCCCAGGAATCCCTGCCCCCCATCGTCATGGTATTCGCCGCCTCCGATCCGTCCGGTGGCGCTGGCCTGCAGGCGGACATCATGACGCTCTGCAGCATGGGCTGCCACCCGCTCTCGGTGCTGACTGCCCTGACGGTGCAGGACTCGGCTGGCGTCGAGGCCGCCATGGCGACCGAGGCGGACTGGGTAACCGACCAGGCACGGGCGCTGCTCGAGGACATGAACGTGGCGGCGTTCAAGATCGGCATGCTGGGCAGCGTGGAGAACATAACCGCCGTTGCGGAGATACTTTCGGACTATCCGGATATTCCCCTCGTGCTGGATCCTGTGCTGGCTTCCGGCCGGGGCGATGAACTGGCCAGCGAGGACATGATTGCCGCCATGCGGGAATTGCTGCTGCCGCAGACGACTTTGCTGACGCCGAACAGCCTGGAAGCGCGCCGTCTCGCGCTCGACGACGCCGACGAGGAAGACGACCCCGGTCTGGCCGAGTGCGCGCGCAGACTGGTGGGAGTCGGCGCCGAGTTTGTCCTTGTCACGGGCACCCATGAGAACAGCCCCCAGGTCGTCAACTCCCTTTATGGCGTAAACGGCCTGATCCGCTCCGACGCCTGGGAACGCCTGCCCGGCAGCTACCACGGCTCGGGCTGCACCCTGGCTTCGGCCATCGCCGCCAACCTGGCCAACGGCCTCGACATGATCGAAGCCGTGCGCGATGCCCAGGATTACACTTGGCGGGCGCTGGCGAACGGCTTTCGGCCCGGCATGGGCCAGTATTTCCCCGACCGTTTCTTCTGGGCCAGGGAGCCCGAACCCGAGGATGAGGATTAAAGGGCTCTACGCCGTTACTCCAGACCTGGCCGACACGGCCGGCCTGCTCTCCCGCGTCAAGCAGGCCCTGTCGGGTGGGGTGCGCCTCGTGCAATATCGCAGCAAGACGGCCGAGGCGGCGCTGCGCCGGGGGCAGGCCGTCGCCCTGCTCGGGCTCTGCCGGGAGCACGGCGTGCCGCTGATCGTCAACGACGATCTGCCGCTGGCCCTTGCCGTCGGTGCCGACGGCGTCCATCTCGGCGGCGGCGACGGCGACCCCGCTGCCGCCCGCGCCGCCCTCGGCGCCGGACGCATCCTCGGCGTTTCCTGCTACGACCAGATCGAGCGCGCGCGGGAGGCGAAACGCCTCGGCGCCGACTACATCGCCTTCGGCAGCTTCTTCGCCTCGCCGACCAAACCGGCCGCCGTGCGCGCCCCGCTGACGCTGCTGGAAGAGGCCCGCGGCGAGCTGGGGCTGCCGCTCTGCGCCATCGGCGGCATCACCTTGGACAACGCACCGTTACTGATCGCCGCCGGCGCCGACCTGCTGGCCGTCATCAGCGATCTGTTCGAGGCGCCGGACATCCGCGCCCGCGCCGCCGCCTACGCTTCACTTTTCTCCGAACGAGTCACGCCATGAGCAAGAACGAGGAACTTTTCGCACGCGCCCGGAAAACCATCCCCGGCGGCGTCAATTCGCCGGTGCGCGCCTTTCGCTCCGTCGGCGGCACGCCGCGCTTCTTCAACAAAGGCGAAGGCCCCTGTGTCTGGGACGCCGACGGCAAACGCTATCTCGACTATGTCGGCTCCTGGGGCCCGCTGGTGCTCGGCCACGCCCACCCCGAAGTCATCCAGGCGGTGCAGGCCGCCGTATTGCGGGGACTGACTTTCGGCGCGCCGACCGAGGCCGAGGTGGAAATGGCCGAATTGCTGACGCAGCTGTTGCCGGGGCTGGAGATGGTGCGCCTGGTCTCTTCCGGCACCGAGGCGACGATGAGCGCCATCCGCCTCGCCCGCGGCTTCACCGGCCGCGACGCCATTATCAAGTTCGAGGGCTGTTACCACGGCCATGCCGACAGCCTGCTGGTGAAGGCCGGCTCGGGCGCGCTGACCTTCGGCAACCCCTCCTCGGGCGGCGTGCCGGCGGATTTCGCCAAACACACCCTGGTGCTCGACTACAACGACGCACAGCAGCTGGAAGATACCTTCGCCAGGGCCGGCGAGCGCATCGCCGCCGTCATCGTCGAGCCGGTGGTCGGCAACATGAACCTCATCGCGCCGAAACCCGAATTCCTCCAGGCCATGCGCCGGCTGTGTACACAACATGGTGCCGTGCTGATCTTCGATGAAGTGATGACCGGCTTCCGCGTCGGCCTGACCGGCGCGCAGGGCCATTACGGCATCCGCCCCGACCTGACCACCCTCGGCAAGGTGATCGGCGGCGGCATGCCGGTGGGCGCCTTCGGCGGCCGCCGCGACATCATGGAGCAGATCGCCCCGCTCGGGCCGGTGTACCAGGCCGGCACGCTCTCCGGCAGCCCGGTGGCGGTGGCAGCCGGGCTGGCCACGCTCAAGCTCGTCTCGCAACCCGGCTTTTTCGCGCAGCTGGCGGCGAAGACGCAACGTCTGATGGACGGTCTGCAGGCGGAGGCAAAAACACGGGGCGTCGTTTTCAGCGCCCAGGCGGTGGGCGGCATGTTCGGCCTCTACTTCCGCGCCACCCCGCCGACGAGCTACGCCGAGGTGATGGAATGCGACAAGGAGGCCTTCAACCGTTTCTTCCACGCCATGCTGGAAAAGGGCGTCTATTTCGCCCCCTCGGCCTTCGAGGCCGGCTTCGTCTCGGCGGCGCATTCGGAGGCCGATCTGGCCGCCACCTGCGCCGCGGCGGGCGCAGTCTTCTCAAGTTTTTAGTTTGCCCTGCCGAGAATTGGCAAAGTAAGTTGAAATCATGAACACGATTCCCGTCCTGCCGCTGTCGGAGATCAACCGCGAAGCCCTGCGCCGCCATTTTCTGGCGCTGGAGGCGGAAGACCTGCGCCTGCGCTTCGAGCATGTCATCAGCGAATTGACGCTGATGAAGTACATCGACTCGATCGATTTCGCGCGCGATGCGGTGTTCGGCGTCTTCGACGACGGCCTCGAACTGGCCGGCGTGGCCCATCTCGGCCTGCGCGGCGAAGTCGCCGAGTTCGGCGTCAGCGTCGTGCCCGGCCACCGCGGCCGCGGCGTCGGCACGGCGCTCTACCGGCGCGCCTACGAGTACTGCCGCAACCACCGCATCCGCACGCTGTTCGTGCACTGCCTGCACGAAAATGCCGCCATGATGCACATCGCGCGCAAGGCCGGCATGGAGATCGTGACGGAGGCCAACGAGGTCGAGGCCCACCTGCGCGTGCCGGCCGGCGACCCGGTGAGTTTTACGGAGGAATTGATCGACGACCGCGTCGGGCTGTTCGATCTGGCGCTGAAATCGCAGTTCCTCGCCGCCCGCACCTTCAGCGAAGCCTTGGCGAACGCGGCGGAAGCCCTGACCCACCCCCTACAGCAGGAACAGCGTCGCCAGCCCGAGAAAGATGAAGAACCCGCCTGAGTCGGTGACGGCGGTGATCATCACGCTGGAGCCGATGGCCGGATCGTAGCCGAGGCGCTGGCGCAACAGCGGCACGGCGACGCCGACCGAGGCGGCGACGATGAGGTTGAGCGTCATCGCCGCCGTCATCACCAGGCCGAGCGGCGCGCTGCGGTAGAGCCACCAGGCGACGAAGCCGAGCAGGCTGCCCCAGATCAGGCCGTTCACCATCGCCACGCCGATCTCCTTGCGCAGCAGCACGCGGGCGCTCTCCTGCTGCACCTGGCCGAGCGCCATGGCGCGCACGATCATGGTGATGGTCTGGTTGCCGGAGTTGCCGCCGATGCCGGCGACGATGGGCATCAGGGCGGCGAGCGCCACCAGCTTCTCGATCGAGCCCTCGAAGGCGCCGATGACGCGCGAGGCGACGAAGGCGGTGATCAGGTTGATGGCCAGCCACGACCAGCGGTTCTTCACCGAATCCCACACCGAGGCGAAGATGTCCTCGCCCTCGCGCAGGCCGGCGCGGGAGAGCTGTTCCGTCTCGGAAGATTCACGGATGTAGTCCACCACCGCATTCACCGTCACCCGGCCGACCAGCCGGTTATCCTTGTCGACTACCGGCGCCGAGACCAGGTCGTAGCGCTCGAAAGCCTGCGACGCCGACTGCGCCTTCTCGTTCGGCTCCAGGGTGAGCGGCTCGGACACCATGATGTTCGACACCATCTCGTCGGGGTCGGTGACGAGCAGCAGGTTGAGCGGCAGCACGCCCTGCAGGCGCTCCTCGCGGTCGACGACGAAGAGCTGGTCGGTGTGGTCGGGCAGCTCGTCGAAGCGGCGCAGGTAGCGCAGCACCGCTTCCAGGGTGACGTCCTCGCGCACCGTGACGGCCTCGAAATCCATCAGCGCGCCGACCGAATCCTCGTCGTAGGACATCGCCGCGCGCAGCTGCTCGCGCTCCTCCACCGAGAGGGCGCGGAAGACGTCCTGCATGACCTCGCTGGGCAGGTCCGGCGCCAGGTCGGCGATCTCGTCGGTGTCGAGCTGTTCGGTGGCGGCGACCAGCTCGTGCGAGTCCATCGCCTCGATGAGGCTCTCGCGCACCGCATCCGAGACCTCCAGCAGGATCTCGCCGTCGCGCTCGGCCTTGACGAGATCCCAGACAAAGAGGCGCTCATCGAGCGGCAGCGCCTCGAGGATGTAGGCGATGTCGGCCGGGTGCAGCTCGTCGAGTTTTGCGCGCAGCTCGGCGATGTGCTGCTTGTGCACCAGGTTCTCGACCAGCTCGTGACGCGGCATCTGCTGGCGGTGCACCAGCCCCTCCACCACGCGATGGCGCGCCAGCAGTTCCTGCACTTCGCGCAGGTTCTGTTGTACGTCTTCGCTCTGGCGGATATCGTCGATGTCGGACATGGCTTCAGGGCCACGCCAACTAGCGGCGCGGAAGTGCGGATTGTAAGGAATTTGATCGCCGGAAGCGATCTAAAATTAGGGCAGCTCGGCGGCGCCCATGCGGCCGAGAATGACCTGGCTGCGAGCGGCGAGGTAGGGCGAGTCGGGCAGGCGGCCGAACTTGCGCGGATTGGGCAGCAGCACCGCCAGCCGCGCCGCCTGCTCGGCGGAAAGCTGAGCGGCCGGGACGCCGTAGTAGTGGCGGGCGGCAGCCTCGGCGCCGAAGACGCCCGGACCCCATTCCACCACGTTGAGATAGATTTCGAGAATGCGCCGCTTGTCCATCACCGCCTCCAGCATGAGGGTGATGACCGCCTCCTGCGCCTTGCGCCAGGGCGTCTTCGAGGCGGACAGGAACAGGTTCTTCGCCAGCTGCTGGGTGATGGTCGAGCCGCCGGCGACGATTTTCCCCTTCTTCCGGTTCTTCTCCAGCGCCTTCTGGATGCCCTCCCAGTCGAAGCCTTCGTGCTCGGAAAACCTGGCGTCCTCGGCGGCGACCACGGCGCGCTTGAGGTGGTTCGAGACGCGCTCGTACGGCGTCCACTGTACCTTGAGTGCCGCCTTGGGATCCTTCTCGCGCAACTCGCCCAGCCGCAGAGACATGAAGTTTGTCGAGGACGGATTGACGAACTTCCACCACACCACCCAGCCAAGATACCAGCCCTGCCAGGCCAGCAGCAGCAGGACAAGCACGGCCAGTCCGCGCCGGCTCCATCTCCAGAACGCTTTCATGCCCCTCGCAACTGAGCAAGCACGGATGCCGTCGGCGGCCGCACGCCGCGCCAGAGGAAGAAGGATTCGGCCGCCTGCTCGATCAGCATGCCGAGGCCGTCGGCCTGCCGCGCGGCGCCCTGCCGGCGGGCGGCCGCCATGAACGGCGTCTCGCGGCCGTAGACCATGTCGTAGGCAAGGCCGTCCGGGGCATACAAGCCGTCCGGCAGCGGTGGCGCCTCGCCGGTTAGGCTGGCGGCGGTGGCGTTGATGACGAGATCGAACTGCCGGCCGGCGAGTTCCTCGAAGCCGCCGGCCCCGAGCCGGCAGCCGCCGGCGCGCGAGGCGAATTCCTCCCTCAGGGCGCGCGCCTTGTCGGGGGTGCGGTTAGCCAGATGCAGCAGCGCCGGCTGCTCTCCCAGCAGGGGCAGGAGGACGCCGCGCGCCGCGCCGCCGGCACCGAGCAGGAGGATGCGCTTGCCGGCCAGCTGAAACCCGAGGTTGCGCGTCAGGTCGGCCACCAGGCCGAGGCCGTCGGTGTTGTCGCCGTGAATGCCCGCCGGGGAGAAGACCAGGGTGTTCACCGCCTTGGCCGCCTCGGCGCGCGGCGAGCGGGTGTCCGCCAGCGCATAGGCTTCCAGCTTGAAGGGCACGGTGACGTTCATGCCGCGGCCGCCCGCTGCGATGAAGGCGCGCACCGTCGCGACGAAGCCGCCCGGCGGGGCCAGGATCGCTTCGTACGTCATGTCCTGCGAAGTCAGTCTGGCGAAGGCGGCGTGGATCTGCGGCGACTTCGAGTGCGCGACGGGATTGCCGATGACGGCATAACGGTCGCTCATTCCGACGTCAGCCGGTCGGCCTTGGTGAACACCCAGGTGCGGGCGAAGGCGACGATGTCGGTCTGGCGCTTCAGCTCGGCCGAGAATAGGCCATACGGGGCCGCCATGCGCACGATGCGCATGGCGGCATCGTCGAGGATCCTGTGGCCGGAGGAGCGCTGCACCTCGACGCGCTCCAGGCTGCCGTCCGCCTTGATCTCGACGTACAGCAGCAAGTTGCCGTAGAGCCTGCCCTTGGCCGCCTCCGGGTAGTTCAGGTTGCCGATGCGCTCGACTTTCTGGCGCCAGTCCTCGAGATACTGGGCGGCGAAGTACTCCTCGGTGCGTGCACCGATGAACTTCTTGCGCGGCCGCTTGTTGTATTCCTCAATCTGGCGCTCGATCTGGGCCTCCATGCGAGCGATGGCCAGGGCACTTTGCGCCAGGTCGATGCCGCGCGCGCTGGCCTGCTCGGGTTGCAGCTGGCTGTATTTCGGATCGGCCTGCGCCTGCGTGCGGCTCTTCGCCTGGGCCAGCAGCTTCTGTTGCAGCGCCTCCATTTCCTGCACCCTGCGCTGGGCTTCGCTCAGGCTGTCGCCCGGCTGCTCCTGCCTTGAAGGCGGCAGCGGGGTCTTGGCCCGACGGCTCTCGTCGGTGTTGCCGCCGCCGTCGAGATTGGCCTGCGCCCTAGCCTGCGCCTTGGACGGCTTGCGCGCGCTCTTGGCATTGACCAGAACCACTTCCAGCGTGTCCTTGGTGACGCGCTGGAGTGTCTCGGGCAGCTTGAAGTGGATGGAGAGGAGAACGGCGTGTACGGCCAGGGAAGCGGCCAGTGCCAGCGTGAATCCGCGGCGGGCGGTGTCCATGCGGGAAAGCCAGCCCGGCAAGGCCCATCTCATGGCCAGGAATTGGGGAAGTGAAGCTACGCCGCGCTCAGGCATGAGTCGGCATTTTACTCCGGAATCGCCTCGTCATCGAAGCCTTCCGCGTCGTCCGTTTCGTCGAGCGTAGCCAGGTAGCGGCAGTGCGTTTCGATGCCGAGCAGGTCGATCTCGCTCAAGGCGACGTTGACGCGCGTGCGCGGCGCGCTGGGCGGCAGCGAGGGGCAGCGCAGGAAGAGCGGCAGGTGCTCCAGGCGCAGCAGGCTCTCGCGCACGACGCGGGCGGACATCTCCTGCACGCCCTCCTGCAGCAGCCAGCGCAGGCACCAGTAGCGCTCCATGCCGCGCTGGAACTCGGCGTAGGCGGCATAGGTGATCTCGAAGTCGCGCATGGCCGAGAGCAGCCCCTCGGAGCGCGCCGTGAACGGCGACGCCTCGCCGGACAGGTGCGCCAGCAGCTGCCACTGGTTGAGCAGGTCCACGTAGCGCCGCAGCGGCGAGCTCGACCAGGCGTAGCAGTCCACGCCGAGGCCCTCGTGCGAGAGCGCCGCCGTGGTCATGCGCACCTTGCCGGCGGCCTGCACGCGGTAGATGGCTGCCACCTGCGCCTCGGCCAGCAGCTTGCCCCAGGTGGCGTTGGCGACGATCATCAGCTCGGCCACCAGCTTGTCGAGCGGCGCGCCGCGCCGGCGGGGGACGATGTCGACGCGGCCTTCCGGCGCGCTCCAATCCACGTAGAAGCTGAATTCCGTGTTCTGCGGGTTGACCGAGGGCTTGCCGCGGCCGGCTTCCAGCACGCTGGCGAATTCCCACAACAGTGTCAACTCGCGCTTGTAGGCGAACTCCGGCCCGCCCCCGGCCAGCGTCCGCTCGTTGAATACCGGCTCGATGTCGTGGTGGCGCAGGTTGGCCGCCACCGGCACGCGCTCGATGCGGCTCTCGGTGCCGCGAACGGCATAGTCCGGCGCCACATCGAGGTAGAGCGACAGCGCCGGGCAGTCGTGTCCGGCCGACAGGGTGAAGCGCTCGACCACGTTCTCCGGCAGCATGGTGATCTTGCGCCCCGGCATGTATACCGTGGACAGGCGGCTGCGGGCGATTTCGCCCAGGGTCGAATCGGGGCGGATGCCCAGCCCCGGCGCGGCGATGTGGATGCCGATGCGCCAGCCGCCGCCGGCCAGCGGCGTGACGGAAAAGGCATCGTCGATCTCCGTTGTCGCCGCATCGTCGATCGAGAAGGCCTGCACCGCCGCCAGCGGCAGCGCCTCGGGCAGCGGCGGCATTTCATACTCGCCGAAGCCGGTGCCCTGCGGGAAAAATTCGAAAAGGAAGCGGTCGAGATGGAAATCGTGAGTCGAGACGATCGCCCCGCAGCGTGCCAGCAGTCGAGGGGTGGACAAGCCGCTCTCGGCGCAGGCCTGTTCGAGGGCCTTGGTCTCGGGGCGATTGCGGTCGGGCTTGTAGAGCAGCTGCCTCAGCAACGGCGGGAATTCGGCGGGCAGGGTGCCGGCCCGGAGCTCGGCCGCCATGCGCTCGATGGCCAGCGCCTGCTGGCGTTTCTTCTCCAGGCCGGCCAGCGCCGCCTTGAGGATCTCGGGCGGCGCCTTGCGGAAGCGGCCCTTGCCCTTGCGGTGGAAATGGATCGGCGCGGCATGCAGGCGCAACAGGATGGACGCCGCCTCGACCGGCTGCGGGGCGTGACCAAAATAGTCCCGCGCCAGATCCTCGAAGCCGAACTCGCCCTCGCTGCAGACTTCCCAGAGGAACTCGGGCTCGATGCCTTCCGAATCCGTTTCGGCCCGCTCGACCAGTTCGCCCGGCGCCGGCTGGGCGAAGCGCAGCAGCACGTTGGCGGCCTTCACCTTGACGCGCTTGCCGGTGCTGGTTTCGACCTGGAGCGAGGTCGTGTTGTCGGCGAGCACGGTGCCGGCCTTGAAGGCGCCGTCCTCTTCAAACAGGACATTCATCGGGAATTGCGGGAAGCAGGGGGGGACGAGGCGAAATTATACCCGATGGGCTACAGCTATCAGCACCTCGCTCTGCGCCACGTAGCCATCTTCCTGCCGGCAAGGCGCCAGTTCCCGCGCCACTTCCTCGCCCAGCCGCGCCAGCATTGCCTCGGGCAGCCGGGACAGCCCCGCCGCAGCCCCGCCGGCCAGGTCGCGGAAGGCCTGCCAGTAGGCCTGGGGCGAGTCGAAGGCGCAGCTGAGAATGTGGACATGCAGTTCGACATTCTCGAATCCTGCTGTCTCCAAGGTTTGCCGCAGCAGGCGCTGCTCGCCGAAGCGGAACGGCGACAGGCGCTCGGCCCTGGGCGGCGGCAGGATGCGGCGGATGCATTGCAGGGCGCAGGCCACCAGCGGCGCCCGCGCTTCCTCGCCCCATACCGAGAATACGGCGAGGCCGCCCGGCCTCAGCACGCGGCGCACTTCCGCCAGGGCTCGCGGCGCGTCCGGAAAGAACATCAGGCCGAGGCCGCACAGCAGGCGGTCGAAGGCGGCGTCGCGGAAAGTCAGCCGCTCGGCATCGGCGGCGGCGAATAAGAGGTTGTCTTTACTGGCACGGCGGCGTCCCTCGGCCAGCGCCTGTTCGGCGATATCGCTCGCCACTACCAAGCCGCCGGGAACCTTCATGGCCGCCTCGCGCGCCAGCACCCCCGGTCCGCTGGCGAGATCCAGCACGCGCTGTCCGGGCTTCAGGTCGGCAGCTTCGAGCAGGGCGGCATTCAGGCCGGCGCGCAGGGCAGCGCTCTCGGCATAGCGCGCCGCGATCAGGTTGTAGCCGGCGCGTTCTTCGCGCTTGTGGCGGTTGGAATCGAACGCACTCATGATAATGAGTTTATGCGGGCACCCTCACCCGCATAAACATGATGAACCGAAACAAATAGCTTCGACTGCATCCGGTTACAAAAAGCAGGTCATCGGCACCGGGATTACGGCCCGCTGGCAGGCCGGCGGGTTTTGTCCAGCACTGTCATCGCGCCCGACACCATGGTCGCGACATCGGTGAGATTCGCCGGAACGATCAGGGTGTTTCCGGCCTTGGCAAGGTTGCCAAAGGCGCTGACATAGAGCTCGGCCACTTTCAGGTTGGCGGCCTGCGCGCCCCCTTCCGCGGTCAGCGCCCTGGCGATCACGGTGACCGCATCGGCGGTGGCAGTGGCGACCGTGGTGACGGCGATGGCCTCGCCCTGGGCACGATTGATTGCAGCTTCCTTTGCCCCTTGCGACGTCAGGATCGCCGCCTGCTTCTCACCTTCGGCAATGTTGATCTCTTCCTGGCGCTGCCCCTCGGATTTGGCGATCACGGCGCGTTTTTCCCGCTCGGCGGTAATCTGCGCCTGCATGGCGCGCAGGATCGTCTCCGGCGGCGTCAGGCTCTTGATCTCGTAACGCAGCACCTTGATGCCCCAGGTGCGGCCGGCATCGTCAAGCGTGGAGACGATCAGCTTGTTGATTTCATCCCGGCTTTCGAAAGTCTTGTCGAGCTCCATCTTGCCGATCTCCGAACGCAAGGTGGTTTGTGCCAGCTGGGAAATCGCCAGCACGTAATCGGAGGTGCCGTAAGAAGCCAACCTGGCATCGACAACCTGAAAATAGATGATGCCATCCACCGCGAGCTGTGTGTTGTCCCGGGTGATGCAGACCTGCTCCGCAACATCAAGGGGCACTTCCTTCAACGAATGCTTGTAGGCGATGCGATCGAAGAAAGGCACTATAAGGCTCAGGCCAGGTTCGAGGACGGCGTGAAACTTGCCCAGGCGCTCAACGACCCAGGCGTTTTGCTGCGGCACGATGCGCACGCTTTCAATCACAAAAGCCACGATTGCGGCCAGCACAAAGGCCGGAACCGCGAACCCGGACATCGGGGTAAACGAAAGCGCAACAGCCAGTATTACGATGACAAGAAGCTTGATGAACATGCGGTCCCCCTTATGAGACAAGCCCGAGATTTATTGCGGGCGATTGACGCCAACGTAAAGAACGCCATTTTCCTGGCCGCGAATACACAGGACCTCTCCATCCTTGAATTCGCCCTCGACACGCGCATCCCACGTGGCGCCGCGATACTTTACGCGCGCCAGGCCGGCGGACCGGTCGATCCATGACTCCATGACCACGATTTGGCCACGATCCAGATCGTTCGATCCCGCAGCTTCCTGCGAATGGCCTGCGCGCCACCAGCGCACCAGATACGTCCCCAATATTGCGGCGGCACCGCTCAAAAGACACTGCAGCCAGAAATCTCCCCCCAGATAGGCGGTCAGCGCACCCGCCAGTGCAGCAACCCCGAACACCAGCAGGTAGAACGTGCCGCTCAGCAATTCCAGGGTAATCAACAAGAGACCGGCAACTGCCCAGGCAAATTCGGGGGTCATTTCCATTGCTCCTTTGAACGGCGTTTTCTGAATTTAAGCAAGGCGTAACGCGGATTCTACGGATGGGCGCGGATTTTCGGGAGTGGCTCTATCCGTCGAATCCGTTTCAATCCGTCCGATCCGTGTCGTCGCCTTTCATTTCAGTCCGGCAAATTCAAGAACGGTGTCGAGATGCTCGTCCCAGCGTGTGAAGCTGTGGCCGCCCCCTTCCAGCACCACCTGCCGGCAGCCGGCGTATTTCGCCACCGCCCGGCGATAGTCCAGCACCTCGTCGCCGGTTTCAGCCAGCAGCAGGAAATCCTCCGGGCGGGAAATCCGCGGCACCTCGATGGCACGCAGCTCCTCGATGTATTCCGGCCTGAAGTCGAAGGCCTCGCCGCTGTAGAGGTTGGTCTGCGGCCCGACGAGTTCGGCGAGCGAGAGGTGGGCCACCACCGCCGGGTTGACCAGCACCGCGCGCAGACGATGCTGCTCGGCGAGATGCGTCGCGTAATAGCCGCCGAGCGAACTGCCCACCACCGTCACCGGGCCGGCCGCCGCCGCGATCCGCTGCTCGGCCAGGGCAATCGCTGCGCGCGGAGACGGCGGCAGCTGTTCGCACCAGAACAGGTGGCCAAGCCCGCGTGCCGCCATGTGCGCCTTCAGCCGCTGCGCCTTGTTGGACTGCGGCGAGGAACGGAAGCCGTGCAGATAAATAATCACGGCTCAATTCGCCGGAACGGTGCGCTCGGCCGCCCATTCGCGCAGCGCGGCCACCCGCTCGGCCATCACCACGGAGAGCGGGCGCGTGCGGCCGACTTCCGCCAGCAGCAGCGCCAGGTCGAGCGGCTGCTGTCGCGCATGCGCTTCGTAGAGCGAAGACACCACCGCCTGCTCGATCTCGGCGCCGGAGAAACCTTCCGTCGCCGCTGCCAGGGCATCGAGATCGAAGCCCGCGACCTTCAGCTCGCGCCTCGACAGGTGGATGGCGAAAACCTCGGCACGCGTCGGCGCGTCCGGCAGATCGACGAAGAAGATCTCGTCCAGCCGCCCCTTGCGGATCAGCTCGGGCGGCAATTGCTCGATGTCGTTGGCCGTGGCGACGATGAAGACGCGGCCCTTGCGCTCGGACAGCCAGGTGAGCAGGGTGCCGAGCACGCGGCGGGAGACGCCGCCGTCGGTGCCGCCGGAAGAATCGCTGGCGAGGCCCTTCTCGATTTCGTCGATCCACAGCACGCAGGGCGCCATCGCCTCGGCCGAGGCCAGCGCCTCGCGCAGGTTGCGCTCGGTCTCGCCGAAGAACTTGTTGTAGAGCGTGGCGAAGTCCAGCCGCAGCAGGGGCACGCCCCAGGCGCCGGCCACCGCCTTGGCGGCCAGGCTCTTGCCGCTGCCCTGCACGCCGAGCAGCATGATGCCCTTCGGCGCCTGCAGGCCGGCCTGCGCAGGGCCGACGAAGACTTCGCGGCGCAGTTCGAGCCAGTGCTTGAGCTTTTTCACGCCGCCGACCTGGGCGAAGCTGGCGGTGTCGAGCTCCAGGCTCAGCACGCTGCCGGCGCCCAGCGCATCGTACTTGTAGCGCAGCACGCGCTCGACGTCCTGGCGGGTGATCAGGCCGTCGTCGCGGACGGCCTGGCGCGCCAGGCGGCGGGCGTCGTCGAGCGCCATCCCGGTCAGGTGGCGCGCCAGCAGGTGCAGCGCCTCCTTCTCGCCGCGCACCGGCCCGCCGCCGCCCTGCTGCTGCCAGAGCTGCATCTCCTCGCGCAGCAGCGCCTGGATTGCCGCCAGGTCGGGCACCGAGAGCTTGAAGTGCGCGCTCATGCGGGCCAGCTCGGCATTCAGATCGAGGCGCGGGCTGACCAGCACCAGGGTGCGGGCCGACTTGCCGTGCTCCATCGCGATTTCGCGGATCAGGCGGGCGTTGACCGGATCGTCCAGGTAGGGGTGGGCGTCGAGCAGGACATACAGGCCGTTCTGCGGCGTCTTGTCGATATGGCGCAGGGCGTCGAGAAACTCGTAGGTCTGCGTGATCGGCTGCGTGTTGTTGCTGCGGCGCAGGCCGTCGGCGATGCTCCAGACGAACAGCGCCCAGTTCTCCAGGTTGGCCGCCTGCTCGAGCAGGGCCAACACGCGCGGCTCCTCGTGGGTTTCGATAACCACGATCGGAAAGCGCGACTGCAGGATGAGCGTCAGGTCATGCAGGTCATTCATGACTGCGTCCAGTCCACCATCCCGGTGTACGCCGTGCCGAGCACGACGAGGCCGAAGGCGATGCGATACCAGGCAAAAACCGTGAAGTCGTGCGTGCTGATGTAGCGCAGCAGCCAGCGCACGCAGAGGAAGGCGGAAATAAAGGCGGAGACGAAGCCGACCGCCCACATGCCCAGGTCGTCGCCGCTGAGGAGATGCCGCTCCTTCCACAGCTGGTAGGCCGTGGCGGCGAACAGCGTCGGGATGGCGAGGAAGAAGGAGAACTCCGCCGCCGCCTTGCGCGACAGGCCGAAGAACAGGCCGCCGATGATGGTGGCGCCCGAGCGGGAGGTGCCGGGGATCAGGGCGCAGGCCTGGGCCAGGCCGAGCTTGAGGGCGTCCTGCCAGCGCAGGTCGTCCACCGACTCGAAGCGGATGACATGGCGCCGCCGCTCGGCCCAGAGGATGAAGACGCCGCCGAGGATGAAGGCCAGCGCCACCGGCACGGGCCGGAACAGGTGCGATTTGATCGCCTTGCCGAAGAGCAGGCCAAGCACCGCCAGCGGCAGGAAGGCGATGGCGAGATTGGCGACGAAGCGCTGCGCGCCGCGGTCGCTGCCCAGGCCGCCCAATACGGCCGCGATCTTCACGCGGTACTCCCAGCACACGGCCAGGATGGCGCCGGTCTGCACGACGATGTGGAAGAGCTTGCCGCGCTCGTCGTTGAAGCCGAGCAGGTCGCCGGCGAGAATCAGGTGGCCGGTCGAGGAGACGGGCAGAAACTCCGTGAAGCCCTCGACCGCGCCGAGGATGAGGGCGTGCAGCAGCAGGGTGAAATCCATAGGGCGGGAATGTTAGCATGGGCAACTCGATGACTTGCCGAGCTTGCGCATGGATATCGTCATCCCGCAGGAACTGGCGACGCCGGAAGGCTTTGCGCGCAATCCGAAGCTGGTGGGGGAATGGAATGGTATGCCGCGCGCCGCGCCAACATCGCCGGAGTGCGGCCCAATCCCGGCCATGCCGCCCTGGCCGCGCTGGAGAAGCGCTTCGAGAAATTCACCCTGGTGACGCAGAACATCGACAGCCTGCACCAGCGCGCCCGCTCGGCCGGCGCCACGGCGGTGGAAATCAATCCGGAGAAACCTCGCTGACGCGCCACGCCCACTTTGCGCTGCAGGGCGCAGCCGGGGCGGTGCTCCCGCGATTGCTGAAAAAAAAGTCCGAGATCTGAATCGATCCTACTTCATAGCCGCCGCAGCGCCGGCGGCCCCGACGTCCAGCTTGCCGTTGGCGGCCCTGACCTCCAGACGCACGTTGCCGGCCTTGACGTTGGCTGCCTGCAGCTGGCCGATCTTCACCGTGCCGCTGGCGTTGAGGCCCATCAGCGCCGGGAACCCGATCGGTTTCTCCGGGGCCTTTTCCCCTGCAGCCGCGCCCTTCGGCGGCAGGTACTTGTCCACGTTCAGCCTGTCGATGTCGAGGTCGAAGCCCAGCGCCAGCGGGCTGAAATGCGAGATGTCCACCCTGGCGGCGATCCTGCTCCCGTCGAACTGGCTGTGGGCATGCAGGGTTGCGGCCTGGCCGCCGATGTCGGCGCGCAGCCCCCCGGCGAGCGGCAGCCTGACGCGCCCCATGGGCAGCTGCGGATGGGCCACGGCGAGCTCGCCGCTGATGGCCGGCAGCTCGACGGTCTGCTTCTCCGGGTCGGCCGACAGGGCCGAGGCGAGACGGCCCTGTACCGTCGTCTCCCCCTGCCGCGCAGCGAAGTCGAGCACCAGCCCGCCGCTCTGCAGGGACTGACTTTTCGCCGCCAGGTACGGCAGGGCGAGCTTCGCCTCGAACGCGCTTCCGCCCTTCGCCGTCAGCTGCAGGCTGTCGGCGGCCAAGCCGTTCGCGGCGTCGAACTGCAGCATGGCCGCGGTCAGGCCCAGCTCCAGCGCCTTCAGGTCCGCCACGTCGCCGGTCAGACGCAGGTCGAGCTTTGCGCCGCCATAGCTTTTCAGGTCGAGGTCATAGCGGTACTGGCCGGCAGCCTTGAATTGGGCTGCGATCCCCGGATTGTTGCCGGCCAGCCGCGCCGACAGGTCGAACGTGTCCGCCGCGGCATTCGCCAGGCGGCCGGCGGCCAGGGTGAGGCCGACGATCGTCAGCGCCGCGCCGGTCACCTCGTCGCGCCAGGCCAGCTCGCCGTTGGCCAGCTTCACGCCGGCGATGTCGAAGCGGGGCGGCGGCGCCCTGTCGTCCCTCGCCAGCAGGTCGTCGATGTTCAGGCGGCCGTCCTTGAAGCGCACCAGCCGGGCCTTGAGGCCGTCGAGCTCGACCGTGTCCGCCGCCACCCGTCCCGTCAGCAGCGGCAGCAGGCGCAGCGAAATGCGTCCCTTCTCGAGCGAGGCGAAGACCTGCTCGCTCCGGTGTTCGGACAGCGTGGTCCGGCCCAGCCGCACGCCGATGTCCGGAAACAGAGAGAGCGATAGCTCGCCTTCGATCTTCAGGCTGCGCTGCATCTTATCCTGCACCAGCCGGGCGATCTCGCCCTTCCACTGGCTGGCGTCGAAGGCGGCCGCGATAAGGATGACCGCGGCAGCCGGCAGGGCAACGATGCCGCCGAGGACGATGGCGGCGACCCTGGATGCTTTCATGCGTCCTCCTGCGCGAACCTGCGGGAACCCGAGATTAGCAGAGGAGACGATGCTGCGCGACGCCGCGAATCGGCCAAGACTTGCGCCTTTCTCGCAGCTGCAATAAAACAGGTCGTAACCCTTGCGTATCCTGATATACAATCCCCTCATTCGACGAGAGGGGGTCATGGAGCCGGAAGAATTCGATAGGCGGCTGCGCGAATCGGGCTTCTTGCGCGGCGCACTGGTGGATTTGGTGCAGGCCTGGGAGCAGACCTCGTCCATCATCGCCGTCGCACTCGCCAGCCGGATCGATGCCGCCGACCTGGCCGCCGATCTTCTGTCCTTGCAGCAGAAGGCGGCGCTCGACGACCCGAATCCCATCCGGGACCGCCTGCTCAACGCAATCCGCGGCAACCTGGCGCAGCCGGAACGGATTGACCGCGGCGGCCCCGCGGCCTAAAGTCTCACGGAAACACACCAAGGCTGCGGCGCGCGACTGCGGCCATTCACGGGAAGACCATGAAAAACGGGAAACCGGCGGCTGCCGATGCCGCAAGGGCAGCCGTCGTGCTGCCTTGCCTCTACGCGGCGGCAAGCGATGCGGACAAGTGGCCGCAAGCCCTGGGCGCCGTGGCCGAACTGCTCGGCGCTTCCTGCGGACTGATCTTTTCCCATCAGGCCGCCCCGGACCAGCGGGGCCTGTGGGTCGGCTATCGCATCGCCCCCGAGGCGAAGCAGCGCTATGTCGAGCACTACCATGCCCACGACATCTGGATGCAGCGGGCCCATGCCCTCGACGTCTGGGTGCCCGGCCGGGCCGTCAGCGGCCGCGATCTCGTCGATGACCGGACCTTTCTCAAGTCCGAGTTCTACCGGGAATTCCTGGCACCGCAGGACATACGCGACCTCTGTGCCGGCGTGCTGCATGGCGGCGGCGAAGCCGGCATGCCGCGGGTGAACATCGCCGTATACCGCTCCCACGACAGGCCCCTGTTCGAGGAACGGGACAAGGCCCTGATGGCGATGCTCCTGCCCCACCTGGCCGAGGCGGTCCGGATCGGCTTCCGCATCGCCGACCTGGAACAGAGACTGCTCATCAGCCGTGAGGCGGCGGACATTCTTCTGCCTGCGCTGGCGCTCACCGACATGGCCGGCAACGTCGTTTTCGCCAACCGGTCTCTGACGCATCTGCTGTCCGGCGGGGACGGCCTCGCGATCGAGAAAGGCCGGCTGCGGACGGGCGCGGTCCGTCTGCAGACCCGCCTGGACCGCCTGCTGCGGGAGGAGCCGGCCTCCGGTTCCGCGCTGAAAATCCCGCGCCCTTCCGGCAAGCCGGACTTGTGGCTGATGCGTGTCGATATGCCGTCGCCGGCCGGCTCGCCGGCCGACGCAAGGCGGCCCAGCCGGGCCTTCCTGATCCACGACCCGGCGGCCCCGGTGGAGGCGAACGTGCGGGATTTCGCCGCGCTGCACGGCTTCTCCCCGGCGGAAACTCGCCTGTTGTCCGCCCTGCTGGCGCATTCCACCCTGCCCGAGGCCGCCCGTCGCCTCGACGTCAGCATCAACACGGTGCGCAGCCAGTTGAGGTCCGCCATGGACAAGTGCGGCGCCAGGCGTCAGGTCGAACTCGTGAAGATGCTCGTGTCCTGGCCGCGCCGGGGCGGGCCGGAGATATAGAGGAACTGGCGCGCCCGAGACGATTCGAACGTCCGACCCCTGCCTTCGGAGGGCAGTACTCTATCCAGCTGAGCTACGGGCGCGAGGGCCAACAGGATAGCGGTTTTCCCCTCTAGCGTCCAATCCGGCCGGTTATAATCGGCGCATTCCAGACGCGAGGAAGACAAGCATGTCCGACAGGAACGAACCATGCGGCGGGCTGTGCGGCTCGCCGGCCCTCGTCGCCGTGGCGCTGGCCGCGGCGCTGATCCTCCCGGTTGCCGGGTTCTTCATCGCCAAGCTGCTCGGCGGCAAGCCCGTCGGAGACCTGGGCGAAGAGGCCGTGATGCGGCGCATCCAGCCGATGGCGCAGGTGTCCCTCGCCGGCGGCGCAAGCGGCGGCAGCGGGGCAGCCAAGGGCAGCGAGGAAATCTACAAGGCCGTCTGCGCCGCCTGCCACGACAGCGGGGTGGCCGGCGCGCCCAAGACGGGCGACAAGGCCGCCTGGGCGCCGCGCATCGGCGTCGGCCTGGAGAAGCTGGCTGCCTCGGGCATCAAGGGCAAGGGCGCCATGCCGCCCAGGGGAGGCGCGGATGTGTCCGATGCCGAGTTCGCGCGCGTGGTCGCCTGGATGGCGAACAAATCGGGCGCCAGCTTCAAGGAAAACGCCGCAGCCAGGGCGGCGAAGTAGGCGCGGCACGAGGCGGTTCCGCTCGCCGTACCGCGCAGGCTGACTTTTCAGCCTTTTCCCGCGCCCGCCAGCAGCGCCTTCATCTGCGCCAGGCGTGCCGTGCCCGAGGCGCGGTCGGCCGGACCGGCGGCCTTGCCGCCGGTCACCTTCAGATCGTCGCCCATCTCGGCGATGAAGCGCGAGGGTTCGCACTCGCGCCAGTCCTTGCCGGCCTTGCGCCGTTCGCAGTATGAAACCGTCAGGCTGCGCTCGGCGCGGGTGATGCCGACGTACATCAGGCGGCGCTCCTCCTCCACCGTGCCGGCCTCGATCGATTCGCGGTGCGGCAGGAAGCCCTCCTCGACGCCGACCAGGAAGACGTGCCTGAACTCCAGGCCCTTGGCGGCATGCAGGGTGGCGAGCTGCACCTGGTCGCCCTTGTCTTCCGATTTGTCGAGCATGGAGATCAGGGCGACGGTCTGCGTCAGCTCCAGCAGGGTCTTGTTCTCCTCCTCGCCCTTTTTCGACAGCCAGTCGACGAAGTCGCGCACGTTGGCCCACTTGGTTTCGGCCTCGCGCGGGTCGCAGCTGTCGAACAGCCAGGCCTCGTAGGCGATGGCGCGCAGGAAATCCTCCAGCACCTGCCCGGCCGGCTCGCGGCTCGCGCGCCACTCCAGCTTGTTGACCAGCGCGCCGAACTCGCGCACGGCTTCGAGCTGGCGCGGGTTGAGGTAGCCGGCCGCCGCCTCGTCGAAGGCGGCGGCGAAGAGCGAGGCGTGGCGCACGCCGGCCAGGCGCCCCAGCCCCTCCAGCGTGGTGGCGCCGATGCCGCGGCGCGGTGTGGTGGCGGCGCGGATGAAGGCCGGGTCGTCGTCGCCGTTGGCGACGAGGCGCAGCCAGGCGATGAGGTCCTTGATCTCGGCCTTGTCGAAAAAGGACTGGCCGCCGGACAGCGCATAGGGAATCTTCTGGTTGCGCAGCTGCTGCTCGAAGACGCGCGCCTGGTGGTTGCCGCGATAGAGGATGGCGTAGTCGCCCCACTTGCCGCGATGCTCGAAGCGGTGCGCCATCAGTTTCATGACGACCTGCTCGGCCTCCTGCTCGTGGTCGCGCGCGACGCTGACCTGGATGGCCTCGCCATGGCCGTGCTCCGACCAGAGGCGCTTCTCGAACAGCTTCGGATTGTTGCCGATCAGCGCGTTGGCGGCCTTCAGGATGCGCGTCGTCGAGCGGTAGTTCTGCTCCAGCTTGATCACCTTCAGCTGCGGAAAGTCAGTCTGCAGGATACGGAGGTTTTCCACATCGGCGCCGCGCCAGGCGTAGATGGCCTGGTCGTCGTCGCCCACGGCGGTGAAGGCGGCGCGCGCGCCGGCGATGAGGCGCATCAGGCGGTACTGGCTGCGGTTGGTATCCTGGTATTCGTCGACCAGCAGGTACTGCAGCCTGCCCTGCCAGCGCAGCAGCACGTCGGCCTCGGCTTCGAACAGCCGCACCGGCAGGCGGATCAGGTCGTCGAAGTCCACCGCTTGGTAGGCGCGCAGGGCTTTTTCATAGTCGCCGTAGAGCCGCGCGGCGGCGAGGCCGAGTTCGTCCTCGGCCAGCGAAGCCGCCCCGTGCGGCTCGACGAGGGCGTTCTTCCAGCCGGAGATGCGCCACTGCAGGGCTCTGAGTCTCGCCTTGTCGGCCTCCTTCGCCAGCTCGGCGATGACCGCCGCGCAGTCGGCGGCGTCGAAGATGGAGAAGCGCGGCTTGAGGGCGAGGGCCTTCGCCTCCTGGCGCAGGATGCGCGCACCCAGCGCGTGGAAGGTGCACACGTTGAGCGCATTGAGCGGCCGGCCGGGCAGGAGCTGGCGCGCCCGCTCGCGCATCTCCTTCGCCGCCTTGTTGGTGAAGGTGATGGCGGCGATCTGCTCGGGCTGGTAGCCGCGCCGCTCGACGAGATGGGCGATCTTCTGCGTGATGACGCGCGTCTTGCCCGAGCCGGCGCCGGCCAGCACCAGCAGCGGGCCGTCGAGGTACTTCACCGCTTCCTGCTGCGGCGGGTTGAGCGTGGACGACATCCTTCAGGCCACGCCGGCCAGATGCGCCTGCAGATCGGCGTGGTAGCTGGAGCGCACCATCGGCGCGCAGGCGGCGTGGGCGAAGCCCATGGCCTGCGCCTCGCGCCCGAACATCGCGAAGACGTCGGGGTGCACGTAGCGCAGCACCGGCAGGTGGTGGGCGGAGGGCGCCAGATACTGGCCGACGGTGAGCATGTCCACGCCGTGGGCGCGCAGATCGCGCATGACGGCGAGGATCTCCTCGTCGGTCTCGCCCAGCCCGACCATCAGGCCGGACTTGGTCGGGATGCCCGGATTGCGCGCCTTGTAGGCGGCGAGAAGCCGCAGCGAATGCGCGTAGTCGGCGCCGGGGCGCGCCTGCCGGTAGAGCCGCGGCACGGTTTCCAGATTGTGGTTGAAGACATCCGGCGGGGTGGCCGAGAGGATGTCCAGTGCGGCGTCCGGACGGCCGCGGAAGTCGGGCACGAGGATCTCGATGCGCGTCTCCGGGGAGGCCGCGCGCACGGCGCGGATGCACTCGGCGAAATGCTGGGCGCCGCCGTCGCGCAGGTCGTCGCGGTCGACGCTGGTGATGACGACATATTTGAGCCGCATCGCCGCCACCGTTTGCGCCAGGTGCGCCGGCTCGCCGGCGTCGGGCGGCAGGGGCTTGCCGTGGCCGACGTCGCAGAAGGGGCAGCGCCGCGTGCACAGGTCGCCGAGGATCATGAAGGTGGCGGTGCCGTGGCCGAAGCACTCGCCGATGTTGGGGCAGGAGGCCTCCTCGCAGACGGTGTGCAGGGCCGCCTCGCGCAGGATGCGCTTGACCTCGCCGAAGCGCGCCTGGCTGTTGCCGGCGCGGGCGCGGATCCAGGCGGGCTTCTTCAGCGGCGCGGCGGCCGGCACCACCTTGATCGGGATGCGCGCGGTCTTGGCCTCGCCCTTCTGTTTTTCGCTGCTCACTGTTCGATCTGCCTTTCCAGTTGGGCCAGTAGTTTGTCGCCGGCTGCCTGCCAGTCGTCGGTGACGCCGAACGCGCGCAGCTGGGTGACTTCCAGGCCGGGGTAGCCGCAGGGGTTGATCGCCGAAAACGGCGCGAGTTCCATGTCCACGTTGAGCGCCACGCCATGGTAGCAGCAGCCCCGCTTCACGCGCAGGCCGAGGGCGGCGATCTTGGCGCCGCCGACATAGACGCCCGGCGCGCCGGCGACGCGCTCGCCCGCCAGGCCGTAGCCGGCGAGCAGATCGAGCACCGCCTGCTCGATGCGCGTGACCAGCTCGCGCACCCTGAGGCCGCGCCGCGTCAGGTCGACCAGCAGATAGGCCACCGCCTGGCCGGGGCCATGGTAGGTGATCTGGCCGCCGCGGTCGATTTTTACCACCGGGATGCCGACATCGCGCAGCAGGTGCTCCGGCTTGCCGCCCTGGCCGAGGGTGAACACCGGCGGGTGCTCGGTGAGCCAGATCTCATCGGGTGTCAGTGCATGCCTTTCGGCGGTGAAGCGCTGCATGGCCTGCCAAGTCGGCACAAAGTCAGTCCGGCCGATACGGTTGATGACGATCCCGCTCACAGGACGATCTTCACCAGCGGATGCGCCGTCAGCTCGCGGTAGAGGGCATCGAGCTGTTCGCGCGAGACGGCGCGCACGGTGCAGGTGAGGCTGAGGTAGTTGCCCTTTCCGCTGGATCGCATTTCCATGGCGGCGGCGTCGAAGTCCGGCGCGTGGCGCAGCACCACTTCCAGCACCGCCTGGGCGAAGCCGTCCTGCCGCGGCCCCATGATCTTGACGGGGAACTCGCAAGGAAACTGCAGAAGCGATTCTTCACTCACCGGAGCGCATCACCGTCTGCTTGAAATCCTGGTACCAGGCGTACATCTGCGCGAAAACCGGGCCGGGTTTTCCGGCCCCGATCGGCTGGCCGTCGAGCCGGACGATCGGCAGCACTTCCTTGGTGGACGAGGTCATCCACAATTCGTCGGCGCCGCGCACCTCGGCTTCGGTTACCGGCCGCACTTCGGCCGCCAGGCCGTGGCCGGCGGCCAGCTCCAGCACGACGTCGTAGGTGATGCCGGGCAGCATGAGATGGTTCTTCGGCGGCGCCAGCAGCACGCCGTCCTTGACGGCGAAGATGTTGGAGGCGGCGCCTTCGGTCATGAAGCCGTCGCGGAACAGGAGGGTCTCGATGCAGCCGGCCTCCACCGCCATCTGGCGCAGCAGGCAGTTGGCCAGCAGCGAGGTGGTCTTCAGGTCGCAGCGCAGCCAGCGCAGGTCCGGCGAGGAGACGGCAGCGATGCCGCTCTCCCGCTGCGCCGGCGGCGGAGTGAGGAGCGGCTCGGACAGGATGAACACCGTCGGCGTCACCTGCGCCGGGAAGGCGTGATTGCGCTTTGTGTCGGCGCCGCGGGTGATTTGCAGGTACACCGACTGGTCCTCGCCGGCATTGCGCGCGACGACCTCGCCGATCAGCCGCGCCCACTCGTCGTCGCGACAGGGATTCGCCAGGCGGATGCCGTCGAGCGTGTGCTGCAGGCGGGCGAGGTGCTCGGCCAGGCGGAAGGGCCGCCGCGAATACACCGGGATCACTTCGTAGGCGCCGTCGCCGAAAAGGAAGCCGCGATCCATCGCCGGGACCATTGCCTCGGCGACCGGCATGAATCGGCCGTTGAGATAGACCGTACTCATCGCGCCTCCGCCGGGCCGACCCAAGGAGGCGCAGCCAATGACATGGAGCACTCCGCAGGATTGCGAACCTTCGTCACCCCCGCCCTCGGGGCGGGGGATGGGGGGTGGGCCGTCATTGGAACCACAAGCGCAGGGTGTCCCAGGCGCGGCCGAACATGCCCGCCACCGGCACGGTCTCCAGCGCCACCACCGGGTATTCGCCGAACGGCTTGTCGTCGAGCACGAGCTTCAGGACGGCGACGCGCTGCCCCTTCTGCACCGGCGCCAGCAGCGGCTGGTTGCTGGTCAAGCTGGCCTCGATCTTCTCCGCCTTGCCCTTGGGCAGCGAGAGCGTCAAATCGTCGAGAAAGCCGGCCTTCACGGTGTTCTGCGCGCCCTTCCACACCTTGAGCTGGGAGACGGCCTGGTCCTTGGCATACAGCTTCACGGCGTCGAAGTACTGGAAGCCGAAGTTGAGCAGCTTCTGCGATTCCTGGCTGCGCATGCCGTCCGAAGCCGTGCCCATCACCACCGACAGGAGGCGGCGCGGGCCGCGCTTGGCCGAGGCGATCAGGCAGTAGCCGGCATTCTCGGTGTGCCCGGTCTTGACGCCGTCCACCGCCGGATCGAGCCAGAGCAGGCGATTGCGGTTGGCCTGGCTGATGCGGTTGTAGGTGTATTCGCGCTGGGCGTAGAGCGGATAGTGCTCGGGAAAGTCGCGTATCAGCGCCGCCGCCAGGACGCCGAGATCGCGCGCCGTCGAGTAGTGCCGCGGATCGGACAGGCCGGTCGAGTTGGCAAAATGCGTGCTGTTCAGGCCGAGGCGCTGCGCTTCGCGGTTCATCATCTGGACGAAGGACTCCTCCGTGCCCGCAACGGCTTCCGCCAGCGCGATGCAGGCATCGTTGCCCGATTGGATCGCCAGTCCGTGCAGCAGCTCGTCCACCGTGACGGGGCGCTTCGGCTCGATGAACATGCGCGAGCCCGACGCCTTCCAGGCGCGCTCCGACACCGGCACGGCCTGCGCCGGCGCGAGTTTCTTCTCGCGCAGCGCGCCCAGCACGATATAGGCGGTCATCAGCTTGGTCAGCGAGGCCGGCTCGACCCGCTCGTCCGGGTTGTAGGAAGCCAGCGCCTGGCCGGTCGAATAGTCCATCAGCAGCCAGGATTTCGCCGCCACGGTGGGCGCCTGCGGCAGGATCTGTGCGCATGACAGGGCCGGAAAGGCGATGGCGAACAGAAAAGCAAGGAACTTCATGCGGTTGTAACCTCGGAAGGGAGTGGGATTATACGTCAGCGCTGAACCACGATCGGCTTGAAGGCCAGCGCTTCGCGGATGCGCCCGGCGATGCGGCCGGCTTCCTGCGCGTCGCGGTAGGGGCCCAGATGCAGGCGGAACATGCCGTCCCTGGCGTGGACGTGGATGGTTTCGGTCAGCCAGTCGAGCTGCCTGAGGATGCGCGCGCGAAAGCTCTCGGCATTCTCCTGGCTGCCGAAGGCGCCGAGCTGCAGGAAGGTGCCGCGCAGCTCCTGCACGGCGGGCAGGGGCGGCGCTTCGGCGGGCGCGGCCGCTACGACGAGTCCGGCGACGGGATCGCTCGCTGGCGGCGGCGCCGCCACCGGCGTCTCGCCCGGCAGCACGCTTTCGACCTCGACCCGCGCGCTGCCGCTGCCGACATAGCCGAGCTTCCAGGCCGCGGCATAGGAAAGATCGATCACGCGGTCGTGCAGGAAGGGGCCGCGATCGTTCACCCGCACCACCACCGCCTTTCCGTTGGCGAGGTTGGTCACCCGCACGTAACTGGGAATGGGCAGCGTCGGATGCGCCGCCGTCATGGCGAACATGTCGTAGGGCTCGCCGATGGAGGTCTTCTGGCCGTGGAACTTGCGCCCGTACCAGCTGCCGATGCCGCGCGCCTTGTAGGGTTTCAGCTCCTGAGACGGCACATAGTCCCGACCCAGTACGGAATACGGCCGGTTGGCGAAGCGGTGCAGCGGTTCGGCCCGCGGCTGTGCGTCAGGGATCGCATCGAGGTTGTCCGGTACGCTGTCGCCCGGACCGTCGTCCTGGTAGAAGCCGCCGCCGCGCTTGAGTACATATGACGGCTTCTGCGGCGCCGGCTTCGCCCCGGCCGGCGGCGGGCTTCCTTCCTGCTCAACACGCGGCGGCTGCGAACCGCAGCCGGCCAGCAAAAAGACCATGGCTGCCAGACAGGAATGGCGCAGTCTCGCCGCCGGGCCGCGCCCTGAAGGGCTGGCGAAGCCACCCTGAGGAAGTACTCCTGGGGTGCCCCAAGGCGAGACGGCACGTTCGCGGAGCGAACAAGCGCGATCACGCCCATTCGTCGCGACCCGAAATAACCGAGCGTAGCGAGCAAGCAGGCTCCTCCCCGCGAGGGGAGGCCGGGAGGGGCGGGCCGATCTCCTCACTTTTGAACAAGCATCCGATGTTTGTGTATCGACATCAGTATGCCCACGCCGGCGAACAGCGTCACCAGCGCCGTGCCGCCGTAGCTGACGAAGGGCAGCGGCACGCCCACCACCGGCAGGATGCCGCTCACCATGCCCATGTTTACGAAGGCATAGGTGAAGAAGATCAGCGTGATGCTGCCGGCGAGCAGGCGGGAGAAGAGGGTCGGCGCGTTTGCCGCGATCATCAGGCTGCGGCCGATGACGAGGGCGTAGAGCACCAGCAGGAAGGTGTTGCCGAGCAGGCCGAATTCCTCCGACAGCACGGCGAAGATGAAATCGGTGTGTCGCTCCGGGATGAACTCCAGATGGGTCTGCGTGCCGTTGCCCCAGCCCTTGCCGAGGATGCCGCCGGAGCCGACGGCGATGGTCGACTGGATGATGTGGAAACCCTTGCCGAGGGGATCCGCCTCCGGATCGATCAGCGTCAGGATGCGGCTTCGCTGGTAGTCGTGCAGCAGCGTCCAGGCGAAGGGCAGGCTGGCCAGACCGCCGAAGAGCAAGGCGGCCAGCACCTTCCAGGAAAGCCCGGCCAGGAAGATGACGAAAAAACCCGCCGCCAGCACGAGGATCGCCGTGCCGAGGTCGGGCTGCTTGGCGATCAGCCCGACGGGCAGCAGCAGGATCAGTGCGGCGACGATCCAGTCCCGCGCGCGCAGCATGGCTTCGTGCTTCTGGAAATACCAGGCCAGCATCAGCGGCATGGCGATCTTCATGATCTCGGAAGGCTGGATGCGCATGAAGCCGAGGTTGAGCCAGCGCCGCGCCCCCTTCGAGACGTCGCCGAACAGGGCCACGGCCACCAGCAGCAGCACGCCGGCCACGTACAGCGGCAGCGCCAGGTGCATCAGGCGCTGCGGCGGGACCTGCGCCGCCACCCGCATTACCGCCAGCGCGACGGCGAGATTGACGAACTGGCTGTTGAGCCGCTCCGGCGAGGCGCTCGCCAGCACAAGCAGGGCGTAGCCGATCAGCAGGGCCAGCAGGGCCAGCAAGGCCGCGTCGATGGGCGCGGCCAGGCGCTGCAGCCATTCGCGCGGACGCAAGGCGAGTTCAGTCACCTTCTTCCTCCTCCTCCTCGAACTCGGGCGCTGCGTCCTTGGGCAGCTTGCCGAGCAGCCAGTAGTCGAGCACCTGGCGCGCGATCGGCGCGGCCGACTGCGCACCGAAGCCGCCGTTCTCCACCAGCACCGCCAGGGCGATGGTCGGCCGGTCGGCCGGCGCAAAGGCGATGAACAGGGCATGGTCGCGCAGGCGCTCGCTCACCTTGCCGTGCTCGTATTTGCCGCCCTTCAGGCTGAACACCTGGGCCGTGCCGGTTTTGCCGGCCGAAACGTATTCCGCCCCGGCGAAGGCGCGCGCGCCGGTGCCTTCCTTGTTCACGCCGATCATCGCCTGCCTGATGATCTCGACGTGGGCCGGCTTGAGCGGGATGGTGCGCAGCGGCTGCGGCTCGATGGGAGTGCGCTCCCCGGTGTTGATGTTCTCGATGTACTTCACCAGGTGCGGGCGGAAGAGCACGCCGTTGTTGGCGACGGCTGCGGTGGCCTGCGCCAGCTGGATCGGCGTGTAGGCGTTGTAGCCCTGGCCGATGCCGATGG